>DATDJP010000277.1:0-156740 GCA_036520475.1 Polyangiaceae bacterium | reverse complement strand
CCGGCTACGGCGGGCTCGGCGGCAGCCGTTTCACGGTCGCGCGCCTCACAGGGGCGGGCGCGCTCGACCCCGGGTTCGCCGGCGGTACACTGTTGAGGCTCGGGTTCGCCGGCTCGACGGCCTCGTACGCGCAGGCGGTGGCCGTCGGAACGCAGAGCTCCGGCAGCATCACCGCGCTGGGATGGCACGAGCTGCGCGATCAGACGGGCAACATCGCGCTGGCGCGCTGGTCAGCGGCGGGCGCCCCTCAGGACTTCCCTGGCGGGTCGGACGGTAAGCTGGAGCTCGACCTCGGCGGCACCGAACAGATCCGCGACGGCCTGGTCACGCCGGACAATCGGCTGCTCCTCGCCGGTCACCAGGACGGCGCGCTGCTGGTGGTTCGCCTCACGGCTGACGGCGCCCTCGATCCCAGCTTCGCGGGCACGGGATTCGTGGTCGTTCACTGGGATCAGCCGGCGGCCGCAGCCGCGATCGCGCTCGACAGCGAGGACCGCGTCGTGGCTCTAGCGGAGGTCGGCGCCGAAGGCGCACGCGATCTCGCCGTCGTCAGGCTGCTGGGCGACGGCGCTCCGGATCCCGCCTTTGGCAGCGGTGGTCAGGTGTTGCTAGCGAGCCCCGGCTCGGACGAGAGCGGCGCCGCCATCAGCGTGGAGGAGAGCGGCCGCATCACCGCGACTGGTGACGCCGACTCGGCCGGACAGCGGGACTACGTCGTGATTCGACTTCACGAAGGCGGCACGCCGGACGCAGACTTCGGCATGGCCGGACGAGCCAGCATCGGCACCGGCGCGAACGACTTCGCGGAGGACATGCTCGTTTCCGCAGATGGGCGCGTTCTGATCGCCGGCAACTCGGGTTCCGAGTTCGACGCGCGACCGCTGCTCGCGCGCCTCACGGCGGACGGCGAGCCCGATCCGAGCTTCGGTGACGCGGGTATCGTAGCGCCCATGTTGGGTGAGTTCGCGCGCATCGAGCGCGTGCGCGCCTATCCCGGCGGCCGCGCCGTCATTGCGGGCGGCGACGAAGGCATGAGTCCTGGCCCCGGCACGTATGGCATCGTCGCGCGTATCTGGCTGTGACGCCGCGACGGCTCAGGTGAGCGGGCCCGACCATTCGAAGCGGCGTTCGTGCAGCGCGGACGCGCCGCACTGAATGCGGTCCATCGCCTCGTTCGCGAGCCGGTCGACGTGGTCGTTGCCGGCGTGCCCGGAGTGCCCGGCAACCCAGCGAAACGTGACCAGGCGAGGCGTCAGGAGCAAGTCGAGCTCCTGGATCAGGTCCAGATTCTTGAGCGGGTCGCCCTTGCGCCGCCAACCGTTCGCCTTCCAGCCGCGCATCCACTTCGTGCAGCAGCCGATCAAGTACTTGCTGTCGCTCAAAACCAGGACGCGTGCGCCGTCGGCCTTGATGGCGCTGAGCGCCTCGATGGCGGCGCGCATCTCCATGCGGTTGTTCGTGGTTTCCGCCTCGCCGCCGCCGCGCTCGAGCGCCTTGCGGCTGCTCACGTCCACCAACGTGAACGCCCAACCGCCCACGCCCGGGTTACCTCTACACCCGCCATCGGTGAACGCGACGACTTCCCGCACAGCCGGCGGGTTACCTCGGCGAGCAGGCGACGAAAAGAGGGTCGCGCCCAGCGCAGAACGGCTCCCTCTACGCGAGCGCCGTGAGCTCGTACGCCTGGGACAGCAGGGCGTCGCGCTCGGCCGGGGGCCGTTCCGCGAGCAAGGGCACGAAGTCGGCGCCAGTGCCGAGACGGACGACGCGTGGCGCTTCTGCTGCCAGCGCTTGCGCCACGAGCTCGCGCGCGAAATCCTCCGCCGGCATCGGGTTGTCCTGGGACGCGTTCGCCCTTTTCAGGATGCCGCCGTAGGCGCGCTGGTAACGCGAGGACGGCGAATCGTAGCGCTCCACGCCTCGAGCGCCGGAGCTGGCGATGTTCGACTTCACTCCGCCGGGCTGAACGACCACGACGTCGATACCGAACGGCGCCACTTCCATGCGCATCACCTCGGACAACATGTGTACCGCGCTCTTCGATGCGCAGTACGCGCCGGCAAATGGCGTCGGCAGCAAACCGACGACGCTGCCGATGTTGACGATGCGTCCCGAGCGCTGCTCGGCCATGTGAGGGAACACGACCTGCGTCGTCGCGAGCAACCCGAGCACGTTGGTCTCGAGCAGGCGGCGCACGTCATCGAGCGGCGACTCCAAGATCGGTCCGAACACGTTGATGCCAGCGTTGTTGATCAGGACATCGACGCGACCGGCGGCCGACACGACGCCGCTGACCGCGCGCTCGATCGACGCGGGATCGGTGACGTCGAGCTCCACGGCTCGCACGCCGTGCTCGGCGAGATCGGCCAGACTGTCGAGACGCCGCGCGCTCGCAAAGGTCTGATGCCCGCGTGCAGCGAGCTCTCGCGCCAGCGCGCGACCAATGCCGGTGGAGCATCCTGTAACGAGCACGACCTGACGTTCGAGTGACGACATGTGGGCAGCATACTCGGCCGCACGACGCGAGCCGCCCGCCGTGTCATTTTCAGCGTGGCGCATGAAGCTACCGCGCTGACCGACGAGGCTAACCACACGCAATCGGCGTTTTTTTCCGTTCACGACGCGGCGCGCAAGCGCCGAAAACGGCAGACCGCGCGCGTCCCATGGCCGCTCCGGTCAGCCTCACGCGAAACAGGAATGCTACCTTGACCGTGGGGTTCATGAGCACTCTCTGTTCCGCGCGTCTGATCAAGCCGTTCATGAGACTGGCCACGTCTCAAGTGGCAGCTCGCGAGGTAGTCCCGAACGAGTTCTGGTCCGCTGGGCCGGACTCCCGCGTTTCCCTGGCGGGCGCGCATACCATGCTCGCGCGCGGTGTGGAGCTCATGCGGGACGAGCAACTCGGCCTGCGCCTCGGTGCCGCGATGCGCTTCGGCGAAGGCGGGCCGTTCGACTATGCCTTGCGCTCGGCTGCAACGCTGCGCGATTCGCTGAACGTCGCCACGAAGTACGCCGCGCTGCTGTCGGACCCCTTTCGCGTGTCGCTCGATACGCTGCACACACGCCGCGTCGTACGCCTGGATGAGGAGCTGGACTGGCCGCGTTACTCGGGCGATTTCGCCGTGAGCGCGTTTTACAGTCTCCACCTGACCGGGGAGCTGCCGAATGGCGCCGGCGTCGAGTGTTGGTTTCCCTATGCAGCGCCGCACGACGTGGACCTCTACCTGCGTGTGTTCCCTGGCGCGCGGCTCTGTTTTGGCGCTCCGTGCTTCGGCTTCGCGTTCGATCCCGAGTACGAGCAAATGCCGCTCTCCGGCGCGGACGGCGTGCTGCACGCCATGCACTGCCAGCGGCTGGATTCGTTGCTCGCTCGGCTGAGCGCGCCGCGCGCGCTGAACCATGACGTGCGCCAGATGCTCAAACAGTTGCTCCGCCGGCAGGCGCCGCCTGCCGTGGCGGACGTCGCGCGCGAGCTGCACGTGAGCCAGCGCACGCTCGCGCGCAAACTCGAACGCGAAGGGACGAGCTTCACGCAGGAGCTCGACGGCGCCCGGCGTGAGCTGGCGCTCTCGTTCATGCTGGATTCGGAGATTTCTCTGACGGAGCTGGCCTTCAGGCTCGGTTTTTCGCATACCGAATCGTTCCACCGGGCCTTCAAGCGCTGGACGGGCGAGCCGCCGCTGGCCTGGAAGAAGCGCGAGCAGAGTCGGCCCCCCCTGACCTCGCCAGCGGGTGAGTAGCGTCCGTCTACGCCCCCTGGAAGAGGGCGGAGCTTAAGCCTGCTTTGATCGAGTAGCATTCGCCTGTATGGCGAACAACCCGCTGCTCAAGTTCGGGGAGATGAGGGGCAAGCCGCCGGACGAAGCCAAGTTCTTCTGGTCGGGTGGGCCGGTCGAGGTCGCGCCGCGAACCTGGTTCGCCTCGGCGTTCAGCGGCGTGACGGCGTTCGAGACGGACGCCGGTCTCGTCCTCGTCGACTCGGGGCTCGAGCAGCAAGGCGCGCTGCTCGCCAGCTTGATCCGGCAAGGCACGAGCGCGCCGGTTCACACGGCCATCTTCACTCAGGGGCACGTGGACCACGCCTTCGGCCTCAAGCACTTCTTGCTCCCGGGGCAGGCGGCGCCGCGCGTGGTGGGCCATCGGCTCATGCCAGCGCGTTTCGCGCGCTATGAACGCACCGCCGGCCACAACGCGGCGCTGAATGCGCGCCAGTTCGGCGGCACGGTGCGGGCTACGGAGTTTCGCCGCGAGGACTACGACACCTTTCGCGCTCCGGACCTGGCCCCGACCCAGCTCTACGACGAGCGCCTCGATCTCGAGGTGGGCGGCGTGCTCTTCGAGGTGCACTACTGTCGCGGTGAAACGGACGACCACAGCTGGATCTACTGTCCGGAGCGCGGCGTGCTCTGCCCGGGCGACCTGTTCATCTATGCCGTCCCCAACGCCGGAAATCCGCAAAAGGTGCAACGCTACCCGTGGGACTGGGCGCGCGGTCTCCGCGCCATGGCGGAGCGCAAGCCGCAGGCGCTGTGTCCGGGCCACGGCGGACCCGTCGTGGACGACGCCGCGAAAATCCGCGTCATGTTGCTCGAAACCGCCGACTTTTTGGACGCCCTCGTCGAGCGCACGTTGGCGGCGATGAACGACGGCTCTCCGCCCCACGTCGACATCGTGGAGCGCGTCGAGGTGCCCGTGAGCACGTCGCCGTGGCTGCAGCCGGTCTACGACGAAGCCGAGTTCATCGTGCGCAACGTGGTTCGCTACTATGGCGGCTGGTGGACGGGCCGTCCCAGCGAGCTCAAGCCGGCCCCACGCACGCAAGTGGCGCTCGAGATCGCTGCGCTCGCCGGCGGGGCACAGCAGCTCGTCGCACGCGCACGAGCGCTCGCCGACGGCGGAGACCTGCGCCTCGCCGCGCACCTAGCCGACTACGCGCTCGAAGCCGCGCCGGACGACGCCGCCGTGCAGCAGGCCGTGAGCGCGATTTACGAGCGCCGCGCTGCCGACGAAACCAGCCTGATGGCCATCAATCTGTTCAACTCGGCGGCCGCCTACGCGCGCGAGGGACGGCCCTTTCGTTGATGAAGCCGCGGAGGCGATCCAGAGCCGCAGCGCCCGCCGTTTCGACGATATTTCCGCCGCGCCCGCGCGGCCTCAAAGGTCGCACGAACGAGCTCACGACGCTGACGCGCAGCATCACGGAGCGTGCGCCGGCACGCCTGGCGCTGGTCGGTTCGGGCGGCAGCGGCAAGTCCCTACTGGCCTGCGCGCTCGGTCACCGGCTGGAAGCGCACTTCGAGGGCCGCGTGCACTGGTTTCGCGTCGGCGCGTGGAGCTTTCGGACGTTGTCGGAAATGCTGGCGCTGGCGTTCGGCACCTCACCGTCCTACGAGCGCTGCTGGCGCGAGCTGCGTCGCTTTTTCGAGCGAGGCGGCGAGCGTCTGATCGTCCTCGACAACCACGAAGACGACGGCGCCATGAGTCAGCTCCTGCGCGCGCTCGAGGGCACGCCGGTCACGATCGTCATCACCGCACGACGCTGCTTGCTCGCCGGGGTGTTGATCTACCCCGTGGTGGCGCCGCTCGTCAGCTCTGGACGGAGCGCGTTTCCGCGCGTCGCGCGCCTCACGCGCCTGCTACGCTGGAACCCGCTCGCGCTCGACATCGCAGACGCAATCGTCGCATCGCGCGCGGCCAGCGTTCGCGAGCTCGGCGCGTACCTCGAAGCCAAACACGTCGACCGCGTGCACGTCATTGCTCACGAAGACGACTTGCCAGAAGTCGCGCTGCTCGTGGCGTGGTCCTGGCAACGGCTCAGCTCCGCGAGCCGCCGCATGCTGGGCGTGCTCGCGCACACCGAAGGCGATCACATGGACCTGACGTCGCTCGCCGAGCTTGCCCGTGCGACGCGTCACGCCGATCGTGATCTCGCGGAGCTACGGCGCTGGCGCCTCGTGCAAGAGCCAATTTCTGGCCGATTTACCGTGCACGCCGTGGTCCGCTATGCGGTCGTCCAGAAAACGCAGGTCGATGCGCACGCGCTGTTCGAGCACTACGTCTCGCTGCTCGAGCGCGAGCCCGAGCGCTTGCTGCTCGAGCAAACGCACCTGTTCGCCGCGCTCGAGCACGCTCATCGCAAGAACGACATGCGCGCCATGCTGCGCGTGAACGAGCTATTCCGAAAGCTCGGAGCGGACTGAGCGAGCGCAAGGTGTGACCTCGACATCGGAACGACGCCGGAGCGAAGCCCGCGCCAGGAACGGCGTTCGCGCAGCTCGGCCTCGCGGGATCGTCGCCACGACCAGGATGCGCAGCGCGCCGCGCTCCATCAAACGCAACTTAGTATGTATGCTTACTAAGTTTAGAATTCGAACAGACGCTTCCCGCACGACTTCGGCATGTTCGGCATGCGCCCACGTCAGTGGCGCCGACCGCGGAACGAGTGCGGCAATCCGCCGCAGCGTGCGCACCGTCTGCGGGGCAGGGATGCATGGGACGGCCATGCTAGTACGGGTCCCCCTGGCATCGACGCGGGATCGAAGTCGTTGTATTGAACACGAGTGACCCTGAAACGCCGCGCTCGCTCGCTCGCGTCTCGCTACGAGCCGCACGCCTACGCCGCCCTACGCATCGTGAGCGGCGTGCTGTTCGCGTTTCACGGGGTTCAAAAGATCATCGGCTGGTACGCGCGCGCCCCCCAGCCGCCCGTCGGTTCACAGTTGTGGATCGGCGGACTCATCGAGCTCGGCGCCGGTTCGTTGATCGCGCTGGGCCTGTTCACGCGCCCTGCAGCGTTTCTCTGCTCGGGCACCATGGCCGTCGCGTACTTCCAATTTCACTGGAAGCTGGCGTTCGCGGGCGGCAAGTGGCTGCCTGCGCTGAACAGCGGCGAGCTGACGGTCATCTACAGCTTTTTGTTCCTGTTCATCGCGGCGCGCGGCAGCGGCGCGTACTCAATGGACGCGCGCCGCGGCCGAGGCGGTTGAAACGCGTTCCATCGAGCGGTCGTGTGCACGAGCGAACAGCGCGAGGACCACGGCCGCGCCCACGAGCGCCAGGAACATGTCCCACTGCGCGTCCCAGATGTCGCCCTGGGAACCGAGGAACGCCTGCCCCACGTCGGACGCGACGAGCAGCGTGACCCACCACTCGAGGAGCTCCCAGAACGCCGCGATCGCCAGCACGACGCTCAGAATCAAGAACGTCAGCCAACCGCCGCGTACGAGCGGCGTGCAGCGGAGCAGCACCTCACGGATCGTGAACGCCGGAAAAACGCCGAGCGCCAGGTGACCCACGCGATCGTAGTGATTGCGCTGTAGGTCGAAGACTTCTTTCGCCCAGTTGCCGAGCGGGGTGGCCGCGTACGTGTAATAGCCACCGTAAATCAGTACGAGCAGGTGCAAGAACGTGCACACGTGCACCCAGTGCGAGAACGGGAAACGGCGATGCACGGCCACCATGATCGCGATGCCGAGCAAACCGGGGCCCACTTCCAGGAGCCAGCTCACCCGACCCGCGGCGGGATCATAGAAGGTCGCAACGCAGATCACCGCAGCGAGCGCCAAGAGGCCCAGCGGCAGACGATCGCGGTGGGTCATTCGTGCGCTTCAGAGCGAGAACGGCGAACGCGCGCCACGCCACAACTTGCGAGCTTTCAGATAAACATCGGCGGCTTTGCGCAGGGACTTCTGCAGCTCCTGCGGCTGTCCCGGCGCGCCACCCTTGAGACCCGCCGTGAAGCGACCGACCTGCGTGCCGATTTTTGCGAGATTTTTGCCGAAGAGCAGCACGAACACGAGCGTGATGACGATCCACTCGGTGAGCCCAATCGACATACTCCCTGCTTTAGCACAATCCGGGAGCGGCGATCCTCGGCCCTCATGGGCGCGTTCAACCCGCTTGGCACTTTGCAATGAAGAGGACATTGTCGGAGAAGGGCCAGGGCTCGGCGAAGGCATAGTATTCGGCCAGCGCCGCGTGCAGCGCTCGTCCCTGTCGCAGTCGAATCATGGCCACGACCATGCCGGCCCGATGCCGGCCACCGTCGCAGAACACGAGCGCGGGCCAATGAGCGGCATCCAGAGCTGCGTCCGCCGCCCGGCAGATGGCGGCCTCGTCGTAAGCACAGTCGGGACCGAGATCGTATTCGAACAAACGCAAACCATACTGCGCGGCGAAGCTCTGCACGGCAGGTGTCGCGCCACCGCCACGCACACATACCAGCGTGCGGATGCCGAGCTCGAGCGCGTGCTCGAAATGACAGGGCGCGCGCGGCGACCCGGAGCGATACACCGCTGCCCGCTCTACGACGCCGAAGCTCGGTAGGTTCAAGAGTACACCCCACGACGCTCGCGCGAGCGGCGCGCGTGCGACGTTTCTCACGATCGACGCTGCGTGATGCAGCGTGTAGAACGCGCGGCGCAGCGACTTCGGAGTAGCTCGATCCAACGCTGTCACGTCAGGTCGCAACAGCAACGCGCGTGCCGGCTGAGCTCGTGCCCACAATCACGCTGGTTTCGTCGCAGTTCGCCGCTGTCACTGTACGATCGTGGCGACTGTGAACACTCAGTCGCGAGCCATTCACTCACTGTGGCGGACGAACGACACCCAGCGATTGCATGGGTGATCTCGACACTGCACACTCACGGGATGACGCACGCACCGGCCCTGAGCCTCGTGATCGTCCTGGCGATGGCGTCCGGTGAGTGCACCGGCGAAATCGACGACGACGGCAACGCAGCGGGGAGCAGCGGTGACGGCGCGACCGGGGGATCGACCGCGATCGGCGGCAAAGCGGGCGGCGGCAACGGCGCGACCAGCGGCGCGACCAGCGGCGGCAGCGGCAAAACAGGGGCCGGCGGCAGCGGCGCGGCCAGCGGCTCCGGCGGCAGAGCGGGCTCCACCGGGAGCGGCGGGCAGGGCGGCTCGAGCGGGAGGGGTGGCTCCGCGGGCAAGGCGGGCAGCGGCGGCAGCGCAGGCACGGGCGGCTCGCCGGGCTGTACCCCGAACTACGCCTGTCGCCCTACACCACCGCCGGCCACCGGGAATGCACACGCCGACTGCGTCGCTCGCATCAATCAATTCCGCGACTGCGTCTGCATGCCACACCTCGAGCGCTGGACCGAGGCGGAAAGCTGCGCAAACCAGCAAGTGGCGTACGACCGCGCGCGAAACGCCCCGCATGCGGGCTGGACCGGCAACATTTGTAGCCCGAAGGGTAACGGGCAGAATGAATGCCTGGGAGGCGCGATCAACGGCTGCCAGCAGAGCATGTACGACGAGGGGCCCCCTCCTCAAACGCCGTGCGAAGGCGCTTGCTTCCAGGAGCACGGCCACTTCATCAACATGACCAACCGAAACTTCCGGCGCGTGGCGTGTGGCTTCGACGGAAGCTGGTCCGTGCAGAACTACCAGTAGCGCCGTTCGTGACGGCCTCGCCGCCGTTTCCGCACGGCGTCTGCACGCTCTCTCCACGATTCGAACACGCGTCGTGCACGGAGAAGGGCCGGTGTGCGCGAAGTCTGGCCGCACGCGCACGCACGTGCACCCACGCGCGAAGCACGCGCGAGGAATCGGCCCTTGCCGTTTGATGTTTCGAGGATAAACCTCATCTTCCCGTGGCGCGTACCTGATGCGTTCGCGGAAACGAGATGCGGCTGATGATCCTGGTGATAGTTCTCACGACACTGGCTTACGCGCTGCTTCGGGTCTTCTGGCCCGTCCTGCGCTCACGGCGCGGCACGCTGTCCTTCTGCGGAGCGTCGCTGATCGTCTTCGGGGCGTGGATGATGGCGCGCTTCATCGACGGGCGCTTCGCGCCGCCCGCAGGTTGGCTGGTGAGCAGCTGGGTCGGCGCCAGCTTGGTGTGCATCGGTGTCGGCCTGACTTTGCTGCTCTTGCGAAAGATGGGCAGCGTCGCACGCCGCATCGGCGCGCTGTCGGCGGCAGCGCCGACGGTGAACGAGAGCCGGCGGCGCTTCATCGGCGGCAGCCTGGCCCTGCCCGGCGTCGCGGTTTCGATCGGTGTCGGCGGAGCGTCGGGCGGTGCCGGCGAGTTCACCGTGCGTCACGTGGAGGTGGCTCTCGCCGGACTACCCCCCGCGCTGCACGGCTTCCGAATCGGTCAGATCACGGACGTGCACATCGGAGACTTCATTCGCCCGGAGTACCTGGCGCGCGCGGTCGACGCGATGAACGCGGCCAACGTCGACCTGCAGGTCATGACGGGCGACTTGATCGACGACCTGACGCTCCTCGAGCCCACGTTCGAAGCGCTCGGTCGTTGTCGCGCAGCGCACGGCATGCTGGCCGTGCTCGGTAACCACGAGAAGTTCCGCGGGCTCGGTGAAGTGCTGGCGGCGTACGAGCGACACAAGCGCGGACCCGTGCGTCTGCTCGTCGATCAGAACGTGGCGCTGACTCACCGGGGAGCCACGCTGCGCGTAGTCGGTGTGGACTATCCAATGCGCCGCCGCACCGAGTCCGGCAATCGCCTCGAACGACAGCGCGACAAGATGCGCACTTCGGCAGAAACCGCGTTCCACGGCTGTCAGCCCGATGAAACCGTGCTGTGCTTGACGCACCATCCGGACTTTTTTCAGTTTGCAGAAGAGCGCGGCGCGGCGTTGACGCTGGCCGGGCACACGCACGGCGGACAGGTGGCCTTCCTGGGTCGCTCGCTGCTGCAGACCTACGAGCACATGTTCGGTCTGTACGCGCGCCCGCGCGGGCAGCTGTACGTCTCGGGCGGCACGGGTCACTGGCTCCCGTTCCGCGTCGGCGTGCCCACGGAAGTGACCATCCTGACGCTGCGTCCGGCCTAGAAATCGGCACATCGACGGCGGCGGGGCGTCCTCGAGCGGCAGAGCCGCACGAACGGCGGTATCCTGCAGCCATGCTGCAGTTGCGGCCCGAAGTGGCCGAGCCCTCACAGGCCGCGCGCGAAAAGGCGCGGCGCGAGCTCGAGCGAGCGCTGGGCCCGTCCAAGGTGCTGACGGAGCCGCTGGCCTGCGAACGATTTCTGCACGACGAATCGGAAGCGGAAGGGCGCGTGCCGGACGCCGTGGTGCTCGCCGAGAGCACGGACGACATCCTGGCGGCGCTCCAGGTCGCGCGCGAGACCGACGTCCCGATCACGCCGCGCGCCGGCGGCACGGGACGCACCGGGGGCGCGGTCCCGGTCGCGGGCGGCATCGTGCTGTCGACGCTCGGCATGAGCTCGATCAAAGAAATCGATCGCAAGGAGTGCGTGGCGGTGGTCGGGCCTGGCGTCGTGCTCGGCGAGCTTCACCGCGCCGTGGAGCGCGAGGGGCTCTTTTATCCTCCCGACGCCAACTCGCTCGCGAGCTGCGCGCTCGGGGGCAACGTCGCGGAAAACGCCGGTGGGCCCCGCGCCTTCAAGTACGGGGTGACGCGCGAGTACGTGCTCGGCCTGGAGGCGCTCTTGATCGGCGGGCAGCGCCTGCAAGTCGGACGACGCACCGTGAAGGGCGTCACCGGCTACGACGTCACGGCGCTCCTGGTAGGCAGCGAAGGCACGCTCGCCGTGTTCGGCGACATCACCTTGCGCCTCGTGCCGCTGCCACCGACGGTCATGACGTTGATGGCGCTGTTCACGGACGTGCGCGGCGCAGCGCGCGCCGTGACGGAGATAATCGGCGCGGGGCTCGTGCCGCGCTGCCTCGAGTTTCTCGACGGCTCTACGCTGCAGGCGATCCGCGCCGCCGGAAATCCGATCGATGCGCGCGCGGGCGCGATGCTGCTCATCGAAGTGGACGGAGACGCGCCGGCCTGCGAAGCGCAAGCCGAGCGCATCGCCGGCGTGTGTCAGGACGTGCGCGCGCTCGAGCTGCTCGTGGCGCAAGACACGGCGCAGCGCGATCGGCTGTGGGCCGCGCGCCGTGAGATGAGCTCGGCGGTGCGGCGACTCACGCGTTACAAGTTGAGTGAAGACGTCGTGGTTCCACGGCAGGCCATTCCGGAGCTCCTTTCGCGTGTGGAACGGCTGAGTGAGCAGCACCGGATCCGTACGCTGACGTACGGTCACGCGGGCGACGGCAACCTCCACGTGAACTTCCTCTGGGACGACCCCGCGGAGCTGCCGGCCGTCGAGGCCAGCATCGAGCAGCTGTTTCGCAGCGTCGTCGAGCTGCGCGGCACGCTCACCGGCGAGCACGGCGTGGGCGTGCTCAAAGCCCCCTATCTACCGCTGGAACAATCCGCGGAGCTCATCAGTCTGCAGCGCGACCTGAAACGCGTGTTCGACCCGCGCGGGCTGCTCAACCCCGGCAAGATATTTCCGAGCGTCGGTCACCGCGCCTGTTGAGCTCAGCGCACGGTCAACGCGAACGGCAACGCGGCGACCACCTTCTCGCCGCGCGCCAGCGGCGCAAGGCCGGCGGCCAGCGGCTGCAGCGTCGCGGGTAGGCGGAGCACGGAGCGCGCGTGCCAGCGCTCGAGCGCTCGCTCGATCTCGCTCGCGCTCGCGTCATCGCCCAGCATCAGCATCTCCAGGAGGCTCTCGCGCGCGCCTTCCACACGCACGGCGGCGTCGTCGCCGAGCCCGGATGCCTGCCGCGCCAGGTCGAGGGCCCGCGCGAGCCCACCGTACTCATCGATCAAGCCGCGCGCCTTGCCTTGCTCGCCGCTCCAGATGCGGCCTTCGGCGCTCTCGCGCAGCTTTTCTTTCGGCAGTTTGCGGCCCTGTGCGCAGCGATCCAGAAATAGCTCGTAAATGCTGCGCATCTGCTGGCGCACGCGCTCGCGCGTCGGCTCGTCCCAGGGCTCGAAGGGCGAAAGATAGCCGGCGCGCGCCGCGGCTCCGGGGTCGGGGCTAGCCGGAAACGTGACGGAGGTGATGCCGAGCTCGGCGAGCGCCGCGTCGACCACGACCTTGCCGCCCACCACGCCAATCGAACCGACGATGCTGCTGCGCTCGGCGACGATGCGCTGCGTGGCGCAAGCCAGGTAATAACCGCCGCTCGCGGCCATCGATCCGACCGACGTGATCACCGGTTTCTTCTTCTGCAGCTCGGCCAGGGAGTGCCAGAGCAAATCGCTCGCGAGCGCCGAGCCGCCAGGCGAATCGATGCGCAGCACCACCGCCTTGACGGATTCGTCGTCGCGGAGCTTGTTCACCAGCTTCGAGAAGGCCTTGAACGTGATGCCCCCGCCCTCGATGAGCGAGCCATCCGACTCCATGCTGATGCCGCCCTCGGCCACCAGCACGGCGATGTGGTCCCCCGCGGCGCCCGGCTGTCCCCCAGCGATGATGCGGAGAATGTCCACGACGCCGAGCCCGCCCTTGGCTTGACCGTCATTGCCGTACAGCGTCGAGGTGCTGCCGGCCTTCGCCCGCTTCTTCGCCGCTTCACGCGCTTGATCTTCGAAGCCCAGCGTATCGACCAGGCCGTGCGCCTTGGCTTCCTCGGCGCCCCACGGGCCCTGTTCGAAATTCTGTCTCAGCGAGGGGCGCTTGCGTGCCGCCTCGGCGCTGTCGAGCCAGGTCTTGCGGATCGACGCCAACGTCTCGGTCAGCGACTGACGCGCTTCGTCGCTCGGTCCGTCGCGCGTCACGGGTTCGGCCGCGCTCTTGAAGCGGCCCATGTGGAGCACGTCGAAGTGGATCTTCAGCTTGTCGAGCGCGCTCTTCAAGTAGATGACCTGCGCGGCGATGCCCACCGCGTCCACGCTGCCGCCCGGGCTGAGCCAGATCTGGTCGCAGGCCTGCGCGGCGAAACCGAGCCCGAGATTGGACAGACCGTGCGCGTGACACACGACCGGTTTGCGCTGCTTGCGCAGCTGCCCGAAGAAGCGTCCGAGCTCCTCCACCTGCGCCCAGTTGAGGCCGCTGTCCTCGCCCAGCCGCACGAAGTAGCCCGTCGTCTCGGCGTCCTTCCGCGCGCGTTCGAGCGAACGCACGAGCCCCGTGTACGTGCGCGTGGCGGGCAGCGGAAAGAACCCCCCCGCGTCCATCGACTCGGGGACGCTGCCCGTCAGATCGAACTCGGCAAGCTTGCCTTCACCCGCTGCGGGCGCCGCGCCCGCGGATCCGACCGGCGACGTGCCCGTGCCGGGACGTCCCTTGCAGGCGGTCAGCGCGGCACACAAAGCCACCACGACTAGCGCACGACGTCTCACGGCTGCGCTCCCGGCAAGTCAGTCGTATCCACGTGCGGCGCTTCCGGCGCAGGCGGCGCTTCCGGCGCAGGCGGCGCGGCGCTCGGCGCTGCCGCTCCGGCATCAGCAGGCGCGCTTTCGGCGGGCGCTTGATCGCCCTGGGCGACGCGCGCCGCCGCGCGCTGACCATAAGACGACCCGGGCTCCGCCTGCTCGAGCACGCGCCGATACAGCGCGATGGCCCCCTTGCGATCACCGCTCGCCCACTTCTGATCGGCGCTCGCCATCAACGCCGGCAGGTAACTCGGATTCTCCTTGAGCACGCGCTCGTACATGCGCTCGGCGGTGGCCGTGTCTTGTCGGCGATGCGCGACGTCGGCGAGACCAGCGAGCGCTTCCGTGTTGGCCGGGTTTTTGGCGAGCACCGCGTTGTACAGTTTTTCGGCGCGCTCGAGGTTGTTGGCCGCAAGCGCCTTACCCGCCTGCTGGAGCTGCACGCGGAAGTCGCCGGGAAGGGCCTGCGCGGCGCGCCCTGCTGCTCCCGCGCTGGGCTTTGCGCCCGCCGCAGCGGGTGCCGCGCTGACCGGTTCGGCTTTCGCGGCTACCTGCTCGCCCTGCGGCGCTTGCTGCACGAACGCCTCGAGCTCCGCCGTGAGCGGATGCCGCTCGAAGTCCTTGAGCAGCTGCTCGAGCTCACTCGCCGCCGACGCGCCTTGGCCCGAGCTCGCGAGCGCATAGACCAGAGCCGTGCGCGCCCGCAGGGCCTCGCTCTCCGTCGTCGCGGCGCTTCTCAAGTGCGTCACGCTGTCGCTGCTTGGCGGCCCCGGCTGCGCGAGGTCGAGCAGCGCCAGGGCGACGGCGTCGTGCGGCTGAACACCGTCCCCTGACAGCAGCGCCGCGCGCGCACGGGCCGCGTCGAGCTCGTCGGAGAGCCGCAGCGCATCGACGCTGAGCGCCTGCGCTGCACGATCTTTGGGCAGAGCGCGTTCCGCTCGCTGCGCGGCGTCGCGGGCGCGCGCCACGCGACGAGCCAGCTCGCTCTTGACGGCTTTGCTCCCGTCACCGTTGCCGGTTAGAAGCTTGAGTTTCAGCCACTGCAGGTCGGCGCGCGTCGTCTCCAGGCGCGCGCGTGCCAGGAGCACGCCGGGATCGTGTTCCGCGAGCGCGCTAGCTTTGTCGAACTCCTCTTTGGCTGCTTCGAAATCTCCGGCAGCCAGATGCTGCTCACCCTTTTGCAGCATGTTCACGACCCGCAGATCCTGCTTGGCAACAGGAGCGGCTGCCGGCGCCGCTGCCATGCGCCGTTCGACGAAAGAACGACCGAAGGTCGCCGCAAACAACAGCAGCGCGGCTGTGCCCAGGACGGCGAAGATCCAGCGCGAACGCGCGCGCCGGGCGCGCAAACGATCCTCGAGCTCGAGCTCGGCCTGGAGATCCTGATAACCCTGAAAGGGTTCCTCGAGATGACGCGCCGGCGGGGCCACCGGCGTGGCGGTGGGGTGCGCCGGCATGGCGTGCGCGCCCGAACTGGGATACCCGCTCGACGGCGGCTGCACGGGCTGTCGTGGCAGCGGCCCCGGCTCAGGGGATTGAAAGCGTTCGACCGGCAGCGGCCCCGGCGCCGGCGTCCGAGAGCGTTCGACGGGAAGCGGTCCCGGCTCAGGGGAACGATGGGGCGCGGATGGGCCGGGTGCCGGCGCTGGCGACGCCGCAACGGTATGCACGCGCGGCGGCACGGCCGGTACGGGCGTCGTTTCGGCAAACGGGAGGTATTGGTGGACGGCCCGCGCCGTTGCAGGCTCCGGTTGAAACACCTGCCGTGTAACTTCGGATAGTTCCGGCTGACTGGGCGCGGGAGCGCCAGCGGGCGGCGCTACGCCGTGGATCGTCCGCGGCTGCTTGTGCGGCGGCTCCGGCGGTTGATCGGATGCGCGAAAGAATGGCTCGAGCTCGGCGATGGCCGCGAGCGGACGCGCGGGCTGGTTGCCACGCGACAGCAGGTCCGACGGCCCCACCTGGCGCTGCGCAATGCCCTTCTGCAGGTCGCGCAGCGACGTGAAGACGAGCTCGCGCCCATGCTGAGTGCGGACCACCCAGCGCTCCGGCTCGCGCGCCACGCTACTCGGCGGAAAAATCCTGAACTGGTAGCTACAGTTGGTGCACTTGACCGTCGTGCCGCGCTCCGAGATCAGCGCGTCATCGAACTCGTATTCGGTTCCACACCGGTCGCAGCGGACGTCCATCGGCGGTTACTCGGGAAAGGCGATAGAGACTTAGCACTCGGCCGCCCGCTCGGGCACGCTTCGAGAGTCTTGCACGATTTGGCTACACCTGCGCGTGAACCCGCTTTCACGCAAAACGCCGCAGGCCGCACCCCTTTTGTGAAAGTGCCCCCCGGCCGCCCGCTTGTCTGGGGCATGCCGCTTGCTACCCTCGAGGCCTGCAACTTTCGTCAGTCGGCGGACGCTAGAGTACGCGGCGGAGGCAAACGATGAAGCGTGCACTTTTGTGGTCGGCAACATGGTTCGTGAGCTTCGGCGGCCTCATGGGCTGCCCCGTCTACCCGGAGGGCGACGCCTGCGTAGACGATTCGGACTGCCCCCGCGGTGCACGCTGCGACTGGGACGAGTTCAGCACTGCGCGCTGTGTGATCACGGAGCCCGAACGGTGCGCAAAGCCGAGCGATTGCCCCTTCAACTACACGTGCGCGCGCGACCAAGTGTGTCGTCCGGGTAGCTGCTATTTCGAAGCGAACGGCTGTGCCCCCGGATACGCGTGCACGCAATCCGGCGGAGTCTGGACGTGCGTGCGCCCTGACACGACCATTCCCGACGCCAGCGCCCCGCTGGATGCGGGCGGTGCGTTCGACAGCGGCAATCCGACGGATGCGAGCACGGCGGACGCCAGGGAACACGAAGACGCCGCCGACGACGCCGTCTTCACGGACGCGCCGGTAACGGATGGCACCACGGATGCGCGCAGCGACGCGGCGGCCCGCGACGCCAGCCGCCCCGATGCCGCCAGCGACGCAGCGCGCTAGGCTATTTGACGACGCGCAGGTAGGGAGGCAGCTCGCGCTTCTTCTTCGCGCCGTCCCCCGCGTCCGAGAGCGGCTCGGGCTTGGGCCGCGGGTTTTCGACTGGAGCGAGCACCGGGCGCGCCGCACGGGGCGACTCGCGCTTGGGCGATGCCGCCGCGCGCGGCTTGGTCGCCTTCTTTTTCTGCTGCTGCTTCTTCTGAGCGCGGGCAGCCTCCAGGCGCGCCTCTGGCTGTACCTTGCCCTCTGTCGGCGGCTCTGGCGGAGCCGGCTCCGTGCGCGCTTCGCTCGACGAGAGCGCGCGCAGCTGCGGCCGCGGCTTGGCCTCCGCTTGCGGTTGCACCTGCGCCGTCACCTCCGCCGGCACGTCGTCCGGCCAGACCATGCCGCGGTGATCCTCACCGACCAACGCGTAGATCGCCGCCCAGGGCACGTAACAAAAGAACGGCGTGCGGTTGAAGCTCAACGTACACGACACGCCGTCATCGTCGACGTTCAGGTCGGGGATGGGCACCGGCATGTTCAAGCCCACCTGGAGCACCAGCTGCGGCTGCCGCTTGAACCACGGCGGCACTTTCACCTCGTCGTGGCGCGGATCGAGATGCATGAACAAAGTCGAGCTCTCGAGCAGAGCCAGCGCGACGTCCTTCTTGGGAGGAAGCCGGGTTTTACGCGACATATTGGGGGCTCATTACCGCTGTAGCCCGAGGAGCGCCAGCACGCGCCGCGGGGCGGCCTGCATCAGCCGCAATTTCGGGAGAGTAACTCCAAATACCCCATCAATCGAGCTCTTTGGGGCGGAACAGTCGAACGGCCTTCGGCCGGGGCGAAAGGGTCAGGTCGGACCAGGTCGCGACGCTCAACCGGACTTCGGCCAGCGCCGCAGTGGGAACGTGCTGCTCGAGCCCCGACAAGCTCGAAACCAGCTCCTCCAGGCCCGGATTATGGCCGATCAACAGCGCGCACTCGACGTCGCTCGGAAGGTCCTGTGCAAGCTCGATATAAGTGTGCGGCGGCGCCAGGTACAGCTCACGCCAGGCCTCCAGTGAGACCGTCAGCCCGGCGGCTTTCGCGACCCGATGGGCCGTCTGCACGGCGCGCAGGGCCGTCGAATGCAAGAGCACGTCGGGACGCAGGTTTCGCTCCACCAGCAGCCGTCCCATGCGGAAGCTGGCCGTTTCGCCGCGCTCGTTGAGCGGTCGGTCGTGATCGGCAAGCCCGGGGGCCGCCCAGCTCGACTTCGCGTGTCGCATGAGGAGCAGCGTTTTCATGAACGTGGTAACGGATCGTACGCTCTTTTCGGTCGCTTTGGTGCTCGGTCCGGCAATTCGCGATGCAACAGCACGTTCTAGTCGTCGAAGACGAGCCAGCCATCGCCGAGTCAGTCGCGTATGCGCTGCGCAGGGACGGCTTCGCCGTCTCGATCGCGGATACCTGCATGGGCGCGGAGCGCGAGGCCAAAGATGCTTGTTTGATCGTGCTCGATCTCATGCTGCCGGATGGCAGCGGGTTCGATCTGATCGGCCGCCTGCGTAACAGCGGCCACACCATCCCGATCATCGTGCTCAGCAGCCGCGACAGCGAGGCGGACCGCGTCGCAGCGCTGGAGACCGGCGCCGACGACTACGTGGTGAAACCCTTCTCACCGCGTGAGGTGGTGGCGCGCGTGCGCGCCGTATTGCGCCGTGTCCAGCCTGCTCCTCAAGCCGGCCGCGCGCTCAGCACGGACATCGCGCTCTCCGTCGATACGGACACGCGGCGCGCCCAGGTCAGCGGGCAGCCGCTCGAGCTCACGCGCGTCGAATTCGACCTGCTCTCGACGCTGCTCGAGAGCCCCGGCCGTGTCTACACGCGGGCCCAGCTGATCGATCGCGTGTGGGGAGACGGTTTCGCGATCAGCGATCGCACCATCGACTCGCATGTCAAATCACTGCGGCGCAAGGTCGCCGACGCCGGCGGCAACCCCGGCCTGATCGAAACCGTGCGCGGCGTCGGCTACCGGGTCACGGACGCCGAGCACCCACCGGAAGAGAGACCGTGACCGTCCACGTCGTGCCTCGCGCACGCGCACGCATTGCGAGCTGATGCGTCTGGTGGTGGTAGCGGCCGCGGCGATCGGCCTGATCCTGTTCGTGGCCTTCGTCGTGTCGCGCCTGCTCCAGGCACGCACGCGCGGACTCTCGATCCGCATGCAAGTCTTCCTGGCGCTCGCCGTGATCGTGGGCGCGTTCGCCTTCGGCCTCGGCATCATGGTCATCGACCGTGTGGAAGCGCGGGCGTCGATGCTCGCGCAACAGGCCGCGCAGGACGAAGCGCGCGCCATCGCCGGGATCATGGAAGGCGAGATGGATCGCACGCGCATGAGCGTCCGAGAAATCGCCTTTCGCCTGGAACAGGAACGCAAGCGGGGCGCCGACTTGCGCCTGGAGCTCCTCGACCCCGAGGGCCGCGTGCTGTTTCCGCGCGGGCAGCCCAGCGCTCAGGGTACACCCGGCAGCGTCACCGTCGACGCGCCGCTCCGCGTACAGGGCAACCTCGTGGGCGCCATCCGCGTCGTGAAGCCGACAGTCGTGATGCGCGCCATGCTCGAGGATTTCGCGCCCACGGTGCTCGTGATCAGCCTCGTGCTGGGCGCCGCTGCCGCGCTCGCCGCCGCCTGGATCGGCCGCGCCATCGCCGCACCCATCGAGCGCCTCAGCGAGTTCAGCGAGCGGCTCAGCACGGGCGAACGACTCCCCGTGCCGCAGCTCGGCTCGGGCCGAGAAGTGACGCGGCTAGTGCGTTCCATCGACTCCATGCGACGCCAGCTCGAAGGCCGGCCGTTCGTCGAGACCTTCGCCGCGGACTTGTCACACGAGCTCAAGAATCCGGTCGCCGCGATTCGCGCCAGCGCCGAAGTGCTCGAAGAGAGCGCGCTCGAAGAACCCGAGCAGGCGCGCCGCTTCGTGGCGCGCATCCGTGAAGCGACCGAACGCATCGAGCGTCTGCTCAGCGACCTGCTCAGCCTGGCACGCATCGAAGCGCGCGGCGCGGAGGCCTTCGAGCCCGTCGACCTGGCGAAGCTTTCGCGCCTAAGCATCGACGCTCAGCACGAACGGCGCGCTCGCATCCGTATCCACACCGAAGGTGACGCGCGCGTGCGCGGGGATCCGACCTGGATCACACGCGCCATCAACAACCTGCTCGACAACGCGCTCGTGCACTCCGAGCCCGGCTCGCTCGTGCGCTTGAACGTGTCGCGCTACAAGGGCGGCATCGTGCTCAGCGTGCAGAGCCGCGGCACGCTCTCCAAGCACGTACGGCAGCGTCTCTTTCGCCGCTTCGTCACCACCCGTCCCAACAAGGGTGGCTCCGGGCTGGGCCTCGCCATCGTCCGCGCAGTCGCCGAGGCGCATGGAGGGCGCGTGGAGTTGATGCAACCTGGCCCCCCCGACGTGGAATTCTGGTTGTGGTTCCCCCCAGCGCGTGGAGGGCCACCCGGCCCGCTTCCACAGGCGATCGAGCTGGATTCGGCTACCCCCAGCCCCGGCTCGGCGACGAATCGGTAACATTACGGGAGTATTCCAGTTTCGGTCACCCTCGGGCCGGACGCGCCAGCTTGAAGACAAGCCTGGCAACGGCACAGTCTCCTTGAAAGCTCCACAATTCAGGCCCGAAAAGCGTGGTTGTCTCGGGCGACCTAAGAAGGCCATTCGAGCGTCCTCATGAAAAACGGCAACGGTCATAACGGGCACGCGGGTTTGAACGGCAACGGCCATCCCAACGGCAACGGCAACGGCAACGGCAACGGCAACGGCAACGGCGACGCGTCGAAGCAGCTGCGCGTCCCCCGCCACGTTGCCATCATCATGGACGGCAATGGGCGTTGGGCCAAAGCGCGCGGCCTCGAGCGCGTCGAAGGTCACGCCGAAGGCGCCCGCGCGGTGCGCGACGCGGTGGAAACCGCCACCCGCATAGGCGTGAAATATTTGACGTTGTACGCCTTCAGCGTCGCTAACTGGCAGCGACCCACCATCGAGATTGAAGCCTTGATGCGACTCTTGGTCGACTTTGCTCGCCAGGAGCGCGCGGAGCTTCGCCAGCAGGGCATTCGCGTCAACGTGATCGGCACACTCGACGACCTGCCGACCTCGACGCGGCACGCGGTCGAAGATCTGGTCCGCTACACCGCCGACGGCGATCGCATGACCTTGAGCCTGGCCCTCTCGTACGGCGGCCGGCACGAAATCGTCGAAGCGGCACGCTCCCTAGCCGTCCGCGCACGCGCCGGGCTCGTCCTCCCCGAGGAGATCGACGAGAACTTCTTTCATCACGAGATGAGCACGGGCTCATTACCCGACGTTGACCTCTTGATCCGCACGGGCGGCGAAACGCGTGTAAGCGACTTCTTGCTCTTCGAGTCAGCCTACGCCGAGCTGGTGTTCTTGCCGATCATGTGGCCCGACTTTCGGCCGCAGACCCTGGTCTCTTGCATCGAGGAGTACTCGCAGAAGGAACGGCGCTTCGGCAAGACGTCGGAACAGGTCCGCGAGCGAGCGCCAATGGGCTTCGACCCTTTTGATTGCGCGAGTTAGTTTCCGCGCTCTACATCGAGAATTCGACGGTGTTCAGCGACAGCACCTTGTCGCGCCACGTCACGCTGCGAATCTGCGTGGCGATACACTCCTTCGCCTTCGGGTTGTTCGGCTGCGTCGTGACATCTAGCCCCACGGCCTTGCCGTTCCAGATCGCCACGCGCACCTTGAACTTCTGATTCTGTCCGAGCTTGCACGGCTCGTACAGCTTCTGGTCCATGAGCGGCTTTCCGAGCGTGTCGCCGTCCAGGTTCATGCGCTGCGCGTCGCGCGGCACCGCGGCGATCGCTTCCTCGACGCTCATGCCCTCTTTGAATTCGGGTTCCGCCCCCGCGCCCGCTTTGGGCTTCCCTTCGCCCTCGCCGCTCTCTGCCGTCGCCTCTCCGTCAGCAGGCGTCGACTCGCTCGCCGGCTCCGGCGCGGGCGGCGGCGTCTCCTCCATCGCCGGATCCTCGGGCACTTCCGACGTGGATGGCGTACCGCCACCACAAGCGCCAAGCGCTACGACTCCACACCCCAAGAGCAGCCCGAACCAAACGCCCCGCATCATGGCGCGAGCATATTCTCGCTCCCTGCGGCGGTCGAGCACGGCTTGCCGCGGCCCGTCTTGCCTGACGCAGACTTCCGTGTAAGTTTCGCGCCGTTATAGCGATTGCGCCCGTAGCTCAACTGGATAGAGCAGTGGATTTCTAATCCACCGGTCGCAGGTTCGAGTCCTGCCGGGCGTGCCGAGTGATTCCACGGCGTTGCGCCAAGAATCGCGGGAGTGAGCGGGCGCAGCACCGGCGCGCTGCAGCGATGGAGCGGGCCAGCGGTCAGGCGTAGTGCTGAGCGAGTGGCGTGCTCATGGGAAAATCGACGGAAAGCGCTGCGCTCCTCAGTGAGCGGCGATCCAGCGGCAGCCGGTACAACTCGACGGTGATCGACCCGTTGTTCGATTCCACCACCGCGAACTCCGCCTGGCAAAGGATCTCGGGAGGGCCACCGCCGACGTACTCCTTGAACGGCATGCCCACGCTGCCCGGGTTCACGATCAGCATGCCGCGGTGCTGTCTGAGCATCTGAATGTGCGTGTGCCCGCCCGCCATGACCTGCGCCTCGTGCTCGCGGATCATTTCGTCCACCACGTCGCGCGGCGTGGTCGCGAGCAGATCGGTGGTGTTGGACTCGGGCGTACCGTGGAAGAGCGCGAGTCGATTCACGGAGTCGAGCGGCAACTCGAGCGTGCGCTTGAACGTCCTGATGAAGTCGAGCTCACGCGTCGTCAGTTGAGCGTGGCACCACTCGACAGCAGCGGCGATCAGCGGGACCTTCGCGTAGCCGAGCACGAGCTCCGGCTGGATCATGAACTCGTCGTGATTGCCCAGGAGGCACTCACAGCCAATGTCCTCGAGCTGCTGAAGCACCGCGACCGGCCTGGGGCCGAGCGCGGCTACGTCGCCCAGGCAGACGATCCGGTCGACGCGCACGTCGCGCAACTTCTCGAGCACGGCTTCGAGCGCTATCTCGTTGCCGTGAACATCCGAAATGAGCCCGATGCGTGTGGTCGTCACGGCCGCCACCTCCTCTCAGATGGCAAGCTTGTCACGAATCACGGCATAGCGAAAACGCCAACTGCGCCCTAAAGCGTCGCCGTTCGCAGGCGAATCAGCGTCTTGAGCTCACGCAACATGCGCTGCCCGTCTTCCCGGGGCATCAGAAACGACTGCCGCGCCACCGGGCCCGCAATCGCCACGCTGAACACGCAGATGTCGCGGATGCGTTCGGGGTCCACGCTGGGTGCGATCTCCTGAAAGCGGGCTATCACGAGCTCCGTGAGCTCGAGCGCGTCTTTGATGTCGAGCTCGCGCAGCACTTCACTCCCCTGTGCCGCGGCCCAGATGTTGAGATGCGGCCGTGCCGCGCCGAATTCGAGGAGCAGGCCGTCGATCATGGCGTCGGCAAACGCCGGAATCTGCTCGGCGCTGGTGACGAGCTGGAGCGCGCTCTGCATGCGGGAGCGCAGGCGCTCGTGGAGTCGGAGCATGAGCGTGCGCAGCACCGCGGTCTTGTCCGGGAAGTACTGATAGAGCGACGCGATCGGGACGTCCGCCGCGTCCGCGATTTCGCTCATCGTCACCTCACCGCCCTCCCCGATCAGCCGCCGCGCTGCAGCGAGAATGGCGTCCACGCGCGCGCGGCTCCGCGCCTGCTTCGGAACGCGCCGGGGCAGCGCCTGGTCCGCACCAGCTGCGATCCGGGGCACCGTCTGCGATTCTTTTCGCTGAGTTAGCTTCGCTAGCTTGCTCGTTGACAAATGTGAGCATTCCTCATATTTTCGAAAGATGAGTGATTCTCACATTTCCTGGAACGGCTGTCGAATGGGCGCGCTCGGGCTTCCTCTGCTGCTCGCATTGACGACGGCGGCTTGCAGCAGCTCGGACGCGGAAGGGGAGCGCGCGGGCGACCCGCTCGCGATCGGGCAGCAAGCGCCGTGGCCCACTCGGGAATGGACGGTGGTTACGCCGCAAGAAATGGACATGGATCCGGCTCAGCTCGAGAACGCGCGCGCCTACGCCATGCGTCCTGCCCAGAACACCCAGGGCGTGGTGGTCGTGCGTGGCGGAGCGATCGTCGCGGAGTGGTACGCAGACGGCTACGACGCGAGCTCGTTCGCCAACAGCTGGTCGATGGCGAAGAGCTTCACGAGCGCGTCGCTCGGCATCGCCATCGAAGAGGGGCTCGTGGGCGGCATCGACGACACGCTCGAGGAGTACTATCCGGAGTGGGCGAACACGGAGAAGGGACGCATCCCGCTGCACTCGCTGCTGCAGATGCAATCGGGCCTCGACTTCATCGAGGACTACGCGGACATCACCAACTCCGACGTGATCGCCATCGGCGGCACGGACGACACGCTCAAGTACGTGCTCGACAAGGTGAACGTCAAGGTGCCGTACGACACGCAGTGGTACTATTCCGGGGGCGATACGCTGCTGCTCTCCGGCATCATCGAACGCAAGACCGGCAAGAGCACGACGGACTACGCGGCCAAGAAGATCTTCGAGCCGATCGGCATGAACCCCGTAGAGTGGTGGGTCGACGGCAAGGACCAGACGATCGCATTTTGCTGCATGGACGCGCCCATCCGTCAGTTCGCGAAGTTCGGGCTGTTGTTTTTGCGCGGCGGCGAGTGGGACGGCAAACGCGTCGTGCCCAAGGCCTGGGTGAAGGAATCAACGACGACGCGCGCGCAGCACTACGACGGCTACGCCTATCAATGGTGGCTGGCGCAGGGAGACTCCAAGCTGCCGAAAGACCTGTACTGGGCCTCCGGCAAGGACGGGCAAGCCATCTACGTGATCCCGAGCCTCGACCTCGTCGTCGCGAAGAATACCATTTACCGAAAGGCCCCGGGACCGGCCATCGCGGACACGGGCTACATCAACAAGATGACGCCGGGCGGGCTGACGCAGTACGGCACGCTCGCTGCCCAGCTCTGGGAAGACGGGCCGTTCCTCTCCGCCATCATTCGATCGATCGCGGGCACGAGCCAGGAGGAGATCCCCGCGACGCCGCCGCCCGGCTCATCCCCGAACGACCCCGCCCTCTGCCGTGAAAAGTCGAAGACGACGTTCGCCGGATATTGCGAAGAGATGCACGGCTGCGTGTGCAAAGACTGCGCGCCGGAGCTACTCGATTGCCATAACAACGATCAGTGTAAAGCGATCCTGCAGTGCGCGCTCGAAGTCGAATGTCGCGGCATCGCTTGCGCCGCTCCCTGCGCGCAGGTGATCGAAGAGAGCGGCGGCGTGCAAGGAGCCGGCGTGGCACTCGCGCTTCACGTCAGCGAATGCAGCACGAATTGTCCGACGTCCTGTCCGTAGCTTGGACGACGCTCGTCACTCGAGAGCCTCGCCTGCCGTCTCAGCGCCGCGTCACGGCGATGAACGTACACTCACACTGAATAGCGAGCTGGCACGCGCTCTGCATCATCCCTCGCGGAGGTAGCAATGCGTGGATTAGCAGGAACACTCATCATCATGGTGGCAGTGTTCGCCGTTTTTGCTCTGTTTGGGCGCGCTTTCGGCTTCGAGCTCGCGCTCTGGCCATCCCTGCTCATCAGTATCGTGCTCACGGTAGCGCTGAATCTCGTGCTCGGCGGGTTCCGCCGGCGCAGCCACCGGTGAGGCACGCCGCACCACCCGTAGGGGCAGCGCGGCAATGTGTGCGCGGTTAGCTATCGATCACGATGCCCGCCGCTCACAGGTTGAACGCGCACTCTTCCTGGAAGATGGGATTGTTCAGGTAACGGCGCGCTTTGCGCTTGGCCACGGCGTTCGAGATCCGCTGTTCGGGGCTCGGATCGCTGGCGTTCACGACCGCTTCGAGCGTGGCCATGTACTTGGCCTTCTCGCCCTTCATGCACATGTACGTCTGCGCCATGCTCACGTTCGTGAGCAACATCCGTCCGCCCTGCAGCTTCAGCGC
Organism: Polyangiaceae bacterium; assembly: GCA_036520475.1. Lineage (GTDB taxonomy): Bacteria > Myxococcota_A > Polyangia > Polyangiales > Polyangiaceae > DATDJP01. The sequence continues at coordinate 130,541 of DATDJP010000277.1, read as the reverse complement.
TCGCTCGAAGTGAGCCTTGGATTCGCCCAGCTCCGCCATGGCGGTGCGCGCGTGATACGAGCCGAGCGCGGAGTGTGCGAGCGCGTTCTCCACGGTTTCGTCGAGCTTGATCACGTGCTTGAGGATCTGAACGCCCACCCACAGCTCTGCCACGGTGGCCGGGTTGTCGCGATCGAACGCCACCTGCCCGACGATGGACGCTCCGAGCCAGAGGAGCTCCGGGGCGTCATCTTTGCTCTCGAAGTTCTCCGCCAGCCAAGCGTCGAGCGTGTTGGCGTTGCGCTGCGCCTTGTCGAATCCGTCAGCGCGCTTCGAGATCAAGATCTCGCCGTAGAAACGCGCGCGCTTGCACGCTGCGCGGCCACGCCGTGCGTGGTACTCGACGAGCGTGTCGTCCTTGGCCTCCATGGCGATCTCGCGGTCATCGTCGATGAACCCGAACGCAACGGACGTCCAGCCGCGCGTGAGCATGAAGAGCGCGTTGTCATCGTCGGGAACGAGGCGATACAGGCCCTCGAGCTGGCCGATACCGGCGTAAGCCGAATCCCGCGCGACGTGATAGTCGTGAATCGTGTTGAAGTGCTCACTGCCCTGGCTCGTCCACTGCAGCGTGTCGTGGAAGATCATGGGACGCGGGAACTTGCCGACCTGAATCAGGCCGATTTCCCGCATCTGGCAGCCGAGGCTGGCGCAGCAAGCTAGTAGCAGCGCCGCTCCACGCGCACCGCGTCCGAGCGCCGCTCGTCCCTTCAAAAGCTCCCCTCGCACGCCAGTTCCCGCAGTTTTCACGACTCTCTACTCCGCCTAGCACGTGAGTGTCGAAAAGCGCCCGCCGTGACAAAAACTCGACATTTTGGGCGCAGGACCCGCGCGAAGTTACGTGCGGCCTAGGGGAAAAGCAAGAGAAGCTTGAGGCTCGTGCGCGGCGTCACAGCGCTCTTCGTGGAACTCGCGCGCTCAAAGGAACAGGCCTGAATCGAAGGGCGCCGTATGTCTCACGGGGCTCCGGTGCGCTGCGCGCAAAACTTCAGCTCGCCGGCAATCGGACGCCGAACTGGCCCGACGTTCTCAGCGCGCCACACGACAGGCCCAAGAAGACGGCGCGGTAGACGTCACCGGGCGTGACATCTGCGGACGCCGCGAGACCCGCGACCAGCGAGTTCAGAGAGGCCACGCACTCGATGCCGGAGAGGACACGCCGCTCGGCTTCGGTGAACGGGAAGCGCTCGTCGGCGCTCTCCACGAACGGAGCGCGCTGGATGCGCTGTTCGGAGATCGCCCCGAGCAGCTTTCTCAGCTCGCTGACCGAGTACGCCTGCCGCACGAGGCGGAACGTGAGCTCGAGCGGCGCGGACTGCACACGCACCGCCTCCAGGCCGGGTTTCTCACCGCTGAAAAACGCCAGCATGCCTTCGCGCCAGTTGCCGATCTCGAGGAAGCGCGCCTCGTGCTGCGCGATCAACGCTCGCAACACGACGTGAGGCCGCAACGTTCGCTGCGCGACGAGCGCTTCGCCCACGCGGCAGCCGCGGGCGTTCGCGTTCGACAGCGCGCGCTCCAGCTCCGTCTTACGAACCAGGCCCGCCTGCAGCAAGAGCCGGCCCAAGAGCTCCGTTTCGTCGGTGGAGGAGATGAATACCAGCGTGCCATCGGCGAAGTAGAGGCGCTTCTCGCGTGCACCGTCCCACGCGCGCAAGAGGCCAGTCTGCCGGCGCTGCGTCAGCAAACAAAGGACATTGGCGAGCTCTGCGCGACGTAGCGGCCGCGACCAGAGCGCGTCGTGTTCGGGCGGTCTACCGAAGCTCAGGGCGGACGGTCGCGGGACGATTTCAGGCGTCTCTGCCGCCGGCGGCTGCGCCTGTGCCTGAGGAGGCACGGACGAACGCGACCGTACGCGCGGCGCGGGATCGAACGGATGTTCGTTGTCGTGCGCAGCGAGCGCGCTGGCGAGCGCACGACGCGACTCGGTGCGCATCTCGGTCGTCAGCGTGATGGGCGCCTCGCCACCGCTCATGAGCGCTTCACGCACTCGCCTTATGCGGTCGAGCAGCCGTGGATCGCGCTCAGCGCGGCGGAGCGACGCGACACGGAAGGTGCCGCTGTGCCGCGGCAACACGTCCAGATCCGAGAACCAATCCTGGAGCAGCCGCTCGTCGAGCTCGAAGCCGGAGGACAGCGCGATCTCTTCGATCGCCAGCTGGAATTCCCGGGCGGTCTGGAAGCGCTGCGACGCGCGCGGGTTCAACGCCCTGCCGAGCAGCGCGCGCAATTCGTCGCTCAGCGCGCCGGTCTCGAGCACGGCCACGTCGACCTGGTACATGCGCGTGAGCAGCTCGAGCTCGTCGAGCCCGCGAAATAGCGGCGCGTGCGTGAGCATCTCCGCGAGCACCACGCCCAGCGAGAACAGGTCGCTGCGCGCGTCCACCTCGCCACCGGCGATCTGCTCCGGCGACATGTAGCCGAGCTTGCCCTTCAGCCCGCCCGGGTTCGTGCTGCGCGACACGCCCCGCGTGCGCACGATACCGAAGTCCGTGAGCTTCACCTGGCCCGTGCGCGACACCAGGATGTTCTCCGGAGAGACGTCGCGATGGACGATGCCGAGCGCGTGCTCGTTTTCGTCGGTCGCGTTGTGCGCCGCGTCGAGCGCGACCAGGATCTGGTGGGCGACGAACAGCGCCGCCGGCAGCGGCATGGTCCGCTTGCGCACCCAGCTCAGCCGCATCAAGCGGCTCACCGACAAGCCGTCGATGTACTCGAACACCATGAACGGTTCGCGCTGGAACACGTCGAAGTCGATCAGCTGCACGATGTTGGGATGCTCGGAGAGGAGCGCTCCGATGCGAGCCTCGTCGCAGAACATCACCTTGTAGTGAGTGTTGTTTCCGAGCTCTGGTCGCATGCGTTTCAGCGCGACGCGTCGGCCCGGTTCCGGCATCGGGGCCCAGGCCGCGTACACGTCCGCCATCCCGCCGCCACCGATGCGATCGTCGAGCTGGTAGATTCCCATGCAGCGACGTATGTCGCGCGCAGAGCCATGCACGCGCACGCGCGGCACGGGCGCTGACGCATCGTGTGGTGTCGTAGTTTGCGATTCGCTGGAGGGCAGCTCATCGAGCATCTGCTGTGCCACGACGGCTCCTTTGCGAGAGTTACGTTGGGGGATGGGGAACGGAAGGTAGCTTACGTGATTTCAACGAACTTACGCGACTCCGCGGCAAACATTGCTGAGCTTAGTCACGAAATGTCGGAACGCCCAGTCACCTCAACACCGATTGCGATGTTTCTAGTCCGGAAAGGTGCGACACGCTTCTCGTGTGCGTCGTGTGCGCGCACGACCAACGTGCGCTCGTGCGTCCGAGCCATCACCCGCGACGCCGCTTGTCCTACAGCGTGTGCAAACGTGGGAAACGTCGCCCGCGCTCACGTGATCCAATTCGAGATGCGTCTCGAAACGAGCAAAACGACGCCTGTATCAAGCTGAGATTTTCGCCGAGCCTGCGGCCCGTCGGAGCCCAGACCATTCCGCTAAACATGCGGATTTCATGCGGCTCACGGGGCGCCATCCGCGAGGCACGCGGCTTGCTCTAGGCCTCGTCAGCCTCCATGAACGCCGCCAAACCTTCGACGCCGAAACTAGCCGCCGCATCGGACATTCGTTCCCTCTCCAGCGAAGGGATCAAGTACGCGCCCGGCACCTGGCTCAACGAGAAACTCGAGCTGCTCCGGCTGCGCGGCCGCGGTGGCATGGGCGAAGTCTGGGTCGCGCGCCACCATCCGCTCGACATCGAAGTCGCAGTGAAAGTCATCCGTACTGACCGCGCCTCGAGCAACTCTGCTGCGCGCCTGCTCCGTGAAGCCAGGTCGGCAGCGAGTCTCTCCCATCCCGCGGTGGCCCGAGTGCTCGATTTCGGCCGTACGGCAGCTCAGGAACCCTACATCGTCATGGAGCTGCTTCACGGCGAGACGCTGGCCGAGCTCATCGACCGGCAGGGCTCTGTACCGGCCATTCAGGCGGTGCGACTACTGCTGCCCATCGCTCACGCGCTGCTCGCCGCCCACGAGCGCTCCGTGATCCATCGCGACTTGAAGCCGGAGAACATTTTTCTATCCCTCGGCGACGAGCGACGGGTGCAGCCCAAGTTGCTCGATTTCGGGATCGCGATGTCGCCCGGTGGCGACCGCATCACCAGTAAGCGCCGCATCGCGGCGACTCCGGAGTACGCCGCGCCCGAACAAGCGCGCGGCACCGCGACGCTCGACGGGCGCGTCGACGTCTGGGCGTTCTGCGTGGTGCTGTACGAAACCATCACACAGCGCCGCCCCTTTCACGACGCGAGCTCCGGGGAGCTGGCCGCCGACCGGATCGACGATCCCGTCCTGCGCTCGGTGATCGAGCGGGGCCTGCGCCAGGACCCGGGCGCGCGCTGGAGCTCGATGCTGGAAGTCGGCGATGCGCTCGCGCGCTGGTTGCTCTCACAAGGAATCGAAGACGACGTGACGGGGACGACGCTCTCCGCCTCGTGGCCTGACCTGGGTACAGGCGGAAGGCCGCGACCGAACTCGATTCATCCTAGCGTCGCCGCGGGTCCCCGGCAGCTCAGCGTTCCATATACGGTCGCCAACACGGAGACGATGGACCGTCCGCTCGTCGCCGCCGAACCCGAGGAGGAGGAGGAGGACGAACCGAGCTTGATCGCGCCGCGGCCCAGCGAAGAGCCCGAACCGCTCGACGCCTTGACGACCCAGCCTCCGCCCTCGCAGCGCGCGCGCTGGCGAGCGTGGGGCCTCTCCGGGGGCTTGCTGTCGCTGCTTCGCTGAGTCGTTTGCATCCCGGCGCCGCACGCACGAAGACGGCGCGATGGTCGAATCGTTCAGCCTGCGGCCGATCGGCGTCGTGCACACGCCGTTCCTCGAAAAGCGCGAAGCGCCCCGCCAGCCCGCGGCGGGCCTCGGCGTACGCGGTCAGATCATACTGCTGCCGAACGAAAACTTCGAGCACGCGCTCGAAGACCTGGGGGGCTTCAGCCACATCTGGCTGCTGTTCTGGTTTCATCAGAACGAGATCTGGCGGCCGAAGGTGCTCCCGCCCCGCAGCACGCGCAAGCGCGGCGTGTTCTCCACGCGCGCACCGCATCGCCCGAATCCGATCGGCCTGAGCCTCGTCGAGCTCGAGCGTATCGACGGCCTCACGCTGCACGTGCGCAATGTCGACATCCTGAACGGCACGCCAATTTTGGACATCAAGCCGTACGTGCCGTACGCGGACTCTGCCCACGGTGCGCGCAGCGGCTGGCTCGGTCCGGATGGAAACAACGCCGATCCGGATCCACCTCACGACGTCGCGTTCGAGGAGCTCGCGGCGCGGCAGCTCGGCTTTCTCGTGCAGGAGTTCGAGCTCGATCTCGCCACGGAGATCCGCCGCGTGCTCGAGCTCGGCCCACAGCCGCACCCGTACCGGCGCATCCGCCGCACGCCGCAAGGTTACCGTCTGGCGCTGAAAGACTGGCGCGCGGACTTCAAAGTCGAAGGGCGGTCCGTCACCGTGACCCGCGTCACGACCGGCTACCGCCCCGAGCAGCTGACAAACGAAAGCCCGGAGCTCCTCGCGCACCGGGCCTTCGTCCACGAGTTCGGTTTTTGAGCGCGGCTACACTCTTTCGAACAGGCCCGCTGCGCCCTGGCCGCCGCCGATGCACATCGACACGATGCCGTAGCGCTTGTTACGGCGCGCGAGCTCGCGGAGCAGGTGGCCGGTGAGGCGCGAGCCCGTCATGCCGTAGGGATGACCGATGGCGATCGAGCCGCCGTTGACGTTGAGCTTCTCGGGGTCGAGGCCGAGCTTGTCACGGCAGTACACGGCCTGAGACGCGAACGCCTCGTTGAGCTCGATCAGATCGATGTCGTCCTGCTTGACGCCGGTGAGCTTCAGGAGCTTCGGGATCGCGAACACCGGACCGATGCCCATCTCGTCGGGCTCACAGCCCGCGACCACGAACTGGCGGTAAATGCCAATCGGCTTGAGGCCGAGCTGCTTGGCGCGCTCCGCGCTCATCACGAGCGTCATCGAAGCGCCATCCGACATCTGCGACGAGTTACCGGCGGTGACGCTGCCCTCTGCGGGATCGAACACCGGCTTCAACTTGGCCAGACCCTCCAGGGTCGTGTCCGGCCGATTGCACTCGTCGCGGTCGACGAGCGCCTCCACCTGGCTGGTCTGCCCGCTGGCCTTGTCCACCTTCTCGTAGGTGGCCTTCATGGGCACGATCTCGTCCTTGAACAGGCCCGCTTCCTGCGCCTTGGCCGTGCGCTGCTGGCTTGCGAGCGCCATCTCGTCCTGGCTCTGCCGCGACACCTTGTAACGCTTGGCGACGACTTCAGCCGTCTGTCCCATCGGGAAGTAGATGCCGGGCTTCTCGTTGAACACGGCCGGGTTCGGCAGGTTCTTCATGTTCACGTCGTTCTGCAGCATCGTGATCGACTCGGTGCCACCCGCGACGATCACCTCTGCGCCGCCGGCGAGGATCTGCTGCGCGGCCACGGCGATCGTGTTCAAGCCCGACGAACAGAAACGATTCAGTGTTACGCCCGGGACGCTGACGGGCAGGCCCGCGCGAATCGCGACGATGCGTCCGAGATTCATCCCCTGCGGCCCTTCGGGGAAGCCGGTGCCGACGATGCAGTCTTCGATCAGGGCGGGATCCAGCTTGGTGCGCTCCAGGAGCGCGCGGATACAGTGCGCCGCCATGTCGTCGGGGCGAGTCAGGTTGAAGCTGCCTCGGAACGACTTCGCTAGCCCTGTACGCACGCTATCGACGATGACGACTTCTCGAGAAGACATATGGGTGATCTCCTTAGTACTGCTGGGGGTTCGGTCGCGCCCCGGAGCCCGCGACGGGGGGCGCGCACCTTATGACAAGGTGTCATTGAATCCAAGGTAGGACGCGCCGGCGTCGTCAGAATGACGCGCCGGTCGAGAGGGCCGGGCTAGCGCGTTTGGCGTAATTTCAGGGAGATACACTCGCCTGCGCCGAGTAGCGCCGTGGCATACGTCTTGCTCATCTGGAGACCCGTGTCAGCGATGAATCGTTCCAAGCAGAGGGGTGTGACGCGTTTCGAGCTCACCGTCGTTACCGTGGCGGCGGGGCTGGTTGCGCTGACGGGTCTATTGGTCGTGCGACCGCGGCTCGCTGCCGCCGAGACGGACGAAGCCGAAAAGTATGCTTCCCGCATTCAAACCGCCGCCCAGGAGTGGCGCCGGGACAACGGCAGCAGTGAATGCCCGACGCTGTCGCAGCTCGTTCACGAGAAGCGGCTCAGTCAAAGTGCGCGCATGGACGACCCCTGGGGCGAACGTTACAGGTTACGCTGCACGGATGAAGAGGTGACGGTGGTCTCTCCGGGCGAAGACCGACAGCCGAACACCAAAGACGACATCCGCGTGCCGCGCTCTGCGCCGCGCTCTGCGAGCTGAGCGAGCGTCAAAGCCGCGTGTTAACCTGATCGCGTCATGCGGCGTCGTCAGGTCCCCTTGCTGATCGCGCCCGGGGGCCCGCTGCTGTTTCCTGACCCGCGGCTCGCGGACGATGAGGGTCTCGTCGCGATCGGCGGCGATCTTTCCGTGCAGCGGCTTTTGTTCGCCTACGAAGCGGGCATATTTCCCTGGCACGACGAAGGCCTTCCTCCGCTGTGGTGGAGCCCTGACCCGCGCGCGATTCTGCAGCCGGGCGATCTCGTCGTGTCGCGCAGCATGCGGCGCGTGCTGAAGAGCGGGAAGTTTTCGGTCAGCTACGACCTCGCGTTCGAACGCGTGATGCGCGCCTGCGGATCCGAACGGCCGGAAGGCACCTGGATCCTGCCCGAGATGCTGGACGCGTACACGCGGCTGCATCGCCTGGGCCACGCGCACAGCATCGAGGTGTGGTCGGATGGCGAGCTCACCGGCGGGCTCTACGGGGTCCAGCGCGGAGCGCTGTTCGCCGCCGAGAGCATGTTCCACCGCGTCTCGAACGCGTCCAAGGTCGCGCTCATCGTCAGCGTCCTGTCGCTGTTCCGGGCCGGTATCCAGCTGTACGACGTCCAGTTTCTCACGCAGCACCTGGCCTCGCTCGGCGCCAGCGCCATCGCCCGAACCGAATACCTGACGCGGCTCGCGGACGCGCGCGAAGCAGAGGTCGAGCTGAAGCGTCTCGACTTGTCGGGTTTTGGCCCCGAAGTGCGCACGGCACCCCCCGCGCGTACGCACGAAAATCAGTAAATTCGCTGATTTATAGATTTGCACTATTTCCGACGCAAATAGTGCTAGATACGCCCGGTTCCCATGCAGGCCTACGACGTGTCGGCCGAGCCGCGGACTGAGCCTGACCGGCTCTCCCATCTGCGACAGCTCGAAGCCGAGAGCATTCACATCATCCGTGAAGTGGCGGCCGAGTTCGACAACCCGGTGATGCTGTACTCCATCGGGAAGGACTCGAGCGTGATGGTGCATCTCGCTCGCAAGGCATTTCATCCGGGCAAGCTGCCGTTCCCGCTCCTGCACATCGACACCACCTGGAAGTTTCGCGCGATGATCGAGTTCCGCGACAGCTTCTGCAAGGAGCACGGCCTCGAGCTGCTCGTGCACACGAATCGGGATGGCGTGGCGCAGGGCATCAACCCCTTCGAGCACGGCAGCCAGAAGTACACGTCCGTGATGAAGACGCAGGCGCTCTTGCAGGCGCTGCACAAGGGCGGCTACGACGCCGCGTTCGGCGGCGCGCGCCGGGACGAAGAACGCTCGCGCGCGAAGGAGCGCATCTACTCGTTCCGCGATCGCTACGGTCAGTGGGATCCGAAGAACCAGCGCCCCGAGCTCTGGAACCTCTACAACGGTAAAATCACCAAGGGTGAGAGCATCCGGGTCTTCCCGCTATCGAACTGGACCGAGCTCGACATCTGGCTCTACATCTATCGTGAGAACATTCCGATCGTGCCGCTCTACTTCGCCGCGCCCCGCCCGGTGGTCGAGCGCGACGGCGCCTTGCTGATGGTCGACGACGAGCGGCTGCCGCTCAAACCCGGCGAAACGCCCCGTGAAGAAGTGGTGCGCTTCCGGACCCTGGGTTGCTATCCGCTGACCGGCGCGCTGCGCTCGAACGCCAGCACCCTGCCGGAAATCATCCGCGAGATGCTGCTCACCAAGTACTCCGAACGACAAGGTCGGCTCATCGACTTCGACGAAGAAGGCTCGATGGAGACCAAGAAGCGCGAAGGCTACTTCTAGAACGTCATGGACGAGCAAGCGCAGATCGAACAGGACATCGAGGGTTACCTCGATCAGCATCAAAACAAGGAGCTGCTCCGGTTCGTCTCGGTGGGCTCCGTGGACGACGGAAAGTCGACCCTGATCGGCCGACTGCTCCACGACACGCACGGCATCTACGAAGACCAGCTGTCGGCGGTGAAGCGCGCGTCGAGCCGCGGCAACGTGGAGATCGACTTCTCGCTGTTCACGGACGGCCTGAAGGCGGAGCGCGAGCAGGGCATCACGATCGACGTCGCGTATCGCTATTTCTCCACGGCGAAGCGTAAATTCATCATCGCCGACACTCCCGGCCACGTGCAGTACACGCGCAACATGGCCACCGGCGCGTCCACCGCCGACGCCGCCGTGATCCTCATCGACGCCCGCCTCGGCGTGCTGCAGCAGTCACGCCGCCACGCCTACATCGCTTCGCTGCTCGGCATCCCGCACCTGGCGGTGTGCATCAACAAGATGGACCTGGTGGGCTTCGCCGAGGACGTGTTCAACGCGATCCGCCGCGAGTTCTCCGAGTTCTGCGCGCGGCTCGGGTTTCAGAACGTCATCTTCATCCCGATCAGCGCCCTGAAGGGGGACAACGTCGTGCATGCGAGCCCGACGATGCCCTGGTACTCCGCCGGCACCTTGCTCCAGCACCTGGAGACCGTGCCCGTGGAGCGCCGCGCGAACCGCCGGGATTTCCGCTTCCCCGTCCAGTTCGTGCTGCGGCCGAACCTCGACTACCGGGGCTTCGCGTCGACCATCGCGTCGGGCACGGTCAAAAAGGGCGACCGCGTGCTGATTCTCCCATCCCGCAAGGTGACGCGTGTCGCGGGTATCGATGCGTTCGAGGGGGAGCTGCCGAGCGCCAGCGCTCCCATGAGCGTCACGCTGCGCCTCAGCGAAGAGATCGACGTGAGCCGCGGTGACATGATCGTGCACGCGGACAACCCGCCGCGCATGGGCCGTCGCTTCGACGCCATGCTGGTGTGGATGAGCGAGCGGCCGCTCGATCGCCAGAAGAGCTACCTCTTGAAGCACACCTCGCAGGTCGTGCGCGCCGAGGTCGAACAGGTCGCGTTCACCACCGATCTCGAGACGCTCACGGAGCTGCCGGCCGCGCGCCTGGAGCTGAACGACATCGGTCGGGTCACGATCACCTGTCACCGCGCGCTGTACTACGACGCCTACCTCAAGAATCGCAGCACCGGCGCGTTCATCCTGGTCGACTCGCTGACCAACAACACGGTCGCAGCGGGCATGATTCTGGACGGCGACGCCGCGCCTCAGGCGCGCAGCGATACGCGCGGAGACATGCCGCGGACTCAGGTGAGCCCGGACGAGCGCGCCGAACGCCTCGCGCAGAAGGGCGCCACGGTGTGGCTCACGGGGCTGCCGGCCGCGGGCAAGAGCGCGATTGCGTACGCTCTCGAACGGCGGCTCTTCGATCAAGGCCGCTACGCGATGGTGGTCGACCCGGACGACAGCCAATCGCCCGATCAGCCGCCCGACGGCTCGAGCCCGCGTCAAAGTCCGGAGCTCGCCCGGCGCTGCACCGACGCCGGCTTGATCGCGATCTTCGCGTACGCGTCACCGCTGCGCGCCGATCGCGCCGCGCTGCGCGATCGCGTGCGGCCCGAGCGCTTCATCGAGGTGCACGTCGCGACTTCCTTCGAGACGTGTCGCGAGCGCGACGTGCGCGGCTCGTACGACGGCGCGCACCAGGTGCCGAGCTACGAGGCACCGCAAGCGCCCGAAGTGGTCGTCACCCTGGACAACATGGATCCCGAAGAGGCGGCCGCGTTGATCATGCGCGCGCTCGAACGCAAAGGCCTCCTGCCCTCGCCGTACTCGCTCTGAGCGCCAGGTAGGACGATGAGCGGGGCGGCGAAGCCCTCAGCCGATCGTCGCGTCCAGGAGCATCATGACGATGAATCCCATCACGAGACTGAACGTGGCGCGTCGCTCCGTTCCATGTTGATGCGTTTCAGGGATGATTTCGCCCGAAATGACGAACAGCATGGCCCCCGCCGCGAACGCCAGGGCCCAGGGAAGCAGCGCGTCGCTCAGACTCACCGCCAGCGCGCCGAACAGACCCCCGATGGGTTCGACGAGGCCGGTGCCGAGCGCGATCAAGAACGCCCGGCCGCGGCTGAAGCCATCGCCGATCAAGGCGGCGGCGACCGCCAAGCCTTCCGGGAGATTCTGCAGCCCGATACCCACAGTGACCGCGATCCCCGTGGACGGCTGGTCGCCGTAGGCTACGCCCACGCTCATGCCCTCCGGGAAGTTGTGCAGCGTGATCGCCAGTATGAACAGCCAGTTTCGTCCGAGCTCGAGCCTTCCGCGACTTTCTGAGCCCTTGACGAAGTGCTCGTGCGGAATGTTCGCGTGGAGTACCCAAATGGCCAGCGCACCGAGCGCAATGCCGCCAGCCGTCACCAGTGCTCCAGCGAGCTCCGTGCCGCCCCGTCGCTGGACGATCTCGATGGCGGGGAGTACCAACGAGAAGATCGTGGCTCCGAGCATCACGCCCGCCGCAACGGAGAGCATGAGCACCTGCCCGTCGCGGCCCCACTGACGCCGAAAAAAGATCGGAAGCGCTCCCACTCCGGTGGCAAGGCCGGCCACCAGGCTCCCGAGCAAGCCGGCCGCAATCACGGAAAAGGAAGCGTCAGCCATGGGGACGCCAGAGGGCGGGTTGCCTGCCGGCGAGCTCGTACGCTACCTCGCGCGACGAGACGCTGCACAGGCCTCACGCTGCTTCGATGGTCTGCGATTGAGTTGCTCGCCCGCGGTCCGCGCCGTCGACAACTCAGGAGTTTCAAGCGTCCTTTCGACACCGCACGCGCCGACTACCAGCACGAGTCGGCGTCAGCAGCGCTAACCGCTCCTGCCAAACGTCTCACGTCGTCTCACGCGGCCAAAACCCGAGGGGCTGGAATGTTTTGGCAGTAATGGCCGAGCTTGCTGCTTCGCGGAAATAATTGTTCTACTCGGTGTCCACCCACACTGTGCGGAGCTGTGATGCGCGCGATTACGTCTGGTTTGCTTGCCCTGTTTACGACGACTCTCGGCATCGCATGCGGCGCGCCGCCGCCTGTCGGCACTGGTGGCGCTGGCGGCGTCGGCGGCACCGGACCGGGGCCCGGCCCGCAGACGGGTCCCGATGGCTGCGGTCAGAGCCACGCGCGCAACCTGAGCATTCGTGAGGTCGCCGCTTACCAGACGCTCAAGATTCCGATCGTGACGCCCCAGCGGGTGATCGAGCCCGGAACTCGCGTGGCCGATGTGATCGAGCGCCGCGACACGCTGTTCCGCGTGTTCGTCGATCTGCAAGGCGGCTGGAGCGCGCGCACTCTCTCGGCACGCGTGACGTTGACGAGCGGCGGGGTCACCCAGCAGTACTACGAGAAGAAGAACGTGGTCGTCGGTTCCTCCGACGGGGACCTGAACAGCACGTTCCAGATCCCGGTGCCCGCCGATCGCGTGCTGTCGGACGCGCGCTACTCGGTGGAGGTCGTGGAATGCGGGGAGGTGGGTGGCTCATCGTCGACGCCGCGCCTACCGGCGTTTGGCGACGCCGCGCTGGGCGCGCGCCGCACGGGACCGCTCAAGGTCCGGATCGTGCCCATCGTCGCGAACTCGCGACAGCCGGACACGTCGGCCAACGCACTCACTCCGTACCGCGAGCTACTGCGCGCGATGTACCCCGTGAACTCCGTCGAGATGACGGTAGTCGCGTCCGTGTCCACCGCTTACCCGCTGAACTGGAGCGGCATGCTCGACCAGATCCGAGCGAGGCGACAGAGCGACGGCGCACCCGCGGACGTGTACTACTACGGTCTCGTCAAGCCGACCGACACGATCTCGCAGTACTGCGGCGGCGGCTGCGTAGCGGGCATTGGCTACGTCCCGTCGTCGGCTACCCAGGCCAGCGTGCGCGCTTCCGTGGGCCTCGGCTTCGGTGACAACACCTCGGCGTCCACGATGGCGCACGAGATCGGGCACAATCATGGTCGCGGCCACGCGCCGTGCGCTCCGGGCGGCATCAGCGGCGTCGACGCATTCTACCCCCACCCCGGCGCGCTGATCGGCACCTGGGGCTTCGATCCTCGCAATCGCGCGTTGTTCGATCCCAGTCGCACCACCGACATCATGGGCTACTGCAACAACAAGTGGATCAGCGACTACACGTACAAGGGGCTCACGGAGCGCGTGGCGACCGTGAACTCGGCGCTGGCGCTGGTCGAAGATCCCGAGCTGGTTCTCGGCTGGCAGGTGATGCTCATCGAGCCGCCGGCGTCGCGCTGGGGCATCGCATTCGAGACGCCGGCATCGCCCTTCGGCGAGCCAGAGGCAGCGGAGGCGCTCGACGAGAGCGGCAACGTGGTCGAACGGATCACCGTGTACCGCACCGAAATGTCGGACATCGGTGCGTTCACGGTGCTCGTGCCGCCTGCCCGCAGCGGCTGGCACGCCGTGCGCGTCAACGGGGCGGCTCCGCTCGCCTTCTCGCGCCCGTAACGGTCCCGGCGCCGTAGTGCGCGTGTGAAGGAACGCGAGGGCCGCTCAGCCGTCCTTGCGGTCCTTCAAGCTACCGATGCCGAGCGGACGCGCGGGCACGTCGGCTTCGCCCGCTTTCTCGCGCGCCTCGGCCTCGGTGATCGGTGAGTCGTTGAACAGGTAAGTGCGCAGTGTTTCGTCCCACTTGCCCATGTTGCGACGCAGCCACTCGAGCGTCATGCAGGCGTGTTCGATCTCTTCGTCGCGGTTGTGCGCGAGCACCTGTTTCAGCTCTGGATCCGTCGCCAGCTCGACGCGCTGATTGTACCAGTCCACCGCCTCGATCTCTTCCTTCAAGCTGGTGAGAGCGCGGTGCAAATCGCGCGCTTGCGGCGACAGGTGTTCCCAGGGCTCGTGATAGTCCGCCATTATTCCTCCGGCGATGAACGAGCTCGGGTGATACTACCAATCCCGGCGACCACAAACAGAGGCGCCCCGGGCCCGCGCGTGAGCGCCAAATTCGCGAAGAGTCGCCGCGCCGTCAGTGCGTGGTTTCGGCCGACGCCGTATGGCGCACGTCTTCGCCCTTGACCATGAACACCACCATCTCCGCGAGATTGGTGGCGTGATCGGCGATGCGCTCCAGGTACTTGCCGATCGACTGCACCCGCGTCGCCCGGTACACGACCTGGGGATCGGCCATCATGTGCGCGACCAGCTCCGGAAACAGCTGCGCGTAGTACGCATCGACGGTCTGGTCCCGCTGCATCACCTGTTCGGCGCGCACCGCGTCGCGCGCGACGAAGGCGTCCAGCGCATCGTGCAGCATGAGCAGCGCGGCGTCCGCGATGCGCATCACCGATTGGTTGATCGTGAGCGGCGGTTCTGTGCCGAGCTCGACCACGCGTTCACAGATATTGACGCCGAGATCGCCGATGCGCTCGAGGTCCGTGACGAGCTTCAGTGTGGTCGTGATGAAACGCAAATCGGAAGCCACCGGCTGCCGGCGCGCCAAAATCTTCAAGCAGAGTTGATCGATGTGCAGCTCCAGCTGGTCCACGTGACGGTCGGCGTCGATCATTTGTCGAGCCAGCTGGGTGTCGCGCTCCGTGAACGCCCGCATGGCGTTACCGATCATCTCTTCGACGCGCGCGCCCATGAGCAGCACCTGTTCGCGCAAATTGGCCAGCTCGTTTTCGTACTCGCGATCGGTGTGCTTGAGCGCCATATTGCCCCTCGTGAACGGTGGTTCTGTCAACCGAAGCGGCCGGTGATGTAGTCTTCTGTACGTGTTTCCTTGGGCCGGGTGAAAATAACGTCCGTCTTGTCGAACTCGATCAGCTCGCCGAGATAGAAAAAACCCGTGTAGTTTGCCACGCGCGCGGCCTGCTGCATGTTGTGCGTGACGATTACGATGGTATAGCTCTTGCGGAGCTCGTGGATCAGCTCCTCGATGCGCGCGGTGGCTATCGGATCGAGCGCCGAGCACGGCTCGTCCATCAAGAGCACCTCCGGCTCGAGCGCCAGGGTCCGGGCGATACACAAACGCTGCTGCTGCCCGCCGGAAAGGCTCGTGCCAGAGCGGGACAGCCGGTCCTTCACCTCGTCCCAGAGCGCGACCTTGGTGAGCGCGTTCTCCACGAGCTCGTCCGCATTGCGCCGGCGTAGGCCATTGAGCTTCAAGCCGGCGAGCACGTTGTCGCGGATCGACAAGGTCGGGAACGGATTCGGCTTCTGAAACACCATGCCGACGCGCCGGCGGACGCGCACGGGGTCGACGTCCGCAGCGTAGATGTCCTGCGTTTCGAGCATCACTTTGCCCGAGGTGCGGGCGCCCGGCACCACCTCGTGCATCCGGTTCAAGCAGCGGATGAACGTGGACTTCCCACAACCCGAAGGCCCGATGATCGCCGTGCACTTCTTGTCGAGGATTGGCAGCGTGATGCCCTTGATGACCTCCGTCTTACCGAACGAGGCACGCAGATCGAGCGCGCGCATCTTCTCGGGCGACGCGCTCTTGAGCGCGCGCTTGCCCTCTTCGCCGCGCCGGTCGGCGCTCTGCAGGCGTTCGGCGTAGCGGTCAGAACTGACGCCTTCGACGTCGTCGTTCGCGCTCGTGGACGGGACAGCCGCACCTGGGGAACTCGAAGCATCCTGTTCTGGCATGCGAAAACTCGATAAATTCGTCATCTGGCGCTCACACGGTGCCTGACCAAAACGCGCGCGGTCACGTTCAGCAAGAGCACCAGCAGCAGCAGCACCAAGGCCGCGGCCCACGCTTGGCGGTGCCAGTCTTCGTAGGGCGACACCGCATACGTGTAGATCTGAACCGGCAGCGAAGCCGTGGGCTCGTTGAGCCCTTCTGACCAGAAACGATTACTGAACGCGGTGAACAAGAGCGGTGCCGTCTCTCCCGCGACACGCGCCACCGCGAGCATGACGCCGGTGGCAATACCCGGCGCTGCCGTGCGCAGCACGACGCGCAAGGTTGCGCGCCATTTCGGCACGCCCAGGCCGAGCGCGGCTTCGCGCAGCGACTCGGGCACGAGCTTCAAGAGCTCCTCCGTGGTGCGCGTGACGGTCGGGAGCATCAGCACGGCGAGCGCGATTCCGCCCGCTATCGCCGAGAACTGCTTGGTCCGGATCACGAGCAGCGCGTACACGAACAGGCCGACCGTGATGCTCGGTACCCCGGACATGACGTCGGCGCAGAAGCGCACGACGTTGCCGAAGCGCGTGTTGCCGAACTCCGCCAGGTACACGCCAGCGAGGATTCCGGGCGGAATGCCGAACACGCAGGCGAGCCCGACGAGCTTCAAGGTGCCTACCAGCGCGTTTGCCATACCGCCGCCCGCTTCACCGACGGGACGGGGTAGCTCCGTGAAAAAGTCCAGATTGATGCCGCCGATGCCGCGCACCGTGACGTAGTAGAGAACGCTCGCGAGCGGCAAAATGGCGAGTAGCGTGGCGACGACACACGCCGCGCGCACGGCGCGGTCGGTGACTTTGCGCAGCAGATAGCGATCGCGCATCACAGCCCACCGCTCCCGCTCGACAAGCGGCTGACGCGCCACACGAGCAGGCGCGCCACGACGTTCAGCAGGACCGTGACCACGAACAGCAAGAGCCCAACCTCGGCGAGCGCCGACAGATACAGCTCGCTGGTCGCTTCGGTGAACTCGTTGGCGATCACGCTGGCCATCGTGTACGAGGGCGCAAACAGTGACAGACTGATCTCCGCGCGATTCCCGATCACCATCGTGATCGCCATGGTCTCGCCCAGCGCGCGCCCCAGGCCCAGGATGGCGGCACCGATCAAGCCGGAGCGCGCGTACGGCAGCACCGCGATGCGCACTGCTTCCCAGCGCGTCGCACCCAGCGCCATCGCGCCTTCGCGGAGCGAGTCCGGCACGGCGCGCAGGACCTCACGGCTCACCGACGAGATCGTCGGGATGATCATGATGGCCAGGATCATCCCGCCCGCGAGCATGCCGAAGCCCTGGTGCGGCCCCTGGAAGAACGGCAGAAATCCCAGCGCCCTTCCCAGCGCTGGTTCGACCACTTCGCGCAGCCAGGGAGCGAGCGCGAAGATCCCCCACAGGCCGTAGACGACGCTGGGCACTGCGGCCAAGAGCTCGACGAGAAAGCCCATCACGCCGCGCAGCCACGCAGGAGCGAGCTCCGAAAGAAAGATGGCGACGCCGATGGAGATGGGCACGGCCATGGCGAGCGCCAGCAGCGATGAGACGACGGTGCCGTAGATGAACGGCAGCGCGCCGAACGTCTCGCGCACCGGATCCCAGACGCGGCTGGTGATGAAGCCCAGCCCGAATTCGGCGATGCTGTGCTCGGACGCGCGCAGCATCTGCAGCGCCATCGCGCACAGCACGACGATGACCGCGGCGGCGAACGCGGCGGTCAAGGCGCGGAACGCGAAGTCACCCCAGTTCACTTCGGAGCCGAAGCGCGCGAGCCACTTCGGTCGCGTGCGGACGAGAGAGACGCTGAGCCCAGTTTTCACAAATCGCTCGCTTCTTTCACGCCCCGGACAGGAATTTCTTGTCGCCCGAGCGCAGGCCCTTCAGCCGCTCTTCGATCTGGGCGATCACTTTGACGGGTAGCGGCGCGTAGTGGAGGGCCGCCGCAAACTGCTGGCCGTCGTGCGCTGCCCACCACAGGAACTTGGCAAGCGCTTCTCCCTTGGTCGGGTCCTTGGTGTCCTCGTACACGAGAATGTACGTGTACGCGGCGATAGGATAAGCGCTCTCGCCGTCCGGATCGGCGATCGAAGTGTACAGGGTGTCAGGCATCTCGACGCCGGCAGCCGCGGCAGTGATCGAGTCGATCTTCGGCTCGATGAACTGGCCAGCCTTGTTCCTGATCGACGACACGGGCATCTTGTTTTGGAGGGCGTACGCGATCTCCACGTAGCCGATGGCGCCCGGCGTGGTTTTCACCTGGCCGGTGACTCCCTCGTTGCCCTTGGCGCCGAGACCCACGGGCCACTTCACGCTCTTTCCAGCTCCCACCTTTTCTTTGAAAGCAGGCGAGATCTTGGCGAGGTAGTCGGTGAAAACCGCGGTCGTCCCGCTGCCGTCGGTGCGGTAAACGACGGAGATGGTCTTGTTAGGCAGTGCGACGCCGGGGTTGCTCGCGGTGAGCTTCGGGTCGTTCCACTTCTTGATGTCGCCCATGAAGATCCCGGAGAGGGCTTCCTGCGTGAGCTTCAACGTGGTCTTCACTTCGGGCAGGTTGTAGGTGATCACCACTGCGCCGATCGTCGTGGGAACGTGCAGGATGCGAGCGGCGCCCTTCGCCTCATCCTCTTTCATGGGAGAATCCGTGGCACCAAAGTCGACGGTTTGCGCCACGATTTGACGGATGCCGCCGCCGGACCCAATCGACTGGTAGTTGATGCGCACGTTGGGATGCTGGCGGTTGTATTCGGCCATCCACTTCGAATAGAGCGGGTAAGGAAAGGTCGCGCCCGCTCCGTTCAGGGCGATGATTCCCTCCTTCTGTTCGCCGCTCGCGGCTCCGGCGCTTTCCTTCTTGCAGCCGGCCAAGAAGAGCAGGCAAACGCCCAGTAGGTAGGGCAAAAATCCAAAGCGACTCATGCTCGAGACTAGGTAACAGCTGCCCGCGGCCGGCGCGCAGCGTTCGAGTAACGGCTCCGTGACAGTTGTGTGACGCGCCCCTCCCGAGAGCCCCTTGAATGCCGGATTGCCCGCGGATTCAGGGCGGGGCGGAAGGCCGTTCCTGTAACGCGCGGCGTTCCGCCGCCGTGCCCTGAAGCAGGTGCGAGATGTCCTTTGGACGGAGCGCACGGAGCGCCGCACCCCGTTCCAGCGCAGCCCGCGGCATGTGATTCAGCACGGCGCTGTCCGTGCTTTGCACCATCGTCACCCCCCCGCGCGCTCGCATCGCCAAGAGGCCAGCGCTGCCGTCCCGGCCCGCGCCGCTCAGGACCACGCCCACGGCGCGACCTGCCCAGGTGTCCGCGAGCGAACGGAAGAGCACGTCCGCCGCGGGGCGATGGCCCAGCACGCGCTCTCCGTCACGCGAACAGAGCGCGTCTTGCCCGTCGCTCACGAGGTGACGGTCGTCAGTGGCCAAGACGATCAACCCGGGCGCGACGGACACGCTTGCTTCGGCGATCACGACGCGCAGGGCCGTGAGACTCTGCAGGTATGCCGCGAAAGAGTGCGCGAAGCCGCTGGGCAAATGCTGAACGATCGCCAAGCAGCCGCTGAAACGCGGGTTCAGTGAGCCGACGAGCTCGCCTAGATCCGACGAACCCCCCACGCCGGCAGCGATCCCAATGACGAGCGGCACCACGGAGTTTCCGGTTGATTTCCGGGTACCCGCCGTACCGCCTGCTGTCAACTCGATTGAATTGGCGAGGAGCGCGATCGTGGTGGTGGGTACCGACACGACGACGCGAACTTTTAAGGAATCGCCGCCATTGCAACAAGGAAGGAGCGGGCGAGAAGCGATCCTATTGTCGTAGTTTTGCGGAATGAGCGTCGACTTGATACGAGACGGAAAGCTTGGCCCTTGTCCTTCCTGCGCCGTGCCCCTTGCCGCTGGGTCCGTCGCGGCCTCGCCTCTGCAAAACGTCGGATGACTCAAGAAGCCTCCAGCCCTGCACCGGCCGGCCGGAAAAGGCCGTCTCCACGGCAATTCGGCTCCCGGCCGAACGTTCGCCGAGATTCACCCGGCCCGAGGGACAGTCAGGACGGAAAAGGCCTCGAAAAAGGGCCTACGCGGCCATTGAGCGACGCGATGAACCGTGAGAAGGAGCAAAGCTAGCGCGAGACCGAAGCGCGGGAGAGAGACCGAAAGCTCCGCGACCGATCAGCCCACTACAGAGGAATGCTCGTGACGGCTCAGAGAAAATTCGATTCCCAAAGCAGCAGCGGCTCGGAGCACACCACGGGCTCGGTACCGTCGGGTCGGCGTGACGCCCCGTCCACTCCCCGGACGGACGGCCGCCCGAGCCCCCAACCGACCGCTCCGCGCCACGCGATGCGCCCCCCTGCGCCCGACGGCGACGAGCAGAGCTTCTTCGTCGACGATCTGGACTTCGTTTGGGACGCGGAACATGCCGCGCGGCGCGAAGCAAGAGGGCGCGAGCTGATGCCGACCCTGCCTGACGAAGATCCGTTGCAATACGACATCGGCTACGACCGCGAGCGCGACGCGACGCGCGACTCGATGCCGACGATACCGGACCTCGATCCGCTGCGGCACGACAGTGATCTGCCGAGCCGACCCGATCGAGTCGAGCAATCGTACACGTTCCGCAGAGTGCGCTGACGCTTCGCCGTCCTCACGCCGCGAGCGGCGACGCTTTCTTGAGCGTCAGACTGAACTTCGTGCCTACGCCCGGCTGGCTCTCCACCCCAACGCTGCCGCCCATCGACTCGGCCAGGTGCTTGACGATGGAAAGGCCGAGACCGGTACCGCCGAGCTCGCGCGAGCGGCCCGGGTCGACCCGATAGAAGCGCTCGAACACGCGCGGCAGGTGGCGCGCCTCGATGCCGGGGCCGGTGTCCTCCACGACGAGTCGCAACGATTCGCCGTTCTCCACGGCACGGAGGCGAATCTCGGCGCCGGAACCGCAGTACTTGACCGCGTTGTCGACCAGGTTCGTGAGCACGTGCTCGAGCGCGCGGCGGTCGGCATGCGCGTGCGCCAGGCCCTTCGGAAACTCTTCGATCAGCTGGATGTGCTTCTTCTCGGCGCGCTCCTTGAACAACCCGGCGACGAGGGAGAACACGCGCGCGGAATCGAGCGGCTCCATCGTCAAACGCAGCTCGCGGGACTCGATGCGGCTCAGATCGAGCAGATCCTCCACGAGATCGTGCAAGCGCTCCGCGTTGCGCGCGATGATGTCGAGGAACTGGCTGACCGCTTCCGGATCGCGCGCCGCGGCGCTCTGCACCGTCTCTGCAGCCGACCGGATCGCGGTGACTGGCGTCCGCAGCTCGTGCGAGACGTTGGCCACGAAATCGCGCCTCAAGGACTCCAGACGGCGCACCTCGGTGACGTCCACGAACACGGCAAACGATCCCTGCTTTTCGCCGGACAGCGGCGCAGCGCGCACGAGCAAGCGGCGCGGCCGAAGCCCCGCGACGTCGATCTCACGGCTCTCGGGCTCCCCGTGCGCCGCGACGTCGTCGAACAGCTGCTTCAAATCCGCGTGACGAATGACTTCGAGTGGCGTTTTCCCGACGGCGTCCGCGCCCAAAAGCAGCATGCCACGCAGCGCGGGATTCACGAGGATCACTTTGTTGTCGGCGTCGAGCAGGAGCACGCCCTCCTGCATCCCCGCGAGCAGGCCACCGAGCCTGTCGCGCTCGTCACGCAGCGCACGCAGGCTGGTAGACAAGCTGCGCGCCAGCTGATCGAGCGCGCGGCTGAGCTCCGCGAACTCGTCCTCACCCTGAAGCACACCGCTCGCTTCCAGATCGCCTGCGGCCATGCGCCGCGCCGCGGCGGTCAACGCCCGCGCTCGACGTGACGCCAGCTCCGCGGCGGCGCTCGACAAGATCACGGCGACGAGCAGCGCGAGGATGGTCGCGACGCTGAGCCCCGCGCGCAAGCGGCCGATCGCAGCGTCGACCTCCGTGAGCGGCATGGCCACACGCGCCACCCCGATGATTTGACCGGCCCGCTTCAGCGGTACAGCCAGGTAGATCATGCGCTGATCGATGGTGTGGCTCAAACGACTGCTCTCGCCGTGCCCGGTGGCGAGCGCCGCCTTCACTTCGGGCCGAGCCCCGTGGTTCTGGACGATGGGCAGATCCGAGAGCGGCACCGCCGAATCGCCGATTACCTTGCCATCCAAACGGATCACGGTAACGCGCGCCTGGGCGTGCAAGCCGAGCTCGTCCGCGACAGCGTCCCAGGCGTCGAGATTGTCGAGCGCGGCCGGAGTCTCTTCGGCCTTCAAGCCCGCGAGGCGCGCTCGCACCTCGAGATCGGCGCGAATGCGGTCGGTGACCTCGCTATCGAGCTCCCCCCGCATGTAGCCGTAGGCGACCACCACCGAGACGGCGATCAAGCCCAGCGCCACCAGGAACAGCTTGGCGCGAATGCCCAAGCTCAAGCCTCACGCGCCTCTTCGGGTGACCCCACGAACCGGTAGCCGACGCCGCGCACGGTCTCGACGTAATCGCGCGCGCCCTCGAGCTTCTCGCGCAGTCGCTTCACGTGGGTGTCCACCGTGCGGGTAGTGATGTCCGCCTGAATACCCCACACGTCATCCAAGAGCGCCGAGCGCGTCTGCACCCGATTTCTGCGCTCGTAGAGCTTCACGAGCAGCTTGAACTCGAGCGCCGTCAGGTCGATCTCCGTCTCCTCCACCCACACGCGATGTGCGCCGCGGTCGATCTTCAGACACCCGAACTCGATCATCCCTGCGGCGTCCGGTTCGTCCGGCTTACCGCGGCGTAAGATGGCCTGAACGCGCAGCAGGAGCTCGCGCACGCTGAACGGTTTGACGACGTAGTCGTCGACGCCCAGCTCGAAGCCCACGACGCGGTCGATCTCTTCACCGCGCGCGGTGACCATGACCACGGGCACAGCGCGGGTCGCCGCCGAATCCTTGAGTTGCTTGCAGACCTCCGTGCCGGAAAGGTCGGGCAACATCAAATCGAGGAGCACCAGATCCGGCCGGTGCTCCAACGCCTGCCGCAAGCCGTCCTCACCACGCCGCGCGCTGAAGACTTCGTGACCCGCCTGTCGCAGGTTGTATTCGAGGACTTGCACCAGGTCCTGTTCATCCTCGATGACCAGAATTTTTGCCATCGAACGAGTCGATTAATCCCGTTGTGTGACGATCCGGTGACGCGAACGTAGAAGCGCCGTGCCAGCTCGGCGGTTGACGCAGTCTACCACTCGGCCCGCGCTCCGCGCCCGTATCACGCAAGTGCGGAAAAGTTCCGCTAATTCTCCCGAAGTAGGGGTCTCACCAGACGATCGTTTTGGGGTAGCGGGCCCCAAAACCCAAGGGTGGGGCCCCGCTGAATTCACTTCAGCGGGGCGGGAGCTGCGCTCCCGATGGAACAAGGGCTAGTGCGCTCGCTGCGCAGCAGCGACCTGGCGAAGCCAGGAGTATCAGAAGTCGCTTCGACTTCTGATACTGCGCACTAGTGGCGGAGCTCGGGTTCGCCGGCCACGCCCGGAGCTAGCTCGTCGGGCCGCTGCCGGTCCCATTCGCTCAGGGACGTATTGGCGAGCAAGCGCGCCAGCAGGTCGTCAGCAGGCGCCAGCTCCGTCACCTCGCCCCGCGGCGTGAGTAGGCGTGACACCTGCGCCAGGAGCGTGTGATGCGTCACCCCGAGCTCCGCCATCAAGAGGCCGGGAGCCGCTTCGCGCACGGCCTGGGCCAACAAGCCGGTCGCTCGTGAGGACAACCCGTAGGTCTTGGCGCCGTATTCGACTAGCCACGAACGCCAGGCATTCTGCACACGCTGAAAGCCCTGCGCGCGCAGCACGAAGTGGCGCAGCTCGCGCACGTTGGCCGGTAGCGTGCACCATTCGCACTTGAGCTGATGGATGCGGGCGCGCGAAGCCGTCGCACCGACGAGCACCAGTATCGGGAGCAACGGGTGCTGTTCGCGGATGCGCTCGAGTGCAACGACGCCGTCGGGGGTGGCGGGTAGATCGACGACCAGCGCCGCGATCTGCGGAACGAGCGTCAACTGCTCGAGCGCTTCCTCGGCGTCCTCGGCGACCACCGACTCCGAGAGGTCCCCCACGGCGGACGCCCAGAATCGAAGTCCATCAGCCAGCTCGCGAGACCCGTCGCTGGTCTGCGTGCTGGCGCCCAGCACCAACACGACGGCCTGCGAACGACACGTTGCGCCTGGAAGCATCCCGCCACCGACAGCAGGTCCTGTGCCAAGGCAGTCCTCTCCGTCTTAACCCTTGAAGTTGCTTATTTAAACGGCCGCTGCCCGGTCACGACCGCGCGCGGGGCTGGTCGGATCCGGGCAATCGCTGGTCGGATCCGACCAATGCTCGAGCCCGGCTCAGTCGCCCTCGACGGGGTGCTCGGCCAAGAGCGGGGATTCGGCTGCGTGGGCATCGGCCATGTCCACGCCCCCCGGGGTGTCGGCAAAGCGGTAGCCCACGCCACGCACCGTTTCGATGAAATCCCGTGCTTCACCGAGCTTTTCACGCAGCCGCTTGACGTGCGCGTCCACCGTACGCGCCGAGATCTTCGTGTCTGCCCCCCACACGTCGTCGAGCAGCGTGCTGCGCGACTGCACACGGTTCTTTCTGTCGAAGAGCGTGAGCAGCAGACGAAATTCGAGCGACGTGAGCTCGACGAGCTCGAGGGCGACCCAGACGCGGTGCGCTTCGCGATCGATACGCAAGCACCCGAACTCGACGGGCTGCGCGATGTGCCGCGGCTTCTGGCGCCGTCGCAGCACGGCCCGCACGCGCAGGACCAGCTCGCGCACGCTGAACGGTTTCGTGACGTAGTCGTCAGCACCCACTTCGAAACCGACCACGCGGTCCAGCTCGTTTCCGCGCGCGGTCAGCATGACGACGGCGATGTTCCGAGTGGCCGGATCCTGCTTGATGGTGCGACAAATCTCGGTGCCAGGCAGGTCCGGCAACATCAAGTCGAGTAGCACCAGATCCGGCTCCGCTTCGCGGGCGCTGCGCAGACCGTCGTAGCCACGCGCTGCCAGCAGCACGTCGAAACCAGCCTGACGCAGGTTGTAGGCGAGCACCTCTCGGATGTCGTCCTCGTCCTCGATCACCAGAATCCGCGGCATACCGGCTCGGCAATAACCGAAACGCGTGACCGAACCGTGACGACTCCGTAGCAGCTGGTGACGAAAGCCGAGCCCTTCACCGGCAATTTGCGCCGACGCCACGGAGCCGTCACGAACCCCGCGCAGGGTGCGCCGAATCCGACATGGACTTCGGCTCGTTTTCACGTGAGAGAACGTCATGCCCCCACAGTGTTCGATCCGGTATTCCGGTGAGCCCCGCCGATCGACATGAATCGCCCTGAACACCCGCCCGGCTCGGCAGACGCTCCCGATGGAGACACCCCTGCGTTGAGCTCCCAGCCCGCGCGTTCCGCGCCCAGCGTGCTCGACGATCCGCGCGCGTTCATCAATCGCGAGCTGTCGGCGCTCGAATTTCATGCACGCTTGCTCGGCGAGGCGGGAAATCCCGACGTACCGCTGTACGAGCGCCTGAAATTCCTCGGCTTCTTTTCGAGCAACCTCGACGAATTCTTCATGGTGCGCGTCGCGGGGCTGCAAGCGCAGCTCTCGGGCGAGGTGGACGAAGTGCCTCCCGACGGCATGTCGCCCGAGCAGCAGCTCGCGGCCATCAGCGAGCGGGCACACGCTTTGCTGAAGGAGCAATACCGGATCTATAACGAGCAGATCCGCCCGGAGCTCGCGGCGGCCGGCGTCGTGCTCGTGCAGCCCGATGATCTCGCGCCCGCCGAGCAGGCGGCGCTCGACCAGCACTTCGTCCGTGATATCGCGCCGGTGCTGACGCCGATCGCCATCGATCTGTCGCACCCGTTTCCGCACGTCCGAAACAAGAGCATCAATGTGGGCGTCATCTTCGCGCGGCGCGAGCACACGTCGGACCCGACGTTCGGCGTCGTCCAGGTGCCGACGAGCCTGCCGCGACTGATGCGCGTGGAGCACGAGGGCGCGCGCCGCGCCTTCACGCTGCTCGAAGACGTGATCATGCGTCACCTGAGCTCGATCTTCCCGCAGATGCAGATCGTGGCGCAGTACACGTTCCGCGTGACGCGGAACTTCGATATCGAAATCGACGATGAAGAAGGCGAAGATCTGCTGATCACCTTGCAAGCGGAGCTGCGCCGCCGCGAGCAGGGACAGGCGGTGCGCATCGGCGTCAGCGGCCGAGCTCCCGACGAGTCCGTCGACTGGTTGTGTCGCGAGCTCGAGCTGCACCCGCAGCGCGACGTTTATCGCGTGGACGGCCCCTTGATTCTGAGTGACATGGGCGCGCTCACGAGCGGCGACGAACGGCGCGACTTGCGCGACGAGCCGTTCACCCCGCAGTACGGTCCACCGCTGCGAGACTCCGACGACTTCTTCGCCACCATCCGCGAATCGGACGTCCTGCTCCACCATCCGTACGAGTCTTTCGAAGCCGTCGTCGATTTCTTGTGGCAAGCGGCCGAAGACCCGCACGTGCTCGCCATCAAGCAGACGCTGTACCGCACCGGCGGAGAGTCGCCGATGGTGCGGGCGCTGCAGCGCGCCGCCGAGCAAGGGAAGCAAGTGACCACCGTCGTCGAGCTCAAGGCGCGCTTCGACGAAGCCAGCAACATCCAGTGGGCGCAATCGCTCGAACGCTGTGGTGTCAACGTCATGTATGGCCTGCTCGGCCTGAAGACGCACGCCAAGGTGCTGCTGGTCGTGCGCCGGGAAGCCTCGGGGCTACGGCGTTACGTGCACCTGGCGACCGGGAACTACAATCAGCAGACCGCCCGCGTGTACGAAGATCTGTCGCTGCTCACCGCGCGTGAGGACATCGCGGAAGACGCCACGGCGCTGTTCAATCTGCTGACCGGCTATAGCGCACCTTCGCACTGGAACCGCTTCCTGGTCGCTCCGCTCGGCCTCCACGAAGCCGTGCTCGGCCTGATCGAACGAGAAACGGAGCACGCGCGGCAGGGTCGCCCGGCGGGCATCTCCGCGAAGCTCAACGCGGTCGTCGACGCTGCCGTGATCGGGGCGCTGTATCGCGCATCTGCGGCGGGCGTGAAGGTGCGGCTCCTGATCCGTCGAACCTGCTGTCTCCGCGCCGGTCTACCCGGTCACTCCGAGCAGATCGTGGTGCAGGCGATCGTGGATCGCTTCCTGGAGCACGCGCGCGTCATTCACTTCGTGAACGGCGGCAGCGACGACGTGTACATGACCAGCGCGGACTGGATGCCGCGCAACTTCCGCCGGCGCGTCGAGATCATGTGTCCGATCCTGGACCCGGCCATCAAACGCCGCGTGCTCGACGAGATCCTGCAGCTCAGCGCCTCGGACAACGTGAAGACCTGGGCTCTGGCCGCGGACGGCTCGTACGCGCGCAGCCTGCAGGGCGACCAGACGCCGGCGTTGCGCTCACAGCAGCGCTTCATGGAGCTCGCGCGCGAACGCGTCCAGAAGGCCGAATCGAGCCTGGGGCCACGGCTGCTCCTCGCGGCTCACGCGGCGCAAACGCCGCTGAACGAGGCTCGCCGCAAGGATCGCAAGCGGCGCCAGCGCTCTCGCAAATCCGTGGCGTGAAGCGCGCTCGGTCCGCCGGATCTTTCCTGGTTGTTTCGCCGGCTCCATCCATCCGCCACGCGCGCGGTGGATAGTGCGACGCAAGCAAAAGTATCCACTAACTAGCGCCGTAGCGCGCCCACGCGGTGATCCGCCGTGTGCGAGCGGCAAGGAGAGCGCGACATGTTGATCGCGGTCATTTCCGACCTCCACCTGGGAGGGTCGGATCGTGCCGACACGTTCGGACACGAAGACGACGAATTCTTGCGTTTCCTCACCCATCTCGAACGAAACTTCGAGCGCATCGTGCTGCTCGGCGACATCTGGGAGACCCTCACGTCAGCGGGCGGCAATGCCTCGCGCGCCCTCCGTCGCGCTCGGGAGGCCCACCCGGAAATCGCGACGCGCTTCCAACGTTCGAATTACACCTACGTACACGGAAACCACGACCTGATCGCGGGGGCGACGGAAGGCGCGCCGTCCGAGCTCGAGCTCACGGTGGACGGCGTGCGGCTTTTGTTCACGCACGGGCATCACTACGACCTGCTCGTCCAGAACGCGCGCTGGCTCTCCGAGCTCGGCGTCTGGGCGGGCGCGTGGCTGCTCCGCCTACGTCTGAACCCGATCTATTCGCTCTTCAACACGCTCGACTCGTGGCGCTACAAGAGCGCTGAAGATCCGGCGCTCTGCACGTTTCAGCGCTGGGTAATGAACGTGGGCGCGAGTCGCGGTGCGGACGTCGTCGTGACGGGCCACACGCACCGGCCGACGCGCAGCGAGCATCCCTCGGGTCTGTTTCTGAACAGCGGCTCGTGCGCTAACGGCAACTATTCGTTCTTGGGCTTGGACACCCGTGCGTCGTCTTACGAGGTGCATTCCTTTTGGTGATTGCCTCGTGGGGACGCCCGGCCTGAACCGGACGAGTGGGGGCCAAAGACTCCGGACTGAGCGCACGGTAAGACTAACTCCCACGCGCTGCAGCCGAAGAAAAGTCTGACGACATGCGCGAAACATACTTGCCTTGCTAGGTATTTGTGCCTAGATGACAGTGTTCACTAACCGCTGAGTTACTCCTTCCCCCGTGACGTTCTTCAGGTTGCTATCCATCCCCAACGTCCTCGTCCGTTTCGCGCGGGCGATTGGCGTTTGTCTGCTCGCGCTCGCATTCGTTGCGGGTCGCGCAGCGGGCACGGAAGCTGCTGAATCAACACCCGTCGTATCCTCAGCACCACTCGATCAGGCGTCCACCGAAGAGCTGTCCGCGGATGACCTCACGGCCGGGAGCGACGCGCCCGGAGACACCGGAGATCACTCGAGTGAAGAAGGAGAGGACGCGGACGAAAGCGATCAACAGGTCGAAGAGGCGCTGCAGACGCGCGCTTCGCTGTGGTTGGCCTGTTCCAGCTACGAGCTCACGTTCCTGAGCACCGACAAGGGCGTTTGTCGGTGTCTGCAGGTCGATCCCGGCCCTGCCAGGGTCTGATCTTCCGTACGTGAGCTCACCGCCGCCCCTGGCGCGCGGAACGAACTCGACGCGCTGAGCGTCGATCATCTGGCCCCACGAACTTCCGACGAGCGCGTGCTCTACGCGGCCGTAACGGCCGCCGACTGGCGCGCCCCACTTCAATCCCCCGCGCGGTCCTCGTGAACCGTTCGGCAAAGGTGTGCCCGTTCCCATGCAAGCAGAAACGCTCCAGCTCGAAACCAAGTCAAACCAACCACTTCACCAAGCGCCCGCGACACGGCGCCAATCTTCCGATTGGATCGCCGACCTGCGCGCGGGCGTCGTCGTGTTCTTGGTCGCACTCCCGCTGTGTCTCGGCATAGCCACCGCTTCCGGCGCGTCGCCCTTGTCCGGTCTCATCGCCGGCATCGTGGGGGGGATCGTCGTGGGTCTGACAGGAAACTCCGCGCTGAGCGTGGCGGGACCGGCCGCGGGCCTGACCGTCATCGTCTTCGCCGCCATCCAGCGCCTGGGTTTCCCCGGTTTCCTGATGGCAACCGTCCTCGCGGGCGTCATACAGTTCGCCGCCGGCGTGCTGCGGATCGGTGGGATCGCCCGCATGGTTCCCCACGCCGTCGTGCGCGGCATGCTGGCCGCCATCGGCATCTTGCTCCTGACGCGCCAGCTCCCCACGGCCCTAGGGTACACGGGTGAGCTCAGCTGGAAGGGCATCACAGCCGGTGCCGGCGCGCTCGACGCTCTGCAACTGGGCGCGCTCGCGACCGCGTCGGTGGCGGCGGCAGCCATGTTCGCGTGGCGCGACTATGGCAAGTTCAAGCTGCGGAGCGCCGTCCCAGCAGAGCTCATCGCAGTGGTCGTCGGCATGGCGAGCTGCGCTCTGTTCGCAGGCTCTGCGCTGTCCGTCCCGCAAGCGCAGCTCGTCACGCTGCCGCTGATCCGCGACGCGGCGCTCGGCGATCTGTGGACGAAACCAGACTTCTCCATGCTGTTCACGCCCGCGATCTGGACCACGGCCCTGGTCCTATCGTGCGTCGCCAGTATCGAATCGCTGCTCTGCGTCGAAGCAACGGACCGCATCGATCCCAAGCGACGCATCACGGATCCCAGCCGGGAGCTGATCGGTCAGGGCCTGGCGAACGCGAGCTCTGGTCTGCTGGGCGGCCTGCCCGTCACCGCGGTCGTCGTGCGCAGCTTCACGAACCTGCAAGCCGGTGCGCGCAGCCGCTGGTCGGCCGTGATCCACGGCGTCTTTCTGCTGGCGGCCCTGGCCTTCCTGGGGCCGCTGCTCAACTTCATCCCGCTCGCGACGCTCGCCGTGGTGCTCAGCGTCGTGGCGTACAAGCTCACGCCGCCGCGGCTCTACACAGAAATGTGGCGGCTCGGCAAAGACCAGTTCATTCCGTTCATCGCCACGGTCGTGGCCGTGGTCGCGACTGATCTCATGACCGGGACGCTGACCGGCCTGGTCGTCGCCGTAGTGTACGCGGTCTGGAAAGAGTATCGCGCCGCCGTGATCATCGTGGATGACGGGGGGCATCGCTTGATCCGCTTCGCGTCGAACATCTGGTTTTTGCACAAAGTGCTGCTGCGCGAGGCGCTGTTCTCGTCGTTTCAACGGGGCACGCGCTACGTCCTGCTCGACGGCACGGCCGCCCGTCGCGTCGATCCCGACGTGATCGATCTGATCCGAGAGTTCAGCGAGCACGCGGCTGCACGCGGCGTCGAATTCTCGATCTACCGGAGCGCCTCGGCAGCAGTCCCGTTCTTCCGTGAGGAGGCGAACGCATGAAGGCCAGTGACCAGCTCCTCCTGAAGAACAAGGCGTGGGCGCTCGAGCGCACGCGCGAGAATCCCGAATTTTTCGCGCAGCTCGCTGTGGAGCAGCGTCCCCAATTTCTCTGGATCGGTTGCTCCGACAGCCGCGTGCCCGCCAATCAAGTCACCGCGACGTCGGCGGGCGAGATGTTCGTGCATCGCAACATCGGCAACCAGGTGTGGATGACGGACCTGAACTTGCTCAGCGTCATTCAGTACGCCGTCGAAGTGCTCGAGGTAAAACACGTGATCGTGTGCGGACACTACGGCTGCGGCGGCGTGAAAGCAGCGATGACGCCGCACTCCATGGGAACCATCGGCCACTGGCTCGGCAAGATCCGGGACGTGCACGCGAGCCACTACGAAGAGGCGTCCAAGCTCTCGCCGCACGACCGCTTCAATCGCCTTTGCGAGTGGAACGTCGAGGCGCAGATCGCCACGCTGGCGAAGTCCACGATCGTTCAGGAGGCGTGGCACAAGCGTAACGGTCCGTGGCTCCACGGCTGGATTTACGGCCTCACGGACGGCCTCCTCCGTGAGCTCATGGCCGTCGAACCGAACTCACCGCTCAGCCCGGCGCACCGCATGGAGTTCTGAGCACCGCCGAGCCCCACGGAGTGGGCGCCCAGCCGCGATGTTGCGAGCATGGTCACCGAACGGCCACACAATCGTCACACACGGCTTTTACGGTGCGCTCACTTCAATGCAGCAAGCTTCCTGTGTTTTTCGACGCCAATTGGTCCCCGGTCTGCTCGCAGTCTCGATGTTAGTGCCCATTCACATACGCCCGGCGCATGCTCAACCCGCGCAGGGGGAGCCCGAACCGGCTCTGCCGCGGCCGGCCCCTGCGCCTGCGCCCGCGCCCGCCCAACCGGCGGGCCAGCCTGACGTCGTCAACGAGGCTCCGGTGGCAGCAGACCCGGCCCCGCCCCCGGCACCCGCGGAGCCGCCCGATCCGACACCCAGCACGGCGACCGGGGACACCCACCCCGAAGATCCTGCAGCCCGAGCCGCCCCGGCTGCCGCCGAACGCAAAGACAAGCCCTGGTACGAATCGCTGAAGATCCGCGGCTATACCCAGGTTCGTTACAACGGCTTCCCTAGCTTCGACGAGAACGACGACTTACTGAACGATCAGGGGGACAAGTACATCGGCAACGGCTCCGGCCTCGGGATACGCCGAGCGCGTGTGATCATCTTCGGCGACGTACACGAGCACGTCGCCGTGTACTTGCAGACGGACTTTGCATCGAGCATCGGCGACCAGAACCACGTCGCGATCGTGCGCGACTGGTACGCGGACGTGTTCGTCGACAAGGAGAAGACGTTTCGCTTCCGCATCGGCCAGTCCAAGGTCCCGTACGGCTTCGAAAATCTGCAGTCGAGCCAGAACCGCTTGCCGTTCGATCGAAACGACGCACTCAACAGCGCCTTCAAGGACGAACGCGAGCTGGGCGTGTTCGCGTACTGGGAGCCCAAAGAAATTCGCGAACGCTACAAGCTGCTGGTCGACGAGGGGCTCAAGGGATCGGGGGACTACGGCGTCGTCGGCATCGGCGTGCTCAACGGCCAAGGCGCCAATCGCTTCGATCGCAACGACAACCTGCACGTCGTGGCGCGCGTCGCTTATCCGTTCAAGCTCGGGGGCCAGTACGTCGAGGCCGGCCTCGGGGGTTACACGGGCAGGTATCAAGTCAGCGTCGAAGAACAGGACGACGGCACGACGTACACGACGCCGAGCAACGAGAACGGCATCCGTGACATGCGCGCGTTCGGCACGCTGGTCGTCTACCCACAGCCCATCGGTTTTCAGGCCGAGTACAACATCGGCAAGGGTCCGTCGCAGGGCGAGGACGACCCCACGTTCATCCGCAGTCGCGAGCTGCACGGCGGCTATGCCCAGGCGATGTTCAAGATCGATGACGTGTTCGGTACCGTCGCCGCGACCCCGTACGTGCGCGGCACCCTCTACGAAGGCGGCAAGAAGTTCGAAACCAACGCGCCGCGCTACGACGTGAAAGAGCTCGAGCTCGGCGTGGAGTGGCAAATCATCAAGGCGCTCGAGGTCACCGCCGCGTATGACATCTCGGAGCGCACCTCACCCCGTTACCCATACAACCAGGAGGAAGGGCACGTGACGCGTCTTCAGGTTCAGTTCAACTACTGAGCCGAAGCGCGCCGGCGGGGCAGTCCGACTAGCCCGGCCGCCAGCCCGAACAGCATGCGTATCGTCCCGACCAAGAAGATCGAACGACAGCGTGCACTCGGGCCTAGCGGCGCTCAGCGAGCGCGGCAGAAAATACCCAGGCTCTGCGCCTTCGTGTTCTCACCCGTCAAGAGCCGAGCTCGAGGAGGTGCGTCATGCCAGCATCGATCCTGATCGTCGATGATCAGACCGTGTTTCGAGAAATGCTCGCCGAGGTGCTGATGGCGAGTGGCATGGACGTCGTGTGTCAGGCGGGCACGGGCGAAGACGCGATACGCGAATGCCAGCGGCTCCAGCCGACGGTGGTCGTGCTCGACGTCGTGCTGCCCGACACGACCGGACTCGACGTGCTCGGCGCGCTCCGGCGCGCCGGGTGTCGCAGTCACGTGCTGCTCGTCACGGCGCAGGAGGCGCCCGGCGTGGTGCGCGAGGGCGTGGAACGCGGCGCGCGCGGCGTCGTGATGAAGAACGCGCCGCTGCGCGAGCTCAAGGAAGCCATTCAGCGCGTCGCGGCGGGCGGGGTCTACTTCTGCAGCTCCGCGTCCGGGCTCTTGCACGACGGCATCCAGCAAGGGCCGAGCGCGACGCTCAGCGCCCGCGAGCGTCAGATCTTGCTGCTCGTCGCGCGCGGCCTGACCTCGAAGGAGATCGCCGCTCAGCTCGGGGTGGCCGAGAAGACCGTCAACAATCACCGCGCCAACATCCGAGCCAAGCTGCACGTGCGCGACGTCGCGGGACTCACCCGCTACGCGATCAGTCAGGGCATGATCGAGGCGGGCGTCGTCGGAAAATGACGCGCGCCGGAAGGCAGGGACCGCGCACGACCGGCGCGCTTGCGGAGCTTCATCCGAGCGAGCTGTTCGAAGCCATCGCGGACTACACGTACGATTGGGAGAGCTGGATCGGGCCCAGCGGCGAGCTCTGCTGGGTGAACCGCGCGGTGCGAGCGCTGACCGGTTACTCCGAGGCCGACTGCCGGCGCATGCAGGAGTACCCGCTGCCGATCGTGCATCCCGAAGATCGCGTGTACATGTCGGAAGTACTGCAGCGCGCCGCGCGCGGCTCGAAGGGAAACGACCTCGAGTTCCGCATCGTTTGCAAGGACGGCACGGTGCGCTGGGTCGCCATCTCGTGGC
This sequence comes from Polyangiaceae bacterium, assembly GCA_036520475.1. Classification (GTDB taxonomy): domain Bacteria; phylum Myxococcota_A; class Polyangia; order Polyangiales; family Polyangiaceae; genus DATDJP01. The sequence goes on along the minus strand of DATDJP010000277.1, from coordinate 96,355 downwards.
GTCCGATTCAGAGTCGTCACCGACGACGGCTCGGCTACCGCACCAGCGTGCGCGACATCGAAGCGCGCAAACGTCTCGAGGAGCGCCTGCGTATCGCCAAGCGAGAAGCGGACGCCGCGGGCCGCGCAAAAGCCGAATTCTTGGCGGTGGCCAGCCACGAGCTGCGCACGCCGATCCATGCGATCCGCGGCTATACGCAGCTGCTCCTGACTCGCCAGGACGGCCTCCGCGATCCGGAATGCCTGCGCACAATCCTTCAAGAATCGGACGAGCTGCTCAGAGTCGTGGACGGCATCCTCGCCTACGCCGCTTACGACAGTCACGAGCTCCGGCCGGCACGAGCGCGCTTCGATCTGCGTACGCTCCTCGCCCAGACGCTGCAAACCGTCTCGGCGCGGGCACGCGTCAAAGGCCTTCCGCTGTCGCTCTCGGTGGACGACGACGTGCCCGAGCACGTGCTGGGCGACGCCGTACGGCTCCGGCAGGTCCTCGGCAACCTGCTCGAGAACGCCGTCAAATTCACGAGCGCCGGGGCGGTGGACGTGATCGTGTCGCGAAGCGCTGCGAACGACACCGGCCAGGATCGGATCACCTTCATGGTGCGCGACACCGGCATCGGGATTCCCGAGCGAGGCGTGGCGCGCTTGTTCGATCCGTTCGTTCAAGGAACAGCGTCCGCGTCCCGTGCGTACGGCGGCACCGGGCTCGGCCTGGCCATCGTGCGGCGCCTCTGCGCACAAATGGGCGGTGAAATTCGCGCTCGGCGTCGATCCGAAGGCGGCTCTGTCTTCGAAGCGGTGTTGCCCTTGCCCGCGGTTGACCCGACGCGCTCCCAGGAAACTCCGCGAACGGTACAGGGCAGCGCCCTCGACAGTCAGCTGGCGGCGCGGCTGCCGCTCGACGTGTTGGTGGTGGACGATAGCCGGGCGGTGCGCGAGCTGACCGTGGAACAGCTGCGGCTTTTCGGTTACGCGCCGGACGCCGCCGCCGACGGGCGCGCGGCGATACGGCTCGCCGAGGCCAAAGCGTACGATCTCGTGCTGCTCGACGTGCAGATGCCCCACATGGACGGCGTCACCGCTGCCAGGGCGCTCCGTTCACTCATGCGGCCGGGCGAGCGTCCCGCGACGATCGTCGCGCTCAGCGCCGACCTGTTCGCCGAGAAGCACGCGCTGAAGGACGGCAGCGACTTCGACGCGTTCATCGCCAAACCCGTCGGCCTGGACGGCTTGCAGCGCTTTCTGGAAGAGCTCGGCACGAGCCGGCTGGCGCGCGCAGCCGTGGGAAGCGCGGGCGCGCCGCGCGCGGTGCTCGAGCAGAACGTGATCGCGGATTTGCTCCAGTACCGCGGCAGCGATGGTCAGCCGCTGCTGCTGCGCGCGAGCCAGCCGCTGCTCGAGCAGTCGGGCGCCCTGTTACAGGAGCTGGCCCTGCTGCTCGACACCGGTGAATCGGCGCGGGCGGCGAGGCTTTCGCATCGCCTCAAGGGGGATTGCTCGTTGGTCGGCGCCTGGCGTGCGGCGGAGCTCGCGGGCGAGATCTCGATGGCCGGAGAGCGCGGCCTCGTGTTTCAGGCTAGCGAGCTGCTGCATGCGCTCGGGTCTGCGCTGGACGAGGCGCGCGAAGCGCTGCGGCGACTCCTTGCGTCCGCGGTAAGCACGCATGACGCCTGAGTTGCGGACTTTTCCACTGTTCGTCGCGTCACCACGCCAGCTCGGACGGTAAACCACACTCGCCCACATCGACGGCTTAGGCGCGTGGGCCTTCCGCGCGCTCACTCGTGCCTCACCGATGAATCGTCGCGTCCCCTTCGAAAGGCGAATTGGAGTATCTTGCTGCCATGCGTGAACTGTCGACTGCGGCCGTTCTCGATGAGGGGGCCATTGTCTACCGTATGCAGCCCGTGCTGACCGCCAAGGTCCAGCGCGCCGAGCTGCCGCGCGCGAAGCGGCTTGGTCCGCCACGCGTCGCAGCGCCAGCCGCGGCGACCGTGGAAGTGGCGGCTCGCTTCGTGATCCGGAGCGAACACAGTCAGCCTGCGCTGCTGGTCGAAGCCCGCTTCGAGGCGCTGCGGCTCGAGCGCGTAGAAGCGGCCGTTCGAGCACAGGCGGTCGAAGTCCTGACTGTCCAGGCGCTGCCTTGCGCCGGGCTTTACCTCTACCTGGTTGAGATCGCACGCGCGCCATTTTGCGCGAATCGCCGCAATTCCATCGCCGCCGGTGTGACGCGCTACTTCGGCGGTGCGAACGCGGCGCTGGGCGTTCAGCCCGAAGCGACCTCGAGCTCCGCGACTCGCTGACGAAGCGCTGGAGAGCGGCCGCGTAGGCTCTCCTCCAGGACGCCAAAGACCATCGCTTGCACTTCGGCTCGCCGATTCGCTCGAATCGTCGCGCCATCGAACTCCACGAGCGAGAGCGACGCGGACCACTTCGCTGCGTCCACATGCGTCTCGCAGGAGACGACCTGGATTCGCAGATTGAACAGCGCCTGCAGCAGCTTGCCGAGCAGGTCGCGACTGTTCGGAGCTTCAACGACGAGCCGCGACAGGATGGAGCTCTGACGATCCCCGAATCGCACACGCACTGCGCTCATGCCGCACGAGTAGCCGCTCAACGTGTCATTTTCGCGAAGGTCCGGTAGCGCTTTTCGAGCTTCGTTGCCGCGGAGGACATGGCCGTTTGTCCCGCGCTCGGCCCGTGGGTTGACAGCGTATCAATCTCCCGGAAAGCTCTCGAGCTTCGCCCGGCCTGCAGCCACCGGGGACGAGGTCTGCGAAGGAGAACCGCGTGTCGACCCGCTATGCATTGATGGTCCTGATTTCGTTGGCACAATTCGCCTGCGGCTACTCGGAAGACGAGTGGCAGGCGCAGCTCTCTAAATACGGCCAGCTGAACCGTCGCTATCAGGACGAGCAAAAACAGCACGCCACCGCCCGCGCCGAGCTCGACAACACCCGGACCAAGGTTCATGAGCTCGAGGAACAGCTCAAGAAGATGGGCGTCAACCTGGATTCGGTGAGCCTGCAGCTGCAGCAGACGGGCACCGAGAAGCAACAGCTCACCGCCAATCTCGAACAGCTGAAGCAGGCGCTAGCCGAATACAAACAGCGCGCGGATCAACTGGAACGAATCAAGCAGCGCTTCGAGCTCTTGCGCGACAAGCTGAAGAAGCTCACCACCCTGGGACTCAAGGTGGAAATCCGACGCAACCGCATGGTGATCCGCCTGCCCGGCGACGTGCTCTTTCCATCCGGCCAGGACGAGCTCAAGCCGGGGGCCGAGAAGGTCCTCGCCGCCGTCGCGGAAGTGATCCGCAACGATCCCCAGCTGCGCGCTCGCTACTTCCAGATCGCGGGTCACACGGATACCAAGCCGCTCAAGGGCGGTCGCTTCGGCGACAACTGGGGGCTGTCCGTGATGCGCGCCCGCCAGGTGTTGCTTTATCTGATCGCACCGATGGGCGGAAAAGCACCCGGTGGCGGGCTCGACCCAAGCCGACTGCACGCCGCTGGCTACGGTGAAACCGACCCCGTGGCAGACAACGCGGCCGAGAACGGGCGACAGCAGAACCGTCGCGTCGAGCTGGTGCTGATGCCGGACGTCGAGGAAATGCTCGACCTGAGGACCCTCATCTGAGTCGAACCCTCCCGAGCCCGAGCGGCGAGAGTCGGCCCGCGCAAGCCGGCGAGCGGCCTTTGCTCGGAAACTTTTCGGCGTCGGGAGCGTAGGTCCCCTAGTGGTCGCTCGCGGTGAGTAGCGCCAAGCCCTTGGTCGGGATAGGAGTCCCCGGCGTGGACTCCTCGGTGCCTGCGAGCCGCTCCGTCGAACCGACGCTCGAGGACCTCATGGAGCAGTACGTGGCCGGCAGTGCGCCCGCGTTCGAGGAGCTGTACAAGCGCGTGACTCCCAAGCTTTTCGGCTACCTGCTGCGTCTCACGAGGAACCGCGAGCGTGCGGAGGATCTGCTGCAAATCACGTTCACCAAGGTGCACCGCGCCCGCGCCAGCTACCTCCAGGGTGCGCCGTTTTTACCCTGGGTACTGGCGATTGCCCGGCGCTCGTTCTTCGACGAACGCCGGGCGGCGCGGAGCCGTACTGAGGATCTGAGCAGTGATGGGCAACTTCCAGAGCCCCCGCGCGAGGACAACGGGATCCCCAACGACGTTTCCGAAGCGCTGGAACGCGCGCTCGACGCGATGCCCGAAACCTACCGCGAGGCGATTCAACTGACGAAAGTCACAGGCCTATCGGTGGCCGAGGCGGCGGACGTTCTGGGTACCACCGTGACAGCCGTGAAGCTCCGAGTGCATCGTGGCTATAACCTGCTCCGGAAGGAGTTAGACGGGTTCAGCAGGGCACCATGAGCATCACGCCCGAGCGCGATACGATCGACGATTTGCCCTGGACACAGGCGGCGGTGCTGCCCAGTCCCGAGGTCGGGCGCGCGATTTGTCAGGAGTGCACCCGCGACCTGTGCAAGAAACGGCAGCTGTCGGCGCGCGCGCGCGTGGGACTTTCGCTGCTCGTTTCGGCGACCGTGATCGGCGTCCTGCTGCTTCTCACGCGCAATCATCCGCGTCCTCCGGGAGCGCTGCGAGCCGCTGTCTTCGGCGTGGTCGGCTGGGTGCTGGTGCAAGGTCTGGTGCTGGCCGTCGGACTCGGCACGCCGCCCGGGCGAAGGCTCGCGCGCAGCATGCGCATCGCCATCGCCGTCACCGTGCCGCTGGTCTTTTTGGCTTACCTGGGCTGGGCGGCCGGTTATTCGCTGCCCGTCGGGGACTTCGTGGCGGATACACGCCACACCCAGTGGGCGGCGGGCTGCGGGCTCATCACGTTCTTGTTCGGTGCCGTCGCGTCCGGTTGCGTGATCGCCGTCTGGCAGCGGACCGATCCGCTCACGCCGCGCCTCTCGGGCGCGCTGGCGGGACTCGTGGGCGGCCTGACCGGTGCGGTGGCCGTAGGCTGTGCCTGTCCGAGCCAGGAGGGCTGGCATCTGTGGCTGGCTCACGGGCTGACGGTGGTCGCGTTGGTTTGTTTGGGTGGCCTGCTGGGCCGCCGCTGGCTCGCGCCGTAATGCGCGACTACGTGCGCTACGCTTTGTTCTTCGCCGGCGCCGTCGCGCTGGCGATGCTGCTCTTTCCGCGCCGCTCCGGGCCGGAGCTCGGGAAGCCGGCCAAAGCGTTCGATCTGCCGCTGGTCGACCGCGACGGTCGCGTGGCGCTGGCGGACGTTAAGGGACAGCCGGTGTTGCTCGAAGCCTTCGCGAGCTGGTGTTCGGCCTGCCGCAGCTCCGCTCCGACGCTCGCAGCGGCCGCACAGGCGTCGCGCGCGCGGCCCGTCCGCTTCATCGGCGTCAGCGTCGATGACTCGCCGGAGCAGGCCCGGCGCGTCAAGGACGCATGGCGCATTCCGTACGACGTGGCGCTCGACGACGGCGGCCGCTTCTCCAAGGACTACGGCGTGCGGCTGCTCCCCACCTTCGTGCTGATCGACGCTGAGGGTCGCGTGCGACGGGTCGCGACAGGCAAGCCGAGCGCGAGCGAGCTCGAAGGCTGGCTCGCCGAGGTCGGCGCCGAGCGCCGCTGAAACGGCGCAGCTCTCAGGGCTGCTTGGCAGCCGTGTCGGCAGTGCGCTCGACACCTTTCCAGATGGGGCCCTCCGGCTCCAGACGCAGCAGCACGGTCTTCGAGCCATTGGGCAACGTGCTCGTCACCCGCACCAGCGCAGAGGTGCTGTCCTGACTGAGGAGCACGCCGCGGGTGAGCACACTGGCCGCGAGCTCCGCGCTCTTCTGTTTGCAGGCGGCTTCGTTTCCGCCGCACGCCTTCTGCTTCTCTTGCTGGATATCCTGCGCCAGCTGGCCCTTGCTGAGCTCGAGCGCGCCCGAGTAATTCTGTGTCGCCCAGCGTTGCGCGAGCTCGATGGCCGCATCTTTCGGCGTGCGGGACAGCGCCGCCGTATTGAGCTGTGGGGTGGCCCTGGGCGCGTCGCCACGGTAGTTGCAGGCCAGGCGAGCGCCGCCCCACATGACGAGCGTCGCGCTGGTCATGACGCCGAGCAGCCACAGCGTGAGCGGCTTCGGAGAGTCGATCTCTTCCTCGGTGCGCGGGAGTGGCCGCTTTTGCTTCGGGCGGCGGCGTTTGCGCGGCGCCGCGCCTGCCGCTGCCTTCGCCTGCGCGGGTTTTTCCGGAACGCGCTCGGGCGCGGCCTCACTGCTCGGCGCACCCTCTCCGTCCGGTGCCTCGCTGTCAGTGTCTGGCTGGGACGTTTCGGCGTCCGGGTCCTTCGGCATGGGGCGGGAGCATTCACGCCTTCATTGCGCCGCGCAACCCGTTTCCGGACGTAGAAGGGGCAAAAAAGCGCGCAACCGCGGTCATTCGCGGCTCGATACACGGAGCGATGCCTTCATTTCCTGCAAACTGCCTGGTTTTGCTGCTAGCGCTGGCGGCCGGCGGCTGCGCCGCGACCGCGCCGTTGCCGCCGCAGGCCAGCGCCTTGAACCGGACCGGTGCGGAAGCGCTCGAACGCGGCGACCTCGACACCGCCGAGGCTCGGCTGTCGGTGGCGCTGGAATACAACCCCCGCTTCGTGGAGGCCTTGACGAACCTCGGGCTCGTCGAGGCTCAACGAGGCAACTTCGAACGCGCTCGCGAGCTCCTCGAACGAGCGCGGCGTATCAACGCCGACATCGCGCAGCCGCATCACGCGCTCGGCGTGCTCGCAGAACGCGAAGGCAGGGCCGACCGCGCATCCCGGCACTACCAGGACGCCTTGAAGGTGGACCCCGGCTTTGCACCGGCGCGAGCCAACTACGCGCGCCTGCTCTTCGAAGCAGGTCAGCTCGAGCACGCTCGCTCGCAATTCTTGCGGCTCGTCGAGGCAGCGCCCCACGAGCCCCGGGGCTACGAGGGCCTCGCCGAGTGCTTGCTGCGCCTCGAGCGCAGCTCCGAGGCGGATGGCGTCGTCGAGCGCGGGCTCGCCCGCCACGCGCGATCGCCGGCGCTGCACATCCTCCACGCACGCCGGCTTTTGCGACAGGACGCGATCCACGACGCGATCGCCGTGCTCACGCCACTTTCGAAAACCGGGGACGACTACAGCGTGTCCGCGCTGGCCTGGCTGGCACTGGCCGAGCTCGCGCGCGGCAATGCCCGCGCTGCCAGCGCGGCAGCAGAGCGAGCAGTCAGTTTGAACCCGGCTGATCCACTCGCCGTGTACGCGCTGGCCAGCGTGCTCCGGACAACCCGGGATCCACGCGCCGCGACGTGGAGCAAGCGTGCTGAAGCGCTCGCACCACGAGAGGTCCGAGCCACGCGCGGTTTGGCCCTGGCGCCCGCCTTTCCACGCTAAAGCCCGGCGGCCCTCGACGTAAACCGCCGCGCGCGCGGGTGGCCGTGTAAGACTCGCCGCCATGGCGCACACCATCGACGCCGAAGCGGGAGCCGCGAGCGTTGACCCACGCGAACCCGAGCAAAAGGACGCGCGGTTCAAAGCGCTAGTTCGCCTCCTCGACCGGCAGGTACGTGGGCTGCCCGCGTACAAGCTCGCGAGGGTGCTCAGTGCCATCGTGGCGCTGGCCTGTGGCGCCGCCATGCTTGCGCTCGTCGCCGCGGGGCAAAGCCGAGCGGTGTTTGCGCTCTCCGTCCAGGCGCTCGGTTGGGCCTCCTGGACCACCGGCGTCACCCTGGGACTCGGCACCGCCGCACCGCCGCGCGCGGGTGCGGCGAGCGGAGCCGTCGAGGCTCTGGTTTTACAACGTGGGTTTACGCTGGGCTCGTTCGCACGCGCAGAGCTCTTGGCGAACACACTACGATTCGCCTTGCTCGTCGGGGTACCGAGCGTCGCGCTCGGTTTGCTCTCGGTGCCGCTGGCCGAAAGCCTGCTCGGCGCCTCGATGCGCGCCTTGGCGTGCGCGGGCATGCTCGGGTACGCGCTTTTGTTCGGCGTCACGCTGGTGCTCCTGGCACGCGCGGCGCGGTCGCTGGCACCGAACGCGAGCCGCCTGGCCTTCGCGGGCTTCGTGCTCGGGCCGCTCCTCTTGGCCGAGCTCGAGCCGGCGTTTCCGAGCGTTCCGGGGGTCTTTGCCGTCTTGCGCGAGCAGCTCCTCGCCGCGGGACTCGGAGCCTGAGATGCTTCATCTGCAGCGCGCCAGCTCCGGGACGCTCAACCACTGCTCGCTGACGCTCGAAGCCGGCCTTCACGTCATCCTCGGCCACGAGCGCGACGGGACGAGTGATCTCATCGACCTGATCGCAGGCAGCCGCGCGCCGCGCGCCGGGTCGGTACGTGTCCGGGGTCTGGCCCCGCATCGTTCGCCCGCGTTGCGCCAGAGCATGGCCGTGCTGCGCGCCAGCGAGGAGCTGTTTCCCGCCCGCAGCGTGGGCGAGGCCGTGCGCGTCGCGCTGACCGAACGCGGCGTACCGACCACGACAGAGGCCGCGCTGGCTCAGGCCAACCTGTCGCACTGGGCGGGGCGGCATGCGGCGAAGCTGAACGCCCACGAGCGCCGCGCAGTCGCCGCGAGCGTCGTGTTCAGCATGGCGCAGCCGGCGCTCGCCGCGCTGCACGAACCCCTCGCCTACCTGCCCGGCATCTCCCCCGAGCTCGGGGCTCGGCGCATCGCGAGCTGGGTCGCGGCAGGCTGTCTCGTCGTCTGCACGACCAGCAGCCCCGCTGCAGTGCAGACCCTCGGCGGGAGCCCGTGGATTCTCGAGCGCGGCGGAGTGCTGCGGCCCATCGCGGCGCGCAGCAGCGTCGAGCTTGCGCCCGGGCGACCCACCACGCTCCTGGTCCGCAGCACGAGCGCGAGAGAGCTCGCAGCAGCGTTGAGCCGAGCGCCGGGCGTCACCGCCGCAGCGTTCGACGAAGCGCAGCATGCGTCACAGGTGCGCGTCCAGGGAGCAGACGCAAAGACGTTGAGCTTGACGGTGGCGCGCGTCGCGCGCGAACACGCGCTGCACGTAGAAGCCATCGTGCCGAGCGTGCCGGATCTCGAGGTGACGCGCGCTGCCAGTGCAGGCTATCTGCGCGCGGCGTACGAGGCCGCGTACTACAGCGCGCGGGCGCAGCAGCAGGACCCGGCGTGGAGCGCGCATGCACGGAGTTGAGCTCGGCCTGCGGCTCGCGGTAGCGCGGCTGCGGACCGGACGCCCGCTACTAGGCGTGCTCTTGTCCGTCGTGGTGGTCGTGGCCTTCGCCTGGGCCGAGCGCCGCGCCGGCGTGACTTCGGCCGCGGATCGCGCCCTGTCACGCGTCACGTTCGGAGCCGCGTTGCCGCTCGTGGCTTGCTTCGTGTTTCACGTTTCGTGCTCGGCACGCCGGCTGGAACAGGGCCTCGACGTGCTCGGCGCGCTGGGCTTGAACCGGCGCGCGGCGGGCCTGGGTGTGCTCGGCGGCAGCGCCGTGCTGTGCGCGGCGCTGGGCGCGGTGCTCGGCAGCGCCACGGTGCTCGTGGCTCGCTCGTTCGGGGACCCCGCGCTCCCGGAGGACGTGCTCGCGACCACGTGGATCGGCGCCCTGGCCGGCCTGGCGTACGCCGGCTGGTTCGCTCTCGGCTCGAGTTTTGGGCAAAACGGGCGCGCCCGGCTCTGGTTTTTGCTCGCGGACTGGCTGGCCGGCGCCGCCGGTACAAGCGTTTTACCGGCCCCGCGCGTCTACGTCGCCGGCCTGATTGGCGCCACTTCCGCGCCCGACCTGCCCCTGATGCTCTGTGCAGGCCTTCTGCTGGTCCTGACGTTGGCCTGTAGTTTGCTGGCGCTCTGGCGTTGCGCGCCCTGAGCGTCGTTCCGGCGGCGGCCGGCGGGCCCAAACTGGAAAGGCTTGAAATCGCGCGCTATCTTCCCCAGCGCGTGAGAGGCATCTGTTTTCCGTTCGCCAGTTTCGAAAGGCTTTCCGAGCAGCTCGAGCTCAATTGCGACGAGCATGAGCTCGAATTGTCCCTACAGTCGTGCTCAGGAGGGCTGAAAGAACGCGAGTGGGTGCTGGCAACCTTCACCATCGGCGAGGAGTCGACATGCGTCGCCGGACGTGTCGTGGACGCCGGTGAGGGCATGCGGATCTGCTTCGAAGAACGCGACTGGGATCGCATCTGGAGCTTCGCTACCGGCGCAGCTCCACCGAGCCTGCCACCGGCAAGTCTTTCCGTACCACCGGTACCGGTTCAGGCCCCCCCGGACTCGCACGTGCTCGTCGTCGACGACGACTGTCACGTGCAAACCGTCGTGTCAGCCATGCTGAGCGCGTCCGGATTCGAAGTCAGCTCGGTGGGCACCGCCGAAGAAGCCTTCGACCACTTGCGACAGCGCCGCGTCGATCTGCTGGTGCTCGACTGGAACCTGCCGGGCATGTCTGGACTCGACCTCTGCAAGCGGCTGCGCGGTGAAAGCAACGCTCTCGGCAAGCTGCCGATCTTGTTTCTGACGGCGCATTCTTCGAGCCAGGACGTGAGTCAAGCATTCGCCGCCGGCGCGGACGACTTCGTGAGTAAACCGTTCCGCGCGCCGGAGCTCGGCGCTCGCGTGCTCGGCCTGTTGCATCGGGCATGCAGCGCGGCGGCCGAGCCGTAAGTCCCTGTAAGCGCCTTGTCCGGGCGCCGGCGCCCGAGGCGCGCTGCTCGACCCGGGCGCTCGACGCCGAGTCCGTCCAGCGGCCGCAGTGAGCGGCTTCTCCGCCTACTGCTGCTCGCGGAACGCTTCCGCGGGGCGCAGCCGCGCCGCGTACAGGGCCGGCCAGACGGTGGCGCACAGACACACGAGGATCGCGAACACGCCGACCATCGCGATCTCGAGCGGCTGCACCTGAACCGGCAAGCGCGAGATGAAATACACCTTCGGATCGAGCCGGAACCCGTAGACGAGCAGCCCCTTGCAAACGGCCAAGCCCAGCGCGAGGCCGATCGCCGTACCGATCACGCCGATGATCGCGCCTTGATACAGGAAGGCGCGCAAGAGCGCGGCGTTCGTCGCGCCCATCGCCTTGAGCACGGCAATTTCTTTCTTCTTCTCGAGGACCACCATGATCAAGGTCGCGATCACTGTGAACGCGGCCACGACGATGATCAGCGCCAGCACCAGGCTCATCAGGATTTGCTGAATGCGCAGCGCGGTGAACAGACCGTGGTTCAGCTCCTCCCAATCCATCGTGTGATAGATGCCGTTCGAGAGCCGTTCATCCAGCGAACGTGCGATGGCACGCGCTTGCTCGATGTCGGCGACCTTCATCTCTATCCCCGTGACGCTGTCACCGGAGTCGTAGAATGCCTGCGCCTCGTACAAGTCGGTGTAGACGAGCTTGGAATCGTATTGATCGAAACCGGCGTCGAACGCCGCGATCACGCGGAACTGCTTCGCGACGGGCGCGCGGATCGCGCCGCGCGAATAGGTGAAGCCGATGGTCGGTGACGTGACTTGCACGCAGTCGCCGATTTTCGCGTTCAGGTTTTTTCTGAGCGTGTTGCCGAGGATGATGCCCGGGAGCCGCTGCACGGTCCGTGCATCACGGCAGGGGTCCGGATCCACGTCTTCCGGCAGCGCGTCGTCGTCCGGCAAGCGACTCGTGTAGCCGCCTTCGGGTACGATCTCACCGACCGGAGCGTCGCTCGGAAGCGCGCCATTCGGAGGCGCAGCGGCCGGCTCGCCGGGCTCGTCGATCGCCAGCGCGAGTGGACGCGAATCGGGTTCCTCGAGCGACTCGAGCAGGATGCGATCGATATCGGCTTTTGCCGGAGGGGTCGGGAGCTCGACTTTCGGCTCCTCCTTCGGCAAGTCGAGGGGCCGGCCTTTGCGCCGGTTCTTTGCGGACGTGCCGAGCTCGTCGAGGCCAGAACGGCGACGCCGCTCGGGCGGCTTTGCTTCTGGCAGCCTGAGGCCGCTCAAGCTGCCCTCCACGATGTGCCGGGGCAGGTCCAGCACCTGGGGCATCAAATGTGGATCGACGCCCTTCAGCAGCACGCCTGTCGCCGTGCGATCCCCGTGCGTCACCATCATCGGGTTGATGACGAAGGGCGCGATCCCGACGATGCCGGGCACGTCCTTCATTTTCTGCATTACTTCGCGGTACTCGCTGAAATCACTCGAGTATTTCAGGATCAACACATGCGCATTGACCCCCAACACCTTCTCGCGGAACTGGACGCGGAACCCCCCCGTGACGCTCATGACCGTGGCCAGCGCAGCCACGCCGAGCGCCACTCCCATGATGGCGAACATCGTCCCGAGCGAGACGAACGCGCGCTTTTTCGAGCGCATGTAGCGCAGAGCGAGTTCGAGCGGGAAACCCATGGGCGGTGTTGTGTAGCACCCGAGGCGCGGGCAGCGCCCGGAAGCGCTGGTACGTCAAACACAAAACAGCTGCGTTGGCCAGGTCACTCTCGCGCTTTGAGTCTGGCCGGCCCACGACGCGGGATGGGGTAGCTACGCAATCGTTGCGTACGAAAGGGCTCACTCGGAACCCCAAAAACCGCCTTGGGACGAGTATTCGCCGCCAGTCACCCGCGGGCGTGCGCCTTGCAAGTGCGGGGATTACTCACGGGGAGGCGAAAGGTCTTCCCCTGTGATGCGTTTGGTCGGGGCGGGTGCTTCTTTTGGCCGTGAACCAATGGTCAGTACGAGTTGCCCGCCGCACTTTCCCTGGCATTGCTCTGACTTCTCGTAAAAAGTGGAGCGTAGCCACACGCAGGAATAGCATTTGGCGCCCCCAATGAGTGAGCAGCACAAAGCCCGCGGCCCCGGGCAGAGTTCCCCGGACGTCGAGCCGCCCGCAACGCTGAGCTCGAGCGGGCCGTGGCCACGCAGCAAACCCCCCGATCCGCTGCGTGACTCGCAAGCCGAGCGCTCTCCATCGCAGGCCACCTCGAAGCGCCCGCCTCCGCCCCGCGTCTCCAGCGCCAACCTTCCGAGCGCGCCGCGCTCTGCCACCCCGCCCGTTCCACTCGCCAGTCGTCCCGCTCCGCCTCCACCGCGATCTCATCCGGCCGCAAGCGCGCCAGCGATGAACCGGGACGCGCCGACGGTGCTCGCACCTCCTTCTGTCCCGCCAGCCGGCGCATCGCTGCCCGCGCCGTCGCACGCGGAGTCCGATGACGGGCCGCCGAGCTCGCAGGGCGGTTTGAAGGTCGTCACGATCTCCCCCGCCACGCATTCGATCCCGGACATCGAAGGCGACAGGCCGCTGCCGCGACGCGACGATCCCTACATCGGCTGTACGATCGACGGGCGCTACAAAGTGGAAGACGTGATCGGCGAAGGCGGCATGGGCGTCGTGTACCGCTGCACGCACAAGATCATCGGCAAAAAAGTCGCCATGAAAGTATTGCGTGCCGATCTGGCGCGCGACAAGGAGCTGATGGAGCGCTTCCTCAACGAAGCGAAATCGGCTTCCGCGATCGGCAATCCGCACATCATCGACATCAGCGACTTCGGCGAGCTGCCCGACGGCTCCACGTACTTCGTGATGGAGTACTTGAACGGCGTGCCGCTCTCCACGCAAGTCGAAGGGGGCACACCGCTGCCCATTCCGCGGCTGCTGCACGTCGCGCGTCAGCTCGCGGAGGGCCTCAGCGCGGCGCACCACGCGGAGATCGTCCATCGCGATCTCAAGCCGGACAACATTTACCTCGTGAGCCGCAGTCACGAGAAGGACTTCGTCAAGATCCTCGACTTCGGCATCGCCAAGGTGTCCACGTCGGCGGAAGGTCGGCTGACGCGCGCCGGAGCGGTGTTCGGAACGCCGCACTACATGTCGCCCGAACAAGCGGCAGGCACGCCGATCGATCACCGCGGAGACGTGTATTCGTTCGGGGTCATCTTGTACGAGCTCGCGAGCGGCAAGGTGCCCTTCGACGCCGACAACTTCATGGGCATCCTGACGCAGCACATGTACAAAGCGCCGATCCCGATCCGCGCGCTCGTGCCGCAGCCAGAGGACGTGCCCCCCGGGCTCGAAGCCATCGTGCTCAAGTGCCTGTCGAAGCGCCCCGAACACCGTTACCAGACGATGGACGAGATCATCTCGGACATCGAGAAGCTGCAGCAAGGTCTGATTCCGGACGCCGTGCCCGAGATGATGGCGCGTTCCGGCGGTTTCAACGTACCGGCGGACTACTTCAAAAAGGGCGGCATGCCCGCGCCGATGCCGGCCACGCCGGGCAACCCCCGGCGCCCTCGCACGGCCTGGCCGCTCTACGCGGGCGCCGCCGGCGTCGCGGTCGCGGTCGGAGCCGTGGTGGCGATCTTCGTGAGCAGCGCGAGCAGCACGGCCACGCCCCAGCCGGAGCCAGGCCCCGCAGCGGTCGCGACTGAGACAGCCACGGACACCACGAGCCCCAAGGCGCACGCTCCCTCCGTGCTGCCGAAGGAAGACTTCGCGATCATGCGGCAGGTCGCGCTCGGCGTGGAGCCGCTCGATGCACGCGTGTACCGCGGCGGGCAGGACCTGGGCATGAGCCCGGTCGTGCTCGAGGTCGAAGAGGGCAAGATCGTCGACATCGAGATCCGCCGAGACGGCTACAAGTCGCGCACCATCAAGCTTGACGGCACGAGCCCCAAGGCCTCGGTCAAGCTCGAGCGCGTCCCAACGCCCGCGCGCTGGACGCGCGCTCGTCCCGAGAAATTGCCCGGCCACGCGCCGGCACAAAAGCCGAAGCCGAAGCCGAACCTCGGCGGCGGCGAAATCGTCAACCCTTGGGAGTGAACGAAGACCACCTGGCGCGGCTCCAGGCCAGCGTTCCGAAAGCCGTGCTCGGCTTGTGCCAACGCCTGACCGAGGGTGGCTATCGCGCCTGGATCGTCGGAGGTTGCGTGCGTGACGTGCTGCTGTCCGCGCTTTTGGGAAGCGACGACGTCAGCGCACGCAACGACTGGGACATCGCGACCAATGCCCGCCCGGAGCAGACCAAGGCGCTGTTTCGGCGGGTGATCCCCACCGGAATTCAGCACGGCACCGTGACCGTGCTGATCGACAGCGTCGGCTACGAAGTGACCACGCTCCGCGGCGAGACCACGTACAGCGACGGTCGCCGTCCGGATTCCGTCTACTTCGTGGACGACATCACCGACGATCTCGCGCGCCGCGACTTCACGATCAACGCCATTGCGTACGATCCGTTGGCGAATCGGCTGATCGATCCGTTTCACGGCACGGACGATCTGCGCGCGCGGCTGCTGCGTGCGGTGGGTGAGGCACCCGCTCGCTTCGCGGAGGACGGCCTTCGGGTGCTGCGCGCCGCGCGCTTCGTGGCCACGCTGGACGTCGAGCTCGAGCCCGCCACCGCCCGGGCGATCGCCCCCTCCCTCGACAGCTATCGCAAGGTGAGCGCCGAGCGCATCCGCGACGAGTGGCTGAAGACCACGAAAGCCCGACGTCCGAGCCGGGCGTTCGAGGTGATGCGCGAACATGGTCTGCTCGCGATCAGCGCGCCCGAGCTGATCGAGTCGGTCGGCTGCGAGCAGAACCGACACCACGCGTTCGACGTGTGGGGCCACGCGCTCGCGTGCCTGGATCACTGTCCCCCAACGCCTGTCCTGCGCATCGCGGGTCTGCTCCACGACGTGGGCAAGCCGCGCTCTCGTGCGTTCAGCGACAAGACCAACGACTACACCTTCTACGAACACGAGCGCATCGGCGCGGAGATGGCGGCGCCCCTGCTCGAGCGGCTGCGCTTCTCCAGCGACGAGCGCGACCGGATCGTCGCCCTCGTGCGGCATCACCTGATCTGCTACGACGCGGCCTGGACCGACGCCGCCGTGCGCCGCTGGATTCAGCGAGTCTCTCCCGAGCTGCTACCGGAGCTTTACGAGCTGAATCGCGCAGACGTGCTCGGCAAGGGCAGAGACGCCACTCCCGACCTCGAGCGGCTCGCGGAGCTCCAGGAGCGCGTCCAGGCGGTGATCGCCGCGGGAGCTGCGCTCAGCGTGAAGGAGCTCGCCATCAGCGGCAACGATCTCAAAGCCGAACTCGGCCTTCCGCCCGGCCCCGCCTACGGCCGGATCTTGCGCACCCTGCTCGAAGAAGTCATCGAGCACCCCGAGCTCAACGAACGCGACCCCCTGCTCGCCCGCGCCCGCGAGCTCGCGGTCACGTCGCAGTCGTAGCTGTTACGTCAGGGCACCAAAGGGCGCCCTCACGCGAGCCGTCTGTTCCGTTTCAGATTAACCGCCATGACGCCAAGCCTCGCCATGTTCGCCAAGTTTTTTTGGGTTCACGTGGGCCGACGCTGACGGCTCTCAACAGAGCATTGAGTGACAAGCGGCGACGCCCGCACCCGAACACTCCGCCGCTCAGGCGAACCCCCAAAAATCTGGAAAATCTGCTGGCGAACTTAGCGGCCCTTGGCGCCGTGGCGGTTCCTCCGGGAGCCGTCGCAACCGCCAGCGTGGGGCAATGCGCGCATGCCGGGGGCGCCACAAAGCGCCGAGGCCCCGCGGAATGAACCGCAGGGCCTCTATCTCACGCGCTTGCGCGGAGAGAATCAGCCGCTGGGAGCCGGCTTCGGTGCGCCGAAGATGCTCGCGGGGCGCTTCTTCTCCGTCTTGGACTTCTGCTTCTCGCTCCAGGTCGGGATTATGACGCGCTCGCGCTTCGGAAGCTCACGTCCCTGGAGCGCTGCCTCGATCTCCTCGGAGTCGAGGGTTTCACGCTCGAGCAGCGCGTGCGCCAGGCGATCGAGCTTGTCGCGGTTGTCAGCGACGATCCGGCGCGCGGTGTCGTACTGCTCTTCGACGATGCGGCGCACTTCCTGGTCGATCTCGCGCGCCGTAGCCTCGGAGTAATCCTCGCGACGCGACGCCATCTCACGGCCGAGGAAGATGCTCTCTTCGTTTTCACCGTAGGCGACGGGTCCGAGCTTTTCGCTCATGCCGAGCTCGCACACCATGGCGCGCGCGAGGCGGGTGGCGCGCTTGATGTCGTCCTGCGCGCCAGTCGTCTGCATGTTGAAGACAACCTCTTCCGCGACGCGGCCGCCAAGAGCCATGGCGATGCGCGCGAGCGTCTGCTTCTTCGTCATGAGGTGCCGATCTTCTGTCGGCAGGAACTGCGTGACGCCGAGCGCTGAGCCGCGCGGTATGATGGACACCTTGTGGACGGCGTCGTTGCCTTCCGCGAGCTTGCCCACGAGGGTGTGACCCGACTCGTGCCAGGCCGCCGTGCGGCGCTCCTCGTCGCTCATCACCATGGAGCGGCGTTCGCTGCCCATCAGGACCTTGTCCTTGGCGAGCTCGAAGTCGACCATGCTGACGGCTTCTTTGTCTTGCCGTGCAGCCAGGAGAGCGGCCTCGTTCACCAGGTTCTCGAGGTCTGCACCCACGAAGCCCGGCGTGCCGGCGGCGAGGACGCGCAGATCGACGTCGGAGGACAGCGGAACCTTCTTCGTGTGGACCGCGAGGATGCCTTCGCGGCCGCGCACGTCGGGGCGCGGCACGACGATGCGGCGATCGAAACGACCGGGCCGCAGGATCGCGGGATCGAGGACGTCCGGACGGTTCGTGGCGGCGATGATGATGACGCCTTCGTTCGACTCGAAGCCGTCCATCTCGACGAGCAGTTGGTTCAACGTCTGCTCGCGTTCGTCGTGACCGCCGCCGAGGCCCGCGCCGCGGTGACGACCGACCGCGTCGATCTCGTCGATGAAGATGATGCAGGGCGCGTGCTTCTTGCCCTGTTCGAACAGGTCGCGCACGCGGCTCGCGCCGACGCCGACGAACATTTCCACGAAGTCCGAGCCCGAGATGCTGAAGAACGGCACCCCGGCTTCACCTGCAATCGCGCGGGCCAGCAGCGTCTTGCCGGTGCCCGGCGGGCCCATCATCAGCACGCCCTTGGGAATGCGGCCACCGAGCTTCTGGAACTTCTTCGGGTCCTTGAGAAACGCGATAATCTCTTCGACTTCGTCCTTGGCCTCGTCAATGCCGGCGACATCCGCGAAGGTGACCTTGTTCGCCGATTCGTTCAGGAGCCGAGCTCGGCTCTTGCCGAAGCTCATGGCCTTGCCCCCGCCCGCCTGAAGCTGGCGCATGAACAGGTAGAACATGACCAGCAGGAACACCATCGGCAGCAGGATGGTGAGCGTGGTCGTCAGAAACGGATTCGCGTCGTCCTTCTGGTAGGTGACCTTGACGTTTTCTTTGAGCAGCTCAGCGGCAATGTCGTCGCTCACCGGACCAACGGTCACGCCGCGTTCGGGCTGACTCTTCGGTGCGGCAGGGTTCTTGATCGCGAACGAATACTCGCGATCTTTGATTTCGACCTCATCGACGTGTCGCTGCTCCTTGGGAGCTTTCACGAGCGCCATGAACTCGCTGAACGGCATGGGTTGCCGAGACTGCGGATCGGGGCTCAGGAACTGCCAGATGGCAAGGAACGCGACGATGAGAACGACCCACAGGAGAAGGGTCTTGTGCGGCTGCTTCACTTATGACCTCGGGAGACGACTGGGGCGCCTAGGGATACTCGGATCATGCCACCTCTCTAGCACCTCGTCGATTCGAAGCAGGGCGGCTCGGGGCATCCAAGACATGGCACTGGTTGATTTCTAATCACTCCGCTCAGTTTGGGGTAGCTGGCTTCATATAGACGGCGGAGTTCTGCTTCGAATTTAGTCGGCCTCGTTCCGTTCAGAAGCTGGTCCGACCACTGCATAACTGCCTGTTTTCGCGTCGATTGTGAGCTCTCGACCACCCGAGAGCCGAATTCGACAGAGTCCGGCTCGCTGCGCGCTGGCACGGCGCAGCGCTGCGATCTGCGCTCGGCCGAGGGACACGGCCTTGCCATTGCCATCGACAATGGTTGGCGGCGGCCCAGAGGCCAGCGCATCCGCGAGCATGTTCAGATGATCGACGATCGCGGGCGCCATCGATTCAAGCAGTGGCAGAAGCTCGCGACGCACACGCGTGCGCAGAAATCGCGAATCCTCGTTGGAGGGATCGCGGGCGAACGTCAAGTGGTGCCGCGTGAGATGCGCCTGCACTGCAGTTTTACGCACTCGCATCATCGGACGCAGCAGAAACCCGGAACGGGCGGGCAGTACGCACAAGCCGCGCGGGCCGGCTCCGCGCAGCAAGCGCATCAGTACGGTCTCCCCACGGTCGTCGGCGTGGTGCGCCGTCGCAACGTAGTCGGCGCCGGTCTCGAGCATGGCGCGCCGCAGGGCGGCGTAACGCGCCTTTCTGGCCTGCGCCTGCAGATTGCCCTCCAGCTCGACGTGCACGCGCGTCGCAGCAAACGGCACACCGAGGCGCGTGGCCAGCGCCTGCGCCTGCTCGATCTCGCGCGCCGCTTCCGGCCTGAGGCCGTGGTTCACGGCGTGAGCCGAGACCCGCAGCTCGAGACGAGGCGCCAGCCTGGCCAGCGCATGCAGGAGCGCCGTCGAATCGCTGCCGCCCGAAACCGCGAGCAGGATGTGCTCGCCGGGACGCACGCCGCACTCTTCCTTCAATGTACGGCGCACCAGCGTCAGCAGCGTGGGCGGGTGAGAGCGAGGCATCAACCGAGCTCGAATTGTTTGCAGAACAACAGCTCACACGCCGCCTCCAGATCGCGCGCTCGGTGCGGCTCCGTCGGATAACCGTTCCCGCAGCGCTGACCCTCGGCGTCGTAGTGGGCGCAGCTCTCACAGGTGTAGCGCAATGCGAAAACGCGCACTTCGTCGCGCAAGCGCTCGTCCACGAGCGTTTTCACGAGCGCTCGCTGCGGGGAGGACGCCGCACGCCGGCACCCTTCACAGGAACGGCTGCGCGGGCTGGCCGCGTTGGAAGAAGAAGCGAAACCACCCGTTTACCTCGCTTTCCAACCCTGTGGCGTAAGAGCCGTCGGGCGCGGCTTTGCGAGGGTCGGCGAACCACGCCTGGAAAGTGGCATCGGTCAGACGATCCGAGCCGTCGTGCTCGTTCATGTCACCGCTGAAGAGCGATTTGAAGGTGATGGTGCCGCGGACCGAATACAGATCGGCGGTGCGCGCCTCACAGCTGTCGTGCAAGTACAGCGTGAAGCTGACCTTGGGCGGATCGGGGTTCTGCACGATCGGCACGCCCGGAGGCGAGACCCCCGGCGGGAGCCCCACGGGAATGGCCGTGCCGATCTGGTTACGACGAACATCCTGCAAATCGTTGATCAGGATCATCAGGCCGTCGGAGACACCCTCCTGGTCGTCGCCACGTTGCACGCGAATGAACATCGCATCTTCTTCGAAGGGCACGGCCGCGAAGAAATCTGGCTCGAGCTCGAGCGGACCGTTCCAGCATTCCTCGATGTAGAGCTGCTTGCTATGCACCCGGCCCCAGCCGTCACCCGTCGTGCAGCCGAGCGCCAGCAGCGCGGTGCAGAGCGCTGCCAGCAGCCGAGCGGAGCGCGTGTTCATGGAGCCGTGGCCTCCCCCACCAAGCTCGAGCTGTGCTGAATCTGTCCACCGCCAAGCACGCGATCCCCGTCGTAAAACACGGCGAACTGCCCCTTCACGACCGCCGAAACCGGCTCGTGGAAGGTGACTTGAACACGCTTGGCATCCAGGCTCCGGAGCTCCGCCGCGACCGGCTCCCCGCGGTAGCGCACGGCCACGCGCACGCGCACCGGCAGCCGCACTCCCGGCGCCAGGCTGACGTCGCTCAAAATGGCCGACTGACTCACGAGCGCGGAGCGCGGCCCGAGCCGCACGACGGCCCGCTCCGCGTCCACGTCCACCACGTAGCTGCGCTCACCGGTCGCGACGCCGAGCTTGCGACGCTGGCCAATCGTGAAGCCGTGGATGCCGGAGTGCTCGGCCAGCGCGCGTCCGCTGCCGTCGATGATCGGACCGGGACGCACGCGCGCGGGTCGCTCTTTGGCCACGAACTCGCTGTAGCGGCCGCTCGGCACGAAACAAAGTTCCTGACTTTCGCCCTTGTTCGCGCCCGGCAAGCCGAGATCGAGCGCTTCCCGCCGCACCTCGGCCTTGAGCGCGTCGCCGAGCGGAAAGCGCAGGCGAATCAGCACGTCCGGCGGGAGCATGTGCAAAAAGTAGCTCTGGTCTTTGCGGAGGTCACGAGCCCGCGCCAAAAACACGGCGTCGCCGTCGCGTTCGATGCGCGCGTAGTGCCCGGTGGCGATGGCGCTCGCGTCCAGGCGATCCGCCAGCCGGCACAGCTCCCGGATTTTGACCCCCCGATTGCAGCGCACACAGGGGCTGGGTGTTTCACCGCTCAGGTAGCTATCCACGAAAGGATCGACCACTTCGCTGCGAAAGAGCTCGCGCCGGTCGAACGCGTAGTGCGGAAACCCCAGGACGTCCGCCACGCGCCGTGCGTCGTGCACGTCTTCCGGTGCGCAGCAGCGTCCCTGCGGGGACCCGGTCTCCGGGTAGTCCCACAAATGCAGCGTGACGCCGACGACGTCGTAACCCGCGCGCACGAGTCGAGCCGCGGCGACGGAGGAGTCCACCCCGCCGCTCATTGCGACCAGTACGCGCTGCATGCGCGCAGTATGGCGCCATTCGTGGCTCTAGAGCGATGAATGGCTTAGGAACTCGACGAAATCCGCAGAACAGGGACGCGATCGGTGCCGCGTGGGGTGGGGCCCGTGCCGCCCCGATGGAAAAAAACCGCGCGTTTTTGGTGTCAGACGGGCCTCAGCCCCCGGAGCTCTGCAGCGTGGTTCGGACCGCCGTGGACGCGCGGTCCACGAGCTTGGCCGCCAGATCCACCGCTTCCGTGTAGCGATAGATGCCGGCTTGCAGCGCGATCAGCTGTCCCGCGTCGAGCCCACCTGCGCCGGACAGCGCGCGCTGGACCAGGCGTTCACCGCCGTCCAGCGAGCGCCCGAGCTGCTGCAGGATTTCGGTGAACGGACGTACTGCGGGAGCCGCTTGGGGACGCGGCTCAGCCGGCGTGGACACCGCGCCGGCGAGCGCGCCGGGACCCGAAAGCCGTGCTTCGATGCTCATTTCCGTGCCAGGTCGGCCGGACCGCGGCCAGGGTTGCGCGCTTTCCTCTGCTCACTCCTCGGCGTTTCGGAGTCGCTTGCTGAGCCGTCCCAGAGCACGGGTGTGGAGGCGACTCGCCCACGACTTGCTGAGGCCGAGCTCCGCGGCAACATGGTCGAAACGCTCGCCGTTCAGATAGTGCCGGCGCACCAGCGTGGCCTCTTCCATGGGCAGGGTGTCGATGGCCGTGCGCACGAGCGCCGTGAGCTCGGCTTTTGCCGTGGCTTCCTCGGGATCGTCGTCCGGCGCCACGTTGAGCGGCTCGCCGTCGTCGCCTCGGGCAGTCGTGGCCACCAAGCCGAGAGCGACGGCCGTCGCCATCGCCGCCAGATGATCGTTCAGGGCCTGCTCCGCCTGCGCGCGCGTCGTGCCCGGTGCTGCGGGCGCACTGAGGTCCTCGAGCGCGCCTTCACTGACGCGCGTCGCTGCTTCCAGGCCGCGCAGGCGTTCGTGAGCCCTTCGCGGCAGGCGCGAAAGCGTGCGCACCCCGTCGATCATCGCGCCGCGAACTCGGAAACCGGCGTAGCCCCGAAAGGGGACGCCGCGCGTCGCGTCGAAACGGCGAGCCGCATCGAGCAGGCCTTCGCGTCCGAAGCTCAGCAGATCATCGAGCTCGGTCGACCGCCCGACTGCTCGGCCAACCTGACGCGCCAGAATGTCAACCAGATCGAGATTGCTCTCGAACCGTTCGATCACTTCGGGTGCGTCATGCTGCCCACTCACCGCGGTCCGGGACTCTACACCGGAAAAAGGCGCGCCGACCAAGGGATCGCGTGACGAGGTGCAGCGCGCCCCAGCGCATGGCATAGTCCCGGCACGATGATCCGTTGGGGTCGGTTTTCGGCCGCATACGGCGTGCTTGCCGTCCTCGCTACCGTACTGGTCGTGTACTCGCGCAGCGGCTCGCCGCTGGTGCACCCGGAGCCGTGGCTCGAGCTGACGGCTCGCATGAGCCACACGTACAGCCTGCTGCTCGGCGTGGCGTTCGGACTCTTGGTCGTGCTGAGCACGCGCCTCGTGGTGCCCCGTTTCCACTGGGCGCGCCGTCTTCACGGCGAGCTGCGACCGATCGCCCGGAGTATCAGTGTGACGGGCATCGCCGTGCTGGCGGCGCTCAGCTCGCTCGGCGAGGAGCTTTTGTTCCGAGGTTTACTTCAGCCCTGGCTCGGCGTGATCGTCCAGTCTCTGGTGTTCGGGATCGTGCATCAAATCCGCGGGCCCAGCCGCTGGGTCTGGGTGACCTGGGCGACGGCCGTGGGGCTCGTCCTGGGCGTGATCTTCGAGCTGACCGGCTCGCTTCTCGGCCCGCTCGCCGCGCACGCCCTGGTCAACGGTCTGAACCTGCTTTACTTGCGAAATCACGACCCCGAGCCCCAGCGTCGCTCGCTCGGCGGTTTGCTGGGCCAGCGCGGCTGAGAAGAAAAGCGTTTGACCCACGCGCGAGTCGAGCTCCCCGCCGCGCCAGCGTCCGACGCGGCCGTCGTGTTTTGCGTTCACCAAACGCGCTGCGGCGGCTGTCCGCTGCTCGATCGGCCTTATCCGGCGCAGCTCGCGCTGAAGCAGGCGCGCGTGCAGAGCGCGCTCGCTGATTACGCGGCGCTGGGGAGCGCTCGACTGTTGCCCATCGTGCCCGCCGACGAAATCGAACGGTACCGCATCCGCGCCAAGCTCGTCGTGGGTGCTCCCGCTCGACTCGGTTTGTACAGGGGACCGAGTCACGAGCTCGTCGACATCCCCCACTGCCGCGTGCTCTCGCACGCGCTCCTCGAGGTGAGCGACGCCGTGCGACACCTGATGCGGAGCCCGCCAGCGGGCTCGGGCGCGGCGTTCCGGGCGTATA
This sequence comes from Polyangiaceae bacterium, assembly GCA_036520475.1. Classification (GTDB taxonomy): domain Bacteria; phylum Myxococcota_A; class Polyangia; order Polyangiales; family Polyangiaceae; genus DATDJP01. Next base: position 72,570 of record DATDJP010000277.1, on the reverse strand, counting down.
CCCGGCGCGGCGCGGGCGCGCTGTGCGCGATTGATCTGCGCGAGGCGCGCACCGAAGCGCAGATCGGCGTGCTCGTGACGTTGATCGTCGCCCGCGAACACAGCGTCGCGCGAGACGAGCTGACACGCGCGGCCGTTGCGCTGCGCGACGCCTGCGCGCACGTGACGGGCGTGGCCGTCAGTTTTCGCGCTGCAGAGGCTGTTCAGCTCCTGGGCTCGGAGCCGGAGCTGCTCGCCGGCAGCGCGCGCGCACCGGATCGTATCGGCAGCGACCTTCACCAGGCCAGCTTCGGCTCGTTCGTGCAGACGCACCGCGGACAGGCGACGAAGCTGCACGCCCGCGTCGTTGCCGAGCTCGAGGCGGCGCTCGGTGGGCTGGCTTCCCGGCACGTGCTCGAGCTGTACGGGGGATCCGGCGCGATGGGGCTCTCGCTGGCTCGCGCCGGCGCCAAGGTCACGATCTCCGAACAGCAGCTGCCGGCGGCTCGGGCCGCGCAGGCGTCCGCCGCGCTGCACGGGCGGAGTCGCATCACGACGCTGCACGGCGAGGCCGCCGATGTCGCGGAAGCGATGGCGACATCCGGCCAGCGTGTCGATGCCGTACTGGTCAACCCGCCGCGGCGGGGGCTCTCACCGCGAGTGCGCGCCGCGGTGGCCGCGCTGGCTCCGCGCGCGGTCGTATACGTGTCATGTAGTCCGCTGACCCTGGCCCGCGACCTCGACGCCTGGTCGCGCCTGGGTTTGGCGACGGCGCGGCTCCAGCCGCTGGACATGATGCCGCTCACCGAAGAGGTCGAGAGCGTCGCTTTGCTCGTGCCAGCCCCCGTTCCCCCAGCGCACGTGCTCTACGAGGACGACCGGCTCATGGTCGTGGACAAGCCGTCTCACGAGTCCACGACGCCTCAAGGTGAGCGGTCCGGCAGTCTGCTCGGTCGCGTTCGCGCGCTTCGCCACTGCGCGGACGCCGTGCCGGTACACCGGCTCGACGCCGACACCAGTGGCGTGTGTCTATTCGCGAAGCAGCCCAAGTTCGTCGCGGAGCTGGCCGAGCTCCTTTCGACTTCCGAGAAGCGTTACGTCGCGCTCGTGCGCGGCGTGACTTCCAGCAAAGGCGCGATCAACCGTGCTTTGCGCGAAGATGGCGGCGAAATCATGGCGCGCACACGCTATCGGCGTCTAGGCGTGACGGGTGGCCACAGCCTGCTCGCGATATTTCCCGAACAGGGACGCAAGCACCAGATCCGGCGTCACTTTGCAGGCCTCGGTCACCCGGTGGTGGGAGATCGCCGCTACGGGCATGCCGCAACGAATCGTCACTTCGAAGAGCGCTACGGGCTCGATCGTGCATTTCTGCACTGTCAAAGCATCACTTTCGGAACGGGCGAGTCCGCGCGCTCGTTCGAAAGCGCGCTATCCCCCGAGCTTGCAGCGACCCTCATCGCGCTTCCGGGCGCGCACCCTTCGCGAACGCGAACGTGAAAATGGCCGAGCGTTCCTGTGCCGAATCGTGGCAGGGCGCGCGGGCGCGGTGGTACCGGGAGCCAGGTTGCCCGGCCGGTTCGAGGCCGGGACAGCAAATCGCGAGCGCCGCCTGGCAAGGGGCGCGCGAGATAGCTAGGATACCGTCACGGGCCGTTTCGGCTTTCTGTTACTCTAGCGATTCTCGGTATCAGAGGTACTCGCTCTCAGATGGGCCAGCCGCACACGGTTCAGCCTGAAGACAGGCCACGCGTCCTCGTCGTCGACGACGAGAAGTTCATTCGCGATATCCTCGCCGACTTCCTCGGGATGGAGGGCTACTACGTCCGCACCGCCGAGGACGGGTCGAGCGCCGTCACGGAGCTCGCGCGCAACAGCTACGACATGGTCATCAGCGACCTGAAGATGCCCAAGATGGGCGGACTCGAGCTGTTGAAAGAGGTAGCGCGCGTGCACCCCGACACGCTGACCGTGATCATGACCGGATTCGGGACCGTCGAGACCGCCATCGACGCGATGAAGCGCGGCGCGTACGACTACATTTTGAAGCCGTTCAAGGTGGAGGAGATCGTGCACATCGTGCAGCGCGGTCTCGAGAAGCGCCGGCTCGCAGCGGAAAACCTGCGGCTGCGTGAAGCACTCTCGCTGTACAAGGTGAGCGAGGCGATCGCGGCGAGTCTGTCGCTCGACGAAGTCATCGCCACGGTGGCCGACAGCGCGCTGCACGAGGTCCGCGCGGACGTCGTGTGCACCTGGCTCGAGGACGGCGAAGGCGGCTACTTCCAGCGCAGCATTGACCACTCGACCGCGCTCGGTGTCTCACCTCGCGTCGGGCGGCTGGACGCCGAACAGGTCGCGGCGCGCCTGCGCGGCGGGGAGCAGCTCGTCGAGCACGGCGCGCGTGCGGCGGAGTTCTTCGGCGAGTTGCCCGATCGGCCAGTAGTCAGCCTCGCGGCCGTGCCGCTCAAGGTGCGCGAGCGCTTGCTCGGCTGGATCTCGGTGGTCTCGCTGACCGCGAGCCGCCGCTTCGACGAAGGCCAGCGCAAAATGCTCAGCATCGTCGCGTCGCGCGCGGCGGCAGCCATCGAGAACGCGCGCCTCTACGAAGACCTGCAGGCCACGTTTCAGCAGACGATTCAGAGTTTGGCCCGCACCATCGACAAGATGGACCGCTACACGGCAGGTCACTCCGAACGCGTGGCGCGCTACGCCATGGCACTCGCGCGCTGGCTCGGCTTGGCGGAGGATCAGGTCGAGATCGTCCGGCATTCGGCGCTCATGCACGACATCGGCAAGATCGGTTGCGTCATGAACCTGAACAAGCCCGGCAAGCTCACGCAGGACGAATACGAGATCTTCAAGAAGCATCCCATCTACGGCCGAGAGATCCTCGATCCGATTCGCTTCCTCGGGCCGGTGATTCCGGGAGTGCACTTGCATCACGAGCGCTGGGACGGCCGCGGCTATCCGCTCGGTCTGGCCGGCCAGGACATCCCGCTCATCGCCCGCATCATCTCCGTGGCCGACACTTACGACGCGATGACGAGTGACCGGGCGTATCGCCGCGCGCTGCCGCACGAGGTCACGATCAACGAGATCATGCGCTGCTCCGCCACTCAGTTCGATCCCGACGTGGCAGGGCTGTTCACGGAAAATATCGAACAGCTGCGCGACCAGCTGCGAGACCTCGGCAACGACGTCCCGGAATGACTCGGCGCACGCTGCGCGGCTTCTGGCTCGGAAGACAGCGCTACGCGGCCGTTCACGAGCTCCAGAATTCGCTGCAGACTGCGCGCAGCGAGGGACGCATCGGTGACAGCGTACTGTTCGTCGAGCACGAGCCGGTGATCACGCTGGGACGCCGCGGCGGAGGCGTCCAGGGCGCGCACGTCCTGGTGTCCCGCGAAGCGCTGGCAGAGCGCGGCGTCGAGCTGTTCGTGACCGAGCGCGGCGGTGACGTGACGCTCCACGCGCCGGGCCAGCTCGTGTGTTACCCGATCGTCGATCTGGCGCCCGACCGCTGCGACGTACGCCGCTACGTCCGCGATCTCACGGAGACCATGCGCCGTCTGCTGCTACCGTATGGCATTTCCGGGGGGACGCTCGACGGCTTCATCGGGCTGTGGATCGACAGGGCAGCGCCCGCGCTCTGGCCCGGTCAAGACGCTGCGCGCGAGCTCGTCAAGATCGGCGCGGTGGGCGTGCATCTGTCACGCTGGGTGACGAAACATGGCTTTGCGCTCAACGTCAGCACCGACCTCGACTTGTTCAAGCTGATCGTGCCCTGCGGCATCAGCGCGCACGGCGTCACGTCCGTGGCCGAGCTGTCCCAGCGCAGTGTCAGTGCCGCGAGCCTCGTGCCGGACGCGCTGCAAGCGCTGGCGACGGTGCTGGAAGCCGAAGCTCCCGAGCTGCGCGACGCGTCACACCACTTGCCGACAATGCCTGATTTTTCGGGTTAGCGCGGCGTAATGGCGGTCTGGGCGCGGCAAAATTTGCACGCGTCGCTCCGCTCCTGCAAAACCGGATCATGAAGCTGGGGAGCGATCTGCCTCCGCCGAGTCAAGGCGACGGGATGAGCGCGCCGCCGCCGGGCATCGGATGCCTCAAGCCGTTCGGCGCGGTTCTGGCGATCGTGGTCGCGTTCGCCGCTGCCGGCGCCGGTGTCCTGGTCGGCCGTTGCTCGAGCAAACCATCCACGCCCGCGGCGACCTCGGTCAGCGTGCTCAGACCCGGGCCGAGCGTGATCGTGGCCGTGCGCGATCTGGCACAGCTCACGAGCGCCGAGTATCAGATCGAGCGCGTGATCGATCTGACTGAGCAGCAGACGCGCTTCTTCGGGCTGCTCAAAGCTCAAGATGCGCTCTTGCTCGTGGCAGCGGGCAGCGTCGCCGCAGGCGTCGATTTGAGCGAGCTGCGCGAGGCAGACGTGCGCGTCGATGAAGCCAAAAAGAGCGTGCACATCCGGCTTCCACCGCCAAAAATCCTGAGCTCTCGGCTCGACAATGAGCGCACGTACGTGCACACGCGCCGTACCGACGTGCTCGCCGAGCGCAAAGAGTCACTCGAGACGCGCGCGCGTCAAGAGGCAGAACGCGCGATCGTGGAGGCGGCGCGGCAGGGCGGTATTCTGGAGCGCGCCAAGCACAACGCGCAGCGCACGGTCGAGGCGCTGGTGCGCTCGCTGGGCTACGATTCCGTAACGGTCGAAGTGCGCGCGGCGGAGTGACGGCCCGCGACGATCAGCACGTTCGAAAGCGGACCCGCCGCGTGATCGCGCTCCACGGAGCACGTCAAACCCAGGGCGACGAGCTCCGTCACGAGCTCGTCCGTGGTGCGGAAGTAGAGCGACGACGACGCCCGATTGTAGCCGATGCGCGTGGCGACGCGCTCGAACCAGCGCGTCAACCGACTCCGCGCCGTGCCGCGCTCATCGACGTCCCGAATCAGCAAGTGGCCGCCCGGCTCGATACGCGAAGCGAGCCGGGCGAGCAGCTCGGACTGCTCGCGGATCGGTAGATAGTGGAGCACGTCGAGCACCAGGATCGTGTCCGCGGGCGGCAACTCCGCAGAGCGCGCGTCAGCCACCGAGAAGCGGGCCGAGTCGTGCTGCGTGGCGCGCGCCGTCTCAATCTTTCTCTCGTCCCAATCGAAACCCACCACGCTCTCCGCGCGCCCGTGCTCGAGCAGAAAAATGCCGAACTGACCACGCCCGCAGCCCACGTCCAGCACGCGCCGCCAAGGCAGGCTCAGGTGCGCCAGCTGAGACGTCAGCGGATCGGTGCGCAGCTTGATGGCGACGTACATGCGGTCCGCGATCGGCGCCCCACGGTAGCAGAGAGCCGTCGCGCGGACCGCCCGCTGCAGCGCCTGCTCGGCAGCACCCGGCCGCACCACGAGCGACGTCAGCACCCCGCCGAGCGACGCCAGCACCGCTCCGACCACCAGCGAGCCGAGCGCGGCTTGTTCGACGAAACCCGCGATGCCCGTCTCCTGTGCGCGCGTGAGGTCGAAGGGTACGGTGCGGCCCGTCAGGAGCAGCGCGCCGGTCTCGACCTCGAGCACGACGAGCAGCGGCGCGATCAACGGATTGGAGATGTTGGCCGCCAGGTACGCGACCAGCAAATCGAGCCGCAGCGGCAAACACACCGCGAGGCACAGCACGAAGTGCAGCCCATAGAGCGGCAAGCAGCCAATGAACAAACCCACGGCGACCGACGCGCTCGCGCGGCCGCGCGACAGCTCGCCTCCGCGCAGACGACGCACCAGGTCGCTGAATCTCTGGCGCAGGCTGAGCGTCCAGCGTCGCCCGCCCCCGGGGCTCACGCGCTCGGAACGGACTCGCCGCCGGGCGGCGAGCTCTTCAGCTTGTCGAGCGCGGTGCGCGCGAGGCGCTGGTACATCTGCGCGCTCTTGTTCTCGGGATCGACCGCCAGCACCGATTCGAACTCCTCGAGCGCCGTGGCGGGCTCGTGCGTGGTCAGGAGCAGCACACCGAGCATCACCCGCGCCTGCACGTAGTTCGGATTCTTCGCCTTGGCGGCTTCGAACTGCTCCCGTGCACGAGCACGATCGCCCTGGTCGCGCAGGAGCACACCGAGACGGGTGCGGAGGTCGACGAAATCCGGGCACAGGCCCACGGCTTTTTCGAGCTCGTGGGTGGCCTCCGCCAGCATGCCCGCGTCCTGGTACGCTTGGCTGGTTTCGGCGTGCATGTTGGCGATCTTGCCTTTCGCGAACGGATCGGAGGGCACTGGTCCGCTCGCACCGCGATTGCGAATCTCACCGTAGATCTTGCGAGCCGCGTCGTACTTTCCGAGGTCGTTGTAGGTGACCATCAGATTGAGCTGCGCCTCGGTGTAGTTCGGATTGAGCGACACCGCTTTTTCGAAGTGCCGCTCGGCGAGCGCGAAGTCACCGCGACCATGTGCGATCACGCCCAGCATGTCGTACACGTCGGCGAAACGATCCGTCTTGGCGACCACCTGGCGCAGTAGGTACTCCGCTTTGTCGAATTCGCGCTTCTGGTAGTGCTCTCGTCCGAGGAGCAATAACTGCTTGAGATGGTCGTCCATTGCCTGAAGTCTGGTGGATGGAAGTGGTTCCAGGGGAAGCGCCCAAGCCGAGCTTCGCGCTGATCGCTCGAGGCTACTGCCGCACGCTGCACAGGTCCACAAACTGAAGAATCTCGAACCGATATCCCGCCGATCTCGGCCGCCGCGCGCGAGCTCGCACAGCCTCTGCAAGCCTAGAGTCCGTCAAATCCAAAGACGGCGGCGGCTTTGCATGGTTGCCGTACACCCGGTCCGCTGCTACCTCGGCGCTCGTGGCGTCTTCACCGGAGACCGGCCCTCGCCACGTTGGCCGCGTGGTCGATCCCACGGCGCGCGAGGACGGCGGAGCGGAGCCGGATCTGCAGCTGGATCCGGCGTTCGAGCAGGAGCGCGCTCAGCTGCCCAAAGGTGAGCCCTTGCCGCGCGGACAAGCCGTGCGTGACCGCTTGCTGGCCAAAGCGGCGGAAGCGGCTCGGGGGCCGACTCCTGCTCCGCCGCCCGCTGCTGCCGGAGCTCCAGAGCCCGAAGCAGCGCACGGCGAGGCGAAAGACGAGCCGGAGCCCGAGCCAGAGCAGCCGGAGCAAACGGCGCAGACGGAGCCGCCACAGCGGGTGCCGAGCTCACTGGACGTCGAGCTCGAGCTGGTTGCCGGACGTCCCCAGCAAGAGCCCTCCGCGTCACGCGCGCCTCGACTCTCACCGAACTTGTTGGCGTTGTGCGGGACACTGCTCGGCTTGGCTGCGGTCGGCTCGCTCGTCGCGCTCGGCATTCATCTCGACCGGCGCGTGCTCGGGCCCATTGCATCCGGCGCGGCCGAACCGAGCCCCGGAGCGCCGGCGAGCGCGGCGCTGCCCGCTCCTGCCGAGGCTCCCGGGGTGCGACCCCGACAACGCAAAAAAATCACCGGTCCCTGGCGAATTCGCGATGAGGCTGCGCAGCCGGGCGCGCGCATCGTCGAGGGTCAAATCGGCGTGCAGCCGTTCCTCAAAGCGCTGCAGAGCGCCGGCGTATCCAGCAAAGACGGCTACCGCGTGCTCAAGGTGCTGGGCGGCCTCAAGAATCTCGACAATTGCGCCAAGTCGGACCGCTTCGTCGCGCTCCTGGAGCGTGCCTCCGCGCGGCTCACCGCGTTCGAGTACGTGGTCGGCCCCGAGGAGATTTACCAGGCCAAGCAGGATGGAAGGGGCATTCTCGTCGCCAAGAAGCTCGACCTGCACGTGGAACGCGCGCAGGTGCGCGGCGCTTTCGCGGTCGACAAGGGCGGCGTGGACAAGAGCGCGATCCGGGCCGGCTTCGATCTCGGCCTCGGCAAGGTTCTGGCAAAAGCCGTGGACGGGCATCTCAACCTCGACGAGCTCGAGCGAGGGGATCGCGTGCGCGTGGTGGCGCAGGAGGTCGCGGTACTGGGCGAGTTTGCGCGCTACGCCGGCATCGAGGCGATCGAGATCCAGTTCGGCGACGCCGATCGCAAGCCGCTTCGCATCTACTGGTTTCAGGGTCCGCGATCTCGCGGCTACTTCGACGCCGGCGGCCGTTCGCCTTACGAAGGCGGTTGGCGAAAACCCGTGAAGGACGGCACGGTCACGTCGAAGTTCAATCCCAAGCGCATGCATCCGGTACTCAAGAAGGTGATGCCGCACAACGGGACGGACTTCGGTGCTCCGACCGGCACGCCGGTGCTGGCGTCTTCGTATGGCACCGTGACGCACGTCGGGTACTCGGGCCCAAGCGGCAACCTCGTCAAGCTCGAGCACCCGGGGGGGATCGTCACCGGCTACGCGCACTTGTCGCGTTTCGCGGAGGGCCTGCGTGTCGGCGACAAGGTGAAGCGGCTGCAGCTCGTCGGCTACGTCGGCTCGACGGGACGTTCGACGGGGCCGCACCTGCACTTCAGCGCCGAAAAAGCCGACCGCTTTTTCGACGCCGAATCCCTGAACCTCGACGGCATGCGCGTGCTGCCGAGCGACGAGCGCGCGGTGTTCGCGCAGACTCGCGCGCAGTACGACGCGCTGCTCGACGAGATCCCGTGGCCAGCGCCGCTCGCGCCCGCAGACCCGGCACCCGCACCCGCAGCGGCGGAAGGAGACGATCCGGCGCTCGAAGAAGAGCCGACAGCCGAGGCACCCGCAGCTCCGCCCGCGGTCAAACCCGCCGCGGCCAGCGCGCCTGCCCCCGCGGCCAAGCCCATGGCAGCGCCGCCGAACGGGCAGACGCGCTCATCGGTGTACCTCACCGACAAAGAGCTCTTGAAGCTTCAGTCGCAGAGCGACGACGGCGAAGTCGAGGAGTGAAACGCCGGGGGCCGGAGGCGTCATGCCGGCGCGCGGGCTTCGCTCTCTTCGTGGCGGGCGCCTTCGCTGCCCCGTGTTTGCGGCGAGCGCAGGGTAACCACGAAGCTGCTGCCATGCGGCAAAGCTGGTTCCACCCAGGCACGGCCGCCGTGAGCCTCCGCGATGTGCTTTACCAGCGCGAGCCCGATGCCGCTGCCGCGGACCTGCTTGTCGAGCGCGCTCCTGCCGCGCACGAAGCGTTCGAAAATACGCTTGCGATCTTCGGGCGGGATACCGACCCCCTGGTCCGTCACCCGCACCTCGATCCCGGATGATCCGAGCTTGGCCGCAATCACGACGCGGCGGCCGTCGGGAGCGTACTTCAGCGCATTGTCCACGAGATTGATGACGGCGATTTCGATCGCGCGCTCGTCGAGCAGGGCCCGTGGCAGGTCCGGCGAAAGCTCCAGGTGGAGCTCGACGCCCTCGCGATCGGCGCGTAGCCGGCACGCCTCGACGGCGCGCGTGATCACATCGGCCACGCTACTCTCGCTGAAATCGTAGGCGGCCTTCCCGCGCTCCACCTTGGCGAAGTCGAGCACGTTCTCGATCAAGCCGCCGAGACGCTCGCTCTCGCTCACGATGATTTGCAGGTATTGACGCCGCTTCTCCTCGCTCTCCACGCGACCGCTTTGGAGGAGCTCCCCGAACATGCGCACCAGCGAGAGCGGCGTCTTGAGCTCGTGCGATACGTTGGCGACGAAGTCGCTCTTCAAGCTCGACAACTTGCGCTCACGCGCCGCCGCGACGAGCACGACCAGCAGGCCGGCGATGATGACCAGGCCGGAGAGCCCGACCAGGACCACTTCGAGCACGCGACGCCGCGCGACGGCCGCTGCCAGCTCCTCCGCCGCCGTCATCGTCACGTTGAGCCGCCATTTGTAGAGCGTGGTGGCGAACTGACGGCCGAACGTGGGACCGCCGCGGAGCGGAGGCCCGTAGACGATGCGGCCGTCGCTATCCACGACGTTCACGCGGCTCTGCTGCTCGGCTTCGGGGTAGAGCTTGGGGAAGATCTCGTGCACGATGCGCGCGACGTCGTGCCACGCCACGATCAAGTAGCGGCGACCGCGCTGCTCGCGCTGCCAGTGACTCACCAGATAGCTCTGATTCTGGTAAGTGTTGTGAACGTGCCGGAGCTGCTCGCGCGGCGGCGGATCGATCTTCATGTCGTAGAAGATCGAGTTGACCAGCAGGCGCCGGAAGCGTTCCACCTCGGACGCTGGCGCGCGTGACGCCACCGCCACGACCTCGCGGCCCGGCGCGCTCAGGTCCATGACGAGCACGCCGAGGATGGTTGGTGTTTGCAGCGCAGCCACGCTCAGCCACTGAGCCCCGAAGCGCTCCCGATCCGTGAAGTCGATGAGCGACAGCGCGGCGTTGTCCTGTTCGATGATGCGCTTGTCCAGGCGATCCGCGCGCTCGTTCGCGAGCAGCAGGGTCGCCTCGACGATCGACTGTTCCCGCAGCTTCTCGAGCTGCAAGCTCGACCGAAACATGACGCTCACCAGGATCACCACGGCGGCGACGATCGCGGGCAGCAGCAAGAAAGTGAGCAAGCGCTCCCGGCGGCTCTGCTCCATGCGCCCACGTTATCACCGCCGGGCTGTACCCGCTCGGCGCGGCGCGGCGCGACTCAGGCGCGCGGGGTGCCGAGGACCACGTCCGGGTCCACGACGATCGGCCGGCTGACCACGAAACCCGCGAATTGTTCGCAAATGTAGTCGAGGGCGTTCAGCTCGATCTCGGAGAAAGGGCTGCCGTCCAGCGGATTGACCAGCTCGATGGCGCCCAGGTAGCGGCCGTGTTGCTGAACCGCGCCACAGACGGCGTGCCGCGGCTCCACTCCCGGGAGTTTCCAGCGTCCGGACGCAAGGCGCGGGTCCTCGCCAGCTCGATCGAGGCGCAACGCGCGCCGCCGGTGCATGGCAGCGGAGAGCACCGGATCGCCATCCGCGGTGCGGTGCAAGAGCAGCTTCTCGCTGCCTGGCCCGCTCGCGCGCACGACCACGAACTGGCGCGTGTTGATGTCGAACACGTGCACCAGCGTGAGCTCGCACGGCAGAGCGCCATGCAGCACCTTGAGCACGAACTCCGCCCCCGAGATCAGATCGGGCGAAAAGTGCAGGTCGTGCATGGTTTCGAACAATTCGCTGATCAGATCCTCGCTCGAGCGCTGCCGGCGCCGGGCTGGAGCCGGTGGCGCCGCCGCACGCGCCGGGATCCCCGTGCTAGCCGGCGCACTCACCGCACTCGCCGGCGCACCCGCTGTTCCCCCCGCATCAATCAGCAACTCGAAGTCGTTGACGTCTTCCGTGACCCCGCCCCCGTCCGCGGCCCCGTCGGCTCCGGCGTCCGACTTCGCCCGCGTGAGCAGCACCGCCGGCTGCGACGACACCGGCACTTCGGGTTCCAACGCCGGCCCTGGCTCCTGTGCCGACCCTGGCGCGTGCGCTGGCTCTGGTTCGGACGCGACTTCTGGCTCGACGTCCACCTCTACGTCCGGCTCGAGATCGAGCCCTCGCTCTATCTCGGCCGCGAGCCCCCGCGCCCGCTCCGCCCGAATCTCCGCCTCCGCTCGAGTCCCGGAGCCTGCGTTCGACTCTGCCCGGAGCTCGGCCTCTGCCCCGACGTCAATCCCCCGCAGCCCTAACGGTTCCACCGCGGGCTGGGGCAGCGTTGCATGCGTATAGGCCGGAAAGTCGACCACCGGCTCTCCCCGCCAGTCCTTCCACGACAGCGTCGCCAGTGCCGGCGCCAGCGGGTGACCTTCGAAGGCGTGGTCGAACACCGCCAGCTGCACGAACTTTCCCTTCGGCCGCGCCTCCAGCACTCTCGAAATCTCCCGAAAGCACTTCCAGAGCAGGGCCTCGACGGCGCCGCGCGTCGTGCCCCGCTCGACCCGGTACGCGTACTCGCGATAGGTGATGGGCGTCGCGGGCGTCGGCTCCTCCTCGCGCCTACGAATGACCTCGAAACGCGCCGACGCCCCACTGTTCGCGCCTTCCCCATCGGGGGGTTTCGGAAGCGGCGCGGCCGGGGGGGTAGCCGCGCGCGGCACGGGATCGCTCGGGACGCGTAAACCGCCGCCAATATCGACGATGGCGGTCGGCTGGATGGATCCACTGCTGCGAGTCATGGGGCGAGGCGGTTGTGAGGAGCGATCGGGCGGCTGCGAGTCGATGACTCGCGCGCCTTCGGTGAGCGGCGCGTCGCGCGGCGCTCGATGCACCAAGTACCGGATGTTTAGCCGCGGGTCGACCGCTCGATAGCCGCTGTCCAGAAGCTCAATCGAAAACTTGGACAACGGGCCCGAGTCACCGCGGAGCCTTCGCGCTTCCTGCAGCGCTCCCTGCCATTGCTTGGCTTCGACGCAATATTGCTCTGCAGAGGCGGCCTCGCCGATGCGAGACACTTCGATGTACCAGCGCATTCAAGTCGGCCCACGAGTGGGGAGCGGTGGTCAGTAGTAGAGCGCCTCCCCGCCTCATGAGCAAGCTTGGAATCGCCGCCAGAGCTCTGGCCCTCTGCAGCCTCGGACGCAATTGTGCCGGCTCGGACGTAAATCCAGGTTAGATCCGCGGCGCCGATGGCCGGCGAACGCGAAAAAGACCACCCGCCGCGCGCGCAGACCGCAGGCTCGCGCCTGCTTGCCATGGAACCGCTGGCTTACGCAGTGTTCGCAGGCCTCTGCACCCTGTATGTCGGTTGTAAGTTCTACTCGTCCTTACGCTTGCAGACTTTGTACTCCGCGGTCTGGCAAGGCACGACGGACTTTCGCGGCGCGGGCGGCTGGTCGGCGCCGCTCGACGACGTCTTCATTCATTTCGACTTCGCGCGCTCTTTCGCGCGGGGCTATCCGTTTCAATGGTCGGAGGGCAACGGCTATTCGAGCGGTGGCACGAGCCTCCTCTATCCCATCGCGCTGGCGGTCGGGTACTGGCTCGGTGCTCGGCGCGCTTCGCTGATGGTTTGGGCGGCAGTAGTCGCGTTCGTCAGCGTCTTCGCGCTGCTCTTGGCGAGCCGCCGACTGTTCGTCCATTTGCCGCGCGGGTACTCCTACCTCGCACCGCTAGCGCTGCTCTGCACCGGCGTCCTGAACTGGAGCTTGTTCAGTGGCATGGAGGTCGCGCTGCTCTTGGCGATCTGGGGTGCCACATTTCTCGCATGGCACGACTGGGTCGGCGAAACGCCGCCGAAACTCGCCGCTTCCGGGGGCGGCCGGAAACAGGCAGCGATTTTCGCGTTTGCCGGAGCCGTGCTGGTGGCGACGCGCCCGGAGGCGATCACGTGCGTGGCGGTGATGATAGCCGGGGCGCTGCTCGTGCTTCGCAGGCGCGTGCGCGTGACGAGCGCGCTCTCGCTAGCCGCGCTGACCTTCGCGCCAGCCGTGCTCGTGATGGTGACCCACGCGCTGGCCAACCTCTGGTTCACGGGCGACAGCACCGCCGCCGGAGCTCGCGTTAAGCTCGAGCTTCATCATCCCTATCTCACGCGTGAGGAGATCATCGACGCGTGGTGGTTCCACTTCAAGTACCAGATCCTGCGCGTCACGGAGTACCACCTGGCGGCCGGCACCCACACGGGGTGGATAGCCTGGATATTTGCAGCCGTAGCGCTCGCCGCCAGATCAACCCGCGGCTTCGCGGCACTGCTTTGGGGAAGTGCCTTCGCGTGGATGGCGCTCGTGGCGCTGAACGGCCAGGTGCGCTGGCAGAACGAGCGCTACACCATGCCCGCGCTCGCCTGGATGTTGCTCGCGGCGGCCCTCGGCATAGCCGTCGTGCTTCGCTACGCCGCCGGGCGACCGAAGATCGCAGAGCGCGTGGCCGCTCTGATCGCGTGCCTCGCGTTGGTCGCGGCGTTCGGCGTGGGTCACCGCCAACGCTTCCGCGAGCAGGTCTGGTTCTTCGGTCGCGCGGCGCGCAACATCCTCGATCAGCACGTGCGCACTGGCAGGATGTTGCGCGAACAACTCCGGCCCGTGCCGCGTCGCGTACTGGTGGGTGACGCCGGCGCGATCCCCTATGCCGCGGACCTGCCGGCCCTCGACATCATCGGACTCGGCGGCTATCAGCGGCTGCCGTTCGCGCGTGCAACGCAGCTCAGTGTAGCGGCAGGCATCGAGCTCATCGAGCGCATGCCGAGCGCCGAGCGGCCCGACGTGCTCGCGATCTACCCTTCGTGGTGGGGCAATTTTCCGCTCTGGTTCGGCGAGCGCATCGAGGGCGGCGAAGTGCCCGTGCGCGGCAATGTCATCTGTGGCGGCGCGAGCAAGGTCCTCTACCGCGCCAATTGGCGGAGCCTCGAGGACAGCGGCCGCGTGTTCTCGGCGCTGCCGTCGGAGCGCATCGTCGATCTGCTCGATCTAGCGGACATCGTCAGCGAAGGCGCGCATGACTACCGGCTATCCCCGGGAGCGCGCGGTCACGTCGAGATGAAGCTCCTTTCGCATCCGACTCGACCCCGTCACGATTTGTGGGACGCGGGTCGCATCCTGGGTGGCGGAGCCAGCGAGTCGTTCGTGATCAGCGGCTTTGACGCGGAGAAGCGCGCCCGCCTGGTGTTTCGCGTCGCGCCTGCGGTCCGCTCGGCCCTCGAAGTAAGCGTGAACGGCCAGCGCATCGGCGCGCTCGATCTCGTGCCGGGCGACCGTTGGCAGGAGCTGTCGCTGCCCATTCCGCGAACCGCGCTGAGGGAGCACTTGCAGATCGAGCTTCGCACGCTGAAAACCGAGCGGATTCTCTACCACGTCTGGGCGCTCGAGAGCCCCTGAGCGAGGGCGCGCCATGCCTCACGCGTTCGGACGCAATCCCTTCACGACGTTCGGACTGCCGCCCGACATCGTCGCTTGGTGCGCGTGCGTGACCGCTCTGCTCGCGCTCGCCGCGAATCGTCGTATTGCGCTGTGGGCGGCGCAGCTCGGGCCACGCGAGGCTCGCCGTGTGGCGCTGCTGCTGGGTGTGTCGGCGGCGCTCCTGTCGGCGGGCTACATCGCGTTCTATCTGCGCGGCGGCCCGCGCATCATCGACGCAACCAGTTACTTCCTCGAAGCGCGCGTGCTGTCGCAGGGGCGGTTTTCGTTCGACGTGCCATGGCCGTCGGCGTCCTTCCGGGGGCGCTTTTTGACGTCGCCGCCAGATGCGAGCGCGCTGTCGGTGATTTTTCCGCCAGGCTGGCCGGCGCTACTGGCGCTCGGTTTCAAATTGGGCGCGCCGCTCGCGATCGGACCGGCGCTGGCGTTTGCGATCGTTTTGTCCACGTACGCGCTCGCGAAACGTCTGTTCGATCGGCAAGACGTGGCGCTGGCTGCCGCGACGCTCTCGGCGCTGTGCGCGGCGCTTCGCTACCACACTGCGGATACCATGGCACATGGCCTGTGTGCCCTGCTGCTGTGCACGGTGCTGTACGCGGCGCTCCGCGACACGCTGGCCTGGACGCTGCTCGCTGGCCTCGGCTGCGGGTGGCTACTGGCGACGCGGCCCGTGAGCGGAGCCGTCGCTGCGTTGATCGCAGGGCTTTTGATCATGCGCCGGCCGCGCGATCGCTGGCGCGGGGCCAGCGTGCTCGCGGTCGGGGCGCTTCCGGGCCTCCTGCTCCTCGCGATCCATCAATACAGCGCAACAGGCAGCTGGTTCGGTTCGGCGCAGTATCACTACTACGCCCTCGCCGACGGTCCGCCCGGTTGCTTCCGCTACGGCTTCGGTGCGGGCATCGGCTGCCTGCACGAGCACGCGGAAGCGGTGGCCAAAGTTCTGCCCGACGGTTACGGCTGGTCCGCCGCCGCACTGACGACGAGCCACCGCGTCCTCTTGAACCTCATCGACATCGGCAATGCCGAACCCATCGCGCTGCTAGTCCCGGTCGCGCTCGTGCTCGGTCGCCGGCACCAAGGTGTGCGCCTGCTGCTTCTGTCCGTGGCTTTACTCGTGCTCGCGTACGCGCCCTTCTATTTTCCGGGAAACTACCCGGGCGGCGGCGCGCGCTTTCTTGCCGATGTGCTGCCGCTCGAGCACGCTCTCGTGGCGTGGGCCGCCGTACGCGTCCGCTGCGCGCGTTTCTTGGCGCCGGTCGCGCTGGCCGGTTTCGCCTTCCACACGAGCTACGCGCACCGTGCGCTCGCCGATCGCGAAGGCGGCCACCCCATGTTCGAAGCGCGCGCTCTCGAACAGGCGCATGTCGAGCGCGGCATCGTGTTCGTGCAGACCGACCATGGCTTCAACCTGGGCCACGTGCCCGGAGCAAATCCGAAACACGGCGTCGTCGTCGCGCGAGCACGCCGCGACGCGCACGACGCGCTGCTCTGGGAACGGCTCGGCCGTCCGCCGAGTTACCTGTACGCTTACGACCCCTTTGCACGAGCCGCCGCAGGTCGCTTGTTGCCCTACCGGCCCGAGCCGAACCCCGTCCTGCGCTTCGAGGGCGAGTCTGCCTGGCCGCCCTTGGATGTCCGGGGGGGATGGGCGCATCCCAGCTACTCGCAGGTGAGCTGCGCTTCCGGGGGGCGTGGGCTGCGGCTCAGAAGCATCAACGATTCTGCCGTCGTTGTCGCACTCGAGCTCGCGGCTCCCCGAGCTGGCGACTACCTCCTCACGACGGCCTGGAGCGGTTACGACGAGCGGATCCAGCGCATCACGCTGGAAGTGAGCGGCCAGCGCTCCGCGCAGCGGCTCCCCGTGTCGCCAGACCCGTGCTGGAAAAGTGAACCCTGGCGCGTGAGGCTGTGGGCTGGCCCCCAGCGGCTCCAAACGGCGCTCGAGGGCGGAGGTGCGCTTCTGGACTACGTCGAGCTCGCGCCCGCCAACTGAAATGACGTTGACAATTCAGGCGTTACGGAAAAGCATGGATAGGAGGGAGGCCGCTACGGATGACCAAAAGCGAGCTCATCGAGGCCATAGCCGCCCGTGGGGAGCTGACCAAGGCCCGTGCCGAATTGGTCGTCAACTGCGTGTTCGACGCGATGACCGAAGCCTTGCAGCGCGGTGACGGCATCGAGATCCGCGGCTTTGGCAGCTTCACGGTTCGTCCTTACAAGCCGTACGACGGAAGGAATCCACGCACGGGCCAGCCCGTGCCGGTGCCGGCGAAGCGCCTGCCCTTCTTCAAAGTCGGCAAGGAATTGAAGGAACTCGTCAACAACAGCCGTCACACTGCCATCAGCGGCGGTGACGACAGCGACGACGACGACGACGACGACGACAGCAACGGGAGCGAATGATGCTTCGCGCGGAGCCGCGCCGCGTGGCTCAGACGCTGTGCTAGTTTCCCGCGCGTGCGTGCGTCCGAAGAGCAGCTTGCTGTCCTCACCCGCGGAATCGTTGAAGTTCATCAACTCGAGGAGTTGAAGCAACGCCTCGCGAGCGGCCGCCCGCTGCGCGTGAAGGCCGGCTTCGACCCGACGCGGCCCGACCTGCATCTCGGACACACGGTCCTGATGCAGAAGATGCGGCAGTTTCAGGATCTCGGACATCAGGTGATTTTCCTGATCGGTGATTTCACCGCGATGCTCGGCGATCCGACGGGGCAGAACGAGCTTCGACCGCGACTCACGCGCGAACAAGTGCTCGAGGCCGCGGAAACTTACCAGGTGCAAGCATTCAAGATTTTGGACCCCGCGCGCACCGAGGTGCGCTTCAACAGTGAGTGGCTCGCGCCGCTCCGTCTCGATCAGCTCATTGAAATCGCGGCAAAGCGCACTGTGGCAAGAACGCTCGAACGGCGCGATTTCAAAGAGCGACTCGAAGCGCGCCGGGACGTGTATATGCACGAGCTCTTCTACCCACTCCTGCAAGGCTACGACTCCGTCGTGCTCCAGTCGGACGTGGAGCTCGGCGGGACCGATCAGCTCTTCAATCTGATGGTTGGCCGCGACTTGATGCGCGCTTACGGACAAGAGCCGCAGATCGTGATGACCACGCCGATCCTGGAGGGCATCGACGCACGCCTCGAGAACGGTGCGATCGTCGGCAAGAAGATGAGCAAATCCGCCGACAATTACGTCGGCATCCAAGAGCCGCCGCTCGAGATGTACCGCAAGTGCATGCAGATCGGCGACGACGTGGTGTGGCGTTTTTACGAGCTCCTTTCGGCCGCGCCCACCGACGAGGTCGACGCGCTCCGACAACAGGGCAATCCACTCGCTGCGAAGGCACGCTTCGCGGGCGAGATGGTCGAACGCTTCCACGGGCGCGAAGCAGCTGACGCAGCTCGCAAGGGTTTCGAGCAGAGCTACTTATCCGACGGCATTCCGGAAGGTACACCCGAGCTCGAGCTCGGCACGGAAGGCGAGACGCTGCTGCTCGCCAAGGCGCTCTCTTCCGCAAAGCTCGTCGGCTCGACCACGGAGGGGAAACGCCTGATTCAACAGGGCGGCGTGGAGCTGGATGGCGAACGCGTCACGGATGAGCGGGCGCAGCTGTCGCGCGGCCGTCGCTATCTGGTGCGCGTCGGCTCCAAGAAGCGCAGGTTTTGTTATATCCGGGTCGCTTCTTGACGCCTCGCGGACGGCTCGGCGCGTCGCTGCTCGCTTGCTTTGCACTCATCGGCTGCTCGTCGGGTGCATCGCAACAGACGAAATCGCCCGCTCCTGCGGAGCCGCTACACGGCGGACCCCTGACGGATTTCGTACCCGCCGCAGGTCTGCGCTGGATGGCGTTGGGTAGGCCGCGCGAGCTTGCGCAAAATGCAGAGTTTGCAGAAGCGGCAGGTCGCCTGCTCCCCGAAGCGCGCCTGAACGCTTACGCGCGGTCCACCGGCATCGATCTGCGGACGGCGCCCAGCGGGCTGATCGCCGGCTTCGACTACGCGACCTGGTACATGGCGGAGCTGCGCAGCGGGCACGAAGTGGTCGAGCAGCGCTTCGCAGCGCGTCTGCTCCACGACGCGACTGTCGAATCGCCGCACCCGAGCTTGCGGAGGTTGTCCGGCATGGTGGGTCAGACTCCGGAAACACTTCTGATTTCTCGGGGTCACTGGGTCGCGGTCGCCGTCGGCGATCCATCGCCTGCGCGGATTGCCGAAGCCTTTGCGCGGCGACGATTGCGTCGCTCTCCTCCAGCGCTGCGCGGCTCGGCGCTCGCGAAGTTGCCCGGTCACCTCGAGCAAGCGCCGCTCCGCTTCTATGCTCCGGGTCCGTTCGAAGGCGAGTGGGCACACGCTGCTCGTGGTCTCCTCGCACGCAGTCTTGCCGTGGGCATCGCGGCCACGCCGGCTCCGGAAGGAGCGCTGAATGCGTGCCTCGTCTTGGCAGGCGATTTTGCCGATCTCGGTGCCGAGGCCGAACCGCGCATCCAGGGAGCGTGGGAGGATTTGTCACAGAGCTCGACCGGCACGCTGCTGGGCCTGCGCGAAACCACTGGCCCGGCTCGCGTGCGCGCCACGTCGGAACACATCGAGCTCTGCGTTGCACTGTCGCTCACTGCGCTCACGCGCGGGCTGCATGCCGCCGTTTCCGCGGACGCCTGGGAGCTCCTCGACGTGCCGAAGCCGCAGAATCCCGACAGGTCGCACCTTCCCGTACAGAAACGATAGAAATTTCGGTCAATTATCCGCAAGGATTGGACCACAGGATGATTGACCAAAAGTATCGACAAGTGCTAGTCATGCTCCGTGCTGCACCGCGGCAGATGGGACGCTACAGGGGCGGCAGCGCGCGTCCCAGGCCGCAGCACACATGGATCCGCTGGCCCGTAGACCGAGCTGAAGGTAGCTCGGCCGCGCGCCATTAGCAGGGAGGCGGTATGCAATCGTCGGTCAACGTGGAGTCGGGGCATTCGTTCAAGGTAGCGGAAATGGCCGTTCATCCGGCCCACGGCGTCGGTGAGGTCGTCGCCCTGGAAGAGCGTGATCTGGGCGGGCGGGTCACAGCTTGTTATGTGCTCAAGATCATTGATACTGGCCTGAAAGTCATGGTCCCCACCGAGGCCGCAGCGCGCGTCGGGCTCCGTCCCGTCATGAAAAAGCGCGAAGCACTGAAGATTCTGGATATCTTGCGTGCCCCCGAGGTTGCAGTCGATTTGCAGCCCTGGAACCGTCGCTTTCGTGCCTACACCGAAATGTTGAAGAGCGGTCTGCCCCAGGAGATCGCCAAAGTTCTCCGCGACATGTACCGCCTGAAGTTCGACAAAGACCTGTCGTTCGGCGAGCGGCGCCTGCTCGATCAAGCGCGCAGTCTGCTGATTCAGGAGCTGGCGCTCGCGAAGAAAGTCGCCCCCTCGTCCATCGAAGGCGAGATCCAGCAAATTTTTTCTGCCTAGTAGCCCACGCGCTTCAGGCTGCTCGCGAATGGCCGTTTGACTCGTCGATATGACGAATCAGCGGGTGGTAGTTGGGCTGGGTCCGTTCGGGCGCGAACGACGACTCGCCCTGGTCGGTGCGGCACGTGAGGCGGCCTGTCACTTCGAAATTTGTGACGACCCCGCCAAAGCCAGCAGCCTGAATCCGCACGCGATTCTCATCGACGCCGGCGAACCCGGCGCCGAGAAAGCCGCGATGTCCGCACGCGCCGACGTCGAGCTCATGCGCGTGCCGGTGCTGACTCTGTATCCGGAGCTCAGCGACCTCAGCTTCGCCACGGCGTTCAGCTGGGGCGCCGACGACGCCATCGCACAAGACAAGCCGCGCTTGCTGATTGCGCGGCTGCGCGCGCTTCCGCGTGAAGCGCCGGGCAACGCCGCGCCCCCCGGCCGAGGTCCAGCCCTGGTCGCCGATGCCGATCCCGCTCACCGAGTCGTGTTCGGACGCGTCTTGCGCAACGCCGGCTACCAGGTGCGCTTTGCCGTGACCCAGACCGACACGTGGCAGTTCGCCGAGGACAAGGATCTGGAGCTGATCGTGCTCAGCACGGAGATTGAAGACGCTCCGCGCAAGTTGATCGAGCACATCCGCAGCCAGGGCAGCCTCGCCAACTGCGTGGTGAACACGCCGCCTCGAACGCTGCGGAGCTGCCGCAACCTGCTGCAGGGCCTCGACGGAGCGACGGCCAGCGACGCTTACGCACCGGTCGAAAATGTTCTGTTCCTGGCCAACGAGCTGCGCAACCCCGAACGGCGCGATCAGCGCTCGAGCGCGCGTGCCTTGTACGGAACCACCGTAGCGTTCCGCGGCGCGGGTCGGCACGAAGACGACTTCGGCTTCACGTACAACATCTCCGGCGGCGGCATGTACGTGCGCACGCTTGCCGTCCCCGAGGACGACAGCGTGTGGATCGAGCTCTGTCCCCCCCGTAGCGAGCGGCGCGTACGGCTCGTCGCCCAAGTCCAGTGGCGGCGCCGTTACGGTTACAATCAGAACGCGACGGTGCCGCCGGGGTTCGGCATCAAGATCATGGACGGCGCCGCAGCCGACGTCGAAGGCTGGGCAGCCGGCTACAAGGCCATGGCCGAAACGCTGGGGTGAGCGTTTACGGATAGGCGACGCACAGCTAAAAACTGTGCATGAAGATCTACACGAAGACCGGCGACGACGGCACGACCGGGCTGTTCGGCGGCGCGCGGGTGGGAAAGGACGACGCGCTGGTCGAGGCGTACGGCACCGTCGACGAGACGAACGCGGCGCTCGGGCTCGCGCGCTCGGCCGGCTTGCCCGCGGCCCTCGACGGTCTGCTCGAGTCCATTCAGAAGGATCTATTCGTGCTCGGCGCAGAGCTCGCATGCGTCCAGGGCAAGCAGGACAAGCTCAAGATGGACCTCATCAGCGACACCCACGTGGCGGCGCTCGAGGTGGCCATCGACACCCACGAGACGGCGCTCGAAGCGCTGAAGAGCTTCATTCTGCCGGGCGGCACGGCGGGCGCCGCGGCCCTTCATTTCGCGCGTACCGTGTGCCGGCGCGCCGAGCGACGCGCCTTGCTCGCGAGCCGTGGTGAAGGCGTGCGCTCCGAGCTGCTCGTGTACCTGAACCGCTTGAGCGATCTGTTGTTCGTGCTCGCACGGCGCGCCAATCACGACGCCGGCGTCGCCGACATTCCGTGGGTCGCACGCACCGTTGACGCCAGACACTAAGCCTGCCCCTGAATCGACCCCTTGCTGCTGCATTTTTGCTGCTGCACTTTTTTTGCCGCCATGACGCCACGAGACGCCAAGATCAGCGCGCCAGAAGTTTTTTTTGGTTTTCCGGTGTCCGTCGCTGCACGGATCTAAAACGGCGCGCAAACGCCAGCCACGTGATGCACTCGCGTCGTTTTAGATCCGGGGCGCGCCGACCAGCGTGAAACCCCAAACTGCTGGCGTCTCTCTTGGTGTTCTTCGGCGGCTTGGCGGCAAAGGATCGCCGCAGCGAGCAGGACTCGACCCTAGAACTTCACGACGCCGGCGGCCCACGTGAAGCCGGCGCCGAATGCGGCGAACAGCACCACGCTTCCGGCGTGAATGCGGTCCTCTTTGAACGCGCGATCGAGCGCCATGGGGATGGTGGCGGCGGTGGTGTTGCCAAACTTTTCGATGTTGTGCAGCACCTTCTCTTCGGGAATCTCGAGCCGCCACGCGACCAGCTGATTGATGCGCATGTTTGCCTGATGAGGCACGAACAGATCGACGTCGGCGATCGTCAGGTCCGCCTTCTCGAGCGCCTCGAGCGCGACCTCCGGCATCCTCTCGGTGGCCCAGCGGAACACCTGCTTGCCGTTCATACGCGGGTACTGGCGGCCCTCCGCCATCATCTCCTGAGGCAAGCGCGGCATGTACGCCGAGGCAGGCAGCTCGAGCCACAGCTCCTTGGCCGCAGAGCCGTCCGCGTGCAGGCACATCGATAGCAGGCCGTGCTCGTCGTCTCGGGAACGACCGACGACCACCGCGCCAGCGCCGTCACCGAACAGCACCGCCACGTCTCGTCCGCGATCGTTGAACTCGACGCCGGTCGAATGGACCTCCGAGCCCACGACCAACACCTTTTCGTACATACCGCAGCGAATCCAGGCGTCGGCGACGCTCAAGCCGTACAGAAAGCCGCTGCACTGGTTGCGCACGTCGAGCGCCGGTTTGCCCGGCATGCCGAGCTTGTCGCCCAGCAAGCAGCCGGAGCCGGGGAAGTTGAAGTCGGGGCTGAGGGTGGCGAAGATGATGGCGTCAATCTCGTCGGGGCTCACCCTGGCGTGTTCCATGGCCGCCTGGCAGGCGGGCAGGGCGAGGTCGCTCGCGCCGATGCCCGAGTGCTCGATGAAGCGACGCTCCTTGATGCCGGTGCGCTGAAAGATCCATTCGTCGGTGGTGGTCATCAACTTGGCGAGATCGTCGTTCGTGACCACGCGGCTGGGTACGTAGCTGCCCACACCGAGAATCGCAGATCGCATCATGGATTTCGTGCCCTTCTCTCGTGCTTGCTCGGCGCCGGCGGCGCATTGAAAGACAAAAGGCTCTAGACGGCGTCAAGCGTAGAAATGCGCGGTGCACATCCGAGACGAGGTACTAGCATTCGCTCATGGCCATCCGCAAAATCGCTCAACTCGGAGAACCGGTGCTCAGGCGCCCGGCGTCGCCCGTACCGCCGGAGGCGATTCGGAGCGAGCGCGTGCAGAGCTTAATCGAGGATATGATCGAAACCATGCGGGATGCCGATGGCGCCGGCATCGCCGCGCCGCAAGTGTACGAGTCTCTCCGCTTGTGTGTCATCGAAGTGAACGCGAATCCTCGCTACCCGTCGTTCCCTCGCATTCCGCTCTTGGTACTGGTTAATCCAATCGTGGAAGTGGTCAGTCCAGCTGACGCGCCAGCGGCTACACTGTCGATGTACGAGGGCTGCCTATCGGTGACAGGTATCCGGGGAAAGGTCACGCGACCGCGGCGTGTACGCGTTCGGGCGCTGGACCGCAACGGCAATCCCCTGGCCTTCGAGTGGGAGGGCATTCCCGCCGTCATCGTGCAACACGAGACCGATCACCTGGAGGGCGTCTTGTTCGTCGACCGAGCGGATCCGAAGACACTCACGTTTCTGCGGGAGTACGAGCGCCACGTGCCCCACGAGCAGCGCATCGTGGACGCCGGGGTGTCGTCTTCGGCTTCGTCAGGGTAGGAATCGGCTCTCATGCGACTAAACCCTGGCGACCTGATCGGCGGGAAGTACCGCATCAGTCGTCTGATCGGCGACGGCGGCATGGGTGCCGTGTACGAAGCGCGGCACGAAGTCCTCGGCTCCAAGGTCGCGCTCAAGTTTCTGCACAGCGACCTGACGAAGAAGCCCGGGCTCGCGTCGCGCTTCTTACAGGAAGCGAAGGTCTCTGCCAGCATTCAGAGTCCGCACGTCACGCGCGTGACGGACGTCGATACCGCGAGCGACGGCGCTCCGTATCTCGTGATGGAGCTGCTCTCCGGTGAGTCGCTGCAGCGAGTGCTCGATCGCCAGAGCAAGCTACCCAGAGACCAGGCTATCGACTTCGCGCTCCAGGTGCTGTCCGGTCTCGAGTCGGCGCACGCGCTCGGCGTCGTGCACCGGGATCTCAAGCCCGACAACGTCTATGTCACACCCTCGAGCGGCGGTCCGGTCCTCAAGCTGCTCGACTTCGGCATCGCCAAGTTGAAAGAGAGCAACGAGTTTCAACGCGGGCTGACGCGACCCGGTGCGCTGATGGGCACTCCCGAGTACATGGCGCCGGAACAGCTGTACGCGGCGGAGCGCGTCGACCATCGCGCGGATCTGTACTCGCTCGGCGCCATGCTCTACGAAATGCTCACCGGGCAGCGTCCCGCGTACGGCGAGGACGCCGCGCAGATCATCGGTCAGGTGGCCGCAGGACGCATCAAACCCATCACGGATTACGATCCGACGTTACCCGCGACTCTCGTCGACGTGGTGCGGCGCGCGCTCGCTCCGGACAAGGCGCAGCGCTTTCAGAGCGCGTTCGAGATGCGCGTGGCGCTCGCGCGCTGCGCCGGGCAGCTCAGCCACGCGGGCCGACTCGCCGCGGAGCCCGCGCCCGTCGAAGGCGGCGTCGCGGAGCAGGTGGCGGCCGCCGGAACGCCCCCGACGGTTGACGCACCTCCGCTCGCGCCGCAGGCGACCCATGCACACTGGTCGCAACACCAGCCCGGCGCCGAACCAGCCAAAGGCGGAACGCAAGAGGCGCCCAAAGAGCTGATCCAGGAGCTCACACGACCCGGCGCGCACGCCCCGGCCGCGGGTCACGGCCGCGCACCGGATGCAGGAGGATTTTACGGACCTCCCCCAACGCACGCTCAGCCCGGTGCTGGTGCCGGGCAGTACGTTCCGGCGCTCGGCCCCACGCCCTACGGTACGAATGCCGCAAGCCGTTACGGAGCGCGCCGGCCGAACCGAATGCTCGGCGCCATACTGGCGCTCATCCTGGGAGTGATCGTCACCGGTGCCGTCGTCGTTGCGCTCGCACTGAGCCGCCGCGAACCCGATGAACCTATTGCCGCGGCAGAGGGCGCGAGCGCACCCACCAGCGAACCGACCACCGTCGTCACGGCGGAGGCCCCACCGCCCACGCCGCCCGCGCCCGTGGCACCAGCGATCCCCGAGCCCGCGCAACCGACGACGAGCCCCAGGCCCACCAAGCCGCGCCCGAACGCTCCGGATGCCGGTGCCGGAACACCGGATGCCGGCGGCGTGTTGCCGTTTCCTCAGATTCAGCTGCCCAGTGGTTTTCCGCCGTTGCCGAGCAGCCTGCCCCCGCTGCCCAGCGGTTTTCCGCAGATTCCTGGGCTACCTTTTCCGACCGAACAGCCGGGCACCGGGGGCGCTCCGAGCGGTTAAACCGCTTTTCACACCCTCGAAACATCCTGGCCATTGCGTGGCCCACTTCCCGCGTACACTCGGAGCCGTGTCCGACAAAGCCCCTGCCCTGGCGCGCGACTTCGCGACGTCCCTCCCGAACACGTACCGCGCCGCTTTCGATGTCACGGCCATTGCCGCGCATGCGCGCCTCGCCGCGGAACGCGGTGACGCGTCGGTGAAGATCGGCAGCTTTGCTTCGAGTCGGGCGCCCGGCACTCCCGTCTGTGTCATCGCCGACGATCGGCCAGGGCTACTCGCGATGATCAGCGCGGCGATCGTCATCTGCGGCCTCGACGTGGTGTACGCCGAAGCGCACACACGCCGCACGCCGTCCGGCCAGTCCGAAGCCGTGGACGTGTTCTTCCTGCGTCACGCACCGCCAGAAAAGCGCAACCAGCGCGTCGCCCAGAAAGCGATCGAGGAGCTCCAGGAAACGTTGATCGCGCTGCTCGATGGGCGGCTGGATGCGCGCGGCGCGACCCCGCCGGAGAGCACGCCAGCGCGCCCCAGTAATTTCGGCACCGTCGTGCGCTTTCTGGAGAGTCACGACGGCATGCTCGGTACCCTGGAGGTCGAGACCGGCGATCGCTCCGGCTTGCTCCTCGCGCTGTCGCAAGCGCTGTTCGAACAGCGCGTGCAGATCATCGAATCGGAGGTCAAGACCGTGGACGATCGCGTGTACGATCGCTTCACCGTCGTCGAGATCGACGGCAAACCAATCAGCCCCGAGCGCCGGCTCGAGCTGCAAGTGGCCGTGCTCAGCGCCATCGAGTTGCCGAGTGTGGAGCGCACGGCGATTCGGGCGAAAGCGCGCAGCGTGGGCGCGTAAGCGTCAATGCGCGCGGCACGCCCTGCGATACACGTCGAGGTGCGCCGCTGCCGAGCGCTCCCAGGAGAAGTCGCGCACGCGCCGTAAGCCCGCGGCGACGAGCTTCGCGCGGAGCTCGTCGTTGTGCGACAGCTCTCGAATTTTTAGTACCAGGTCCCGTTCGTCAGCCGCGATCGCATGCAGCGCGGCGTCACCCGTGACCTCGCGCACCGCCTCTGCCGTCGAGCCGAGCACCGGTGTGCCGAGCGCCATCGCTTCCAGCGCCGGCAACCCGAACCCTTCGTAGTGCGACGCGAACAGCAGCATGTGCGCGTGCTGATACAGCGCCAGGAGCACGTCGTCGCTGACGAACGGAACGTGGATCACCTTGCGCTGCACGTCAGGCCTCGAGAGCAGCCGCGTCATCTCGCGGTCGATGCGCGAGAAACGCCGCACCAAGAGCAGCTTGTGATCGGGCTCGTCGCGCGTGGCCTCCATGAACGCGCGCAGCATGCCGGCGTGGTTTTTGTAAGGCGAGCCCTGGCCGACGATCAGCGAGTAGCGCTGCGCCTCTGCGATCCACGGCTCGATCGACGCGCGCGGCTGCTTCCTGTCCGGCGAGTAGCGCTCCACGTCGAGGCCATGCCGGATCACCGTCACCTTGTGCACGTGTTCCGGGTACACGCGTCCAATCGCGGAGCGTGTCGCCTCCGAGATGGCGACGACCTCGCGCGCTCCGCGGATGGCGCGCGCGATGTTCCGCTGATACCAGACGCCGTTGGCGAGTCGCGCGGGAAGAAACGCGGACGCCAGCTCCGGCGCTTCGATCCACATCAAGTCGTGGATCGTGACCACCCACGGGCAGCGGATGCCGAGTGGTACGAGGTCTGCGGGCGAATGGTAGAGCTGGTAGTCGGCGAAGCGATGACGCAGGCCCAGACGAAACACGGTGCTCAGCGACTTCGTTTCGCCGGGGAACGCGAGCTCTTGCACGTGCTCGTCTGTGACCAGCGGCTGCCTGTGCTCGGGATGGCGCAGTAAGAGCAGACGCTCGTCCTCGAGCAGCGGCACCATGTGCCGCACGAAAGATTCCACGTAGTTGCCGATGCCGCTTTTTTTCGCAACCACCGAACGCGCGTCGATGACGATTCGCAGCACGCCGGCAATGTAGCGTCGCGTGTGACTCGGGTGTCCGCAAAAAGTGCAAGCGCCCCGCGGAGCTTCGGCTGCCACTGGCAAAAGCCTCGGAGACTCTGGTACCACTGAGAGGACGGCCCATGTCCGACGCGAATGGCAAAAACGCCGGTGGAGCTCCGCCCGAGGCGGTGGCGGCGGAAGACGCCCCGGACGCTGGACATGCGACCGAAGCGATGACGGCGCCACCGCGGCCAACGCCGCAGGGACCGGCGCAGCGCACGCAGGAGCTCGCTGCCGAGGAACCACCGGCAGCCGCCGGACGACGCGTCGTACCCGCGACCGCGCTCATTCAGCAGCCCGCCCCACAACCTGTGCTGCGGACGGCACACGACGCGGATCCGGCGACCTTGCGCGATGCGAATCCGCCCTGGCAGCGCCCCGGCAACACCGAGATGGGCGAGCCGCCGGTGATGGACGCGGCTCCGCCCGCACCGCTCGCACCGCCGGTGGCGTTCGCGCCGCTCCCGTCGCCGAACGTGCCCATGCAGCACGCCACGCCGCCCATCAATGCGGCCCCTGCGTACGGAGCTCCGGCGTATTACGCGCCACGGCGGCCGCGCGGCAACGGCATGCTCTTGATCGGCGCGGGCCTGTTCGGGTTCGTGCTGCTGCTCGGCGCGGCCGTCGCGCTCATTCTATGGATGCGTGCTGCGGAAGGAGACGAGGCCACAGAGGCCATCACCTCGAGCGCACCACCGGTTCAGGTCGCGCCCGAGGTCGCAACGGTGGAGCCCGTGGTACCGCCAGCACCTGCACCCGTTGCCGAGGAACCCGCGCCGGAGCCGAAGCCCGCGCCGCGTAAAAAGCCCCCGCCAGCAGCCGCCGCGCCGGCCGTTGAACCCCCGCCTGCGCTGCCCGCGCCGCCAGTCGAGCGCGCGCCTCCTCCAGCTGACACACCGCCCACCACGCCGAGCGAAAGCGAAAATCCAGCGCCCGCGCCTCCGGCTGAGCCGCTCCCCCCATCGCCCGCACCGCGCCGGCGCATTCCGCGGCGTATCGGGCAGTGAGTCAGAAGCGCGCCAGAACGACGGTGATGTTGTCTTCTCCGCCGGCGCGTTTGGCGTACTCGACCATTTCCCTGGCCAGCTCCTCCGCGGAGCGTCCGCTCGCCAGATAGCTGGCCAGCACCGCGTCGTTCAGATGCCCTGTCAGCCCGTCCGTGCAGAGCACGAGCTGATCGCCTGCTTCGAGCGTCACGTGACGAAACTCCATGTCGACCTTTTCACTGGCGCCGCCGATGGTGTTGACGAGCACGTGTTTGAAGCGGCTGTGCTCGGCTTCCTCCGCGCTGAGCGCGTTCTGCTGGACGAGCTGCTCCGCGACCGTGTGATCGTGCGTGAGACGATGCAGCCGGCCGGCGCGCTGTAAGTAGCAGCGGCTATCGCCGACGTGCGCGACGTAGAGATCCGGCCACGAGACATACGCCATCGTCAGCGTCGTGCCCATGCGCGCGTCGAGACCGCGTTGGGCAGCGACCGTGCGCACCCGCTCGTTGCACGACTCGAGCGCGCGCTGAAGTCCAGCCACGAACTCTTCCTCGGTGGTGCGCGACACCATCAAGAGCCACGGCATCATGGCGAACGCGTAGCGAGCCATCACGTCGATGGCGACGGCGCTCGCGACCTCCCCGCCCGTGTACCCACCCATGCCGTCGGCGACCATCAGGAGCCGGCCCTGCGGCACATCCAGCAAGGTCGTGCCCTTCTGTTCGGCGAAGCTCGCTTGTTGGACGAGCATGGAGCGCTCGAGGTCTGCGATCACGAACTGGTCCTGATTCATACTGCGCACACAGCCGCGATCGGTGATGCCGAACACCTCCGCGGAGACGTGCTGCGTCGCGAGCTCCTCTGCATCGACCAGGCTCCGGCGCGGGTGCACGCCGCTGCCGTCGCCCGTGCTACGCACGGAAGAGTCGGATGGTGGGACGTCCGATTGCGCGATCGGCGCGCTGTTCTGAAGGGGGCGATGTTCCATGTTGCCTCGAGGAAAATCTCACCGGTGGTGAGATCGAATACTCCTCTCAACGCAGGATGCGTGCCGCCCGGTATCAGCTCGGACCAGGCGTAATTTTCGCGCAACCGGCTGATTTCCTGTGTCGCAAGCGCGCGCGCGAGGCAATTCGCTACGCGACCAGCACGTCGCGCAGGACCTCGGCGGTTGGGGTCTTGCGCCGGCACAGCTCGACGACGAAGTCGGCGCCACCGATCACGAGCGGATGATGCTCGATCACGACCAGCGTATCGCCGCGTTCGACGAGACGCGACAGCACCGCCATCAGCTTGCTCACGTCGGCGATGTGCAGGCCCGTGGTCGGCTCGTCCAGCACATACAGCGTTGGTTCGTGGCGTGAAGACGCGGTGAGCTCCAGCGCCAACTTCAAGCGCTGCGCTTCGCCGCCCGAAAGCGTGTGCGACCCCTGCCCGAGCGTGAGATAGCCCGCTCCCATCGCGGTCAGCGTCTGCAAGGGACCGGAGACGGATGGGTGATTTTGAAACACGGCGACGGCATCTTCCACCGTGAGCCCGAGCACGTCCCCCACGCTCAGTCCCCGGTAGCGCACGCTCAGGGTTCGAGGCTCGAAGCGCTGTCCAGAGCAGTCTGCACAGGGCGTGACGACGTCGGGCAAAAAACTCATCTCGTGCGTGATCACGCCTTGCCCGTCGCACGTGGTGCAGCGTCCACCCGCAGGCGTGTTGAACGAAAAGCGACTCGCACCGAAGCCCGCCACCTGCGCGTCGGGGGTGGCCGCAAACAGGCGGCGCACCGCGTCCCATACGCCGAGGAACGTCGCCGGCACAGACCGCGGCGTGCGACCGATGGGAGATTGATCCACCGAGACGGCCCGCCGAAGCCGCTTGCTGAGGGTGAGCTCGTCGTATCGGCCCGGAGGCTCGTGGCTCAAACCGAGCTTCGCGCGCAGCGCCGGCAGGAGCACGCGCCGAACCAGGGTGCTCTTGCCCGAGCCGCTGACGCCGGCGACGACCGTAAAGCGGCCCAGTGGGACGCAGAGCTCGACGCTCTTCAAGTTGTGCTCCGTGACCCCGCTCAGCGTGAGCCACTCGGCGTCTCGCGGAATGGGCAGAGGTGTCCGCACCGCGGCGCGATCGGCGAGCGCTCGCGCGGTCGGCGAGCTGGCCTCCGCGAGCACCTCTGCCGGCGTGCCCTGAGCCATGACGCAGCCGCCGCGAGCGCCGCCGCCCGGGCCGAGATCGATCAGATGATCGGCGGCCCGAATCGTGTCCGCGTCGTGCTCGACGACCAGCACCGTGGAACCGAGGCGCGTCAGGGCGCCGAGGTTGTCGAGCAGCCGGCGGGTGTCGCGTGGATGCAAGCCGATCGTCGGTTCGTCGAGCACGTAGAGCGCGCCCGTCAAACCCGCGCCCAGTTGCGCCGCCAAGCGCAGGCGCTGCATCTCACCGCCGGACAGCGTGGCCGCCGGACGATCGAGCGACAGATAGTCGAGCCCGACGTCCTGCAAAAATTCCAGACGACGACCGAGCTCCGCCACGATGGGTTCGGCGATGCCGGCGCGTTCCTCGGGGAAGCGCCACTCGCTCACCCGTGCCAGGGCCGAACGCACCGAGCGCCGTGACAGCTCGTGGTAGCGCTCACCCGCGACGCGCACCGCGCGCGGGACGGGTGACAGGCGCGCGCCCTGGCACGCCTCGCAGACGCGGGCCTCGCTCACGCTCGCGCTCTTGCGGCCGCGCTTGCGCTGCAGGGCCTCGACGACGCCGTGGCCTTCGCACTCGCTGCAGCGTCCTTGCTTGGTGCTGAAGGAGAACCAGCGCGGATCGAGCTCTGGCACGGAGAAGCCGCACGTGGGACAGGCGCGGTTCCGCGAAAACGCGCGCTCCGCGCCGCTCTTCCCGTACAGCTTCAGCGAGCCGCGTCCCAATTCCAGCGCACGCTCGAGGCAGGCTTCTGGTATCGCCGCGGCTTCCGTCGCGGGCAGCACGACCCAGTCGATGGTGTGCTCCTTGCTCCGCGCCAGCTTGGGCGGGTGCTCCGTGGACACGATCACGCCGTCGCAGAGCGCGCTCTCGATGCCGTTTCGCGCCGCGGCCTCGAAGATCTCGAGATACGTGCCCTTGCGCGCGCGCACCACGGGCGCCAGCAGCGTAAACTTTCCCTTGCAGCGCTGCACCTGGGCGATGATCGCCTGAGCGCTCGTGGCGTGGATCGGCGCGTCGTGCTCCGGACAGTGCGCGACGCCGAGCTTGGCATAGAGCAGCCGCAAGTAGTGCGCGACCTCCGTCACCGTGGCCACGGTCGACGATCCGCCGGCGCGGGACGTGCGCTGTTCGAGTGCGATCGCGGGAGGCACGCCGCTCACGACGTCTACGTCCGGGCGCGGCAAGGTCGGCAAGAACTGGCGTGCGTAAGGCGTGAGCGTGTCCAGAAAGCGCCGCTGCCCTTCCGCGAACACCACGTCGAACGCGAGCGTGCTCTTGCCGGAGCCGCTCGGGCCGGTCAAAACGGTGAATTTTCCGTGCGGAATGCGGACGGACACTTCCTGCAAGTTGTGCTCGCGGGCGCGCACCACTTCCAACGCGGCGCCAGGCGACACGGCCGGCGCCTTGCCATTCTGTTTCGCGCCGCCGCGGGGCCGAGCCGCGCGCGCGCTTACTACGCTGGCCACGGCCGGGTGCTCCTGACCCAAACCCAAAAGGGCGCGCCCGGTGGCGGTGGTCGTTTGCGACACGCCGGCCGGAGTGCCCTGGGCGACGACAGTCCCGCCCGCCGAGCCTGCGCCGGGCCCGAGATCGACGACGTGGTCGGCATTCGCGATCACGTCGAGGTCGTGCTCGATGACGAGCACGCTGGCGCCCGCTCCGATGATCGAATCGAGCGCAGAAAGGAGCCGCTCCACCTCATCGGCGTGCAGCCCGGCGCTGGGCTCGTCGAGCACGAGGAGTGCGCCGCGCTGTTCATCGGAGAGCGCGCGAGCGAGCTTCAGGCGCTGCGCCTCACCTCCCGAGAGCGTGGAGAGCGGCTGACCGAGGCGCAGGTAGCCGAGGCCGAGGCGCACCACGGGCCCGAGCGCACGCTGCACGGCGGGCTCGGCGCGATACAGCTCGAGCACGTCGGCGACCGTCGACTCGAGCAGCTCGGCGATGGTCTTGCCGCGGTGCCGCACCTCGAGGACCTCGGGCTTGAAGCGCCGGCCCCGGCAGACCGGGCACACCAGGCGCACGTCCGCCAAGAACTGCATTTCGACGGTCTCGTAGCCTTCGCCAGAGCAGTCGTCGCAGCGTCCGCCATCCACGTTGAACGAGAAGTGCGACGGCGACAGGCGCCGCGCCACGGCTTCGGGCTCGCGCGCGTACGCGGCGCGCATGAAGTCCCACGCTTTCGTGTACGTGGCAGCGTTGCCGCGCGAGGTGCGGCCGAGCGGCGACTGATCGACGAGCGCGATGCGTCGAATGCCCTCGGCGCCCTCGAGCGCGTCGTGCGCTCCAGCGGGCTCCACGTCCAGCGCGCCGAGCCGGCGGGCGAGCGCGCGGTACACGATGTCGACGCACAGCGTCGTCTTGCCGGAGCCACTCGGCCCGGTGATCGCGCACAGCACGCCGAGCGGAATATCGACGTCGAATCCGCTCAGATTGTGCGCGCGGGCGCCCCGGATCCGCAGCTTTCCGCGCGCGCGGCGCGGCTTGGCACGTGGCGCGGGGCGCGCGCGGAGCGCTCGCGCAGTGGCGCCGCTGCCGGAGAGAGCGCGTGCCGGGCTCGCGTCGAGCACGACGCGACCACCCTCCGATCCGGCGCCGGGACCGAGCTCGATCACGCGGTCGGCAGCGCGGATCAACGTCGGGTCGTGCTCGACGACGAGCACGATATTGTCGCGCTCGGCGAGCTCGCGAATCATCTGTGCGAGCGGCGGCACGTCTGCCGGATGTAAGCCGACGCTGGGCTCGTCCAGCACGAACAGCGTGTTATGGAGGGACGTCCCGAGCGCGAACGTGAGCGTGACGCGCTGCGCTTCTCCACCCGACAGCGTGCGCGCTTGACGATCGAGGCGCAGATAACCAAGGCCCACGCGTTCGAGATAGGCGAGGCGGCTCGCCAGCTCCTTGCGCGCGAACTCGCCCTGCGCGCTCTGGGTCCGGAGCTCGCGCGCGAGCTCGTGCGCTTCGCGCACCTCGAGCGCATGAAAGTCCGCGAGGCTCTTGCCGCCCACGCGGTACGTCAGCGCGCGCGGGTTCAGGCGCTGCCCGGCGCACACGCGACACGGATCATAGGAGCGATACCGCGACAACAGCACGCGCACGTGCATCTTGTACGTGCGCGTCTCGAGCCAGCGGAACCAGCCCAGAATTCCTGGAAATTTGCCAGAACGCCAGCTGCCGTCGCCCTCGAGCACGACCTTCTGCTGCGCTGACGTGAGCGCGCTCCACGGGCGATCCAGCGGAACACCGTGCCGTTTGCACAGCTTGGCGAGCTCGCCGCGCTCCCAGCTGGTCGATTTGCCCGCCCACGGCCGGAGCGCGAGCTTCGCGAGCGATCTGCCGGCATCGGGGATGACCTTGTTCAGATCGATGCCCAGCGTGCGTCCAAAGCCACGACATTCCGGGCACGCTCCGAGCGGAGACTCGTAAGAGAACAGCCCCGCGCGCGCTCTCTCGAACGGCGCTGCGCAGCTCGGGCACGACAGTCCTTGCGGCAGGACCACGCGCGTTCCGTTGGCGTGGACGTGCGCCACTTTCGCGCTCTCTGCCCACGCGAGCTCGATGCCCGCGGCGAGGCGCGCGGTGTCGTTCGACTGCACCCGATCGATCACGACCTCGACGCTCGCCGCTGCGACGGCGGCGCTCGGCTTGACGCGGTCGACATCGACGACTTCCCCAGCGAGCCACAGGCGCCGGTAACCGTCGCGCGTCAGGCGCTCACGCAGCTCGAGGTACGCTTCCGTGCCGGAGACGCGCACCGGATACGTGAGCGTCGCCCGCGCGCCGGACACGCGAGTCTGGACCTCGACGGCGGCGCGCGCCGTGTCGAGCTCGACGGCTTCCAGGCCGTGCTCGGGACAGACCGGACGCGCTTCCCGCGTGAACAGCGCCGCGAGGTACGGCTCGAGATCCGCCATGGTAGCGAGCGTCGACCGCGAGCTCTTCACGGGCGAGCGGCGGTCGACCGCGATCGCGGCCGGTACCGGCTCGAGCCGCTTCGTAGGCGGACGCTCCAGGCGCTCCAGGAACTGACGCGCGTAGGGACTGAAGCTTTCTACGAAGCGACGCTGCCCCTCCGCGTACAGCGTGTCGAGCGCGAGGCTGCTCTTGCCGGCGCCGGAGATCCCGGTGATGGCCACGACTTCGCCGGGCCGGAGCGTGACATCGACGTCTTTCAGATTATGGGTGCACGCGCCTTCCAGCACGGTCGGTAACATCGGCCGGCAGGCTTAGCGCGGATCTTCGCATTGGTCACATGGCCGAGCCGGAGTAGGCTCCCGCTCCCGCAAAAGCGTCATGGCCAAGGCTGATTCCAAGCAGAAGCAGGGAGACCGACTGGTCTCGAAGAACCGGCGCGCGTACTTCGACTACGACGTCGGCGACACGTTCGAGGCCGGCTTGGTGCTGATCGGCAGCGAAGTGCGCTCCCTGCGCATGAATTCGACGGATCTGACGGACGCCTGGGTCGACATCGACCGCTGGAGCCAGGCGTGGGTCAAGGGCATGCGCATTCCGCCCATGGTCCATGCAGCGTTTGGGCACGAGGAGCGCCGTCCACGCAAGCTGCTCTTGCACACCGGCGAGATCGATCGCCTGCGCGGGGCAGCCGAGCGCGACGGCATGACGCTGATCGTCACGAAGTGCTACTTCAAGAACAACCGCGCGAAGATCGAGGTCGCGCTCGCGCGCGGCCGCAAAAAGCACGACAAACGCCACGCCCTGCGCGACAAGGAAGCCTCGCGCGAGGCGCAGCAAGCCGTGCGGCGGGGTCGCGACGCATGACACCCGCGTTCGAGCTTTTACTGGGTGGCGCGGTCCGCATCGAGGAGCTTACCGGGGACCGGGTCGCCGTTGACAGTGCCCGCGCGTTTCCCCCGGGATCCACCCTGGAATTTCGCATCGCCGCCGCAGCCGGCGAGGCCACGGCTCTCGAAGCCACGGTATTCAGAATCAAGGTGCGCGCGTGCCGCCGCGCCGCGACCGGCGACGCGTTCCGCGTCGAAGGCCGGTTCGTGAGCCTCTCCCGCGTGGCGCGCGAGCTATTGCAGAAGGCGCGTTGACTCCACGCGCCGCTTCAACGCGGTCGCCACACAGCGGAGCCGAGCAGCACGTGCAGCGAAGCCCCGAGCCAGAGTCCGCCCAACCGCTCTCGCGCGTCGCGCTCGTCCACGACTCCGAAGCGACGCACGGTCGCTCCGACTTCCGGGCGCAAAGACAGCGCCGCCGAACGCCCGAGGGCGACTTCGAAACGTCCATCCAGCGTGGTTCGTCCGCTCCAGGTGTCGACAGTGGTCGCGTCTTCGACGCGCTGAGCGCCGCTGACATGCACCGCCGCAGCCGCAAAGTTCGCGCCGATCCCCAGCCGGAGCTCGGGGGAGAGCGCGCCCATGAACGCCGGCGACACCCGCACCTCGCGCCAGACCGCGACGACTGGTCCGGACAGCCCGCGCATTTCGCCGAATAGCCAGGCCGCAGACAGCTCCAGATCTAGGCCTCCGTCGAAGCGCACCAAAGCCCCCAGCTCGGGGCCAGCGAGGATGCTTTCCGCGCTGCCCGAAGCGGCACCACGCAGCCCTGCGTCGAGCAAAAGTCGAGCACCGCTCCCCCGCGCGTGCACGGCGCCATTACCGTTCGGCTTCGCGGGCAAGGCCGCGCGGGCGAGGCGTCGCTGCCGCAAGCCGCGCGCGAGCTCCGCTGCAGCCAGCGCGATGCGGCGCGCGTGCAGCTGCGCCGAGCCGCGCGTGACGTTCACGGTGCGGGCTCCATGGAACTCACCGCGCTCCCAGAGCTCCACGCGCAGCTTGTCGGGCTCGGTCGCAAGCACCCGGTAGAACAGCGAGGACCAGCTCGCTTTTTCGCGGGTCGGCTCGGGCGGGACCTCCACGTCGCTGAGCTCGAGCTGGAGCAGCCGCCGTGTGAAAAGCGGGTCGACCTGCTGCTCCGCCTTCGCGCCGATCTCGACCACCACCCGAGTGTTGCCCGCCGCACGCGCGACGGCGGGAAGCAGCGCGACTCCGAGACTAAGGAGCAGGCTCGCGAGTCGCGGGCTCTTCTTGAGGCGCTTCTTCGGAAGGCTTGTCTTCCGCGCGAGCGCCGTCGGGCTCGCCCGCAGCTGGACGTTCCGCGTTCCCCGTGAGCTGAGCCACGCGCGTGCGGATCTCGCCCAGCCGGCGGCCGTTCGGGAACTCATTTGCATACTGGTCGGCGAGCCTCCGCGCCAGATCGACGTCGCGCTGTGAGAGCGCCACCTCGAGCTGACGAGTCAGCGCATCTTCCACGAAATCGCCTTTGGGAGCCAGGCGCCGGTACACGGCGAAGGCTTCGGCCGCGCCAGCCTGGTCTCCGGCGTTGTCCAGCATGTTCCCGAGCGTATACGCCGCCATGGGGGCGTAGGGGTCGCCGGGATGCTGCGTCACCACGTGGCGCAGCGCCTGGACGGCGCGACCGCGCTGGCCGGTGAAGCGCGCCATGTCGTGAAGGAGCATGGCCTGCTCTGCGCTGGCGCGCTCGAGCGCCGGCTCGAAGCCGGAGCTGCCTTCGAGGGCGCGCCAGGCCGCGGCGTACTCCGCGATGTTCGCCAGCCGCTGCCATTCCTGCGGAGTTGCCGGCAAGACGGGCTGAGCGCTCAGCACGGGGACCGGCTCCGGCAGCGCGCTCGAAGCGAGAGCACGGCCCGCGCTCGTAGTCGGCGGAGTCGCCCGCAGGCGGTCACGGCGCGGCGTCGTTCGCGGCTGCGATGCAGCCGGCGCCGGAAAGTCCACGGCCGACCCGGGCTCAGGACTGACCTGCGGCTCGGGCACGAGGGCAGTGGCGGGCGGCACGTTCTCGCCGGACCAGCGCGCACCCACGAACACGCCCGAACCAAAGATGATGAACACGGCGGCGGGGGCCCACCACAACGCGCTCGGCGACCGGCGCTGCGACTGCGAGAGCTCGCCATCGAGCCGCTGCCACACGCGCTCCACGCGCGCGGACGTGCCCTGATCGCGCAGCGCGTCCGGCTCGAACTCGGGAAGCTTGCCGGCGTCGCTCATGGCTCGTCTCCGGCGAAGGGCGCGACGAAATGATCTTGCAAGAAGCGCTGAGCGCGCTGGATGCGACGCTTTGCCGTGGCCAGCGAGCAACCCGCCAGCTCCGCGACGGCTTCCAGCCGATGTCGCTCGATGTTGCGGAGTGTCCACGCAATACGCTCATCGGCCGGCATGGTCTGTAGCAGCGCGTAGATTTGCGCCAGCTGAGCGCGTGTCTCCGGATCTGCCTCGGTGGACGCGATGGCGTCGAGATCGACCGGGTCGACGCTGCCGATGCCGAACGCGTTCAGCAGCCGTTTGTGCCTGAGCCGGCTGCGTACCTGACGCACCACGATGGCGCCGAGCCAGGAACGAAACAGCGTCGCGTCACGCAGCTCCCGCATGCGCTGGTGCGCGCGCAAGAACGCATCGTGCACGACGTCTTCCACGTCCCCCGCGTTGCCCTGAATGCGGACGGCGAGGTTCAGCGCGAACGAGGCGTGCCTGCGGTACAGCACCTCGAACGCCAGCGTGTCGTTCTCGCGGGCCAGCGCCACGAGCTTGGCGTCGTCGAGCTCGCCAGTAGCACCGAAGCGACGCTGCACGGCACCCGACGTCGTCGATCCGACGAGGCGAAGACGTTGTGCGCGAGGGCTGGAGGTGTTGCTCATGGAAGCCACGCTCGGGTCGCCGACGTCAGGTCAGCCGGCCGAGCCATGCCGCGCTTCAGGCGCAAAGGTTAGACGCGGACTTCGATGCTTTCGGCTCAGCATCCTCGCGGTCAGACGGTCGAAGCCTAGCATCCCTGTTCGACCTGCCCCCGGGCCGAAGCGCGCATTTTATTTCGCACCCCTTGGAAACTGAGGCGCAATTCAGAGAAGCACCGCGCCGCTCCGACCGAAAGGCGAACTATGTGTGAGCCGCTTTCGATGCCACGAGCGTCACAATCAGTGGTCCGGGCCGCACACGTTCTGGCTCGGGCAGGAGGATCCTCGAAATGAGCAAGAAGTACCTGTCCCTCTCCCTGGCGTTGACGGTTCCGATGATTTGCCTGTCGATGGCATGCGGCGGGGGAACGCCCGAGGCCGAGACGCCGGAAGGCGCCGCGACCCCGGAGACCCCGGCTATTCCGGAGGCGCCCGCCACCGAGACGCCCGCCGAGACCCCCGCTGAAGGCGCTGCGCCCGCAGAGGGTGCCACCGAGGGCGGCTCGGAGCCGGCCCCGGCAGAAGGCGCGAAGTGAGCGGAGCCTAGGCTCCCCACTTCTGAATTCTGAA
The DNA here is from genome assembly GCA_036520475.1 of Polyangiaceae bacterium. GTDB lineage: Bacteria > Myxococcota_A > Polyangia > Polyangiales > Polyangiaceae > DATDJP01. The sequence continues at coordinate 33,518 of DATDJP010000277.1, read as the reverse complement.
GGACTGAAGTCGGCCGGGGTAAGCGCCAGCAGCGCGCTTGCCTCGGCCGTTCCTATTTTGTGTGATGATTCGCGTCGTTCGGCTGGGGACACCCCGTGCGCCGCACGAGGGGCTGCGGATCGGGACGGTTCGCCGGCCACCCCGTGGCGTGGCGAAGTCCGAGTGGGCGACGCGGGATTTTTACGATGTCTGGCTGCCGGAGCTGGCTCCCAGCGAGGCGCTGCTCAAAAGCGCCCAGGCGGTCTCGGACGATCGCAGCTGGAAGGCGTTCGCGCGGCGCTATCGCGCAGAAATGGCCGAAGCCCCTGCTCGCCGCGTCCTCGACCTGCTCGCGGCGCTGTCCCACAGCGCGAGTTTCTCCGTCGGTTGCTACTGCGCCGACGAGTCCCGATGCCACCGGTCGTTGCTGCAGCAACTCCTAGCAAAGCGCGGGGCGAAGCTCACCCTGACGGGTTCCGAGGATTGACGATACGAACGGTCGTGCTATTAATGGGATATGCGCAAGGGCGAAGCCACACGCCAAGTGATCCTGGATCACGCCGCGACGCTCGCCAGCGAGGTTGGTCTCGAAGGGCTGACCATCGGCTCGCTCGCCGAGGCGCTGAAGCTGTCCAAGAGCGGACTGTTCGCGCATTTTCGCTCGAAGGAGGCGCTGCAGATGCAAGTGCTCGAGCACGTTGCTGCGCGCTTCGTGGAGCGCGTCGTCAAGCCGGCTCTGCGGGCGCCGCGCGGCGAGGCTCGGCTACGCGCTCTGTTCGAAAATCTGCTCGAGTGGCCAAAAACTAAAGACTTTCCCGGCGGGTGCCCGATCATCGCGGCGACCAGCGAGCTGGATTCGCGGCCCGGCCCAGCCCGGGATCTGCTCGTCGCGCAGCAGAAGGACTGGCTCGACACGATCGCCAGCGTCGTGCGAGCGGGGGTGGCAGAGGGTCAATTCTGCGCCGGGGTGGACGCCGAGCAGGTCGCGTACGAGCTCTACGGCATCGAGTTCGCCTATCACCACGCACGGAGCTTGCTCGAAGACCCAAGCGCTGAGCGCCGGGCGCGAGTCGCCTTCGAGGCGCTCGTGGAACGCGCCAAGCAGCCCTGACTCCCTAACCCACTGTCTAGTGAGGATGTCATGCACCCTAATATAAGCACGAACGTTCGTTTTAAATTGGCCCTGCGACGAGCGAGTTGGACCGCTCTCCACCAGCTTTCACCGAAGGCTGCGCTGCGCGCGGCGACTCTCTCATTCCTCGAGACGCCGAAGCGTTCGCCGCCCGCCGGTCCCTCGGCGCTCCGCAACGCGACGCGCTTCGGAGTCCGCTTTGGCGATCAAGAGATCGCCGCGTGGAGCATCGGTCGAGGCGACGAGACGGTGTTACTCGTCCACGGCTGGGGCGGGCGCGCGACGCAAATGAGGGGCTTCGTGGAGCCGCTCGTGGAAGCCGGATATCGGGTGGTGGCGTTCGACGCGCCAGGACACGGAGCCTCGACGGGCTCGCATCTCGCGCTGCCGGAGCTCGCGGCAGCGGTCCGTCGGGTCGCCGTGGTCATCGGCCCCGTCCACGCCGTCGTTGCACACTCGTTCGGGGCTGCGGCTTCCACCCTGGCAATCGCCGAGGGTCTCATGGTCGAACGCGCCGTGCTGCTCGGTCCGCCTGCTGACGAGCTGCCGTGGTTCGAGCGCTTTGCCGATCAGCTCGGTCTGAACGCGCGCGAGCGCCGCGAGCTACAGCATGCCGTCGAAGGGCACGTCGGCGCGCCGTTCTCGACGCTCGCAGCGGAGTCGCTCGGACCGGCGCTGAAGCTGCCTCTCCTGGTCGTGCACGACCGCGACGATCTCGAGGTGCCCTGGGCGGATGGCGCACGTATCGCGCGCGCGGCGCCAGAGGCCTCCCTGCTCACGACGCAAGGGCTCGGTCACCGCCGCATCTTGCGCGACGCGCGCGTGATCCGCGAGGCCGTTCGGTTCATCCGGGGGGAGCCAGCGCGAGAGTCGTCGTCCGAGACGATCGGCACGAACGCGTGCCGTCAGTGCGGCGGCGCCACAGGCGATGCCTGGGACGGAGCAGGCAATTGGTGCGCGAGCTGCGGCCTTCAGAGCCGCTACTGGACGGAGCTTTGAGCCGCTTTGCTCGGCGTCAGATCGACGATCAAACGCGTGCGGCCGACGAGCAGCTCGTCGCCCTGCGCGAGCTCCTGCTCGCCTCGAATGCGCACGAAGACTCCGGTGCGCGACGACAGGTCCGTGAGCACGACCGAACCGGCTTGCTCTTCGATCACGCAGTGCTGCTCCGCGACCAACGGGTCGTCCGGGAAGACCAGATCGCCGATGGCAGATCCGATCTGAAGCGTGTTGCCACGCGCGATCACACAAGCGCCCGGCGCACCGCCCTCGAACACCTGCGTGACCCGAAACGACGACGGCCACTTCGGCGAAGAGTAGAAGTACGTAGGGTCCGGATCCGGGCCGTCGTCCGCGACGGGATTCTTCTCGACGCGTAGCAGCTGATCGCCGACCACGAATTCGTCTCCGAGCTCGAGCTCGACCGGCGTACGGATGCGCAGAAACACGCCGTTGCCTTCTTCCAGATCGACGAGCCAGAGCCGACCTTTCTTCCAGACGAGCTTGGCTTCCTCGGCGGCGACGAAACGTTCCCCCGGTAAGCTCACCTGTCCGGCAGCGCCGATCAGCACTTCCGTGCCCGTCGGATCGTAGCGCTCGGGCCCGCCCGACAAGCTGCGCAGCACGTGCATCGCGAAGTAGTTCTTCGGCTTCGCCGGGGGCTCGGACGGCAGATGGTGCGCCGCCGACGGCGCGGCGCGCGCCGGCTTCTGATTGACGGTGGGGCCGGCTTCGGCGCGCTGCTTCTTTTGGCTCGCGAGCTTGCGGATGTCGACGTTGGGCGGCGTCGTGAGCAGCGACACGCCGCCCCGCTCGCGGCCTTCGATGACGCCATCGAAGCGACCCTCGCGCAGAGCCACCACCATTTCCAGGTGCTGCGCCTTCATCAGAGAGCGCACGTAGTCGGCGATGTCGGGCCGGCTCACTTGCTCGGTGTAGTCGCGCTTGTGGCTCTTGACGACGCGCCCGCCGTCCGCGAACAGGTGCGTCATGATGTGAGGTTGATCGAGACCCGAGTCCTCCGTTTGCACGTGGAAGAGCCGATCGTTGAACTTGATGTTGTTGTTGAAGCCCATCTGCGCGCGCCGAAAGCTCGGGCGGCGCATCTCGGCTTCGAGGCGCGCGAGCTCTTTGCCGTCGAAGCGCGCCATCGCCGCTTCGAGCTCGCTGTGATCGCCGGCAACACCTTCCATGCGCTCGAACGCCTGCTGCGCGACGCGCGCGCTCGGATCGATGCGCAGCGCTTCGGCGAGGAGCAGCTGTCCCCCGCTATCGTTCGGGCCACTGGCCGCCCATGCGCTGAGCAGCAGCACGGCGTCGTCAGGCCTGTTCTTCTGAACTAGCCAGCTCGCTATGCGAGCAGCGGCATCGCGCGTCTCGGCGACGCTCTCGGCCATCTTCGACATGTTCGCGGAAGACTCGAGCATAACCTAACTGCGCCCATTGCTACCACGACTCACTGCGGGTAGCGGAGCGGAGGGCTCCGAGCGACTTTTATCGCATTTTCAAACACTTGCGCAACTATTTCAGGCCTCTTACCAAGCGGCAGAGGCCGGCGCTTTGTAAGCTCGGCGGCGCTCCTCGGCCGCCCCCGGAGCGCCTCGACACTTGGGCCAAGGCTCGAGCGCTCAGCTCGTGTAGCTGGTGTTCTCGAGCAGGATGACGTTCGTCTTCGAGCGCGTTTCACCCGCGTTGGTCACGTACACGGCGGGCTTGTCCACGATCGGGCAGACCTTTTCGCACGCGCCGCAACCGATGCAAAGCGACGGATCGACGTGCGGCCGCTGCACGTGGATCGTGAGCATCTTGGCGTGCTCGCCCTTCTTCTCGTAGTGGCTGTCGCGCTTCGGAACGTCGACCTCCTCCGCCCAGATCGCCTTCGGCGACGTCGGACAGAACTCCTCGCACACGATGCAGGGCGTCGCCATCGACCACGGCAAGCAGCGGCCCTGATCGTACATGGCCGTGCCGATCGACACCGGCTTCTGCCCGATGCCCATCTTTTCCTTCTCGGTGATCTTCTGGATGGCGCCGGTCGGACAGACCTGCCCGCAGAGCACGCACGAGAACTCACAGTAGCCGATGCGCGGGATCAAAATCGGAGTCCACAAACCTTCGAGGCCCGCCTCGAAGAACGCGGGATGCAGCGCGTTGTTCGGACACACCTTCATGCATTCCGCGCAGCGGATGCAGCGCTCGAGAAATTCGCGCTCTTCCACCGATCCCGGTGGGCGGATGACCTTCTCGCTGTACGCGCGATCGGGCCAGTTGGCGACGCGCATCGCAGGAATCACCGCGGCCCCAGCCACGCCGCTCGCGATCATGGTGCGGCGCGCGAGATCGGGCTTCTTGATGGTGCTCTTGCGGTTCGGCAGGAAGCGGAACTTGATCACGTCCTCGGGGCAGGCGTTCTCGCAGTTGAGGCACATATGGCACTCGTCCTGCCGGTGCTTCACGCCGCCTTGCGGGCTGTCGGCACCCTGGCAATTCACGAGGCACAAATTGCAATCGGTGCACTTGGCGTGATCCTTCTCCATGCCGAACAGGCTGAAGCGCGCGAAGACACCCAGGAACGCGCCGAGCGGGCACAAGGCGCGGCACCAGAAGCGCGGGATGAAGCGATTCATGAACAGAATCGCGAGCAGCAAGAACACGATCAACCAGGTCTGATGGAAGTACGCCTGGTTGACGGTCCACACAGCCTGCGAGAGCACGTCCTGCGCGCCGTCCGCCGCGCCCTGCACGGGGCGCAGGTTGGTCTCCGCCGCCACGTTGCCGGTGCGGATGCCGAGATACTGGAGCGCCGGGATCACGCCGAGACCGACGGCGCGCACGGCCACGCAAATGGGATCGAGCAGGCCGCCGATGGCGCTGCCCACGAGCGCGGCGCCCAGGAACCCCCACATCAGGTAGTACTTGCCGGACTGCCACCAGTGCGTCTTGTTGGCGTCGACGCGCTTTCCACCCTTGAGCGCGCGGCTCGGCAAGATCCAACCGAAGAAGTGGTGCATGGTCCCGAACGGACAGATCCATCCGCAGAACACGCGTCCGAAGATCAAGGTGAGCGCCAGCACGCCGACCGACCACGCGAGACCGCGATACACCGTGTGCGTGCTGAGCAGCGTCATGGCCGCGACGAACGGGTCCGCCAGCAGGAACGCTTCCACTGGATACGGGAGCCGCACAGGCTGATCGGCCGTTGCCGAAAACGTGCCGCGGAACGCCGTCTGGAACAGGAAGAACATGAACAGCGCGAAGAAGCCGATCTGAGCCGCACGCCGTACCCAGACCAGTGTGCGAATCGAACGCCGCGCCGGAATGCCGGAACCAGGGAGCTTCGGATCTTTCTTGGCGGGCTTCGTCGGCGCAGCAGCACCCGGGGCCGTCACCGCCGCAGCGCGTGCGGGCGGCGCGTTTGCCGAGGTCGCGCTCGCCTGCGTGGGTGCCGATGCCGTTGCGGCCGGCTTCGAGCCCTTGCATCCGCATGCTTTGCTGCCGCACGAGCCGGCGGGCTTCGAGGCAGGGCCGGCCACTTCCGTCGCGGGAGCGGCGCGAGACGAAGCCCCAGCGGTGGGCTCTCTGCTCGGCGCATCCAGAGGCAACACGGTACCCGACGCCCCGAGCCAGGGGATGGGGGCGGGAAGATCGGGTTGTGCGGGCTGCTCGTTCGCGTTCACTACACTTCCACGCGCTCGACCTGTTCCCAGTGCATGTTTCCGATGCCCCGTTCGTGGCCGAGCTTCAGGTATTTCACGTTCTCGGGTTTCTCTCCGATAAGCGTGGCGCCGTAAGCGTCGACAGCGACCTCATCGAGGCTGGCGATCACCTGATGCATGTCCTTGGCATCGTCGATGTTGCCGCCCTGGGGGCCGTTGCGCAGAAGCACGCGCGTCGCGTCGACGATGGTCAACGTGGGGCGCATGAAAGTAGCGAGATCCGCGATCGACACGTCGATGTTCTGGTGCAAGCGATTGCGACGGCCGCCGAGCAGGCCGTACCAGTTCTTCATCGCTGCGGTGTACTTCGACAAATTGTGGTGTTTCGCGACCGGTACGTTGATGACCTTGTCCGCGTTCACGAGCGGCGTGTAGATGGGCCACTGGTCGAGCACCTCGCCCTTCATGCGCACTTCGCGAAAGCGATGGGCCGCGGGGATGATGACCGTCGCGCCGAGCGCGTACGTGGCACGCCAGATCCCCGATCGCTGGAAGCAGCGGTTCGGCTCGTTGCACGACGCATCGGTGACGATGACCTTCTTGGCGCCCGCCTCGAACGCGAGCTTCACGACCTCGGCCACCACCGCGGGGTTCGTGTTGGCCGCGTGCACCGGCATGCGATCCCAACCGATGTTCGGCTTGATCGCGACGATGTCGCCAGTCGAGATGAAGCGCTTCATGCCGCCCAAGCCCTCGACCGCGCGCCGCACCAGGGTGGCGGCGTCCGTCGAGCTCTTGGCGATGGAGAGCACCGGAGACTTGCCCGATTTGACCCTGAAGCTCCGCACCTGGCGCTCGCCGTCTGAAGCTTCGAGCGCAAAACCGCCGGGATCGAAGCGCAGCTTGGCCGTGACGGCGGCTCCGGTCAGAACCGCTCCGGTCAACGCAAGACGCTGGATCGCCTCTCGGCGAGTAGGCCGCTCTCCCATGGGCACCTCAGCTATGAGCCGAAAAACCGAGAGCGTCAAGTTCGCCACTTGTCGCGTTCATCTCTGTAACCATTTGAAACTGAACATGTAGTTGTCGTTCCCAGGACGCTCGACCGCCCTGACGGCGCTCGAAGCGCGAGAAAGACCGTGGCCGGAAGGTCGCGGAAGCGAGAAATCAGCCCATGCGGCGGATTCGGCCAATGCGACGGATGTAGGTGGCCTCTCTGGAGTAGGGCTTGCTGAAGAAGACGCCTGGCGCTAGCTTCCGCGTCCCCGTTTCCCCTACTTGCGGGGTAACGGCCGAAGGCAGTCATGAAAGAAGGCATCCATCCCGAGTACCGCCAGGTGCGCGTCACCTGCGCGTGCGGTAACTCGTTCGAGACCCGTTCCACACAGACGGAGCTCACCGCAGACGTGTGCGCCGCTTGTCACCCCTTCTATACGGGCAAGCAGCGCCTGGTCGATACGCAGGGTCGCGTCGATCGCTTCCGCCGCAGGTACGCGCGCACCGGCACGAAATAGTCAGACGTTCTTGGCGGCGAGCATCTCGCCCCGTGACGACTGCACTATACTGAGCGGCATGTCGAATCAGCCGCCCGTGCTGGGTCCAGATGGCGTCGCACGGCCGTACATCGGTGGTCAGGCGCTCATCGAGGGCGTGATGATGCGCTCGCCGCATTCGTTCGTCGCGGCCGTACGCCGCCAGGACGGATCGCTGGTGCTGCGTGAAAAGAGCATGCCGGATCTGCGTCGCGGCGTGCGCGCGTGGCCCCTGGTGCGCGGCGTGATGGGCCTGGTCGAAGCGCTGAAGCTCGGCAGCGAAGCGCTGCGTTTCTCCGCCGACGTGTACGAGCGCGACATGGAAGCGAGCGAGGCGCGCACGGGCGCCCCTGAGCAGCCCGCGGAAGCGGTGAAGGGCTCGGTCAAGAAGCCCAGCGTGCTCGCGGCGCTGTCACTACCCGTGATCGCGCTGCTCACCACGGAGCCGGCCGATCTGCAGGCGCTCGACTCCGGAGACAAGCCGGACCCCAAACGCAAGCTGTTCACCGTGCTGGCGGTACTGTTCGCCATCGGCCTGTTCATCGCGCTACCCCAGGCTTTCGCGTGGGGCACGAGCTCGCTCCTGGGATTGGATCTCGACGTCCGCGAGCCGCGCTTTCAGGTCCTGACGGGCCTCGGCAAGCTCATCATCGTCATCGGCTACATGCTCGCGATCCGGCGCATGCCCGAGATTTACCGGGTGTTTCAGTACCATGGCGCCGAGCACAAATCGATTTACGTCTACGAGGCCGGCGAAGAGCTGAGCGTCGCCAACGCGCGGCTGAAGACGAGGCTGCATCCCCGCTGTGGCACGACGTTCCTGGTGATGGTGGCGCTGGTATCGATCGTCGTGTTCAGCGCGCTCGGACCGCTCATGCCGCAGCTCGGCTTGGGCAGGCTCGGGGACAACCTGTTGTTCCTGCTGATGAAGCTGCCGTTTTTGCCGGTGATCGCCGCCATCACGTTCGAGATCCAGCGTCTACTCGCGCGGCGCTGCAGCACGGGGCCGCTCCGGGCGCTGCTCTGGCCGGGCTTCTTGGTGCAGAAGATCACCACGATCGAACCCGACGACAGCCAGCTCGAAACGGCGCTGGCAGCGCTGCGAGGAACGCTCGACAACGAAGCGAACGGCGACCGGCAGGCGCCCGTCGTGGAGCGCAGCTTCGAAGGTTACGACGCGCTGGTGAACGCACGCAGCTGAGAGCGAGCCCATGATCCCGGTACACAAGCTCGAGGCGGTCGTGCGCCGTCGCGAAGAGATCGACCAGCTCATGTGCGAGCCCGCCCTGCTCGCGGACCACGCGCAGCTGAACGGGCTGAACCGCGAGCGCAGTCATATTCTGCCGCTCGTAACGGCGTTTCAGGAGTGGTGCGACGTCACCAAACAAATCAAGGACGACACCGAGGCGCTCGACGACCCGGAGCTGGGCCCGCTCGCACGCGAAGAGCTGCCCGGGCTGGAAGCGAAGAAGGCCGAGCTCGAACGGCAAATCCAGATCCTGCTCTTGCCGCGCGACCCGAACGACGAAAAAAACACGCTGCTCGAGATCCGCGCGGGCACCGGCGGTGAAGAGGCGGCGCTCTTCGCCGCGGATTTGTTCCGCATGTACGTGCGTCACGCCGAACAGCGCGGCTGGCGCATCGAGATCCTGAATACGAGCGAGGCTTCCGCGGGCGGCATCAAGGAAGTCGTGGCTCTGGTCACCGGCGACAAGGTCTTTTCCAGCCTGAAGTACGAGGGCGGGGTGCACCGCGTGCAACGCGTCCCGGCGACCGAAGCGCAGGGACGTATCCACACGTCCACGGCCACCGTCGCCGTGTTGCCCGAAGCCGACGACGTCGACGTGCACATCGACGATAAAGACCTGCGCTTCGACATTGCCGCCTCCGGCGGACCCGGGGGTCAGGGCGTCAACACCACGAACAGCGCCGTGCAGATCACGCACATTCCTACCGGCATGATCGTGAAGTGTCAGGACGAGCGCAGCCAGATCAAGAACAAGAGCAAGGCGCTCAAGATCTTGCGCAGCCGGCTCCTGGAAATCGAGCAGACCAGGCAGGATGAAGCCATTCGCGACGAACGCCGCGGCATGGTCAAAGCCGGCGATCGCTCCGAGAAGATTCGCACCTACAATTATCCGCAGAATCGGCTGACGGACCACCGCATCGGGCTCACCCTGTACAAGCTCGATCGCGTGATGGAGGGGGATCTCGACGAGCTGCTCGAAGCGGTGAGGGCCTGGCACCAGGCCGCCCGTCTGGAGAGGGCTCAGGCTCAGGAGCTCGGCGGATGACCCGCCCGAGCGTAGACCCGGACGCGCTGTTCTGCGCCCTGGTTCTGGCGCCGCGGACGTTCTCGAGAAACCGCTTCTTCAACCTCTACGAAGATCCCGTGCTGCGGCGCGTGCGCGGGCGCGCCGCGCGGGTGCGCGGCATCGTGCGGCAGCTCGCCGGTAGCGGCAGGCAGCGGGGCGAGATCGTGGGCGAACAAGTGCTCGACGATGGCCGGGTGCTGCTCCGCTACCGCGTGCACGAGCTCGCCTACTACCGCACGACGGCGCTTTCGGCGCTCGAAGCCGCCGCGCTACGCTATGCTCTGCACCGCGCCGGCGTCGGCGCTCTCACTGACGAAGATCGCAGCCGTGTCGAAGCCGCCCTCGAGCGATTCAACGAGAGCTTGCAACTCGCGAGCTCTACAGGTGAATGAGACGCGTCGCCTACTGCTCGTAGCGCTCGCGGCGTGCGCGCTGTGCGCGTGCGGGGGAAGTGAAAAACCCGGCGCGCGCAGCGGCGCGGACGAGCCCGTATCCGAGGCGGCCAGCTCCGACTCTGCGCACGACGGCGCCGGAGACGTCGCCGACGCCAAACCACGTCTACCGAGCTGCGAAGACGGAACCTGCTTCGCGTGCGGCGACACCATCTGCCTGACCGGCTTCTACTGCGACACCAACGCCCCCGGCGGCCCCGCCTGCAGCTGGCTACCGGCGTGCACGGCGCGCGGCATGTGCAGCTGCCTGAAGCGCGAGCTCGGCAACACCTGCAGCTGCGAAGAGAAGAGCGGCGGCGCTCACGTCACTTGTTCGTGAGCGCGTAGGGAGCAGGAAAAACTACGGGCGCTGCGCCAAAATGATGATGCGCGGGGAGCACTGGCCGAAAAACACGCCGGGCATCGCAGGGTGACCGCTGGCCTCCGTGATGCGAAAGCCTACGTCGTGCAAAATCTTGCCGAGCTCGTGCAGCGCGTACAGGCGCACCGAGTAAACGGACTCGCGGGTGCGACCGTCATCCAGAATGATCGAGCGCTTCACCCGCAAGCGACTGGTGATGAAATCGAGGCTCATGTCGTCCATGCAGACGCAGGAGTCGCCCTCGTACCAGACCTGGCTCGGCTGATGCTGCGCCACGAAGTCACGATTGACGACGTCGAGCAGGAACATGCCTCCCGGCCGAAGCGCCTTGAACACGCGCTGCGCGACGGCGATGTTCTTCTCTTCCTCGAAGTAGCCGAAGGTCGTGTTCCAGCAAAAGATGCCGTCGAACATCTCTTCGAAGGCCATTTCACGCATGTCGCCCTGCAGGAAATTGATGCGCTGTCCGCGCTCCTGAGCGACGTCCGCGGCCAGCGCCAGCTGCGAGAGTGACAAGTCGTAGCCAACCACACCGTAACCGCGGCTTGCGAGCTCCACCGCGTGGTGGCCAGCTCCGCAGCCCAGGTCGAGCACCACCCCTCCCGCGGCGACGCCCAGCGACTCTTCGATGAAGTCGACCTCGCGACCCACTTGCTCGTCGCTGAGCTTCGAGAGCGCGCGCACGAAATCTTCGCTGAACAGCTCTTCCCACCAGGCGCGGCGCTGGGCTTTGATGCGCGCGGTTTCGTCGCTCGCCTTGCTGCTCGGCGTTTCCTCACGCGTCTTGGGACGCGCGGCGGGGGGCGGCTCCTCGCGCGGCTTCGAGTCGAGCTCCGGAATCGCGGGCCTGATGCTCTGCGGCGCGGCTTCGGGGCTCGACGGCAACGGACGCCGTTTGGGAGGCGGGGGCGGCGGTTGCGCCTTCTGCGGAACGCTCCCGTCCGGCGCGGCCTCGCGGACGATGGGAGCTATCGCAGCGACGAGCGGTAGGGGCGGCCTGTCCTCGGAGTCGGGAGCGACGTCGTCGTCGGCGAGCTCCTCTGCGGCATCGACGCTCGCGACCGGCGGCGGGGCCGCTTCATCGGCCGGAAACTCGTCGTTGCTCACGAATATGGGCACGTCCAGGGTCAGTGGCTCCAGAGGGGCCGCTTCGTCGGCGGGCGTCGCGAGCGAAGTCGGGGGCGCCTCGATCGGTGCTGGCTTGGGCTCCACGCGCGAAGCCTCACCGACGTTGATGATGCGCATCGCCAGCACCGGACTCGCGTCGACGCTGGGCGGGTCCGGAGCACGTTCGGGGGCGGCTTCGGCCGACCTCGGCTGGTGCGCGCCGTTTTCGCGCCACCTGCCCTCGGGCTCGGGGTCGTCGAAGAGACGAGGGCCAATGGGCGCGAGCGGTCGGTGTTCTCCGTACACGGGGGTTTCCAGGGGCGCTTTGTCGTTTCGCTGCGGCGCCACCGGCAAAATCTCGCCGTAGTCCGGCGCGGGCTCACGCGAGGCAGCAGCGTCGCCTTCCGGGATCAACGAAGGGATCGGCGGGGCCTTGAGAGCCAGGGACAGCGCGTCGTCATTCAACGCCGGGGGTGTCGAACGCGAAGAGGGCGTTTGAGGAGCCGTGATGGAGCGTTCCCGGCGCCGTGGCTTCGGGGGCGGCGAAAGGCGTCGCATGCTGTTCGGATTCACGGGATCCGGGTCGAGCTCGAGCCCTTGCAGCGGAGGCGCTTCCGCGGCCAGTCGATCCTCGGAGAAAATGTCCGGAATCTCCGGCGGCGCTTCGTCCTCGAGCAAGTCGACCGCGCGGTCTCTAGGAGCTCGCGGCTGCCCGTCGCTGCTCATGGCGCCCTCGTCAGTGATTCGCCGTAACGCACGCTACCGGTCGGTCGCGCGATCTGCAGCCCCGGTTCGACCAGCAGGACCACGGTGGATCCGAGATGAAACATGCCGATCTCGTCCCCGCGCTGCACGGCGCGGGGCGGCGAAATGCGCGTCAGGCCCGGCGGCGGTGCCGGCGCGTCGATCACGTTGACGCTGATGCGGCCGACTATCACCGCGCCGACCATGATCACGCTGACGCGTCCGACGTCCGGGGTCTCGATGGCGATCTCGACGCGGTTGTTGCGCACGAACAAGCGCGGAATGTGCCGCTCCCCGATGGCGTTGACGGGGAACAAATCCCCCGGGATACCGCGCACCGAGGTGATGGTTCCCGCCACCGGCGAGTGCACGCGGTGGTAATCCCGCGGGGACAGGTAGACGACGGCGAACTGACCGCCGCGATAGCGCGCGGCCAGCTCCGGATCGCCAATCAATTCCGCGACGTCGTAGGGACGACCTTTGACGTTGATGCGCGAGGCGTGGTCCACGTCACCAGACGACAACAGCGCGCCATCGGCGGGGCTCACGAGCGGATCCGTACTGATGCCCCGAGCGCCCTCGCGCAACGCGCGCGTGAAAAAGGCATCGAAACTTCCGTATGGCGCACTCTGCGGAGCGACTTCGTCCATATCCACGCTGTACGCTCGACAGTACGCCTGCGCGATCGCGCGCGAAAGGTGCGGATGCAGCGACTGGTCGCACAGCCGACCTACCATGCGACTAATCCGAACACGCGGCAGAACCTTTAAGAGCTGCGCCGCCGCAAAGGTGGTGAGACTCACCGGAAGGCCTTGAACTCCGCGAGGATGGACAGTCATCGTAGGCCCCTCTCGCTCACTGGTCAATCGCGCGCAAACGCTCTCGCTGCAGCGCACAGTGCGCGACGTTGGGGGTCATCGGGAAGTGGCAGCCCACCTCCACTTACCTTGCCCGCGCTTTTGCCGGCGCTCGCGCGGCGCTGTCCCTCGCATGCAACGTCTTCCGAGTACGGATCTGCCGCGATCCCGAGCGCGAACGCCCGTTCGGCCGAGACCGCTTCGGCAGCGCGCTTCAGAAAGCGTCCGTGCCACGCGAACCAGGCTCCGTGCACGGACTGAATGTCCTTCTCGTCTCCGAGCGCCTGTTTCGCCTGCTCCTCGTCGCCAGCCAAAAGGAGCGCGCGCGCGGCGCGCCAGCGCACGGCGGCTTCTGCCGGCGCAAGCTTCACTGCAGGCCCGAGCTGTGTCGCCGCGGCCTCCACGTGTCCGCCGGCAAACAGCAGGTCGCCGAGGCGGACGCGTCGCGAAAGCTCCGCCCCTTGAGCCGGATCCCGCCCGCGGTCGAGCGTTTCTTGCGCGATCTGCGGGCTCTGCTTCACGCCTTCGAGCAGGTGCTCCCGCCAAAAAGCGATCCACGCGGGCAGCTCGTAGCCAGTGACGCTACGGAGCGCCTCGCTCGGGTCGTCGGAGTCGATGCCCTTCAGATCGGCGAGCAGCAAACGCAGCGCCGCTTCGCCCTGCTTCTCGACGAAGTACGCCATGAAGCTGGTGACCTCCGCGAACGCCGTGGACGCGGCCTCCGGCGTGGGCAACATCGCGATCGAGGCGCCGAGTTGGTCCACGCCGACAGAACGGCCCGAGACGAGGGCCGCGTGGGCTACGGCGTCTGCCGACGGGGTATCGTCGAAGGGCCGCTCGGCACGCCAGCGCGTCTCCTCACGCTTCGCTATGCCTTCCTGGAGCCAGAGCGGGGCCTTGTCGCGGGTGGCGCGAGAGAGCGCCAGATGGGTGATCTCGTGCGCCAGGGTGTCTTCCCACTGGTAGCCGAGCGGCGTGGCGCGCGGCGACAACATGGTCACGCGACCCCAGCGCGCGACCGCTACCGTGCCCGTGGTCTCCGCCGCGGACAGCGGCAAGCCGGAGACGGCTGACAGCGAGAACAGGTCGCGGACCAGGTCGATGCGCAGGGGACGGGGCAACACGACGCCCAGGTCGCGTTCGATGATCGCCCGCGACCGCTCCGCCACGGAGACGATGAAAGGGACGAGCGCGCGATCGGCTTCGTCCTGGAGCCGAATGCGAACCCCCTGGCGCGGTTCGTCGATGACCACCGAGCCGGCGGTGGCGCGGGCGCAGGAGCGCGCCAATTCCGGCATGCTGGTACCCTCCGATGCGGCCGAGAACACCGGTGACGCGAGGATGGCCGACGCGGCGTCGCAATCACCCGTGTAGATCGCCAGCCGCGCCCGCTCGAACGTCAGCGCCGGCGAATCCACCTCCCCCTCCTCGAGCAAACGGCGCGCCCGTTCGATATCCAGCTCGGTCGTCGCATTCGCGATGCGTCGCGCACGCGACGGCGGCGCCGGAGCCTGCAGCACCGCGCTGCTGGAAGACGACGCCGCGCCGCCCATCACCGCTGCGGCGCACGAACCGGCGAACGCCGCGATCGAGAGGCCCGCGCGCAAGCTCATGCGCCTCATCGCAACAGTCCCTCCGCATAGCGTTTGATCGCGGGCGAGAGCCTGCCGTCCTTGCCTTTCGCCAGGCCCTCGAGCACGCGGCGCCGGAACGCTTCGGCGTCTTCGCTGTTGGCTTTGTCCGGCACGTCGCCGTCTCGGCCGAGGTCACCGCCGACATCCCGCTGGCCGCGTTGCTGTTCACCGCTCGGCTCTTGCTCGTCTCTGTCGGTGCGGCCGCTGCTTGCTTCTTCGAGCAGGCGTTGCGCCTCGCGCTGCAGCTCCAGGCCCCGCTCGCCGTTGCCGCTCTGAAGCTCGCGCGCGGCTTCCTGCATCGAGCGCTCGGCGTGCTCGAGGTTTCGCAGCGCTTCCTCGGGCAATGCAGCTTCGCCCTCGCCTCGCCCCGCCAGGTTGCCGGCGCGGCGCGCGAGCTCCTGCTCCTGACCCGATGCTTGGTTGAGCGTGTCGCGAGCGCGCGCAGCGGCGCTTTGTCGCGCCGCGTTCAGCTGTCGTTCGGCCCAGGCCAGTTGCTCCTGCAGCACACCTTTGGCAGCCCGCACCGCGTCGCGGTCCACCCAGTCCATGGCGCTCGCGCCTGCGCTTTCTGCCGCGTTCAGCGCCGCTAACGAATCCCTTCCCCGCTCGACCGCCGCAGCGAGATCGAGCTGTTCGAGGCCTTGCGCCATGCTCGCGGCGTGCTCACGACCGAGCGCCGCACTGCCCTGAGCGGAGCCCGGCTCGGCGCCCAGCTGCGGCAGACCGTTCGCCGCGCGACGGATCGCGTCCGCGCGCTCTTTGGCCTCGTCACGCAAGCCGGCCAGATCCGCGGCACGCTCGGCCTCCTCCAGCGCTTTTTCGACCTGGCCCACGCCACCCGCGTGCTCGCTGGCGAGCTCCTCGAGCTCACTTGCCAGCTGATTGAAGCGCTGGTCGGCCTGCGACGCTTCGTCGGACGGCGCGCTCCCGCCACCGGCACCCGCCTCCACGCCGCCCGCGTGCGACGTTCCGCGCGCGCCGAACGACGGATTGGGACGGCGCAGGCGTTCCGCCATGTGGCGTGCGGCGAGCTCCGCATGCAGCAAATCTCCGCGCTCCCGCGCGCGCTTCACGCGGCCGAGATCCGCGCGCGCCACGTTGCCCAAGTCGTGCCCCAGCGCGCCCAGCTGGAGGAGCTGTGCAGCACTGGCCCCGAGCGCGAGCACGGCGGCATCGAGCCGCTGTACGCCGGCCTCCTGCCGCTCCGTCTCGCGCGCCTGCTTCGCTCCATCGGCCGCCTCGTCGGCGACCTCGGCCAGCCGTTTCGCCACGCTGCGCGCGTCACGCACCGCGAGGCCGCGCAGAGCCGCATCCATGGCCAGCAGCACCTCCTCCGTGTTGCGTACTGCCGGAACCGCCGGACGCGGCCGTTCGAGGAGCCGCACCTGACCGGCGACGAAGGCGCGCAACCCGCTCGGTAGGGGCAGGCCGGTGCCAGCACTCAGCGCCGTCCGCACACTCTCGAGCGTGCGAGCCCGCTGCTCCCGTACGAGCTTCCGGGCTGCGGCGCGCTGCTTGGCATCTTTCTCGGGTAGCGGCCCGAGCTGCGCGCTCAGTAAACCGAGGACGGCCTGGAGTGCGCGCTCGAGCGTCGCATAGCGTGTTGCTTCGGGTTCCCCCAGAGCCGGCGGCATCAGCGAGAACGTCGCGCTCTTGCCCCACTTCGGGCCGTCCACGGCGTCGTTGTCGCGAGCCTCGATGCTCACGACAACGGGCAAGAACACGCGCCGCAGAAACGGATCACGCACGTCGAGGGCATGACCGCCGCGGTATACGCTTCCCTCGTCGTTCAGCTTCGCGAGCACGCGCCGCTCCTCGCGATTGCCCGAGCGCAGCACCAGGTCTACCTGCGAGAGGCCGTGGTCATCACGTGCCACGAAACGCAGCTCGATGCGCTCGACGTCCTTCAATTGGAGCGTACGCGGCGCTCCTTCGAGCTCGATGCGCGGCGCACGATCCAGCGCCGCAGAGACCTGCAGCGTGTCGGGCTCCGGAATCAGCACGTCTCCGAAGCGCGCCGCGACGCGCAAACGCGCCGTGTCTTTCAACGTCCAGCGAGCGACCACACCGCCCGCACCATCACTCACGAACGGTACTTCGCGCTCACCATCGCTCAGCACGAGCTGACGCTCCGCGTGACGCGGCATGCCGCGCACACTGAGCACGCTTCCGCTCGGCTGCTGGTTCGCGAAACCCTGGTAAAGAGCGCTCTCCCCCTGACGCAAATAGTGCGGCGCCTGCGAGGAAATCCGCGCGTGGTCGAGCCAGCGCAGCGGCACCGGCGCCACACCACGGCGCGCCACGAGCACGTCCAGACCTTCGAACAGCCGCCGGGGGCCCACGGCGACAGCGAGCAGCCCGCACAGCGCGAAGCCGAGCGCGAGCCTGCGCCAGGTCCGGGCATGGCGGGCCGCCGCGGCCGCGACTAGCCCGGGCTGCGCGCGCGCCAGCACGCGCTCGAAATGAAGCTGCGCCAAGCTGCTCGAGCCCAGCGTCTGGTCGCGAGCCGTGCGCTCGACGAGGTTGAAGGCGCGCAGCGACCGATCACAGAGATCGCGATCCGTGCGGCGCAGGACGGTCCTGAGTAGACGGCGCGTGTCGGCGAAGCGCCGCCGTTCACGCCACCAGGACACACACAAGACACCGAGCACGATGGCGATCGACGCGGCCGCGGCCGCGCGCGCAGGCCCAGTGCCGACCCGGGCGACATGCGCAGCGCACAACACCACTGCGAGCAATGACAACGAGGCCGCGCGCCCGCGCGCTCTGCCCAAGCCCGCCTGCCAGGTGCGAACTAACTTTTCGAGCGCGGGGCCGGCCGGCACGCGCCTAGCCTAGTACATCGGCTCAGAAATTCATGCCGAGGCCGTGGATGCCCTCGTTTCACCGGGGCGCGAGCGGCACGCGGCTTGCGCGGGAGGCCGGCTGCGCGGATAGTTCCGGTAGGCCATGTCGGACGTTGCCCGACTCAAGCGCGTGCTGCTCTCGCTGCCGGAGCTCGGCCTGCGCATCGATTGGCTGAAAGAGCACCTGCGGCAGTGGCCAACGGCCGACGCCTGCCGGATTTTGAACCAGCTCTGCGAAGAGAGCGAACGTTCCGACCCGGCGGCGCGCGAAGCGCAGCTCGCGCTGGCGCTCGCGTTCATCAGCCTACCGGATGAAGAACGCGAAAGACTTTATCAGTTCGCGCGCGGCACGCGCCTCCTCAGCCTCGAGCGCATGCTTCGGCGCAGCCCGAGCAACGCGCCGCCGCCCCAGGAGGCGCCCATCCCGGACTACGGGGCCGGCCGCGAGTTGACGGTCGGGGAGCGCCGGAGCCTCGCGCGGCGCCCCAATCGAAAGTCGTTCGAAAAACTCCTGGGAGATCCCCATCCGCTCGTCATTCGTCAGCTGCTTCAAAATCCGAAGCTGACCGAGGACGACGTGGTGCGCTGGGTAGCGCGCAGACCGCCCCGTTCGGCCGTGCTCGATGAGCTGTCACGCGCCCCCCAGTGGCTGTGCCGCCCTCGCGTGCGTCTTGCGATACTCTTCAATCCACGCGCGAAGGTCACACTGACGATCCCGCTCCTCGGCGCCTGCACGCGGGCCGAGCTGCGCGAAATCGTGGTCAGCGCCGACACGCCCGTTACGCTCCGCGCGACGGCGCTCGAGCTGTTCGAACGCCGCCCGCCGCTTCCCGAGACCGGCGCCGGGAACGCGCTCCCTCAGTGAGCGCTCACTCTCTCCCCAGCTTGCCCGCCCCGAAAGCTCGGTCAAATGCGCCGCGTCGAGCGAGAACCGGATCTGCGCTCCCTCTTGTACGTGAGCACCGGAAGCGCAGCGAGACCGAGCAGTTGGCCGAGATCTCGGGGCGTCGCTTCCGGACGCCCTGGCGCAGCAGGTTAACCTTCTTCTTCTTCGAAGTCCCAGCTCAGGAGCGCACCGATGCTGAGCTTCTGCGCGCAGGCGTCGCACAGCGGCGGTTCTTCGTATCGGACCTCGTCGCCTCGAGTCCAGACGAACAAGCCAGCGCCCCCTGGTGTGCCTTCGAACGCACCGCCGCAGTGGTCGCACTCGTAGGTGCGCGCGGCGGGTTGTTCGTCCGAGACGTCCCCGAGCCCACCTGGGGCGGAGGCGTCTTTCGTGAGCAGGTCAGGAAGGCGCATCAGGGCGCGAGTATACCGCGAACGTCCAGCGCCGCCACGATCTGCAGGCGTGGCCTCCGATAAAGCCGCGTCATTCTGCGGGCAAAGCCGCGCCTTCTGGCTCGTGCTGCGTCACTACGGGCTCGGGTTTCGGCTCGAACACGCCGCACGCCACCGCCAGCATCTCGACCACGTCCAGGTTCTTGATCTGATCTTCCTTGGACTGTGCCTTGATCCCGTCGGTGAGCATCGTCATGCAGAACGGACACGCGCTCGCGATGGTCTTGGCACCCGTGTCGATCAGCTGGAGCGTGCGTTTGATGTTCACGCGATCTTTGTTCTGCTCCTCCATGAACATTTGAGCGCCGCCTGCGCCGCAGCACAGCCCCTTGTTCTTGGTCCAGTACTCGACCTCGACCAGCTCCACGCCCGGGATGCGCCGCAGGATCTCGCGCGGAGGATCGTAGATGCCGTTGTAGCGACCAAGATAACAGGAGTCGTGGTACGCGACGCGCGCGCGCACTTCCTTGTGCGGCTTGAGCTTTCCCTCTGCCACCAGCCCGAGCAAAAAGTCGGTGTGGTGGACGACCTCGAACTTGCCGCCGAAATCGGGATATTCGTTCAGCAGCGTGTTGAAGCAGTGCGGGCAGGTCGTCACGATCTGCTTGATGCCGCCCTGCTCCTTGTAGCCGTTCAACGTCGCCACGTTCGCTTCTGCGAGCGTGGTGAACAGGAACTCGTTGCCCGCGCGGCGCGCCGGGTCGCCCGTGCAAGTCTCCTCGTCGCCCAGGATCGCGAAGTCTACGCCCGCTTCCTTCAGTAGCGCGGCCGTGGCGCGCGCGATCTTCTTGGCGCGGTCGTCGTAACTCGCCGCGCAGCCGACCCAGTACAGTACGGCCGCGCTGGCGTTCTCGGCGAAGCGCGGCACGTCCAGGCCCTCCGCCCAGTTCGTGCGATCCATGCGCGAGAGGTTCCACGGGTTCCCATTGACCTCCATGCCCTCGAACGGCTTGGCCAGCTCGCCCGGGAACTCGCCCTTGATCGTGACGAGGTTCCGGCGCATGTTCACGATCTTGTCCACGTAGGTGATCATCACCGGACACTGCTCTTCGCAGGCGCGGCAGGTCGTGCACGCCCAGAGCACGTCCTCGTGAATGACGTTGGTGACGAGGTCGATGGGCTTGTACTCGCCGTTCGCCTCGCCGCTCTTGGACGCGCCATTGCCCGCGCTGTCGCTCGCGCCCTCGGCCGCCGCCGCGTCTTCAGGTGGCGCCGGTCGATCGATGGTGCCGCGCGGACCTGCACCACCGGCCAGCTCATCCCGGCGCACGTAGAGGTGATCGCGCAAATCGAGCGTGAAGTGCTTGGGGCTCAGGATCTTCCCGGTGGTGAAGGCCGGGCAGTTGTCGGAGCAGCGACCGCACTCGGTGCACGTGTAAAAGTCGAGGATGTCCTTCCACGAGAAGTGCTCGATGCGCGCGTAGCCGATGCGCGCTGCCAGCATGTCCTCCGACTCGGACGCCTTCTCGACCAGCGCCATCAGCTCTTCGCCGTTCTTGGCGAGGGGTCGTAGCCGTCCAGGTGGCGTGAGATCCGTGAAGAAGACGTTGGGGACGGCGGTGATGATGTGAAAGTGCTTCGAGTACGGCAGGATGTTCAAAAACACGAGCACGAGCGTGGAGTGAGTCCAAAAGCCGATGTGGCCAAGCACGACCAGGGTCGATACCGGCAGGCCGGCGAGGATCACCGAGAAGAGCGAGCTCATCGGCTCGGGCCACCCATGCCAGGTGACCGGGCCGCTAACGTCGCCGAACGGGGCGATCATCGTGGCCGCGGCGTCGCACCATGCGCCTTCGCCGTTCACACACTCCGCCTCGAAGCGGTGGTTCAGCACGATGGCAGCGCCGTTGTAGAGGAAGTCCGCGACCATCATCGTGGCGATGATGCCGAGGATGACGAGCCCTTCCACGCTCAGCGCCATCCTCTTCTGTTTGTTGATCGTGCGGTAGTAAACGAACACGCTCACGCCGATCAGCACGAGCGCCGCGAAAATGTCCTTGATGAACGTGTAGATGGCGCCGACTGGGATGCCCGCAACGGGCTCGTGCCCGAAGATGAACAGGTTGAACGAGGGATCGAAACCCCGACCCCACAGGATGATCGTGTTCAGGAGCAACACGACGAAGCCGAGGAAGATCAGCTGATGCGCGAGCCCGGCGGCCAGGTAGTAGCGCATTTTCTTCTGAAAAAACGCGAACACCCAGACGGCCCCGAGACGCTCGGGAATGCGGTCGAAGCGGCTTTCCCAGGTCCCGGCGCCTGTTCGCAAAAGGCCCCAGCGGTGGTGCGCCGTCCAGGCGAAGGCACCCACTAGGCTGATGATGACGAAGGCCATTGCGACCGGGTTCATTCTTCTCTCCTAAGCTGCCGAGCTGCGCGAGCTGGGTAGGCACCGGCACCGGCCGGCGCTTCGCGATAACACAGGCTCATCCAGTTTTCACGCGGACCTGCACGAAATCCGTGGCTAATTACGATCACGCCGCAACGGGCTGCCAGGTTACACGCGGAAAAACGTGCCTACCGCGAGCCACGCCAAGAGGGCGGCCACGAGCAGCCAAATTACCCACAGCGCGACGCGTGCTCGACCCTGCAATATCGGAAGTTGCGAAGGCATGCGGCCCCCTTGCGGCGGCGGCAGCGTCGCACGAATCCGGCTCACGCCCGCATCGGCTCGCTCCCCGGCGCTGACGCTGAGCAGCAACATCCCGCGGGGCAGCGGGGGTCCCTGCTGAACGAAGCCACCCTGTTCCGGGATGCGGAGCACCACCCCGGCGTTGCCACTCGCGGCGTCACAGCGCGGCAAGGTGACGGTCAACACCTCACCGGGTTCACCACGAGCGCGCAGCGAGATCGCCCCCGAGCGCCCACACGTGTCGCAGCCGCCACCGTCACAGGCAGCGCACGTGAGGTTTCGCGGCACCTGAAACTGAATGGCGGCACCTTCCTCGAGCCATTTTTGCTTCACTCGCAGGCGGTGCTTGGCATCCGGTCCTCGCGGGGCGTCCCCCGATGCAGTGATGCGGCCGAGAACCTGTCCCACGACCCGTCAGATTAGCGGACAATCGCCCTCAGGAAAGAGAAAGACGAAACTCACAGCTCCACGACGAGCTCGCGTTCTTCTTCTGCCCGCGAAAGACGAATTCTGCCCGCGAAAGACGAAATTCGAAGGCGTAGGTCCGAGACCCTACACGCGCACCGACTGCGCCGGCGCCGGCGCCGCCGCCACCGCTGGTAGCCGCTGTGGCAGGCGCGGGAGGCATTCGCGAGCGAGGCGATCTTTCGACTACCGCCGCACGGAGTTTCTTCCTGAGAGAACTTCAAAGAAAGTATCGCTGTGCGCCCCAAGTCGAGAGATTGGACGGCCTCCGCGCCCAAGGCCACGACGGTATGCTGCTCTACGCCGTAACCATCTTCGTCAGCGCCTTCTTGCTCTTCATGATCCAGCCCATCGTGGGGCGTCTGATCTTGCCCTGGTTCGGCGGCGGCGCGACGGTCTGGAACGCCTGTCTGGTCTTCTATCAGGCGCTCTTGCTCGGCGGATATTGTCACGCACATTGGACGACGACTCGCCTGAGCGCTCGCGCGTCCGCGGCCCTTCACTGCGTGCTGTCGCTCGTCGGGCTCGTCGCGCTCGTGGTGGCGTTTCCGCCCCCGGCCAGCTGGAGTGCGGCGAGCAGCCCGGCGGCGCCGGAGCTGCGTATCTTGATGCTGCTCACGACCACCATCGGCGCGCCATACTTCGTCATTTCCGCGAGCGGTCCCTTGCTGCAGCGCTGGTTCTGCGTGCGCTTTGCAGGTGCTACGCCGTACCGCTTGTTCGCGGTTTCGAACGCGGGGTCGCTGCTGGCCCTCCTGGCCTATCCGTTTGCCATCGAGCCATGGTTGAGGTTGAGCGTTCAGTCGCGCTGGTGGCAGATTGGCTATGCGCTTTTCGTGCTGCTTTGCGGGACGTGTGCGTGGCAGATTCGCCGCGCGCCAGCGCCGCCCCTGGCTCCTGACGCGACCTCGCGAGACACAGATGCTCGATCGGCGCGGCCGGCGCTCTTCGATTGTGTGCTGGTCCTGGCGTTGGCCGCGTGCGGTTCCGCGATGCTGCTGGCGACGACCAATCAACTCTGTCAAGACATCGCGGCGCTTCCGTTTCTGCTGATCCTCCCGCTTTGCTTGTACCTGCTCAGCTTCGTGATCTGTTTCGACAACCCGAGGTGGTATCAGCGAGGTTGGTTCGCGGTGTTCTTGGCGTTATCGTTCTGGGGAGCCGTCACGCTGCTGCGCCACAACGTGGAGATGAGCCCCTTCGTGCTCGAGGAATCGCGTGTTGGTTCATGGCTCGCTCAGCAGAGCGCGCTGCGCGGCGCGGCGTGGCTGAAGCTCGAGATTTCGGCGCTCACGCTACAAGTCAGTGGCTACGCGGCGGCGCTGCTTGCCGCGTGCTTGGTGTGCCACGGGGAAATGGCGCGCCTCAAGCCGCACCCATCCCATCTGACTCTGTTTTATCTGCTGGTGGCGTGCGGAGGCGTTCTGGGCGGAGGCTTCGTGGCCCTCGTGGCTCCGCTGATCTTCGACGCATTCTGGGAGTTCCCGCTGAGCCTGGTGTGCGTGACGCTCTTGTTCGGAATTTCAGTGCTTCGTGAGGCCATCCGCAAGCGCCCGAGGTTCCGGTCTCGCGAAGGACGCCAGCTGCTGGCTTTCGTGGCGAGTGCGATGGTCGGTACGCTCTTGCTCGGCCGGCAGCTCTCGCGACGCGTGGACACCGTCAGCTCGCGCGTGATCGAAATGAAGCGCAACTTCTACGGTGCGCTTCGGGTCATCGAGGATGGCGTCCATGACCCGCGCATGCACAAGCGCAAGCTCATGCACGGAGAGATCCTGCACGGGTCGCAGTTTCGGGCCCCAGAAAAGCGTGGCTTGCCCACGAGCTACTACGGGCTCGACAGCGCCATTGCGCTGGCGGCGATGTTCCATCCGAGCCGCTTGGCGGGTCGGACCTTGCGGCTCGGCGTGGTCGGCCTGGGAACGGGAACCACGGCCGTGTATGCCTCGGCGGGCGACCTTTTACACTACTACGAGATCAACCCCGATGTAGTGGACATCGCCGAGCGGCGCTTCGACTTCCTCCGCGATGCGCGCTCGAGAGGCGCGCGCGTCGTCATATCCGTCGGAGATGCGCGCGTGGTCATGGAGCACGAGCTCGAACGCGGACGAGCTCCGCGATTCGACGTGCTCGCCGTCGACGCCTTTTCCAGTGACGCGATCCCGATGCACCTGCTGACGCGCGAGTGTTTTCGTGTCTACTGGCGCCATCTCGAAACCGACGGCATCTTGGCCGTGCACATCTCGAATCGCTACATCGATCTCGCGCCCGTGGTCAGACAGCTCGCGAGCGATCTGGGCAAGCGGGCCCATTTCATCCAAGGGCAGGACGATGAAGAGCGAGGACTCAGCGCCAGCGATTGGGTGGCGGTAACGTCCAATCGTGCTTTCGTCCAAGACGAAAACGTTTACGGTCACATCGTTCCCTGGAGCCCGCAGGCTCGTCCCCCGATCGCATGGTCGGACGATTTCAGTAGCGTGTACGCGCTACTGTGGTGAAGAGCGGAGCAGCGCTTTCATGCTCATCAAGACGAAACTCACAGCTCCACGACGAGCTCGCGTTCTTCTTCTGCCCGCGAAAGACGAAATTCGAAGGCGTAGGTCCGAGACCCCACACGCGCACCGAGTGTCCGTGGTTGCTCGGCCGCGGGCGCGAGGGTGATGGAGGCGGCGAATTGCTCAGGGCTGGAAGGGGGGAATCGACCTATCACCTGCCGCACTTGCCGCTCCAGAGCGAGATGGTGACATTGATCAACACGCCCATGCTCCCCAAAGCTGTCTTGCTCGTCACCGGCGCATGCGCCCTCACCACTGCCTGCAAAGAGAAGGCGGCTCACGAGCACGCCCACGCACAGGCGGGTTCACATGCGGCCGAAGGCCTCACTCTCAACAAGGGCAAGAAGTGGCCCACGGACGCGCCACTGCGCGCAGGCATGACCACCATTCGTAACGAGCTGCAGACTGCGATGAAACCCATTCACGAGAACACCTACTCGGCGGACCAGTACAGCGCGCTCGCGGGGAAGATCGAGGCGCAAATCGGGAGCATCGTGGCAAACTGCAAGCTCGCGCCGGAAGCCGACGCACAGCTCCACGTCGTGCTCTCGCAGATCAACGCCGGAACCGACTTGATGAAGAAGTCAGGCTCGGGACTAGCCGGCGCGACAAAGACGTTTCAGGGACTGGAATCGTACGCGCAGTACTTCGATCATCCAGACTGGAAGCCGCTCGAGCACTGAGGCAGGCCACCGAGCTCTACTCCGCACATTGATTGACGGCAGCGAACGCACGGTGGCAGCCGTCATCGGCGGCGGTTTTCACGCCGACGGGCTCACAGCTCCACGACGAGCTCGCGTTCTTCTTCTGCCCGCGAAAGACGAAATTCGAAGGCGTAGGTCCGAGACCCTACACGCGCACCGAGTGTGACCAGCACGGGGGGATTGTCGATACCCAGCTTCTCGAGTCGCACCCTGACTCGGTACGTGCCGCGCAGCGGGTCCCCTTCTTCCAGGTAGATGTTCTCGAGATTTTGGCCCGCGCAGTCGCCCGCCGCGCCGGGGCAGTCGCGCTCCTTGAGCAGCCCGCTTTGAGTACGCCGCGCGACCTCGACGAGCTCCCCATTGGGATCGGTCACGAGCAGATCGACGTCCGCGCTCGGCTTGTCCCACGCAATCACGAACTGCACGACGCCCGTGTGGACGCCGCAGCCCTCGTCGATGATGCCGTTGCAGTTATCGTCGCGCGCATCGAAGCACCGTTCAGGGGCCGTCGGGATACACACGCGGCGCACGCTCTGCCCGGGTGTCACGACGAAGCGCGACACCCGCGCGCTGCTCTCCCCCCGCCGCGCGCTCGAGCTCGCGCTGCAGCAGCACACGAGCCCAAGCAGCAGCAGCGCGCAGCCGAAGCGCAAGGCGGGGGCCCGCGACAGCGCGTGCGTCACTGCGGATCGTCTTCAGCCTGCTCCTGGGCGACGACACCGCCGGCGAGCAACTTGGGATTCATGATTTCGAAGTATGCCTGCTGAGCCAGCTCGCCGACCGGCCCCTTTTCGTCGCGCAGCGCCAAAAGCACGCCTTGTTCCTTCATGAATTTGAGGGTGCGGATCGCGCCTTCCCGCTCTGCCGCGTCATCGCTCTTCGCCATCTGCTGGAGCCGCGCACGGAGCACCACTCGCGTGAAGGAGTGTGGCCCATTGTCGAAGTCGAGGTTGTCGAACTGCCGCATGAGCAGCGCCGTCGCCCACTCCTGGGCGGTCTTGTTGATTTCGAGCCGCGCGATGGCCGTGGCGTTGTCCACGTACTTGAAGAGCCGGCCCTGCTCGAGATCCTCGTGCGACCAGTAGCCGAAGGTCTTGAACCAGAGATCGCTGAGCTCTTCGAGCGCCGCTTTGGGTTTGTTCGCGTACAGTGCCACGGCGCGCGCCGCCTCGTCGGGCGAGCCGCCCAGAATCAAAGCCAGCGCCGCGTCGTTCAGCAGAGCGTCGCTCGAGGTCATCTCGATGAGCCGCTTTTCGACCTCCGTCTCGAAGCCTCCCTTGCCGATGGCGCGAGCCACCTGGTGGCGCGTTTCCACGGCGGACTCCGGTGTCATCAGTGCGAGCAGGGCCGGGGCGGTGCCGGGGATCGGCCGCTGAATCAGGCTCTCGAGCAAACACGCGCGCCGGAACTGGTCCGACTTCTCGAGGCTTCGGTACTCCTGAATTTTCTTCGCGACCTCGAATACGTCTTCTTTGGTCGCGACCCAGGCCAGCGCCGCGCAGGCGCTCATGCGCGACTGCTCGTTGTTCTTCGGATCTTCCACGTAGTGCAGCAGCGGGCGAAACGCCTTCGGGTCTCCCCATTGCGAAAAGCCGTCGGCCGCGCCGACGCCGATCGCGCGCAGAGCCATACCCAGGATCGCCACGCCACCCTGGTTGAGACCATCCATCGTCACGTCGAGCTCGGGGGGACGCCGGCGCAGCGCCTTCTCGAGCACGCCCCACGACGGCTTGTCCTCGAGCCAGCCGACATACCGGAGGGCGCTCTGCGCGATCACCCATTCCTCGGGCATGGGCGGCTGCTGGCCCTCTTTGGGCAGCGGCGTGTTCGGATTGGCCCACTTGCGCAGCGCTTCGAGGTCTTTACGGGACTCCATCGCGGCCAGCGCGCGCAGGCCATTGGCGTGCGGCGAGGGCAGCTCGTGAATCCAGAAGATCACCGCGTCTTCGGCCTGCTCGCGGATCCATTCGCGCTTGTCCGGGTACAAAACCGCGAGATCGGCCAGCATGCGCGCGGCCACGACGCGCTCGTTGTCGTCGCGCTTGAGCATCATCTCGTAGTCGCTCTGATCCGAATAGATCTTGAGCGGATCCATGCGCAGGCGTCTGGCCAGCGTGGGCACGGCGCGGACGTCGCCCACCTCCGCCATGTGCGTGGCCGCGCGCGTCTCCCAGTGAATGTTCGGGCGCGTCTCGATGAACTTGAGCAGCGCGTCGCCTGCGCGCGGATCGGCGAGCTTCTGGAGCATGTCGAAGATCTGTTTGCGCTGGAACCAGGCGCGGCTCTCGTCTTCGCTGGTGACGGAGTCGAGCGCCAGCACCAGGCCTTGTGCGCCGATGCCGTCACGCAGCGCCTCGAGGTACTTCTTGCGGCTGTCCTTGTCGCCCGTCTTCAGAGCCGACAAGAGCGGTCCGCGCGCGCGCTCGTCGCCAATTTTCCCGAGTCCGGGCGCCGCCTGACGCGCGATCTCGGGGTCCTTGTCCTGCACGAGCTGGATCAACGTGTCCGTCCAGCGCGGGTCGGCGTTGCGAGACAGCACGGTGGCCACCAGCTGGCGCACCGCCGGGCTCGCATCGCTCGCCAGCGCGGCCAGCTTCTCGAGCGGCACCATGCGCACCATCAGCTCCGGATCGAACGCCACGCCGCCACCCAGGCGCTGAACCTTGGAGAGGTGCCCCAGGCGGTAAATTGCCATCACGTCGTCGAACGCGCGCGACTCCCCCAGCACGACGAGTGCCCACGCCATTTGAGGTTTGGCGCCGCTACCCGCGGTCTTGAGCGCAGCCAGGAGCGGATCCTTGGCCTTGTCCGCAGCGGGCGACCCGTACTGCGCGAGCGCCGTGGCCGCCATCGCCTGAATCGGCTGGGACGGCGACTTCAACGCGAAGATCGCCAGATCTACACCCTGTGGATCCTTGGCCCAGGCCAGTTGCTTCAGCGCCTCTTCCCGCAAGAGCTCGCTTTTCTCCGTCTGAGCCCATTTCCGCCATTCCGGGAGCTGTTCGGCGCGGGGCAGGACATAGATGGCCTTCTTCTGTTCCTCGGCTTGCTCGACGGAGAGCTTTTCCTCCTCCTGCTTCGTGCCGATCAGCAGGAATGCCGCCAAGCCGGCAATGGCCAGCACCCCCACCAGGATGACGAGCGGGTTGAAACGACCCTTCTTGAAGTTACCATCGCCGCCGGGGTCGAAGCCGCCACCGGCCGGTGCTCCCATCCCGGAACCCCCTCCGGGCAGATCCGCGTCGTCCGGCGGCCATTTTGCCAGTTCCGCCTTGGGAACGGTTATGTATGGCCGCGCCGGCGGCTCCGGCGTCACCTGGTTCACATCGAGCATGAATCCTCCGGCTAACCCCTCGAGCGCACGATTCGACAGCAGTGTCCGCGCCCGAAACCGCTCGAACGTTAGCTCATCCCGCGGATTTACGGGAGTGTTCCCGGGCCCGTCTCGCGCTAAATCGAAGCCTAGCGAGATGCGCACGTGATGAGATGTGGGCCAGCGAACACAAGGTGCGACGGGTGAGCGGAATCGCCCCGGACGCCGCGACGGACCGGCCCGGCAGCTGGCGTCGGCCGCTGATCATCGCGCTGCTCACGACGCTCGCAGCGACGCTGCTCGCGTACGCGTTGCCCGACAGCTACGCGGCGACCGGTGTGGGGCTGAGCTTTCTGTTCGCGACGTACTGGGGGGCGCTACGCAACTACGACAACGGCGCGCGTCACTACGCGTTGTCTCTCGGCGGCATCTTGGATCCAGAGCCGCTCGAGCTTCGGCGTGTGATCCGCTCGGGGCTACGCGCCGTGCTCTGGGCTAGCTTGGCTGTGCTCGCGATCTTTCCCGCGTTCTGGCTCGGGTTCGTGCTGTGGTGGAAGCCGGAGCAACCGTTCGTCACGGCGCCGACGCCGCACTTGGTGGACGAGGTGCTCGGCCAGCTCCTGGTGATCGCTCTGCCGGAAGAGGCGTTCTTCCGCGGCTATCTGCAGACAGCGCTCGACGGCGTTTGGCGGCCGCGCCTGCAGGTGCTGGGCGTCCGCGTGGGCCCGGGCTTGCTCGTGGCGAGCGCCATCTTCGCGGTCGGCCACGTGCTCACGGAAGTGCACCCGAATCGCCTGGCTGTGTTCTTCCCCGCGCTCATATTCGGCTGGCTGCGCGCAAAAACCGGCGGCATCGGCGCGTCGCTGCTGTTTCACGCCGCGTGCAACGTCTTTGCGTCGTTTCTCATCAGAAGTTACGGTCTGGGCTCTTGAGCCCGCCTGATGCTTCATGGCATCCGGAAGCGACGCCCCGAGATCTCGGCCAACTGCTTGGTCTCGCTGCGCTTCCGGTGCTCACGTACAAAAGTACGCTCCGCTCCGGTTCTCACTCGACACGGCGCTTTTGACCGAGCTTTCGGGGCGGGCAACTTGTAATGAATTGTCGTTGAGCTCGTGCCCATGACCGTCCTTGCCTCTCTTTCCAATCCGATGCTCGACGACGTCGTGAGCCGCGCGCTCGCCGAAGACCTCGCCGGCGGAGATCTCACGAGCGAAGCGATCGTCGATCCCGACGCGCGAGCCGTCGCGCGCGCTCTCGCCAAGAGCCCGCTCGTGGTGTCCGGTGGGGACGTGTTCGCGCGCGTGTTCTACCGCGTCGATCCAGGGCTGCGTGTCGAGCGCTTGCTCGCCGATGGCCACAAGGCGGCTGCCGGTGCCGAGCTGTGGATCGTCGAGGGTCGCACGCGCTCCATCCTCATGGGCGAACGCACGGCGCTCAACTTCGTGCAGCGCATGAGCGGCATTGCGACCACGGCACGCGCCTACGTAGATGCTGTGCCGCAGGGCTCGGCCACGCGCATCACCGACACGCGCAAGACCACCCCCGGGCTGCGCGCGCTCGAGCGCTACGCCGTGCGCTGCGGCGGCGCCTTCAATCACCGCGATTCACTGGGGTCCGCCGTGCTCATCAAGGACAACCACATCGAAGCGGCCGGGGGCGTGACGGCAGCCGTCACACGCGCGCGCGCCCACGCGCCGCACACGTCGCGCATCGAAATCGAAGTCGAGTCGCTCGAGATGCTCGACGAAGCGCTCGCGGCCGGCGCCGACATCGTCATGCTCGACAACTTCGCGCCTGCGGACATCGCGCGCGCCGTCGAGCGGGCACGTGGCCGCGCTCTCGTCGAGGTGTCGGGCGGAATCACGCGCGAACGCATCGCGGCGCTCGCCGGCGCCGGCGTGGACATCGTCAGCGTGGGAGCGCTCACGCACTCGGCGCCCGCAGCCGACATCTCGCTCGACATCGAGCGGCTGGCATGAACGTCGAGCCGCACGCCGCCTTTGCGGCGGCGCGCTTCCGCGAGCTCGCCGCTGTGCGCGGCCTTCGTCTGGGGGATCCCTTGTTCACGCTGGCCGTGACCGGCTCGACCAACGACGATGCCATGAACGCAGCGCGGGCCGGCGCCGAGCACGGCGCCACGTTCGTCGCCGACAGTCAGACGTCCGGGCGCGGCCGGCGCGGCCAGCGCTGGAGTTCGCCTCCGGGAGAGAATCTGACGTTCTCGGTGCTGCTACGACCGCGTTTCGCACCCGAGCACGCCGGCGCGTTCACGCTTGCCGTCGGGCTCGCCGTGCGCGACGTGGTGGCGCGTGTCATCCCTGCGAGCGCGCAGATCAAGTGGCCGAACGACGTGCTCGTGAACGGTCGCAAGCTGTGCGGCATTCTCGTGGAGAGTCAGCTGCAGCACGGCAAAATCGCGGCGCTCGTCGTCGGTGTCGGACTGAACGTCCACATGCGCGATTTACCCGCAGAGATCGCGGCGACGGCCACGTCGCTCGCGCTCGAAGGCGTAGGCGAGGTCGAACGCGAAGCGCTGCTCTGCGACGTCCTCGGAGCGCTCGCGGCGCGGCTCGAGCAGTACGAAAACGACGGCCTCCGCGCGCTGCTGCCCGAGCTGCTGCGCCACGACGCGCTCGCCGGCCGCCGCGTGCGCATCGACGCGACGGCCGGCATCGCGCGCGGTATCGACGCCTCCGGCGCTCTGCTCGTGGAGACGGCGGCGAGCACGCTCACGAGCGTCGTGTCCGGCACGGTGGAGCTGTTGCCGGACACGAGCGCGTGAACGGGCGCTTCAGCGCGTGTGCAGGATCGCGGCGACCATGTCGTTCAGCATCAAGTCGTCCGGCCAATCCACGGGCGAGAAGCCGTGGCCCTTGCCCATCATGACGTAGTTCTTGTGCACCCACTTGGCGTCGCAATTCGGCCACTCCGTGACGACGTTTCGGCCCTCGGTGCCGTCGGGGCGCGGATACAGAATGTCGTAGGTGCGTTGCGCGTCGCAACCGTGAGCTGCCGCGATCGCGGTCTGGTCCGGCACACCGAGGCCGGGAATGTCGTTCTCACCTTGCGTCGCCAGCACACTGATGCGGTCCGCGCAGGGGGGCAGACCCGCGCCGCTCATCAGCACCGCGCCGGCTGCCGGGATGGCGAGGTTCGCATCGCACACGAAGTTGTTCGTGAACACAGAGCCCCAGGAATGCCCGACGACCCACATGTTGCGAATGTCGAACTTGCCCGTCCCTCCCAAATTGTCCTTCACCCAACGAATGACGTCGAACAAGTGTGCTCGGTCAGTACCGGCAGCGGGGTTCTCCCATTGCGAGGTGACGGCCTTCGGCGACGCGACGATGAAGTTCTTCTCGTTTACGTGTTTGTACGCGCCGAAGTACACGTGCTGATAGAACTTGCCGCCCTCGGTGGGCATGGTGCCGTGCAAATTCAACACGAAAGTGGCGGGCGTACCGGCGGGCTTGTCGCACGGATAAGCGACGACCACGCTGCCAGGCACGTCGGCGGCCGGCGCGCCGCCTTTGAGATTCAGGTTGTACGTCGTCGAAGGGCCGCATGCGACGCCTGGAACAGCGACCGGACCGCCTTGCCCGCCGGTGCCGGCACTACCGCTGGTTCCGGCACTACCGCCGGCTCCGCCCTGGCCACCGCTACCGCCCTGGCCTCCGGTTGGCGGATTGGGGCCGCAAGCCGGAAAAATCGCGGTTAGCAGCAGCGCGGCAACCGCCAAGTGCGACGTTCGAACACTGGTCATCTTCACCTCCACTTGCGCCCAGCATGACACAAGGTGGGAGGTGTATCCGTTGTCAATTGCGGCCGCGTTCGGCGTAACGCGGCTTGTTGAGTAAGTTTCTACGACACCAATTCGGTCAAGAACGCGTGCGTCCCAATGCGGGGAGCGAGTTCTACTTTACGCCGCGCGCGCGGGCGACGCGCCAGCGGATTGTTCGACAGCGGGAGCAACGGCGAGCGTATTCGCAAGCAGCTTCCGCGCACGGAACAAGCGGCTCATCACGGTGCCGATCGGCACGCCGAGCTCCGCGGCTGCCTCCTTGTAGGAGCACTCGTGCAGGTCGACCAGCTTGAGCACGTCGGCGAACGGCTGCGGCAGTTGCTCGAGCAGGTGCTCGAGCTTCGGCGTCAGGCGCGACATCGCGGGCGATGGGTCGCGCGACGTCCAGGCGCAGGGATCGCAGGTGAGCGCGCCCAGCGCACGACGTTCGCGCCGGCTCCGGCGACAGCGGCTCGCGAATACCGAAAACAGGATCTGCTGCGCCCAGGCGCGCAGGTTCGTACCCGGCTGGTACGTCGCCTCGAAGCGCAGGGCGCGCTCGAAGGTGTCCTGCACGAGATCCTTGGCTTCGACTGGATTGAGACACAACTTGAGCGCGCGCGCGCGCAGGACGGGCATCAACTCGACCAGCGCATCGCGTAGACACGCTTGCTCTTCCGAGATCAGGGCAGTGCGAGAAGCGAACATGGCAAACCTCCGAATGGCTGCTTTCGCAAGGCACGTGCCATGCGCCGCGTGCCACGCTACCCGCAGATTTACGGCAATTTTCGGGGACAACCGTGGGTGGGCCCGGACACGCTCAGTGTCAAAGTGTCAGCTGTCCGGCCGCCGCTGACAGGACGGCGCGCGTCATCGGCGCGCGCGCAGCGACGCGATCACGCGCGGCACTTCGTCGGCAATCTCGTGCGCGACGAGCCCGCGATCCGCGCCCGTGCGCGCCGTCCAGGCCTCGGCGGCGAGGCCGTGGACGTGCGCCGCACAAAACGCCGCTTCGAAGGGCGGCAACGCGCAGGCGAAGGCGCTCGCGATACCAGTCAGGACGTCGCCGGAGCCGGCGGTCGCGAGCGCCGGCGTGCCGCTCGCGTTGACCACGGACGAGTG
>DATDJP010000276.1:0-9732 GCA_036520475.1 Polyangiaceae bacterium | reverse complement strand
TTGCGCCTCGTGCGAGCCGGCGCGAGCAACTCGCCCGATGCACCGCGACCGCCTTCCCGCGCGCACCGTTCGTGACCTCATCGGGCTCGTGCGTTCCGTGTATTTCGTTTGGCAGTCAGCGGACGCGCCCGCCACCACATTGGAGGAGCTCGTGCACCTGGGCCGCGAGCTACGCGACGCGCTCGAGCTCTCGCTGCGCTCGAAGCCCGGCAGCGTCGACCACCGCGCGGCGTGGGTGCAGGCGGAGCGTGCCACGGCCGCGTTGTGCGTCCTGATCGGAACAGACCGTCCCGACGAGTTCGTCGACCTCCTCGACATGCGCCGTTACGAGCTGATTGCCAGCGCGTCCCGTAAGACGAGCGCGCGCTAGCGGATCGAGAAAGGGCCGGCAGGCCGCCAATCTTCGTTACCGACTTGGTCTTCCACCGTACTGAGCGATACCGGCCATTCCGGGGCTCTTTTTTCCGATAGATGCAAATCGCGCGCGACGCGCGGGGAGGGTCACAGCGTGAACGTCGATATCATCATCGTGGGAGGCGGCATCGGTGGGTCTACTCTGGCCACGGTTCTTGCCAGAAACGGCAAGAAAGTCCTGGTTCTGGAGC
The DNA here is from genome assembly GCA_036520475.1 of Polyangiaceae bacterium. Classification (GTDB taxonomy): domain Bacteria; phylum Myxococcota_A; class Polyangia; order Polyangiales; family Polyangiaceae; genus DATDJP01. The sequence continues at coordinate 9,127 of DATDJP010000276.1, read as the reverse complement.
GCGAAACAAAGTTCAAGGACCGCGTGCGCGGCGAGAACCTTCTGCCGTGGGGCGTGGCGACGGCGCGCCGGCTCGGCGTACTCGACGACCTCGTGACTGCCGGCGGCCGCTCCGTTCCATTTTTCAACCTCTACACGATGGGCGTGCGGACCGAACGTCGGCCACTGTCGCAAACGACGCCCGTGGCTGAAGGTTGTCTGAACACCTATCACCCCGATATGCAGGACGCCTTGCTGGCTGGCGCGATCCGACGGGATTCCCCGATAGTATCGGACAGGGACCCTTCGGCCCCTGCGACGAGCGAGCACGCCGCCTCATCCTCGGCGAAGCTTGAACTGCTCGGCGACTTCGGGAGCGCGTCCTTCACTATGCCCCAGGAGGGCGATATGCGCGAAAGCGCCGCAGAAACGAGCCGGCCGAACGCCCGACGCAAATCGGCGACGTCTCTCAAACACTGCAGCTCAGGTGGAACTCGGACGACAGCGGAGTTCCGGATCGCATCTCGTCTTTCACGCTGACGGCGCGCGCCCTCCCGCCGGTCCAAATCACTCCGCAGCAGCTCAGTTTCGCGGGCGTCCGTGTGGGCACGTCCCGCGAGCTCGTGGTCAATCTGTGGAACGTGGGCGGCTACGACGTGGTGCTCGGCGACGTCACCGCCGCAGGCCTCGGTCTCGCTCCGCCTTTGCTCGTCTCTGGCGGCACGTGTGCGACCGGTGGCACGCTCCCCGTTCGTGAGGCCTGCACGGTCAACGTCCTCTTTACGCCAACGTCTGCGGGTTTCGTCAACGACGTAGCCGAATTCCGTTACAGCTGGCAGAGCGGCGGCGTTCAACAGTTTACCGACGCAAGGCCAATCACCGCCTCGAGCCAGCCGCCGGTCACGCTCTCACGGACTCAGAACCTCGGCCCCGCGATTCCGGCCGGCTCCACGGTCGTTGAAACCATTACGGTCACCAATGCCGGAGGTGGAATCGCCACCCTCGGCGCCATCAACGGCGCTGCGCTCGGACTCTCCGCGCCGTTTTCACTCACCGGCGGTAGCTGCGTGACCGGGCTCGAGCTCGGGCCTGCACTGGAATCCTGCACGCTCGAGGTGAGGTTCGCACCAGGCGTCGAAGGCACCTACTACGAGTCGCTCGATTTCACGTACTCCTGGCCGGGCCTCCCTCCGGAAACCTTGTCGACCAGGCTGTTCGCCGGTGCGGTGTCGAATGCTCCCGGTAACTGCTACGAGCGAGGCTGCGCGCCCGGCCATGTCTGCACCGAGGTCACGAGCAGTCAGCCGCGTTTCGGCACGTGCGTCGAGGTGCCGCCGCCGCCGCCCACGTGCATCGCACCCTGTCTCTGGGCAGCGCGGCGCAACTGCTTACCCGTCCTGGGGGCCTGCCTCAGCGAGCAGAAGCCCAATGCGCGCTTGTCTTGCGACCCGCAAACCGGTTGGTCCGACTCCCATTCGGACACCTTCGACGGCAACTACCGGCTGATCGACACCGTGCAAGGCAAGAGCGGTCTGATTTGTTACGAAGAGCACTATTCTCACATCCCGCATTGGTCGGGTTTCGGCGGAACCTTCAGCGACGGGACGCGAACGATCGCCACCAGTGTTACCGATATCGACGTTCAGTTTCCGCGCACCATCTTCTGCGCGGCCAACACGGGCTTGCCCGGCGCCGGCAGCAGTTTCCGAGAAACCATAGACGCGGCGTGCATCAACTGGCTGGCGCAGTATGCGTCTTGGACGCAGTGCCGCACCCAAACCAGCGTCCCCGCCGGCACGTGCCCAGCACCCTGAGGTGCTGGAGGCGTGCGTCAGAGTCGGCCCCGCGCCTGAGAGCAACCCGCGCGCCGCGTGCCCTGAGCGGCGAGCGTCGCCGGGCGGCGCGCGATGCGGTATACCCGTCCGCATCATGACCAGCTCCGCAACCGAGCGCGTCAGCGTGCGTGTGCAAGACGGCATCGCCGACGTGCGGCTGAACCGCCCCGACAAGCTCAACGCGCTCGACCCGGCCATGTTCACCGGTCTAGTCGAAGCCGGCGAAGGGCTGATGAAGGACGCTTCGCTGCGCGCCGTCGTGCTGAGCGGCGAGGGTCGCGCTTTCTGCGCAGGGCTCGACTTCAAGAGCTTTCTGGGCGCCTCGAGCGGCGATTTCTTCGAACGCGATGGGGACAGTCCGGCGAATCGCGCGCAGCGCGTCGCGTGGATCTGGCAAGAGCTGCCCGTGCCGGTGATCGCGGCCGTTCACGGCGTGGCGTATGGCGGCGGGCTGCAAATCGCACTCGGCGCCGACATGCGGTACGCCACCGCCGACGCCCAGCTCTCGATCATGGAAGTGCGCTGGGGCCTCGTTCCGGACATGACGGGCACGCAGACATTGCGGCATTTGATGCGCCTCGACGTGCTCAAGGAGCTGACGTTCACGGGCCGCGTCGTGTCCGGCAGCGAAGGTCAGTCGCTCGGCCTCGTGACGCGCGTGTGCGACGATCCGCGCGCCGCGGCTCTGGAGACCGTGCGCGAGATCGCGAAGCAGTCCCCCGATGCGGTGCGTGCGTCCAAGCAACTCTTGAACGCGAGCGGCGTGGCATCCGTCGCGGACGGTTTGGCGCTCGAAGCCAAGCTACAAAAAGCGCTGCTCGGCTCGCCGAATCAAATGGAAGCCGTGCTCGCCAACTTCGAGAAACGCGATCCGAAGTTCACGCCCTGACGTCGCTGTCACCGGAAAACGGGAGGGCGCGGCCGCCGCTGCGCGAGCCACACGCCCGCGATCAGCACCGCCGCGCCCAGCAGCACGTTGTCGCCGAAGCGTTCGCCGCGCACGAGTGCTCCCGAGACGAGTCCCACCACGGGTACGAGATACGTCACCATCGACGCGCTCGTTGCTCCCACGCGTTCGATGAGCGTGAAATAGATCAGGAAGCCGAGCCCAGTTCCGAACACACCGAGAGCGAGCAGCGAACCGGCGACGACCGGATCGAGCGCGCGAAAGGGAAATGGCCCGTTCGTCAGCCACGCGACCGGAGCAACGACGAGCGCCGAGCAACCCAGCTGGATGGCCGAGGACGAAAGCGGCGTCGCCCTGCCGGCGATGCGAGCGCGCGCGACCACCGCCCCTACCGCATAGCCGGTGGTCGCGAGCACCGTGACGATGAGCGCCAGCGCGGAGCGGCCCGCGCCGATCTCCCCACCAATCACGATCAAGGTGCCCGCGATCGCGGTTCCCAAGCCGAGCACCCGATTTCGATACAAACGCTCCTGCCCGACCAGCACCGCGAGCGCCAGGGTCACCACGGGCGTCGAAGAGTTGAGGACCGCGACCAAGCCCGAGTCCAAGAACTTCGATGCCCAGGCCTGGCCGAGCCACGGCAGCGCCGCACCGACCAGCCCGACGAAAGCGATGCTGGGCCAGATAGCCAGCGCGCCCCGGATTGATTCCCGTCGTACGAGCAGAAACATTGCCAAGAGCAGCGCGCCGACGGCCAAGCGCGTGGCGACCACCCAAGCCGGCGGCACCGCTGTGAGCGCCAGCTTGATGAACAGGAACGAGTTGCCCCACATGAACGCGAGGAGCGCCAGCAGCAGGCCATCGCGCAGCGCGAACGCGCCGCTCGCGGGCGCGAGTACCGGCGCAACAGGCGCAACGGGCGGCACGGGCGCAACGGGTGGAGACGAGGTTCGAAAGCGGGAGCTCATCGTCGCCTTGCCGACAATCGCCGCTGGTTTGTGAGGCGCGAGTACCAGGAGCGCAAGCGCTTTCTCGGGGTCTCTCAGGTTCTCCGCACCTGTGACTCGTCGTGGAGGGACTCGACGCTTTCTTCGGGGCAAGCGTCGCTCTCGAGTCTTTTCCCGTCGCCTCCTGCGACGTCTTCGACATGAGAGCGATGGAGCAGAGCGGTCCGAAACGTGCTAGAGTGTTGGCCTTCCGCATCGAACCGTGGAATCTCCCTGCGATTTGGTGCAGAGCTGCGCTTCCAAGAGGTACTGAATGACACAACCAACGAGTGAAACCGGTGCTCTCCCCTTGTTCAAACACGCGACACGCACGGACTGGGGAGTTGCCGTTTTGGTTCGGGAAGACGGCGGCAAGCGAGGATACCTGTTCGAAGACGGCGCCGAACGAACCCTGGCGAGCGGCTACCACCAACTGATGCGACGAGTCGAGGAGCCGAGCGTCACTCAGAGAGCCTTCTACGAGCGCCAACGCGCCTTGGTCGCGCGACGCGCATCCGGTTCTTCGAGCTTCCTCGATCAGCTCGAACAGTTTCATACGAAGTACTCGGACGGGTTCGCCGATCCAGCGTGGCTGACCGACGTTCGCGGCGAGGGCGTCGCTCAGCGTGCACCGCGACATCGCGACGCCCTGATTCGCCACGCGCAGGAACAGCTCTCTGTTGAAGCGATCGACGCGCTCATCAAGACGCAAAGCTGGCAGCAAATTTGGAACCGGGTCACCGTCGCACTGAGCAACACGGACCTGATTCCGGCGGCGCAGCTCAAGAAAGCCATCTGTGCGAACAATGATCGGCTACGTGGCCTCGCTCTCGCGGTGCGCGAGCTGCTCCACGGAGAAGGCGCATATGAGCCTCGTTTCGACGCCTACCTCGCTGCACTGACCCCCATCTACGGCGAAGCGCCTCACTGGGAGTTTGCCACGGCACTGTCAGCGGCCTGCCACCCTGACGAGCATTTTTGCGTCCAACCCACCCTGCTTCGGCATCAGCTCAAGGGCATGACCGCCAGCGCCACGCTTTCGACGCGCGCCACCGGCGCAAGCTACAAGCGGATCTCGGGCATCGTTCAACTCATCTCGAACAAGCTCAGGGAACAGAGCCAGGTCCCGCGCGACCTGTTCGACGTGTACGACTTCATCCGTGTCACGCTCGCGCCCCAGCCAAAGCTCAAGACAGCGAGCACCAAAGCACGCACCAAGGCTGCTCCGAAGGATCCGAAGGATCCGAAGGATTCGAAGCTGAAGTCCTGAGCTTCCGCTCTGCCTCGCTGAGCGGATACCGGCCGCAAACACCGTGAACGGCGCGTCCTCGATCGCGAGGACGCCGCTGGCTCTTGCTACCGTAAGCTCCTGCCCACACCGTGGATGCGTGCTCTCACACTACGAGCGCGCGGGTATGCTCGTAACGCGCAGCTCCGAAACATGACGAGCGCGGGCGCCCGTTTCTCTCAGAGATAGTACGCATACATACTAACTTCCACGTTTGAGAGGGGCATCGAGCCACGAACGGGGGGGCATCGAGCCACGCGAGCACTGTTGGAGGCGTGAGCTCCTGGCGCGCAAGCGAGTGCGTTGACGTGCAGCGGAGGCCGAGCTCGGCGCCTTGCGCGGCTCAGGTATGCGAACGAGCCGGTTGTCCCGCTTGTATGTGCATAATTTTTGATTGTGTACATACGTAATGCTATTCTGAACCGTGCTCCGTGACGTTGCCAGGCAGCTGGACGATTGGGTTGCTGCACGAAACAGGGAAGCCCGTGCGGATGGACTGCCCGTCCTCAGACCGTGTTCCATCCGTGTCATGGGGCAGACGGCGCTGCTCGAGGCGCAGCTGCCGCTCGCACTCGTCGCGACTCGCGACGTCGATGTCAAGGCTGACTACGAATTCGCCGTCGAATCGGAATTCAAACGTCTACTGAGCCTCAAGGGTCGCGCTCTCGACCCGCTTGGTCACGAGGTTTGGATGCCGAGAGAAACGCGGTACACCGCACTGTACGCCGGCCGCAGCGTCGACCTTTCGATCGCGGATGCAGAATGTGTATTGTTGTCGAAAGCGCTCAAGGCTCCCGCCAAGAACCGCGTGCTCATCTTGGAGTATCTCGCGAGCGGCCCCAGCGAGCGCTTTCTGACTCTCGCGAAGAAGTACCGAGTCAACCTGGAGCAGTTCCTGTGACGGCTATTGCACGCAGCCTGCAAGCGCGCGCCAAGGCTCGTCAAACACGAGTCGCGAGGCGGCGCAGGGATCCGCGCTACGAGCTCGTGCTCGGCAGGTTCAAAGCGGCGCGGCTGCTCATTACCAACGACGACATCCCGGAACACCGCGACGCTATCAGCGTGGCAGACACGCTCTGGGCAGGCGAGATCGAGCCGAGGCTCATCGAGCTTCTCCCGGCTGCGATCCTCAAGAAACCCTCGCTGTTCGTGGATGTAAAATCGCTTCCACAGGACGTCTCCGACGTGGTGCGTGCCATCCGACGAAATGAGAAGCCGCCGCCACTGCGCGGCATTCCAGGCGAAGACTTGCTGCGCTGGGTTTCGCGCATCGGGCACAGGGGCAAAGAGCCAAGCCGCTTGAAGTCGTTTCGACTGACGCGCGAAGATCAACGGCTACTCAGCGAGCTAAGCGAAGCGCTGGACCTGACGGAAACGGAGACACTGCGGCAAGCTCTGCGAACTTTGGCTCGTCAGGGAGAGCGCTGAACCGACAGCGCGACGCAAATGGTGGCACACGAACGGCCGAAGGCCCGGCAGGGACGTCCTGCCGGGCCTCGGTTACGAATCGAGCGAATCGAGCGTGAGCGTTACGGATAGCGAATGTTCAGCGTGGCATCACCGAGCAGGCCCCAGAAGTAGGTGCGTTTGCGCTGGAGCGTGCGCGTGCGGCGGTTGGCCCAGTCCGTAGTGCCATTGGGGTTCAGGTTGGCGTCCGCGGCATCGGTCGTGAAGTAACCCTTGAGTGAGGAGGCGAAGCGCTTGCCGTTCGAATTGATGGCTTCGGTGGCTCCGCGGGGCGTGTCGTTGAACACCTTGGCGCGGGCGAGCATGCCGAGGCCGTTCGCGTAAAACAGCATGCTCTCTGCGTGCTGCCTGGCGGCGTAGTTGGGCGTGTTGTAAGGCTGGTCGTGCGGGAACACGCCGTTCACGGTGCAGCCGTCGTGGATGTAGAAGCTCTGACCGGTGCCCATGGTGTCGTAAACCTTGTTCTCCCAGAGCGTGCGGTACAGGAAGAAGTCGGCCGAGCCGCGATCGCCGATGGTGGGCTGCAGGTAGTAACCCTGCGCGTCGGACATGAGCTTCCAGTACCAGGGCTTACCTCCGACCATGGTGTCCACGAGCCAGGCGTTCGATTTGGCGAACTCGGCGGACGTCTCGTTCGAGTGTGCCGCGACGCCGCGGAGCACGGCCGGCGTCTTGAGCCAGTTGATGTACTCCGCCATGTCCGCTTCATCGACCGCCCAGGACGTCGTGAACGCGGAGTCTGCCTTGCGGAGCATGCTGTTGAACGAAGCTGGGCTGATCAGGCCCGATTCTTTCGCGCGCACGGCCGACGTGCGGTAGGGCTTGTTCCTGTCGTTGCCCAGACGAAAGGCGTGGTTGCGGTACAAGTAGTCGACCAGGATCCGGCGTTCCAAGGTCGCGTCCTCACGCCAGTCCACGGCGCCGGAGCCGGCCAGTCGCACGACGCGCGGCTTGCCGTCCGTGCCGAGCAGACCTTGCCCGTCCGTGCTCGCGCCGTAAGAGAGATACGGCTGCATCGCCACGTGGCGCGGGTTGATACGGCTGACCTCGATTTCGGGTCGTGCGATCTGATTGGGTTGCAGGCGATCCGCGGCGGACAGCTCGGGTCCGTCTTCGCCCAGGTGCGAGACGTACAGCTGCGCCTGACCGTTACTCTCCGTCAACGCCGTGGCGCGGTCGCGCACCAGGAAGAAGTCGCGGAAGTTGTTGTTCATGATGTTGTAGCGAGCGCCGGTGAGCGTTTGCTGCGCAGCCGGGAAGTTCGTGCCTGCGGGCAGGTCTGGCACGAGCTCGACGTCCTTGAACGCCATGGGCTGCTGGACGTAGACGTTCTCCCAATTTCCATCGAGGTCGCTCAGGATCAGATCCGAGCGCGGCGCCACGAGCTCGGTGCCGGTGGCGACGAAGTCCACGTTCGACAGCATCACGCTACCAAAGCGCTTCGGATCGGCGCCTTGCCGCGAGCGCACCAGCACCTGGCGCACGATGATTGACTCCGGGAAGTCACCGATCAGCGTCACGCTCTTGAGCGGGTGGTTCGCGTGCACCTCTCTCAAGAAGCGGCGCATGGCGAGCAGGGTGCGGCCATCCTGGTGCTGCGCGCCGCGGTACACCTTGGCCTCGATGAACCGAGGATTGTAGCCCTCCTTGAACATGTCGCTGCGCATGAGCGAAAGGTGCAGGCGCATCTGCAGCCCGGAGATGCCGTTGTTCGGGTCGTCGGTGACGAGACGAGGATCGTAGAGCACGATCGCGAGACCCTTGGTCGCGGCGCTGTTGATTTCATCGCCTGCCAGGAACTTCAGCGATTCAATCTCCGCGATGCCGTCGAAGTTCATGTCGTAGTTCTGATACTTCGACACGATCGTCGACACGCTGGGCGGCGGCGGCGGTGGCGGCGGCAAAGGCGGCCGCGGAGGGCGCGGAGCCGGGTCGGTCGGATCGCCAGGCTCGATCGGCTCCATCGGCAGCTCTTGAGCGGCCGACAGCGTCGGGTCATCGGAGGTTTCGCTGAAACCCTCGCCACTGCAGCCAAACAGTGCGAAGGCGCCAACGAGCGGGAACAGCGGACGGGTGAATCGCTTCATGGTCGAGCCCCATCGCAACGAACGTGCCGTCGCTCCACGAGCGTCAGACTGGCCATTTTAACGGCAAATCTGCGTGCGACGCAGCGCTCCCTCCCGCGTTGCATGCCACGCGCAACGGCAAGTGCAGCGTTGCAGGTGGGCTGGTACTGGTGGGGCTCGGACGCGAGCTTCGGCAACCGCACGCGCTACAACCGCGGCTACCCGCGCTGCGGCAAGACCAACTCGCCGGACGATTGCGAGACGTACGACCTGGCGCTCTGGGGTGACACGGAATGGTGCGCCGCCGGTAGCTACTCGTCTCCCGACAGCGACGGTATCAATCGCCGCTTTCGCTTCCACTGCGACGTCTCCGGGGGTCACAGCGGTTCGTCGCTCTACCACTACCTGAACGGCGAATCGCTGGTGGTGACGGGCATCGTGAGCTGGGAGCACTGCACGACGTGCGGTCCGCTCGACCAGCTGCCCAACACGGGCGTGCGCATCACCAAGCAATACTCCGGCGCGATTTCCGCGCTCCGCCAGGCCTTCCCCTGAGCCGTCACGACGGATCACCCGCGGCGCACGCCGGGCGCGCCGCGG
>DATDJP010000275.1:0-12816 GCA_036520475.1 Polyangiaceae bacterium | reverse complement strand
CGGTAGCCCGCTGGCCAAAATATTTTTTAGTTCGCGAACGTACTAAACTAGCAACGCCGAAACGCGCCACCGCAGCCGTGCACTTCGCGAAGCGTAGTCTCCCGTCCCGAAGGAACCTCCCTGAAAATCCGAGCTGTCCGGGAGCGCTAGCCATAATATTTTTTAGTTCGCGAACGTACTAAACTAGCAACGCGGAAACGCGCTCCCCCGACTTGTCATTGGGCCTTTTGAATTCACCCCTGCGGGGTGGGACAGGAGCTCCTGCCCATCGCGCTACAGATCTGCGCGCGCTCGGCGCCGTTCACACTGCGGGCGTCATGCACCGCGAGCAACGGTGCGTGCCGCTCACGGCAGAAGCAACTCTCCCATTGGACGAAACAACCCTGGCAGGGCTCGAACTGTGGCGTGCGGCGATGCGCTGGCGGCGCCGCGCGGACCGTGCGCTCGCTGCCTTCGATCTGACGATCACGCAGTGGTTCGTGCTTCTGGCCGCGCAAGCCGTAGTCCAGGATACAGGTGACGCAACGACCCAGAACGCCGTCGCCGAGTGGGCCGAGCTCGACAGAGCGACAGTCTCACAGGTCATGAGGGTCCTCGAGCAAAAGGGGCTCGTGGATCGCGGTCCCCACGCGGAGCGCATCGCCTACAGGTTGTGGGTCACGCCGCGCGGCGCCCGCGTCTTGAGTGAAGCATCGAGCGCGGTCGATGCAACGAGCAGAATGAGCTTGCAGTCATTGCTCGTCATGGAAGAGGAAGCCGCGGAGGCAGCGCCGCCGGAGACGATCCGATTCGTTTTCGATCGACGCCTACTCGGCGTACTTCAGCGCGTGCTCTAGCGCGTCTATGAGCTCGAAGTCCCGTAACGACGTCACACGGGTAGCGGGTCCATGCCCAGCGCCAACCGCCCCGTCAGGGTTTGTTGGCGCTTTTCGGGCAGTGGGTGGTACGGCGCGCCGTGCACGTCACGGAGCAGGCGTTCGATGCCCATGCGCCGGAAGTATGCGGCGCCACCGACGACCTCCATGGCTTTCTCCACCGTTTGAATGACAGCGTTGGCGAGCAGCGTTTTCGCAATGAGCGCGCGGTTGGCGCGCTCCGCTTCCGGTGCGAAGTCGTAGTCGGCCGCGTTGTCGACCATGTGCTGCCACGCGAGGCGCGCCGACGTCAGAGCGTTCTCCAGCTCGCCCACGAGCAGCGGCGTTTCACCGCGTGCATGACCACGCGCCCATTCGATGGCGCGATCGCGCGCCGCTTCCGCGACGCCGAGGTACGGCGCCATGTAGACGGGTGGCGCGACGGTGAGCGTGACCATCCACGCCGGGTGCCAGCCCGCGCGCGGCCGGCGCAGCACGATGCTTTCTTCCGGCACGAACACGCCGTCGAGCTCGACGGTCTGCGACCCTGTCCCGCGCATGCCCATGGTATCCCAGTCCGATCCGACCTTCACGCCCTTGGCGGAGAGGGGCAGGACGAAGTGCAGCACCTGCGCGCCTTCCGTCGGGTGCTCGAACACGGAAGTCGTCATCATCAGATCGCCAACGGGTGACCCGCTGCAAAATTGCTTCTTCGCCGTCAGCTGGTACCCGCCCGGCACGCTCTCCAGCGTCCCGTTCGACTCGAACCAGTCGCCGGCGCCGGTGCTCACGAGCACGAGCTGCTCCTTGGCGACGCGTCGCAGCAGCGGTTCGCCGCCCTGTCCGCGCTTGAATTTCCAAACCGTGGCAGCGACAAGGTGCGAGTGCATCGAAGCCGCCAGCGCAGTGGCCGGACAGGCATGTGCGAGCGCACGCAGCGCGTCGCAGAGCTCCCCGTGGCTGGCACCGAGCCCGCCGAGCTCCTCCGGCACGGCTGCCCCGAACAAACCGCGTGACTTCAAAGCCTCGTAGCTCGAGACCACGAAACGGTTTTCAGCGTCGTGCGCGGCGGCTCGTTCAGCGAGCACGGGCAACACGGCTTCGACGGCTTCCCAGATCTTTCCTTGTTTCATCGGACCTCTCCTGGTCATCACCCTTCCTATGTTCTGCCGGACCCGGCTGACGGCCAGTTCTAAAAATGGACTGCCCCCCTGCACCGGGCGGCGTTAGCGTTGCTCGCATGAAGTCGTACGGACAGTTTTGCCCTGTCGCACAAGCGCTGGAAGTCGTCGGCGAACGCTGGACGTTGCTCGTCGTCCGGGAAATCCTCGCCGGCAGCCGTCGCTTCGGAGAGATTTTGAACGGCGTGCGGCGTATCCCGCGATCGGTGCTCGCCAACCGGCTCGAGCACCTGGAGCGCGCCGGCCTGGTCGCGCGCGTGCAGGGCGCGAACGGTAACGAATACGAGCCCACGGACGCTGCGCGCGGGCTCCAGGGCGTCGTGGTGGGTCTCGGTCTGTGGTCGAGGCGCTGGGCGCATCGCAGCATCCGCGAAGACGAGATCGATCCCACGCTCTTGGTCTGGGACATGCAGCGACGCATCGACAAGAAGCGAGCTCCTGCCGAGCTGGTCGTGGTCCGCTTCGACTTCCTCGAGGAGAAGCGCGGCTATCTGCGTTACTGGCTGAAGATCGATCACGGACGCGGCGAGGTCTGCATGACGAACCCCGGTCTTCCCGAGACGCTGGTGGTGCAGACCAGCCCGCGCACGCTCATCGAGGTCTGGATGGGACACCGCGATTTTGCAGGGGCGCTCGGTTCCGGTGAGATCACGGTGGAAGGCCCCGCAGCGCTGGCGAGCGCCTTCCCCGCCTGGTTTCACCTGAACATCTTCGTCGAGCTGGAACGCGCCACCCCGGCGAGCACCGAGCTGTCCTGAGGCGCTCGTATCGATCGCATCTGTGAGCTACAGCTTCGCCTCGGCGGCGCCGATGTCACAGCCAGGGCCGCCGATCTCCGCCGCGCCGTCGATGCCGCCGGATTCTCCGCCCTGAGCCACATTGTCCACGACCTCGAGCGACTGGAGCTCCACTGGCGCGGTGCTCGCCTCGGCTTGCGAAAGGCCGGCGCCGCGCGCCATGCCTCCCTCGGCCGGGATGACGGCATCCCCGCCCACGCGTTTGCCGGGTCGTGACGCCACCGTTCGGCGCCACGATCGACGCTCGCGGACACGGCTCTGAATGGGCCGAATTTCGCCGGAGCCGCGACGGGCGGCGCCGGTTGCCCTCCATTGCACTACTCCCGAGGGATCGAGCGCGAGGCTCCCGTCGTACTACGCTCTAATCTGCTGTATTCTGCGCAATTCTCGGAGATTGCCGGCACGCATGAGCACCAACGAAACGTCGTTCGAAAGCCTGTGGTCGGAGCTCCGGCTCCAAGAGCTCGCCAACGAAGCTGCCGATCCCGCGCGCACGCTGCCGCCACAGATCGCGGTCGCGCTGGGCGCAGTCCGGCGCCGCAGCGCCCTGGACACGGCTGTCAATATCAGCGAGCTGAGTGGCGACGCCACGTGGGGGCCGGTCGCGCACCTGATCGCGCTGCGTGGCTTCCAGCGTCTGGGGGCGATGCGCCACGCCGAACGGCACGTCACCGCGCTCGAAAAGGACTTCGCGCTGCATCCGTTCGCGAAGGTGGCGCGCGCTGAGCTGGCCGGCGAACAGGGGCGCTGCTTCACCGTCCCCGGTGTGCTCGCCGAGCACGCGCTGTGGCGCGGCGACGCGGAACACGCAAGCCAGGTGCTCGTGGGCGGCCTTCGCGATTCGCCGCGCGATACGCTGCCGCTGGTCTGGTACGAGGGTGCACCGCTGCTCGCGGGGCTGGCGCTGGCTCGCGAGCGCGCCGGCGAGGTGCTGGAGCTGTGCGAAAGCTTTCTGGAACGCTACCCGAAGAGCGATCTCGCAGCGGGCTTTCAAATCGTGACGATCACGACCGCGCTTCATGGTGGTGACGCGGAACCGGCGCGCCGCTTGGCTCAAGATGAAGCGGCACCCGCCGCCGCCCGGCAATTCGCGACGCGCCTGGTGCAGCGACTCGACCTCGTCACGGAGCCGCAGCGCTGGGTGCGCGCTCGCACGCCCGTGCGCGTGGCCGCTGCCGTGCACCCGGAGCTCGAAGGGCGCGAAGTGCTTCGCCGTCTACTCGCGGAGCAGGAGCTCGCCGCGTCACCGCAGTCACTCGCCGGCCTGCGTGCGGTGCTGCAAGGACACGCGGATGGCGTGCTGCGCTGCCGGCTCACCGAGGGCCGGCTCAGCGAGTTGCTCGAAGCCGACGCGCACGTGATCGTCGCCGAAGAACGCCCCGTCGGTACCGGGTTCGTGCGCATCGTCGGCTTCGAGCGCGCCTCGGGGCTCTTGCTCGTGGAACGCTTCGATCACGTCGGAGCCGGCCTGCGCTACTGGGCCGATCAGGAGCGCCGCTCGGCGCTGCACGGTTTCGGCGCGCTCGTGGTATTGCCGAGCGGCAGCAGCGCACTCACTTCCCTGCATGAATCGCAGCTCGACGCGCTCGATGCGTGTGAAAACGACGTGCGCCACGCGCACGCCGGCAGAGGTCGCACTGCGCATCTCACCGCGGAAGCAGTCCAGCATTGCAAGGACGTGCCGCGCGCCTGGCAGCTGCGCGGTGAAGCGCTGCTCGAGCTCTTGCGCGCTGGTGAAATCGAGGGTTCGACCGCGGACGGACCGCTCGAGGAGTGGTACGCCGAGGCGCGCACGCGTTTCGAAACGGCGGAGTGGGCACATCAGACCTACGCCACGTGTCTCGACCACTGGGGACTGTCGCACGAAGCCGCCATCGCCTGGGCCGACGCGCGCCGGATCGACGACAACGACTACCGAAACGCGCTCGGCTTGAGCCAGAATCGCTTGCTCCAGGGCTACGGGCGTTCCGCGTTCACGCTCGCGGACGAAGCCGTCGCGCGCGCGCCGGAGAAGACCGAGCCTTGGACGCAGCTCGCGCTCGCAGCGCTCGAAGTCGGGAGCGAGCGGCACGCGCAGCTGGCGGCGGAGGCCGTGCTCGAGGTCGCCCCCGAGAACGCGGCCGCGCTGCGCGTGCTCGGCGTCAGCCTGGAGCGTGCCGGCAAGCTCGAGGCTGCGCTCGCGTTTCACGAGCGGGCGGCCGCGAACGAGGCCGAGGACGACGATGGCTCCGGCGCGCGACGCGCGTGCCTGGCTCGCATGCGCCTCGGCAACTTCGACGAAGCGCGGGAGCACGCGCTCGCGGCCATGCAGCGCGAGCCCGGGGATGCGCAGGGTTATCAGCTGGCGTCACTCACGTTTCGCGCGCAAGGCAACGCAACGGATGCCATCTCCGTGCTCGAGTTCGGTATCTCGCGCGTGGGTCCACACGCAGACCTCGTCGAATCCTACGCCGCGGCCGTGGCCGAGCTCACGGACGGCGAAGAGCTCGAAGCGCGGGCCCTGCGCGCCCTCGAGCTGTGGTCGGAGAACCCGGACGTGCTCGCGGCGTTCGGCGATGCGTTCATGGAGTTCGCGGCGCCAGAGCTCGCGGAGCGTTGCTTCGCGGCAGCCGTTGCCTCCGCAGGCGGCTCCCTGTCCCCCTCTTGGCGCCGGGTGCGGGCGTACCTCAAAGCCGGACTGCTCGCGCGAGCCGAGCCGCTCTTGGCCGAGCTCGTGGAGAAGAACCCGAACGCGTACTTCAGCGCGGCGCTCGACGGCATCCGCAGAAAACACGGCGCCCCGCCCTCGCTCGACTTGCTCCGGCGCGCCAGCCCCGACGCGAGCCCGGCCCTGCTCTGGGGCGTCACACGCGGCGTGGCCGAGCTCTCTTCGAACGACGCGCTGGCGAACGCCCTCGAGCAGCGGCTGTTCGGGCTCGCGCCGGACGCGCTGATCGACGCGGCAGGTTTTTTGGTCGAGCATGGCCTACCCGAAGACGCCACGGCGCTCGCTGCGCTGGCCGACAAACATCCGCGCGCGGAGCAGACGCGAGCGGCGCGGCTGCGTCTCCGGCACTCGCTCGACCGCGCTTCTGGAGACCACGCGGGAGCCGCGACGCGAGCGCTGGAGCTTCACGCGCAAAATCCGGGTTGGCCGGTCGTCAATTCGGAGATAGCAGCGGCGCTGCGCGCCCGCAGTGCGGAAGCGCTGCGCGTGCTCGCGCAGAAGCGTCTCGATTTCGTGCTCGCCAACGCCAGCCTCGAGTGGGGCGACGGCAGCGAGGAACGCGCGCTGCTCGCTTGCGCCGCCTACTGGGAGAGCGACACCAATCCGCTCGACGCGTTGCGCTCGGCGTACGCGTCGCATCCCACGGTGCTGCGAGTCGCGGCCGAGGCGCTGCGTGGCAGCGACCCGCGCGCCGCCGAAATTCTGGAGAACCTCGCGCAGGTGGCCCCCGGTGCCGCCCGCCGCCTCGCCACGCAGGAAAGCACATGACCGAGCTACACGAAGTCGATCTCGCGCTCTCCGTCGAACGGTTCGCCGCAGCACGCGACGCCCTGGCACCCCTTCCCAATGGGCCCGCGCGCTGGGTCCGCGAAGCGCGTCTCGCCCTCGAGCTCTGCGAGGGCAACCCGCTCGAAGCCATGCGCCGGGCAGAGCTCGCGGCGCACGCGCTCGGCGAAGGCGATCCGGATCGTGCCCGCGCCATCGA
This sequence comes from Polyangiaceae bacterium, assembly GCA_036520475.1. GTDB lineage: Bacteria > Myxococcota_A > Polyangia > Polyangiales > Polyangiaceae > DATDJP01. The sequence goes on along the minus strand of DATDJP010000275.1, from coordinate 6,292 downwards.
GGTCGCGCTCGATGCCGCCCTGCGCTGCCGCGCGGCGCAAACCGCAGAGAGCTACATGGAGCGACTCGAAGCGCTCCGGCCCGACGCGAGCCGCACGCGCGCCTACCGCGGGCGCGTCGCGCTCACCTTCGACGAGCGCGAGCGAGCCCGCGCCTTGCTGGAGGCCGCGCAGCGCGAAGACCCCAATTGTACGCTGTCGCGTAATTGGCTCGCCGAGCTCGAGTACATTCAAGGTCGCTTCGCCGAAGCGCGGAGCCTCCTGGCACCGTTCCTGGAAACTGCCACACGGGACGACCAAACAGCCGCGGCGCTGCGCCTGATCGGGCACTGTCACGCCGCGCTTGGCGCACACCTCGAGGAAGCGCGCGTCCGCCGCATCCTGCTCGAGCGGTTTCCGGACGGCGCGCACGCTGGCAGCGATCGGCTCGATCTCGCCTTCGCGCTGGCGGCCTCGGGGGACTACGCCGAGACCATCCAGGAGCTGCACACGCTCTGGAAGAGCGAGCCGGAGAGCGGTCTGGGACGCTACGCTCGGCGCCGTCTCGACCACCTCGAGAGCGGCGCGTCCGACGCGGGCCCCGCGAAACGCCTGGAACAGTTCCCGACCACCCACCAGAAACGAAACTTTTGCGGCCCGGCCGTGCTCGAGCTGTGCCTGCGCTTTCTCGGTATCGAGCTCGGACAGGACGAGATCGCGGGCGTGGTCAAGCGCGAGACGGGGACGCCCATGTACGAGATCAGCGCGTTCCTTGCGGCGCGGGGCATCATCGCGCGCCGCGTGGCCGCGACCCCCGAGCGCATGCGTGCCGCCATCGATCTGGGGCTGCCCGTGATCGTGCAAGAGGAGTACTCGACCACCTCGCACGTCGCCGTCGTCACCGGCTACGACACACGCCTGGGGGCGTTCATCGCGCAGGACCCGATGACCCACAGGCCCGCGCTCAAGGCCTACGAATGGGCGGAAAACGCCGGCTATCTGTTCGGCAACGGCGGCGTGGTCGTGATCGGCAGGCAAGAAGCGGTCAGCGAAGAGCGCCTTCTGGAGCTCGACCGCGCCGGGCTCATCGAAGAACCCCACTTCGCCACGCTCGACGACGCCGATCGCAAGCGCGCATCCGCCAGCGCGGAGAGCGAAGAAGCGCTGGTCGACGAGGTGCTCGAAGCGTGTCAGCTCGCGCTCGCACAGGAACCGTATTATCCGCTGGCCTGGGCGCGCCGCACGTGGGCGAGCTTCTCGCGCCTGCGCATGCACGACATCGCGCGGACCCGCGGCGAGTTTCTGGACACCTTGCAGCGCGCCCGCACCACGTTTCCTGGAGCCGAGTGGGCGCACCGCGTACACGGCGCGTACCTCGAGTACCGCGGGCGGCTGCGCGAAGCCTACGTGGAATATCTGCAAGCGCACCGCGCCGACCCAGGCGACGCCACGAACCTCGACGACATGGCCGACGCGCTGCGACGTCTCGGAGACTTCGCCGAAGCCGAACGGCGCTTCACCGAAGCGCTGGAGTGCGTCCCCACGCACCTCGGCGCCGCGGAAAACCTGGCGGCGCTGTACGTCGCGGCGCTGGCGGGCGCCAAGCCGGGTCGCTGGCTCGACACGGACGCCACCCAGTGGGCCTCTGCACCCGAGAGCGAAGCAGTCAAGACGCCGCTCGTGCACGACGAAGCCGAGCTCTGGGCACGCGCCGAGTGGTACGCCGCGCTCGCGCTGCGCGAAGACCCGAGCAAGCCGTACAACCTCGTGCAGTGCGGGCTGCTCGCCGCTCTCAAAGGCGAGTTCCGCGCCGCCCGCGAGCAGTTTGCGCGCGCCGCGGAGCACAACGACGGGCCGTGGATCAGGAGCCGTGAGGCGCGCGCGGCGTGGCTCGCCGAGGACTTCGCGGACGTCGAGCGCATCGCCGCGCTGCTGCGCGAGCACTTCCCGACCAGCACCGAAGCCTGGCTCTGGACGGCCGAGCTGGCTCGCCAGCGCTCCGACTTCGACGCCGCGTTCGAGGCGCTCTGCGAAGGGGTGCGGCGCGTGGGCGGCGAGCGCAAGGAGCTGGTCAGCGCGCTCTGGGAAGCGGGCAAACACTTCGGCGGCAAGGAAGCCGCCGCCGTGCGCCTGCGCGAAATCGTCCACGAAGCGCCGCACGATCCGGGCTTCGTGCGCGCCGTGGCCGATCAGGTCGACTACGAAGGACAGCGCGGCATCGCCATCGAGCTCCTGCGCGCCACGCTCGAGCTCGAGCCGGGCGACATCAATGTTCGCTATCGTCTGGGCGCGCTCCTCAGCGAGGACAACACGACGCACGAAGAAGCGCAGGCGCTGCTCGCCGAAGTGGTGCGCCAGGCGCCGAACCAGGCTTTGCCGCACCAGACGCTGGCCTGGACGTACCTCGAGAGCGATCCGGCGCAGGGCTTTCAGACCGTCGAGCCGTTCATCGAAGAAGGCGCGCCTCAAGTCCTGGAGACGGCGGGTGTGCTGGCGAGCGCGATGGGCGACACGGACAAGGGCACCGAGCTCCGCACGCGCGCGCTGCACGCCTACGCGACCGAAGCCGAAGGGCGCGTGGCGCTCGCCCGCTACCACGTCCAGCGCGATCGCTACGATCTCGCGGCCGAGCTCGTGCTCCCGATTCGCGACGGGGCGCCGGGGGTGGACAGCGAGGAGCTCGAGCGCGTGGTCCTCACGTCTGCGCGGCTCTCGGGCCGTCAGATGGGCGTGCTCCCGTGGGTGCAAAAGCGCTGCACCGAGTCCGTGCCGGAACACCTCGCGTGGGAGACGTACTGGTCGTACCGCCACGCCGACCCCGAGCTCGCAGCGCGGGCTGCAGACGTGTGCGCCAAGACGGACGACGACAGAGAGAGCCAGCTCGAGTACCGGATCAGCGCTGCGGCTTGCCGCGCTCGGCTCGGCAACTTCGAGCCGCTCGACGCCATCGCGCGCGATGTGGGAGAAAACGGCACCGCGTGGGCTCACCTGTACTTCGCCTACGACGGCGCCAAGCGCTTCGACCGCGCACAGGAAGCGGCGGAGCGCGCTCACGCGCTGTCACCCTTCGATCTGTATTGCCTGTCGGCGTGGGAGTCCTTCTGCATCGATCAAGGCGACAAGCAGGGCGCCATCGAGGCCGCGCGCACGGCGCTCGAGCGTCACCCGTATCAGCACCTCGGCGACGAGCGGCTGGCATTGCTCTACGGCCGCGACCTGGACGTGGAGCGCGCGCTCGCGCACTCACAGCGTGCGCTGCGTCTGGCACCGTTTTGCCACCTCGCTCAGGCGTCACGCGCCGTCGCGCTGTTCATGGCGGGGGACGTCGAGCGCGCCCACGGCCATGCCCAGCGCTCCGTCACCCTCGAAACCAGCGCGACGCCCGACGAGTGGGGCGACGCGGAAGCGATCGTGCGCGCGCTGCGCGGCGACAGCGACGGTCTGGAGCGCCTGTTCGAAGACCGCGCCGTCCACCGCAAGAATTGGCCGTTCACGGCCTACGACGCCAAGCTGCGAAGTACGGCACAGCGCGCGAGCGAGACATGAACCGTTCCACGACGGTGAAGCTCGCGATCGGCGCGTGCGTGCTCGTTCCGCTCGCCAATTGCGGCTCGCAGCTCGCCAACTCTGGCACGGCCGGGACGCCGGGTAGCGCGGGTTCTTTGGCGATCGCTGCTTCCACCACGGGTCACGCCGAGCAGCCCCGCGCTGATCCCGACGGCTGCTCGGACTGGACAGTTTCGTTCAGCGCGTGTGTCGATGACCGAGAGCTGGTTAGTGCAGCGGCTGCACTGTGTAACGAAAGAAGCTCGGATCTTCGTGCCATGGAGTACCCCAGCCGCTGCGACGTCGAGCGATCTCTGAAGACCGTGTTCGCCTGCTGCCCGCGTCCGGCACGGCAGGCGTATACCGTGGACCCGACGCTCATTTTCGACGCCGGCCCCGCCAGTGCATCGGATTTTCATGTCCGTTACGCCGACTTTGCGTCTGTGCCGGATGGTTCCGTGCGCCGACGGGTCCGGCGCCGCATCAGCGGTGTGTCGGACGCGTCCTTTGCTCCCGACGTCTCGTTATACGCCGCGGACGGCGCCAGCGGCCGGCCCTTTCCGGCTGTCCCAACCCCGGTGCCGACGGCCGCGTTGGATCACGACGCCTGGCTTCGTCCAGACGCAGCGGCGGGCCGCGACAGCGGCGTACGCCCGCGAGTTCCGGGTCGCATCGGCAGAGGACACGTTGATGCCGGCGCGCCGTACACCGCGCCAGAGCCGGACTGCCGAGAGCAGTCCATCTTGTTCGACCAGTGCGTCGACAGTGTCGCCGTCCTGAACTTCGCGTACGCGCAATGCAAGAGCCAGGGACTCGGCTTGCCGCCCACGCGGTCTACTGCCGAGCTCGCGTGTGGCGTCGCTCGTTTTCACTGTTGCCCGCTCGCCGATGACGGCGGCGTCAGTCGGCTTCCCTGAGCGCGGTGCTCACGGCGGTGACAGCCACTTTTCGTAGCGTCGAGCGGGAATGATCACGACGCTGTCCCCCGCCGGCAGCGGGAAATCGACGCCGCCCACGTCGCGCCAACCTTGCCGAGCGTAGAAATGCCGGGCGCGCGTGTTACCCGAAGCCACGGTGAGCCACGCGCGATCGAAGCGAGCCGCAATCACCGTCTCGGCGTGCGTCAGCAGATCTCGAGCCACGCCGGTGCCTCGCGTCGGCGCTGCGATGTAGAGCTGCTCCACGTGGTCGCCCCGCACCGTGACGAAGCCGACAACGAGCGACGCCGCCGTCGCCACCGTCGTCCCGGCAACGCGCTCCGGCACGCGCGCCCCGAAGCTCGCGAAATGCCGCTGCTCGAGGGCAGTCGCCGGGACGAGCGGCTCGTGCGCGTCGAGCCAGGCGCGATGCCAGAGCGCCGCAATCGCCTCGATATCTGCGGCGCGCGCAGGGCGCAGGGTGATCGGTGCGGTCACCCTGCATACCACTACCGCACTTCTTGCGCGCCGGGCAGCGGCTTCCCGGACCCGTTCATGGGACGCGCGGTGGGCAGCCGCCGCTGCGAATCGCGGGGCCATACTCGCGCTGAACGTAGTACCAGGCTTGGTACAGGATGCAGTTGCCCGTGCACGGGTCGTCGAGCACGCGGCCGTCGAACTGGCCGATCCAGCCCTGAGCCGAGCCGTCGTTGCAAGCGTTGCTGATGAGCCGGTGTACATTGCCGAACGGGAACGTCTCGCCGACGATCACCGGCTTCTGTGAGGTCTGCGAGAGCGAACGGGCGAGATCGATCATCTCTTGCCCGTCGCTGTCCGGGTACAAGTGCGGACTGATGATGTCGAGCTCCTGCATCACGGATGGATCATTGAACTCCTGGAAAGCGCTCGTCACGCCCGCGGTGATCAGATGTCGCGTGTTGTTCGGGAAAAAAGACGTGAAGCGGATGGCCTGCTTCATTTTCAACGTCCACTCGCGAGAGATCTGCGGACGCGTTCGACCGCGCGGTTCCGCCGTGACGAACTGCACGTAACACGTGCCGGGCTTGCCAGTCGCGGGGTCCGCGCCGACGCTGCAGTAGCCGTCGGCCTGCGGGGAGGTGTAGCGGCCCCAGCCGAGACCCAGGCGCGACGACGAGGGCGCGACCGGTTCGTTCATGAGATCCAGCGCGAATACACCGGGGCTGTTGGCGACGGCACCGGCGACGGAGTTCCACCACAGCGCCTGGCTCGCCCAGTGCTCGTCTTCGTTCTGCGCGACCACCCAGGCCGGGTTGTCGGCTGGGAAGAAGTATCCGAGCCCCGTGATCATCAGATAGAGCTGGCGATCTTCGGCCTTTTCAACGACGCGCAGGAGCCGCGCGAGCGCTTCGCGGTTGGGCGTGGTGGGATCGAGCAGAAACTCGTGGAACTGCAGGTGCAGCCGCACCACGTTGAGCGTTCCTTCGGGCCGCGCGCTGCTGGCCGCGAGCTTGTCGAGCTCCACGTCGATCTCCTGCATGCCGGCTTCCGTGTACATGCGGTCTTCGAGCATGTCGTGGGTACCGCGCGTCGGGTGCATCTTGTCCCAGTTGTTTCCCCAGGGCACGAAGCGGCCGCCGCCCTGCAGTGCCAGGTGCTTCGGACTGCTCGGATCGATGATGACCCACTTCAGCGTCGTGGCCGCCTTCGTCGTGAAGGTGTGCAAGGTGCCGGAGCTGTCGCTGCAGCTCACCGCGGCGCCGTCGGCGTTGCCGCAGAGGCGATACGCGTACGCCGTGCCCGGCTTCAAGCCGGTGACCCAGTCGCGAATCTGCGTCGGTTGCGAGTTGGCGGCGAAACGCCGACGCGGCGT
>DATDJP010000274.1:0-30004 GCA_036520475.1 Polyangiaceae bacterium | reverse complement strand
GTACTTGATCTCGTTCGCTAGACCCTTCTTGCTCTGAACCTTCACCAAAGCTGCAGTCAGAGTCGTCTTGCCGTGATCGATGTGACCGATCGTTCCGACATTTACATGGGGCTTCGACCGTACGAACTTTCCCTTGGCCATCGCTTCGCTACCTTCTGCTTCTCGTGCTTGTTGCGCCGCTGTCCGGGGCTGCCTTCGAGCCCACCACCAGGATTGAACTGGTGACCTCGTCCTTACCAAGGACGCGCTCTGCCAACTGAGCTAGGTGGGCAACGCTAATTGCTGAACCGCTATCAATATTCCTTCTGGATCGTGTCTCTACTCAGAGCGGGAGACCGGATTCGAACCGGCGACGTTCAGCTTGGAAGGCTGACGCTCTACCAACTGAGCTACTCCCGCGGAGTGACTGCCGGGGGGTTAAGCACCCAAGCGCGCTGAAGTGCTCTCGACGTGCCGTATCCCCATGCGTCCGGATTTGTGGAGGGTGTTGGATTCGAACCAACGTAGGCATAGCCGGCAGGTTTACAGCCTGCTCCCTTTGGCCACTCGGGCAACCCTCCTTATATGGGACTCGGCTCGAGTGAGCCGTGGAGCTAGCGAGGGGACTCGAACCCCTAACCACCTGTTTACAAAACAGGTGCTCTACCAGTTGAGCTACGCCAGCAAAGTGGACGAGCGCCCTGGGGCCGAAGGCCCGGGAACGACTCGACAACAATTGATGAAGGCGCTGATGCTGCACGAGCAAGCCTGGCGTCGGTAGCGTGGTGGCTGAGAGCTTCTCGGTCATTGTCACAGGTTGGCTGGGTTGGGCTGGCCCGTTCCTCCCAGCGTGATGGCGGGGCCACCTCGACGGCTCCCGGGCGGGAGCGCCAGCGGACACCCCACCCTTGCTACTCTCGACCAGGTTCAGTGCTCGAGAGGCAGGTCAGGCGGGGACCCGAGAAGGACGCGTCTGGTAGCGCCAGGCCCAGAGGCTGTCAAGCATATTTCATACCCGCAGCGTCTCGGGATGGATTGTAGCCGGTTTCCGTAGCCCGGCCGGGCGCTTAGGACCACGCGCGGTCAGGGTCTCAACCTCCGCCGGCGGCAGCTCCTGTCGTTGGCCCCGCCTTCCGCTTTTGCCGCCCGAGCTCGTCCAGCGCGGCCTGAAGCTCAGCTCGGGTGTAGGGCAGGCGATCCAGTGCCGCGTTCTCTGCGCGCACGGCACGGTCGATCTTCTCGCGGGCCTCCTCGGCTTTCTGTACCCACTGCGAGCGCTCTCCCGTGCGCTTCGCCATGTTCAGGGTGTGCTCCATCATGGTGAGCGCCTTGGTGAGGAGCACCGAGTACCGAAAGCGCATCGCGCCCTCGAACAGCTGGCGGCGCTTCTCGGTATTGGCAAGTTGCGGCGTGGGAACCGCCATCAAGTCTTCGTGAAGTTTCTGATAGAGCTCGCCGACGCGGTAGCCCGCCATCGCCGACCAGTGAGCGTCGTAGGCACGCATCGTGTCCGAGTAGGCGCTCTGCGAGTCGAGCAGCAACTGACAGCGCTCTTCGAGAGCGACACCAAAGTTCTCGGGTAACGGATTGAAGCGGATGCGCTCGGCCCGAATGCGTCGCAGCTCGCCGAGCGCGAAGTAGAGCTGTGCCAGATCGCGCGACACGCGACCCGCCGCGTCGAGCCGCCGTTCGTCGATGACGGTTCGCCCCCGCTCGACGTATCGGCTCGCCGCGTCGAGATCACCCGCGTCGATCAGCGCGAGGGCCTTGCCGCTGTAGGCGACGATGCTCTCGTAGGAGCCAAGGTTCGGATAGCGCGAGAGCAGGACGTCGGCCTGGGCTCCCGCTCTGCGCCAGTCCTCGAGAAACGCCAGAAGCCGCACGCTGCGCAGCAGCGCCTCGCGCGCGAGCTCGTGCTGTGGGAAGCGCTGCGTCAGCGGCTCGTAGCGCGCGACGGCCTCTTCCAGCTTCCCCGCCTGATCGAGCGCCGAGCCGGCCTGGAGCAGCGCGTGCGGCGCGAGCCGACCCTGTGGCTCGATGGCATACAGCCGATCGAATCCCTGCGCGGCGCGTTCGAAGCGACCTGCCAGCAAGTCCGCAGTCGCGGCTTGATAGAGCTCGTCCACCGTGGCGCCGCCGTGCGGCGTGATCACGGTCCGCGGCAGCGTCACGCGCTCCGGCTCCAGCCCGGCGTTTTTGGCCGGCTGAGCCCCCCCTGCCGCACAGCCGCCGAGAACACTCACGACGACAGCCGTTGCTAACGCGTTGCTCCATGAAGACATGCTGGCGAACCTCACAAGGGACAGTGTAGCGGGCAGCTGGAATGTTCCCAGCTCGCGAAATGCACTGGCGAAAGCTGTCTCCTCGGGTGCTGTCGCGAGCCGCGCGCGTCGGGAAGATTTTCCAGCTCCACGGGGTTGTCAGGGATACCCGAACCGGAAGAGCGGGCTCTTGTTTTCGAAACGGGGGCATCGAACTTGCATCGAGAAGACAGGCATATTTCGCGACTATTTCCGCAATTTTTGCCTGATAAATGCATTGACGCACGGCTCGATCCACCTAACTTCAAATGTATGACGTGTCGTGAGCCAGGGGGAGCGGCGACCAGCGTCAGAGGCGTGCACACCGCTCGTCCCGCGTGCATCGCGGGTTCCGGTCTCGCGCGTTGTTAACCGTCCAGGCAAGCAGGAGGTGCTGACTGATGAAGCAGTTCACAGCAAACCAAACACTGATGACGGCAGAAGAGCGACACAGGAGCCTGTCCGAAGAAGTGCGCATGCTAGAGCGCCGCGCGTATCTGACTCCCGACGAGCAGCGTCACATGACCGAGTTGAAGAAGCAGAAACTGCTCGCGAAGGACGAACTGTTCTCGCTCCGCCGCTGACGTGAGGTTTGCACCAGGGCGCGTTTTCGGACGTGGCTCAGAGCGGGACGCATTCGCCGGCTTGGCAGGCGAGTCCGTCCGCACAATCTTTGGTTGAACGGCACTTGCCGGGTTCAAGGGGCTCGGGCGGCGGGGTCGCGGGGGTGAGCTCCTGTTCGGTGGCGGTAGACGCCGTCTTGTCGAAGCGCTCGCCACCGCCGTATACCTCGCGATTCAGGTCGTCTAGCGCCTCGTCGAGTCGCTGCTTCCACGGCTGGCTCAATCCGCCGGGGTAGCGTTGCTCGGTGGCCTTGGCGAGCGCGAGCCAGTGCCGAGCATCGGCTCGGAAGCCGAGTCGATAGTCCGTCATGCCGCGCAGGTACGCGTAGCGCGCCTGATCGTTGAGACTCAGTGAGTCGCGGTCGCTTTCGAGGCTGCGCCAGACGGCCAGGGCACGCTCGTACTCGTTTTCCTCGTACAGCCGCTGTCCGCGGTTCAGGTCCTCGCGGTATGTGGCGCAGCCGCTGAACCACACGGCAAACAAGCAGGCGGCGACGAGGCGTCTCACGCGGTCGAGCCTACCCAATTCCCCGGCAGCGTGTCACAGACTTTGCTGCGAGCCGACCCGGCGATAGCGAAGCCGCACGACCGGCAGGCCATCCTGGATAGCGCGGCGTTCCCGGGGACTTCGCGCCTGGTAGGGGTTCTCCTCAACGCGGGGGCCCGCGGCCTGCCATGGCTCGAACTGGGGAACGGCCGCGAGCAGCTCTTCGAACTCGTGCGCGCGCTCGGCGACATCCGTCTGCAAAAAAAGCTCGCCACCCGGGCGAATCACACGCGCGAGCTCTTCGAGCAGGCCGGGGGTAACGACACGTCGCTTCTGATGCCGCTTTTTCCACCAGGGGTCCGGAAAATGGATGAATACCGCCGAGAGTGTCGCGGGCAGAAAGCGTCCCAGCGCGCCCTTCGCGTCCTCCGCGAAGACACGCGCCCGCCGCCCGAAGCCCCGCGCGCGCAGCCGGTCATCCACGATGGTGGCCCACTTGCGCCGGATCTCGAGGCCGATCATCCCGACTTGTGGGACGGCCTCCAGCCGTTCAATCATGAACCAGCCACGTCCCGGCCCGATCTCCAGCTCGACGCACTCCGCGCCCTCCAATAGGAGCTGGGGCAAAAGCTCCGGACCTTCGGGGAGGCGCGGTGCATTGTCGTACGGACCCATGTCGCTCCTATTAGCGCGAACCCGCGCAGACCTTCGCCAGTCTTTTCCCGGGATCCGCCCTGTGGGGCTCGCGAGCCCATGAGCGACGCGGCGCCGAACAGCACGCGCCTGCGGGCCGCGCTCCGCTATGCCCTGGCGCTCTTGGTGGCAGCCGCTCTGGGTTGGACGGCGATCGGCGCGATCCTTTCGCGAACCGGCGGCGAACCCGCCGTCCCGCTCGACGACGCGTTCATTCACTTTCAGTACGCACGCTCGTTCATCGAAGGCGCGCCCCTGCGCTACACGCCGGGCGCGGAGCCCGCCGCTGGCGCGACGAGTCTGCTCTGGCCGGCGATCCTCTCGCTGTTCATGGCGACGGGTTTCTCGGACCTGTCCCTGATTTGGGTGACTTGGGTACTGAGCTTTCTGGCGCTGGGTCTGCTCGCGGTCGAGACGCGCCTCCTGGCGGAAGGGCTCACCACGGCGGAGTCAGCGCTGTGCGCTGCGATGATGGTGCTGGCGTTCGCCGGCTACACCTGGTTTGCCGCGAGCGGCATGGAAGTGCTGCCGTTTGCGTGGATGCTGACGCGGACGGCGCGGCGGGCCGCCGAGTGGAGCGAATTTTCGGCGCTCGCGCGCAGTGAGGTCGCTGACCGTCAGCAGCCGGACTCCGCGCGGGTCCGTCTCGTGCGTACCGAGTTGTGCGCGCTCGGCGTCCTGACACCGCTGCTGCGCCCCGAAGGAGCGCTCGCGTCACTCCTGGCGGGTGTCACCCTCGTGGCGTTCGCCGCCGGCCGGCAACGCGCATGGGGACTCTTGGCGCTCGGCGGACCCCTACTGCCGTGGGCGATCCAGGGCCTCCTGACCGGCGACACCGTGAGCACGACCGCGCAAACCAAGTGGCTCTTGCTGAATCCCTATCGGTACGAGGGGCGCATCGGCGAGCTCATCACGTACAACGTCAGGCTGCTGCTCGAGACGCTGCTGGACGGGCAAGTCTGGAGCGCCGTGTTCCTGCCCTCGGGCGGCCGCGTGCTCGCGTGGCTGTGTGTACCGGCGCTAGTCGTGGCGGCCATCAGAACGAGGCGACTATTTCGCGGCGCGCTGGTGCTCGTGCTGGCGCTCGGGCTGTTCATCCCGACGACGTACGACACCTTTCTGTGGAACCGACTCCGTTACCTGTGGCCGTTCGCCGCGGCGTGGTTCGTCGGCCTGGCGGCGATCGGCGACGCAATCGGGCTCGTGTGCGCGCGCATCCGACCAGAGCTGGCCTACGTGCGCTGGCTGTTCGGTGGCGTTTGCATCGGTGCCCTCGCGAGCAAGCTTTCGTTCGCGATCGACGATCTCGCGACGAGCGCAGACGCCATTCGCCGCCAACAGGTGGCGCTCGGGCGCTGGGCGCACACGGCGCTTCCGCCGAGCGCGCTGGTCGGCGTCAACGACACCGGCGCCATCGCCTACTTCAGCGGACGCCGCACGTTCGACATCGTGGGTCTGACCACGCGCGGCGAAGCGCGCTATTGGGTCGCTGGCGCCGGCTCGCGCTTCGAGCACTATGAAAAGCTGAGCGCGCGCGAGAGGCCCACCCATTACATCGTGTATCCCGAGTGGTTCGGCTTGCCCGTCTTGCTCGGCAACACGCTCACGGAACGCCGTGTCGCCGGCGCGACCATCCTGGGCGGCGAAACCATGGCCGCGTACGTCGCCGATTATCGCGCCCTCGGCTCGGCGAGTGGCCCCGCGGGCGCTCCACGTGGCGCTGCGCTGGACGAGCTCGACGTCGCCGACCTCGAGAGCGAGGCGGCGCACGGCTACGAGCTGCTCGCGACGAGCCAAGTCGACAACGTCGCCATCGAAGACACTTCCACGGAGCGCTGGGACGGCGCGCGCACGCGACGCACGCGCGAGAGCTTCGAGCTGAACATCGCGCCGGGGGGCCTGCTGCTGGCGCGCGTCAGCGCCGACGCACCGACGCGCCTCGAGCTTCGCGTGGCGAACCGCGCCGTGGGTGAGCTGTCACTGAGCGGCCGGAGCTGGGACGAGCTCACGATTTCCGTGCCCACCGGCGTTCCGGCGGGGCGCCAACACGTCGAGCTGATAGCGCCGCCGAGCAAGTCGTTCACAGCGCTGCACTACTGGTCGTATTCACCCCAAAAGTCCCGCCGTCCGTGAGCGCGTGCCACGCAGGGACAAAAGGGTGGCACGGGACCGTGACCGGCACTAGGCTCGACCCACCCCCATGCACCTGGCCGACGGCGTTTTGTCGAGTGTTCCCGTCGCGGTAAGCTTGAACCTCTGCGGCGCGCTGAGCGCTGTCGTGGTGAGCAGCCGATCGCGTGGGCTCGGGGAGAAGGTCGCCTGGACCGGAACGCTGGCCGCATTCGTGCTCGCCGTGCAGGCGCTCAACCTGCCGCTCTTGCCCGGAGCCAGCGCGCACGCCATGGGTGCCGGTCTCCTCACGCTCGCACTCGGACCTGCGCCGGCAATCCTCGCGATGATCGGCGTGTTGGCCGTCCAGGCGCTGCTCTTGGCGGACGGCGGCATCAGCGTGATCGGGATCAACGTCCTGAACATGGCGGTCATCCCGGTGCTCACCGTCCAGATGTGTCGCCGGGTGTTCGGCGCGTCGCGACGTGGCTCGATGGCCGCGGCCGTGGTCGGTACCACGCTCGGCAGCATGGCCGGCGCGGCGAGTCTCACGCTGGCGCTCGTGTACGGCGCCGGCGCGCCGCTGCCGCTCACGGCAAGCTGGCTCATCGGCGTGCAAACCGCGGCGGGTCTCGTCGAGGGAACGCTGACGGCGCTCGTCGTGCATCATCTGTACGGCCGCGCGCCCGGGCTGATCGCGGGACAGCAGGAAGCTGCTGTGCGCATGGCGCTGGATGCTCCCTCTGGCGCCGAGAGCTCCGACACGAGACCGCTGAAGGTGGCGGCGTGCGCGATCGTCGTGGTGCTCGCGCTGCTCCCGCTCGCGAGCAGCCATCCCGACGCGCTCGAGCTGGTGCTCGACCGCTTGCGGACTCCGCGGTGAATCGGCCGAGCCTCTTCGCACGAAAGACCAGCCCCGCCGCGCGCGTGCTTTGTTCCATCATCGTGGTGAGCGCCGTCGCGCTCACGCCTGCTCACAGGGCCGCAGCCGCCGCCGCTGCCGTGCTCGTCGCGCTGATCTTGCTCGTGACACGGCCCGACGTACGGCAGCTCTTGCTCCGTGCTTTGCCGGCGCTGCTCGCGATTGGCGCGCTCGTTTTACCGCTGCTCCTCTCGGGGCGTCTCCACGACGCCAGCGCGATCGCGCTGCGCGCGTGCCTCGCCACCGTGGCCGCGCTCGCGTTTGCATCCACCATTGCACCCGGAGAGCTCGGCGCCGCGCTCCTGGCGCTGGGTGTGCCGACCCTGCTGGGAGCGACCATCGAAACCATGCTCCGCCAGCTCTCCACGTTGAAAAGTGAGGGGCGGCGCATCACGTTCGCGCTGCGTCTGCGCGGCGCGCGCGGCAGCACGCTCACGACGCACGTGTGCGCGGCGTTGCTCGTGCGCAGCGCCGCGCGTGCTGAGCGCGTGGATCTGGCGATGCGCTTGCGCGGCTACGACGTGCGCTACGCTGCGCAGAGCTCGCGCTTGCGTGCCAGCGATCTGCCTCCCCTCGGCCTGGTGGCAGCCGCGGCCGCTGCATTGCACCTGTCCGTGCGCTGAGTCCTTGCATGCGCTCGCCGGCCATCCGTCTGGACGCGCTCTGCATCTGGCGGGGCAAGAGCGCGAAGGCGAAACCCGTGCTGAGCGCGCTCTCCTTGAACGTCGAGCGTGGCGAGCGCGTCGCCCTGATCGGCGCGAACGGCGCGGGTAAGACCTCGCTGCTGCTGGCGCTACTCGGTGCGGTGCCGTACGACGGCAGCATCGAGATCGACGGCGAGTTGCAGGGCCGAGACAACTTGAGCCGGCTCCGCCAAAAGCTCGGCTTCGTGTTCTCGGATCCGCAAGATCAGCTGTTCTTGCCGACAGTTCGTGAGGAAGTCGCGTTCGGCCCGGTGCAGCGCGGCGTGCAGGGGCCCGAGCTCGAGGCGCGCGTGAACGACGCACTCGCGTGCGTGAAGCTGGCAGGCTTCGAGCAGCGACCGCCGAGTGAGCTGAGTCTGGGCGAGCAGCGTCGCCTCGCGATCGCCAGCGTGCTGTCGTGTCGACCGCCGATTTTGCTGCTCGACGAGCCGACCGCCAGCCTCGATCCGCGCGCGCGTCGCCGCATGCTCGAAACACTGGCCGACCTGGACGCGACGATCCTGTGCGCGACGCACGACCTGGACGCCGCGCTGGACCTCGAAGCGCGCGTGATCGTGCTGGCCGCGGGCAAAATCGTGGCGGATGGCCACGCCGAACGCGTGCTCCGGGACGCTGCGCTCCTGGATGAAGCGGAGCTGGAGCTGCCGCTGTGCCTCGGGCGCCGAGCGCTCTGACGAGTTGGAAGTCTTACGTGGTCGTTGACGTTGACGTGAACGCTGACGCTGACGCTGACGACTGCTCAAATGCGGCGGAGCTGACCGGAGAGGGCGCCGTACCCGCTGGGCGTGCGCTCGGCGAAGAAGGCCGACAAAGCCAGTTGAACAGCCCTCCAGGGTGAAACCCAACATACTCGTGATCAGTCCCCCCTCGGCGCGGGTCGGGTTCCGACAGCGACAGCGACAGCGACAGCGACAGCGACAGCGACCACGAAATTCCATTATTGCTGCTTGAGCTTCGCTCCTCCGCTGTCCCCAGTGTATAGCCAGAAACGATGCGACTGCGACGCCTGGGTGAGCGACAGCTCGAAGTTTCGGAGCTCGCGCTCGGCACGTGGGGTCTGTCCGGCGAGGGCTATGCTCCCGTCAGCGACGCCGACCAGGATCGAGTGATCGAACGCGCGCTGGCGCTCGGCATCACGCTGTTCGATACCGCGGACAGCTACGCGCACGGTGCCATGGAACAGCGCCTCGGCCGGCTCGTGCCGGACGACGAACGCCATCACGTCTTCACGAAGATCGGCACGTTTCGCGGCGCGTCGCCGGCGCGCAAGCGATTCGACGCCGTGTATCTGCGCCACGCCATCGCGCGTTCGCAGGAGCGTCTGCGCCGGAGCGTCACGAGCTGCGTGCTCCTGCACAATCCCAGCGCGGAAACGCTGGAGCGCGGTGAAGCCACGAACGTCCTCGAGGAGCTCAAGAGCAAGGGCCAGATCCGGCTCTGGGGAGTGAGCGCCAGCAGCGCGCACGTGGCGCGGGCCGCGCTCCTGCTCGGCGCAGACGTCGTGTCATTGCCGTACAACGCCTTCCACTCGGGCGAACTGCACGCCGTGCATTCGGAGCTTCGCGACGCCGGCGCGGGCGTGCTCGCGCATTCCGTGCTTGCCTATGGCATGTTGTGCGGCAAATGGAGCTCGGACAAGGAGTTCGGACCCGATGATCACCGCGCCGAGCGCTGGACCATTGACGAATTTCGCAGACGCATTCGGCAACTCGACGCGCTCCGTCCAGCCGTCTCTGGCAACGTGCTCACGATGCGCGCGGTCGCGCTTCGCTATGTCCTCGGCAACACGCTGGTTTCCAGCGCGCTACTCGGTCCGCGCAGCTCGGTCCAGCTCGATCAGCTGGTGCGAGAAGCTGGACGGGAGCCACCGTACATGACAGACGACGTGCGCTTCGCGCTCGAAGCGCGCTTGCGTGACGTGGGGGTGAGCGTATGAGCTCCGCGACTCTGAATAAATTGATCGAGATTGCGCACGAAGCGGCGCTGATCATCGACGAGGTGTACAAGACGCCATTTCACGTCGACTACAAGGGGCCTCGAGATCCGGTGACGGCCGCCGATCGCCGCGCCAACGCCCTGATTTGCGAACGTCTCAGCCGGGAGTTTCCCGGTGTGCCAATCGTGGCGGAGGAGAGCGATCCCGACACCTTCGCCGGGTATCAGAGCGCAGCCAGCATCTTCTTCGTCGATCCGTTGGACGGCACGCGCGAGTTCGTCGATCAGAACGGCGAATTCGTGGTCATGATCGGCCTGGTCGAAGGCACGCGCGCCACGCATGCCGTCATCCACGCGCCCGTTTCGCACACCGCGTGGGCCGGTGAAGTCGGGGCGGGAGCCTTCGTGGTCGATGCCGGCGGAAACCGCCAGCCGATTCACGCGAGCAACGTCGCTGAGCTCAGTGACGCGCGCGTGGTGGCCTCGCGCTCTCACCGCAGCGAGCTCCTGGAGCGCGCACTGCAATTTCTGGGTGCGCGCGAGCTGGTCACGCTCGGCAGCGCCGGACTGAAAGGCGCACGCGTGGCAGACGGCGGGGCCGAGGCCTACATCTCCCCAGTTTCCGCAGGCAAACGCTGGGATGCGTGCGCCTCCGACGCGCTGATCACCGCCGCCGGCGGCCGCTTCACCGACGAGTTCGGCGAGCCGATCGACTACCGCGCAGCGTCGCTGATCAACGATCGCGGTGTGGTCGCGTCCAACGGGCACGTACACGACGCGCTGCTCGCGCGGCTGGCCGTCGCGCGCGAGCAGTATCAGAAGCCAACCTGACGTTTCAGAGCGAGGCGGTTGCCCATGCGCACGCACGCGGACGTCGTCGTGATCGGCGCGGGCATCATGGGCCTGTCGGTGGCGTACAACCTGGCGAAGAATCACGGCGTCACCAAGGTGTGCGTGCTGGACGCCGGGTACCTGTGCGGCGGCGCGAGCGGGCGGAATGGTGGCGGAGTGCGCGCACAGTGGTCGAGCGAGACGAATATCCGCCTGATGCAGGAGAGCCTAGAGCTGTGCCGCGCGTTCGCGCGCGAGCATCGCATCAATACCTGGTTTCGTCAGGGCGGTTACGTGTTCTTGGCGCGCACCGACGCGCACGCAGAGCGCCTCCATCAGAGCATCGAGCTCCAGCGGCGCTGCGGCCTCGTGACGCGCTGGCTCACGCCGAAGCGCCTGCAGCGACTGGTGCCCGAGCTCGCCGTGCAGGGGCTACTGGGCGCGAGCTACAACCCGTACGACGCCGTGGTTTTCCCCTGGCCGTTCGTGTGGGGCTACGCCGAGCACGCGCGCCAGTTGGGCGTCGAGGTCTGTCCCTTCACACGCGTGGTCGGCATCGAGACCCGCGGGCGCGGCATCCGCGCGGTGCACACCGAGCGCGGAATTATCCGCACACACGCCGTCGTCAATGCGGCCGGCGCGCACAGCCCCGAGATCGCGTCCTACGTCGGCATCGAGCTGCCCACGCATCCCCATCGTCATGAAATCTGTTCCAGCGAACCGCTGAAGCCCTGGCTGACGCCGCTCGTCGCCGACCTCGGCAATGGGCTCTACTTCTCGCAATCCACGCGCGGCGAGATCGTGGGAGGCGTCAGCAACGCGCGCGTACCGCAAGGCGACAATCAAGAGTCGTCGGCGCGTTTCCTGGCGCTGTACGCGCGCGCCTTGCTGCGCGTCTGCCCGATCCTTGGCTCCGTCAAGATACTGCGCCAATGGGCGGGGCTGTACGACATCTCACCGGACAAGAACCCGGTGCTCGGTCCCGTGGACGAGCTCGAAGGTTTTTTCCTCGCCAGCGGTTTCATGGGGCACGGCTTCATGATGGCGCCCGTGGTCGGCAAGCTGCTCGCCGAACACATCGCCAAGGGCACGCCGCTGCCGCTGTTCGAGCGCTGGAACGTACGGCGCTTCAAACAAGGAGCGCTCCTCGATGAAGGGCTGATCATCGGCTGAGCATTTGCGCGCACCGCGCGTCCGTGGACGTAGGTACGACGGTGTGTGCAGCGAGGACCCCGCCGGCTTTGTGTGCCGCGGCTTGACGCAAAGCGTCACCGTGGCGCGCGAAACAGCCTTTCCTTTGACAGGTTCGCGCGAGGCAGCGTACGGTGGAAAAACCGGAAACTGTGGGAATTGAGGGTATTTCCCAGCCTGGACCGCGAATTCAACCGGCGGCGCGCTGCCCTTTCAGCGCCCGCACTCTGGTGGAGGAATACTGAACAATGCTCCGCTCCTCGCGCGCACTCGTGTCCCTGATCCGCTCCCTGACGTTCGGCACCGCGGCCACTCTGGCAGTCGCAACTTTGGCCACCAGCGTCGTCGGCTGCAAAGACGAAAGTCAGCCGGAGTACTGGGTAGATAAACTGGATGATGCGCAGTGGCGGGCGCGTGCCGTTCAGCGCCTCGAGCAGTTCTTCGAAGACTCTCTGACCCGCGCCAACAAGGACACGCAAAACCCCGACGTCCAGGCGCTGCTCAACAAAGTCGTCGATCCTCTCACGAAGACGTACGTCAATAACTACTCCGAGCTCGATACCAAGACGCGCGTCTCGCTGATCAAGGTGCTGGCGTCATTTCGCGACAAGCGCACGGAGCCGGCGCTCAAGAAGGCGTTCGACGAGTTCGCAAAGAAGCCGGCGACCCAGAAGGACGACGCGGACATCAAATGGGCGGCGCGCGCCGTCAGCGATTTGAAGCTCGCCTCGCTGGGCGACAGTCTGCTGCAGGCGTTTCTGAAGCTCAAAGCCCACACCATGTTGGGCGGAATCGCGTACAAAGACCTGAACGAGGCGATGCTGGCCATGCCCCAGCCGAATTGGGGCGGCCCATTGCGGTCGGCGCTCGAGCCGCCGATCGTCGCGCCCACGGGTAAGGCCGACGCCGCGGAGAAGCTCGACGACTATCGCGACCAGCTCTTCTGGCAAACGACGGCTGCCGAGGTGCTCGGCGTGCTTCAGGACTCCGCAGCCGTCGAACCGCTGTTGAAGATCACGCTCGATCCAGCCAAGGCCGACGTACATCCGACGGCGCTCTTGGCGCTCGTGAAGATCGGCAAACCCGCAGCCGACCGCGCCGTGAAGCTCCTCAAGGGGGAAGACAAGGCGCTCGTCGAGTTCGCCGGACGGCGCATCCAGGAGCTCACGAAAGCCAAGGAAGCGCCCAAAGACCGGCCCTACGTCCCCGTCGCGGCGCTGGTGCTCGGCACCATCGGCCGGCCCGAGTCAATCGGGGCGATGGTGAGCGTACTCAGAACCGAAGACAAGGAGATCAACAAGGCCGTAATCGCACGGGAGCTCACCAAGATTCCTGCGACGCCGCAGTCGAAGGAGGCCTTCAAAGCGGCGTTCGAGGGCATTTCGCTCGATGCCACCGTGCCACCGGGCGCCAACGCGCTGCAGATGCTCGCCGAGGCCGCGGGCACCTTTTACGACCCGGGTATGATCGACTGGCTGCTCGGACGCGCCGAAGCAACGCGGGGCGCTGGAGATGACAAGAAAGCGCTGCAGTCGGCGATCACGGTTACCGTGCTCAAGCTCGCCAAGCCCGGCCAACTCGCGTCCGCCAAGCGCGCCGTGGCGGCCTACGGCACGCAGCTGGAAAAGGACTTGTACGCGCAAGTCGAGAAGCTGCTCAAGGCCTGCGGCGATCGCGCATCGTGTTACCTTGTCGAGGTAGAAAAGGGCGAAAATCAGGACCAAAAGAACCAGTTCGCAGGTATCAAAGCGGCGTACATGATCGCCATGCTGGGTAACGAACAGTCCCGCGACGAGCTGATTCAGCGCCTGGATGCCATCGAAAACGCCGCCGTGCGCTTCTCGTCGGCAGCCGCGATCGACTACCTCTCCCCGAAGGGCTCGAAGGACGCCGCCGCGAAGCTGAAATCAATCATCACCAAGAACAAGCAATCGGCGGACAGCAACAAGATCCAGGGCGATGCACCCCTCAAGCACGTGATGTACCGCATCGAATCGCGTGCCGGTTGAGCTCACGGCGACTTCAGGGCAGGAGTTTCGTGCTGAAGCGTAGGACTCGGCACTGAGGTCTGACGGATGTTCACCCTGCGCATCGAGGTTCTGTCGGGTACCAGCGCCGGGCGTGTGTTCGAACCGGAGCGCGAGATCGTGTGCATCGGGCGCGCGCCGAGCAATGATCTACAGCTGGACGAGCCGCATCTATCCGGCGAGCACGCACGCATCTTGATCCGGCAGCGAGACGTGGTGCTCGAGGACCTGCGGAGCACGAACGGCACGAGCCTGCTCCGTGACGGAACCCGGCTGCGGCTGCAGGAGCCGGCCAGGATGACCGTCGAGCTGCAGTCCGACGACGTGATCGAGCTGGGCGGAGACGGCGAGGAGAGCACGTCGCTACGCGTCTCGATCCGCGAAGAGGAAGAGCCCGGGCACGTCGTCGCGGTCAAGCCGATCGCCGAGCTGCCCAGTCACACGACGTCGATCGAGCGCGACCGCGCCGTCCTCCAGACCTTGCACGCCGTGCAGGCCGCGATCGGCGGCGCACAGCAGCTGGATATCGCGCTCGTGGCGGTCGCGGACGCCGCGCTCGCCGTCGTCGAACGTGCGACGCACGTGACGCTGGTGCTGCGCGACGAAGCCGACGACGGCGACGACACCGCCGCCGCTGACGGCGCCTTCGTGCCGGTGTGCACGCGCGTGCGCGGCTCGAGTGGACGCGGCGAAGCGCCGAGCGACGCCGTGGCGATCACGCGCAGCATCTATCGCAAAGTCCTGCGGGAGCGAGCGGCTGTGCTCGCGGCCGACGCTCCCAAGGAGTCTTTCAGCTCGGAGTCTCTGCTCGGCGCCAGCATTCGCAGCACTCTGGGTGTGCCGCTCTGGAAGGGTGACGAGATCTTGGGCGTGCTGCAGCTCGACAACCGCGACAGCCCTGCCATGTTCGACTCGACGGACCTCGACGCCGTCGGCATCCTCGCCGCGAACGCCTCACTCGCGATCGCCAATACGCGCCTGATCCGCAAGCTCACCGTGGCCGAGGAGCAGCTCCGAAAGGAGAACACGTACCTCAAGGGCCGCGAGCGCGAACGCACGGGAGAGCTCCGAATCATCGGCGAGAGCCGCGCCATGAAGCAGCTCATGACGCAGCTCGACAAGGTCGTCGACACCCGCGTCACTGTGCTCATCGAAGGCGAGACGGGCTCCGGGAAGGAGCTGGTCGCTTCGGCCGTTCACTACCGATCGCGCCGGCGTGCGAAGTTGTTCGTCGCGCAGAACTGCGCAGCGCTGCCCGAGAATCTGCTCGAAAGCGAGCTGTTCGGCCACAAGCGCGGCGCGTTCACGGGCGCCTCGGAGGAGAAGAAGGGGCTCTTCGAAATCGCCGACGGCGGCACGCTGTTTCTCGACGAAGTCACCGAGATGCCCGCTCCCCTCCAGGCGAAGCTGCTGAGAGCGCTGCAGGAAGGCGAGATCCGGCCGCTCGGCGCCACCCACACGAAGCACGTCAACGTGCGCATCGTCGCGGCGTGTAACCGGGACCTCGAGAAGGAGGTGCGCGCGGGACGCTTCCGTGAAGACCTGTACTACCGGCTGAAGGTGTTCCCGATCCGCGTCCCACCGTTGCGCGAGCGACGCGACGACGTGCCGCTGCTCGCCAATCACTTCCTTTTGCGTTACACGACCGAGATCGGCAAGCCGATCGCCGGCTTTGCGCAGGAGACGCTCGAGCTCTTGAAGGGTTACGATTGGCCCGGCAATGTCCGCGAGCTGGAGAACGAGGTGCAGCGCCTGGTGATTCAGGCCGACGCCGACGCCTTCTTGACGCCCGAGCTACTGAGCGCGCGCGTTCGTCACGTGGAAGGCGTCGTGGCACAGGCGAGCAGCGTCAAGGGCACGCTCAAGGAAATGGTCGAGCAAGTGGAGAAATACTTCCTGATCGAGGCTCTGCGCGAACACGGCAACAACAAGACCAGCGCCGCGAAAGCCCTGGGTATCACCCGTGAAGGGCTGCACAAGAAGCTGCGTCAGCTGAAGATCACGTCGTAGGCGGCTCAGCTCTGGAGCGCGCCGACCGTCTGCAAGAGCTCCTGGCCGTGCCCCTTCGGCGTCACGTCCGTAAAAACGCGCGCGACTTTTCCGCCCTTGTCGATGACGAAGCTGATGCGCTTGGCGCGGCCATTCACGATCGGCACGCCGAACGCGCGCGCGATCGCGTGATCCCGATCGACGAGCAGCAAGAACGGCAGTTGATGCTTTTCGGCAAAGGCTTTGTGCGACTCTTCGTCGTCGGTGGACACGCCGAGCACGATGGCCTTTTGCCGGCCGAGCTCGGCCGATAGATCGCGCAGCTCCTGAGCCTCGACGGTGCAGCCCGGTGTGTCGTCCTTGGGATAGAAGTAGACGACGACCGGCTGACCGCGCAGCTTCGAGAGCTGCACGGTCTCGCCCGTGTGTGCGCGCATCACGAGATCCGGCGCGGCGGCGCCGGGCGCTAGCAGCTTGCTCGGTTCGGCGGGCGCCTGCGCGGTCTGCGGCGCGCTGGACGCCGGGCTGGGCGCGGCCCCTTTGTCACAGGCCGAGCACACGAAAAAGCACGCACTGAGCACGCCGTTCAGAGGCTTCATCAGTCGCTTCATCGGTCGCACTGTGTGCTCTACACGCGCAGCTTGCAAGTCGCCGAGACGCGATCACTGAATGCCGTACTCGCGCAAGCGCCGGTAGAATGTGCGCCGGGGGATACCGCTCAGTTCGGCGGCTTTCACGCGGTTCCAGTTGCACGCTTGCAGCGCCTTCAAAATCCGCTCGCGTTCGTCGCTCCTGTGATCCGAGAGCCGCGACTTGCGGCGAGCCGGTGCACCCGACCCGACCGGCGGCCTCGAGATACGCTCGGCGTTGCGACCGCGTCCGTGGTGCGACGATTCCTGGCTACGTGCAGGATTCGCCCGGCGAATACCGGGGACCCCCGGCAGATCGAGGTCCTCGGCTTCGATCTCCGGCTCGTCCGACAGGACCCAGGCGTTGAGCAGGACGTGCTCGAGCTGTCGCACGTTGCCGGGCCACGCGTAGCCGCACAGCTTGCGCAAGGCCTCGCGCGAGACGCTCTTCTTTTCGCGGCGGTAACGCGCCGAAAAGATGCCCAGGAAATGATCCGTCAACTGCGCGATGTCTTCGGCCCGCTCGCGCAGCGGCGGCAGCTCGAGCTGCACGACGTGGATGCGATAAAACAGGTCTTCGCGGAATTTTCCGGCGGCGACGAGGGCGGCCAGGTCACGGTTGGTGGCGAATAAGAGACGCACGTCGACCGCTTCTTCGCGCGTGCCCCCGACCGGACGCACGTTGCGATCCTGCAGCACACGCAAGAGCCCTGCCTGCATCTTGTGCGGCATCTCGCCGATCTCGTCGAGCAGGATACTACCGCCCTCGGCCTCCCTGAAGAGCCCGCGCCGGTCGCGATCGGCGCCGGTATACGCGCCGCGCACGTGCCCGAACAGCTCCGCTTCGAGCAGGTGTTCGGGGATGGCGCCGCAGTTCACGCCGAGGAATTTCGACTTCGCGCGCGGCGACGCGGAGTGTATCGCGCGCGCCACGACCTCCTTGCCGGTGCCGCTCTCGCCGGTGATGAGGACCGGCACGTCCGTGTTCTTCAAGCGCTCGATCAGGGCGTACACACGCCGCATGGCGGCGCTCGTGCCCACCAGCCCGAGGTAGCCGAAGTGACCGTACAGCGTGTCCCGTGTCTCCCGAAGCTTCTGCCGTGTGCGCTTGAGCTGCAGCGTGCGGCCCTCGAGCAGCTCCTCGAGACTCTTCTGCGATTCTGCGAGCAACCGATTGCTCTCCGCGAGCTCGGCCGCGCGCTCTTGATTCTCGCGGATCAGGCGCGCGCTCTCGAGCGCGATCGCCACCTGATCGGCGAGCGCGCGCAGGGTGCCGAGCTCGGCCTCGAAGTGCGCACCTTTGCGCAAGCGCGTCTCCAGGTACAGCGCGCCGATCGAGCGACCGCTGGGCGCAGCGATAGGCACGCACGCCACGGATTGCAGCATCAATTGGTGCACGGACGGGAAATTGTTCATGCGCGCGTCGTCGAGCGCGCTGAGGCTCACCACGGGTTCACCCGTCTCGATCACTTGAGCCGCGATCGATCGCGAAAATTCCGAGTGCAGATCCTGCTCCAGCCGTGAGCGCGAAGTGTGCGCGCTGAGCGTGCCGTCGGCTCCGAGCAAGAGCACGAAGCCGCGCTCGGCTCGGAGCAGGTCCACGGCATGGTCCACGATTCGCGCCGTCAGGCGCTCCAGATCGTGCTCACCGGCGAGCTCGCTGTTGACCTGGAGGATGCGAGCCAGGCGGCGCTCGAGCGGCGTCAGCTGCGAATCGGAGACCAACGAGCTGGATCGCAGTGCGGCGAGCGCCCCAGGCGCGGCGTTCGACATCTGGCTGACCTCCCGCACGACCGCGACCGGCGGAACGTGCACGCTGGCGCGCAAGTGGCGCCGGCGGGCGTCGTCCCAGTACACTTCGCGCAGATCGCGCGGGAGCCGGGCGGCGATCTCCTCGAGCACGGCCAGCGCTTCTTCGCGGCTACGGCGCGCCAGCAGCAGCTGTCCGCTCTGTTCCTCGATCTCGGCGCGGGCTTCGAGCGCGCGCCACAGCCATTCGCGTTGCCCGACGCTGCGCGCGGTCTCGAGCGCGCTTTCGAGCTGCTGCCGCGCTTCGCCCTCGTTGCGCGACAGCCAGGCCAGGCGAGCCGACGCGAGATGCAAGAGGGAGCGGTGCGCCGAGCTCTGCGCGAGCGCGGCGCGGGCCAGCTCGAGATCGCTGCGCAGCTGCGTCAGCCGCGGACTGTTCAGCTTCGCTGCCATGAGCACACGCTCGAGACGCGCCTCGGCCGCATCGAGGGCACGGCCAAGCCGATCGTACGCTGCGGCGCACTGCTCGAAGGCGAGCTCGGCGCGCCCGAGCTCGCCGCAGCGCGCGAACAGCTCCGCCTCCAGGCCGAGCAACTGAGCGCAAACCTCGGCTGGCAGCTCGCGCTCTTGCTCGCGCAGCGCTTCGATGCTCGAGCGCGCGCGGGCCAGTCGCCCCAGGTAGAGATCGGTGTTCGCGAGGTCGAGCAGGGCTTGCCGCACCGTAAAAAGACGGCCTGAGCGCTTGCCCATGTCGCGGGCCGCCTCGAAATGGTCGATGGCACCGGCGAGATCGCCGGACACCTTCAGAAGGCCGGCGAGATTGAGCTGAATCGTGGCGAGCGTCCCCGCGTCCCCCGCGCGCTCGGCGGCTCCGATCGCCTCGAGGTACGAGCGCCGCGCCTCATCGGTGCGGTCCGCGCGCTGCCGCGCCAAGCCCAGGCTCGCGAGCGCGATGGCCTCCACGCGGCTGCTCGCCGCCGCGCGCGCCTGTTCGATCGCGCCGTTCAACTCGCCTTCGGCCGCATCGTGACGCCCCAGGTAGGTGAGCGCGAGACCGGAGTACGCGCGCGCCTCGGCGCCGAGCGCCCCCTCTGCGTGTGTCAGCGGCTCAATCAGGGCCAGTGCCTCCCCGTACTTGCCGACGCCGACCAGCGCGCGAGCCGTGTAGAGCGTGTGCAGGTGATCCTCGCTGCTGGGCTTTTTCGCGTCGAGCGACGCGCGCGCCGCGCTCAGCGTCTCGAGAGCGCGCTCCGCCGCTCCCAGCCCGAGCGCGAGCCGCGCCTTTGCGATGGAAGCGGCGAGCTGACTGCGCCGGTCGCTGGCATGCACCTCGGAGAGGGCGTTCTGGGCCTCGTCGTAACGCCCGCGGTCGAGGTAGTGCAGCGCCCTCTGGAGCGCGTTTTCGGGCGGCGACGACGGTCTGCTGCTGCTTCTGTTCAGAACGCGATCGATGTCCTCGGACGAGGCGACGGCTTCGGCGCTCAAGGCCCGCACCAGCCGCCGGAGCTCTCCCGGTCGACCCTGAGAAGCCGCCACGACTCGATCGAGCAAAGTCTCCGTGAGCGACGGAATCGCTCGGCGTACGAGCTCGGCGGCCGCCGCATGGTCGAGCGCGGGGATCGCGAATTCGCTGGCGCCGGCGAGCGGTGCGCCGCCCACTGCGATCACCCGAGCGCCGGCTGCGCGCGCTCGTTGCAGACGACTCACCATGTCCTCCGGCAGCGCCTCCATGTCGTCGACCAACACGAACCTTCCTGGGTTCGCCTCCAGAGACGACAGCTCCGTCGCAACGAACTCGTGTTCTTCCACGAGCTCGTCATCGATGAAAATGACCGGCGTCCCCCGCACACCGAGCGACCAGGTCAAGCGCCGGAGCAGCGTGCTGCGACCGGAGCCGGTCGCCCCCTCCAGCCGGAGCGCGGCTCCCGGAGCGAGGCTCTCCGCGAGCTCCAGGAGCTCTCGCGAGGTCGCGTCGATGCCCACGATCGGCCAGATCAGGTCGGCGGCGGCGGGCGCTTCTGGCTCGGCGATGTCGGCGGCGCTGCGCAGAGCCGCGGCAAATTCGTCGGCGGAGGGATAGCGCGCCGTCGGCTCGTCCAGAGTGGCGCGCGCCACGATCTGCTCGAGGCGCGCACGCCGCTGCGAGCTCGTATCGTGCTTTGCGCTCAGGATCTCCGAGAGCGCCGTGCCGAGCGCGTACACCTCGGCACGGACCGTGAGCGACTGGCCCAGCAGCAGCTCGGGCGCCGCGTATTTGGGCGTCAGGCCTTCGGCCAGCGACCCCGCTTCGAGCCACGGCAGCGACAGCCCGAGATCGACGAGCGTGGCCTCCCCGCCGGCGGTGACGATGACGTTCGCCGGCTTGACGTCGCCGTGCAAAAGGCCTGCTCGGTGCAACAAGGTGAGCTTGTCCGCTGCTTGCGCCAGCGCCGTCAGCACCGCCGTCGAGCCTCCCGGTTCGTCGATCAGGGCCTCCAGGCTGATGCCCGACACGAGCTCGCGGACGAGGTAGGGTCGCCCGCTACGCGGCATGCGCCCGAAGTGCACGACGCGCGGCACTCCGAGCCCTTCCAGCCCGCTGAGCGCGACGGTCTCGCGCACCAGCGCGGCCATCTCGTGTGGGGACGCGCGCCGTGCGAGCACCTTGAGCGCGAAGGTCTTGCCCGTGTACTGGTCTCGTACCGCCCAAACTTCTCCCCCGCCTCCTTTGCCGAGGCGGGAGAGTGCTCGATAGCGTTCTGGCAGCTCCAGCTCGGGCACGCGCTACTCAGATGCCGTAGTCGGCACCTACCCCCAACAAGAAGCCGCTCGTTCCAAAGCCCAGGTCGAGACGACCCACCACGTTGCGGTGCGGCTTGTAACGCAAGCCCGTTTGCAACGTGATCCACGGGAACACGATCGGCTTCGAGCCGCCGTCTGACCAGCTCGGTTCCGTGTAGTCGCCGTAGTGATTGTTGTCGGTGCCGCAGTAGGTATCATCCGGAATGCCTTCCGCGACGCAAGGCTGGTAGTTGCCCGAAGCGTCGCGGTACGCCTGCACGCGTTTCAGGTCACCGAACACGATGCCAAAGCCCGCGCCGAAGCCGTAATTGACCGCGAACTCCGACGAGACCTCGTGGCTCCACAAGAAGTCGGCCGTGAGATAGATGAGCTTCACTTCGCTCTCCACGAACTCCCAGGCGTCCTCTTCGTCCGACTTGCCCTTGAAGAGCGTGGAGTCCATCGAGTACCCGGCGTACCAGGCGCTGAAGATCGTCTCGAAACCGTCCTTGCGCGTCGAGAACTCGGGGCCGAAGCCGTGCACGTACACGGTGTCACCGCCGTCGGCGAACATGTTCATCATGAACTGCGGTACGATCACGCCGCGGTAGCGCAGACCGACGAAGTAGTACGATTTGCCCGGGTGCTCGACGGGCGAGCTGCCCTCTTCCGCATCTGCGACGAGCGTGTGATTCGGATTCTCATCCGCCTTCACCTCGACGGGATCGGCGGGAGGCGGCTTACCGTCGCTCGCTGCCGGCGGAGCTTCCGGCGTCGCGCCGGGTGCGGGTGCGGCAGCTGCTTCCGGAGTGCCGGGTGCCACGGGCGCGGCGCCGGGCGCGGGCGCGGCGGCGCCAGGCGCGGCTGCGGCTGGTCCGCCGGCCGGTGGTGCCGCTGCAGCAGGAGCAGCTTGCTGTGGCGGTGCCGCCGGCGCTTGGCCTGCGGGCGGCGCTTGGGCAAACGCCTGTGATAGCGGCACGAGCGTGCTGCCCGCGAACGCGAGAACTGATGCGGACCAGAAGCGAACGAGCATGGACGAACCTCCGTAGCAACGTGGAGCAGAGTGCGCGGACGCCTGGGCGTCGATGTGCCACCCCGGCTCTCGCCATTGTGCCACGGCAGTGTGCCAATCAGCAAAAGCTTGTTTTCAAGGCGTTGCCGCCGGCTATACTTCATGAAGCTTCTCCCGCGGCTCGGACCGTCCGGCATGATCCTGAACAGTCAGATCGTCGAACAGCACGTCGATTTCGAGGACCGAGATTACTTCGTCAAGGAGCTGGTGGTGGCGCGCGGGGAAGTGCCGATCGCGATGGTGCGCAAGCGCCTGGCGCGCGTCAGCGACGCGCGCGCCCTGACCGATCTCGAACCCGAGCAAGCCGCGCTGCCGACGCGCGCCACCGTGCTGCTCATTCACGGCTTCGGACAGAATCGCTACGCGTTCCATCTCCCGTCGCGCAGCATGGTCAATCACCTGGCGCGCGCCGGCTTCGACGTGTTCAACATCGACCTGCGTGGTCGCGGTCGCAGCGAGCACCTGGGCGCCAGACGCCCGAGCGCCGTGCTCGACTACATTCGCCACGACGTCCCCACGGCGCTCGATGAAATTGCGACCATCAGCGGCAACCAGCCCGTGTTCCTCGTCGGGCACTCACTCGGCGGTGTGATCGCGTACGCAGTCGCCGCGGATCATCCAGATCGCGTGGCGGGCGTGGTGAGCCTCGGCGCGCCGTATCACTTCGCTTCGGGCTCACGTTGGCTGGGCGGCTTCGGCGCGGCCTTCCTGGCGTTCGACCGGCGCTTCCCGGTGCCCAACCTGCCCGTACCGACGCGCAGCTTCGGATCCCTCGTGCGCGCGACCCGGCGCTTCGTCGAAAGCCCACTCTATCCCTTTCCAATTCGCGGCTTCCGCCGCGGCGCGCTCGAACCGCAGATCTTGAACGAGCACATGGCGCTGGCCATGGATTTCGGCTGCGTCGTCACGCTTCGCGCGATGTTCACCTGGGCGCGTGAGGTCACAGTCACAGCGCAAGGCGCGGTCAACGCCGAGCGCCTGTTCGGCTATGCACGCCGCTTCGAAGCTCTCGACATGCCCCTGCTCGTGATCGGCGGCACCGACGATGACCTCGCGCCCACCGCTTCCGTGAAGCCCGCCTTCTTGCTCTCGAAATCCAAAGACAAGCACTACCGCGAGCTGCCCGTCGGTCACATCGACATGCTGGTCGGACGTGAAGCGCCGCTGCTCATCTGGCCGCTGATCGAAGCCTGGATCGGGCAGCGGGCACGGAGCCGTCAGCTCGGCGAAAACTGCGCTGCCTGACGGCCGCCGCCGCCCTTCGCCGGGCCTTCAGCCTTCGACGCGCTTGCGCAAGCGCGCGACGTCGGCCTCCAGGTTCTTCACCGTTCGCTTCAGCTCTTTCACTTCCTGCGACGTCGCGAGGCGCATGGTGCTCGCGAAGCGTTCCGTCTGCTCGGTCGTGAACGTGTTGACCTTCCCGGGTACCTGGACCACGGCCATCATCGCCTTCATGAACTGCTCGTTTTGCATGAGCTTGATGACGCGCGGATCGCTCATGAGCTGGAGGCCCTTCTTCTTCACTTCGTCTTTGATACCCATGACAACTCCCTCGGGTTAGTCGCTCCCGTGCCTCGTCGATTACTACCAATGAGGCATCGGTGTAAGGCGAATGAATCGGGAGTGCGTCTGCCACCCACAGGGCGGCGCGCGGAGACGCTCGGAATCGCACCCTTGCGCGGCGTGATAGACGCGCAGTCTCTTTCGCAGCGGCGTGACACGAGCGCCCGGGCGCGGGTGGGTAGGGGTGGTCCCACGCGCCGCGCCTGGCGCCGCGATCCAAATATCGTTATTCTGTATCTCATGTGGCGGCGCTTACAGCGCGTGGGGTCTCGGCTAGCGGTGAGCACGCTAGCCCTGTGCCTGGTAGCTTGCACGAGCTCGGTACGGCGCGGTGCGACGCTCTACGCCGATGGCCGCTACATCGAGGCAGCCGAGGTCTTCGAGCGCAACGAGTATCAGCTGCGCAGCCTGTCTCCCCAGCAGCAAGCCGAGTACGGCGTTTACCGCGGAGTCACTCTGCACGCGCTCGGGGACACGGCCAACGCGCGGCGCTGGCTCGCCTACGCTCACGACGTCGAGCGGGCCACCCCTGGCTCGCTCAGCGCTGGCGGCCGCGCACTCCTCGACCGGGCCC
Organism: Polyangiaceae bacterium; assembly: GCA_036520475.1. GTDB lineage: Bacteria > Myxococcota_A > Polyangia > Polyangiales > Polyangiaceae > DATDJP01. Next base: position 5,867 of record DATDJP010000274.1, on the reverse strand, counting down.
GGGCCGCGCTCGATACCGCTCGACCGGCGTCGCCCGCGCGGCCCCCGACGGCCATCGCGGCCTCGCAGCCGCCGAGCCCGCCCATCGCCCCGTCACACGGCTCGGCCGCCGAGCGCGGTCCCACCCGCAGCTTCGTCGGACCGTAGGCGCCGCGCAGGCGCGCGCTGGCTCGGGCCTGGCTCCGACTGACAAGTGCGCCGCGGCTGGCTACTCTCCGTCCATGGCTAATGATCCGAAGCTCGAGAAGAGCGACGACGAGTGGCGACGGGAGCTCAGCCCCGAGCAGTACCGCGTCACGCGCCAGAAGGGCACGGAGCCTGCCTTCACGGGCAAGTACCACGACAGTAAAGACCCGGGCACGTACCGCTGCGTGTGTTGCAATGCGGAGCTCTTCAGCTCCGACACGAAGTACGATTCCGGCAGCGGCTGGCCGAGCTTCTGGCAGCCGCTCGCCGAGGACGCCATCGCCTATCACACGGACGACGCCTACGGCATGCGCCGCATCGAAGTGACGTGCAAACGCTGCGGAGCGCACCTCGGGCACGTGTTCGAAGACGGGCCCGCGCCCACGCACCAGCGCTACTGCATCAACTCCGCGTCACTCGACCTGGCGAAGAAACCCGATACGCCATAGCCGCTGACGTCGGGTTTCCAGGCGCCCGTCCAGCTTCGGGCTGCACCCCCTCTGCGAAACGGCCCTGCCCGGGCGTGTCACGTTTCGGAGTTAACCGCCATGACGCCAAGGTTCGCCATGCTCGCCAGGATTTTTTGGTTCACGCGACGCGACGCTGACGGCGCTCGACAGAGCATTCCGTGGCAAGCGGCGACGCCCACAGCCGTACACTGCGCCGCTCTGGCGAACCCCCAAAAATCTGAAAATCTGCTGGCGAACATGGCGAACCTTGGCGCCGTGGCGGTTCCTCCGGGAGCCGCACCAAGGTGGCGTGCAGCTGACCGAGGGCGGCGCGTTCAGCGAGGCGAAGCGCGAGTACGGGACTCGGCTCGCCTCCAGACCTAGCGAGGCTCAGCTCTTGGCGTCGCCGCGGGCGAAGATTGACGCGACGTAGTTGAGCACGTCCGTCGCGCTGACCTCGTTGTAGCCGAAGTAGCGCATCAAACGGCTCTTGATGATGTCGATCTTTTCCTGCGTCTCGCGGTCCACCACGGCGCTCACGAGCGTCTTCAGCTTGATGCTGTCCTTCTGATCCTCGAACAGCTTGAGCTCGAGAGCGCGCCGCAGGCGGTCGTTGGTCTGCCAATCGAACTTCTTGCCTTCGACGGCCTTGGCGCCGATGAAATTCATGATCTCACGGCGGAAGTCGTCTTTCCGGTTCTCCGGAATTTCGATCTTCTCCTCGATCGATCGCATCAGGCGCTCGTCCGGCTCTTCATCCTGGCCCGTGTAGCGGTTCTTGACCTTCTCTTTGAGCGTGTAGGCCTTGATGTTGTCGATGTAGTTCGCCGCGAGCTTGGCGATCGCTTCCTCGTCCGCGCTGATCGCGCGCTGGACCTCGTTCTTCACGATCTCTTCGTACTCGCGCTTCACCACACCGATGATGTCGCGGTAGCGCTTGCGCTGATCGTCACTCACGATGAGTGAGTGATGGGTGAGGCCCTTCTCGAGCTCGTTCAACACCATGAACGGGTTGATCGTGCCCTCGCCCACGTCGCTGACGAGCGCGTTCGAGATCTTGTCCTGCACGTAGCGCGGGCTGATGCCTTCCATGCCCTCGCGCTTGCTCTCCTTACGGAGCTCCTTGACCGTGTCTTGGGTGTAGCCGGGCAGCACCTTGCCGTCGTAGAGCTTCATCTTTTGGATGACCTGCAAGTTGTGCTTCTTGGGCTCCTCGAGCCGCGAGAGCACTGCCCACATTGCCGCGACTTCCAGGGTGTGCGGCGCGATGTGCCTGCCGCGTACTTTCTCGGCGTTGAAGTCCTTCTCGTAGATCTTCACCTCGTCCGAGAGGCGCGTGATGTACGGGATGTCAATTTTGATGGTGCGATCGCGCAGCGCTTCCATGAACTCGTTGTTGAGCAAGCGCTTGTATTCGGCCTCGTTCGTGTGGCCGATGATGACCTCGTCGATGTCCGTCTGCGCGAACTTCTTGGGCTTGATGCGGTGCTCCTGAGAAGCCCCGAGCAGATCGTACAAGAACGCGACGTCGAGCTTCAGCACCTCCACGAACTCGACGATGCCGCGGTTCGCGATGTTGAACTCGCCGTCGAAGTTGAAGGCGCGCGGATCTGAATCCGAGCCGTATTCCGCGATTTTTCTGTAGTTGATGTCGCCGGTAAGCTCCGTGGAGTCCTGGTTCTTTTCGTCCTTGGGCTGGAAGGTTCCGATGCCTACCCGGTCCTTCTCGCTCAGCACCAGGCGCCGGACCTGCACGTGATTCGCCGCGACCTTGCCCCAGTCGCCTTCGTAGCGCTGCAAGAGGCCGTTGAAGATGAAACGGCTCGCGGGATCGAGATCCCCCTCGACTTTCACGCGGTACTTGTCGTTCGACAGCCCGAGCTTCTCGATAGCGCGCTCACGCCATTCCAGCGGGATCAGCCGCAGCGGTTCCTCGTGCATCGGCGACTCGAAGACGTCCGCTCCGCCGCTGGCGAGGCCGGTGGCGGCCAGGTTCGTCCAGCGGAAGGTGTAAAGCGCGCCTTCCGGCGTGCGGGAGTATTCCTCGACCCCCTTCTTCAGCAAGCGGGCGATCGTCGATTTGCTGGAGCCCACCGGGCCGTGCAACAAGATCACGCGGCGCTCGGGGCCATAACCTTCGGCGGCCGCCTTGAGCACGTTCATCAAACGCATCAGCGGGATGTCGAGGCCGAAGATCGCGTCCTTGCCCACGTCGATCTCGTCGCGGAAGAAATTGTAGCGAATCAGCTTCTTCTTGTTGTCGATGTACTCTTCGGTTCCGTACGAAATCACCATGTCGTACGCGCGCTGAAATGCATTGCGCGTCACCTGCGGGCGCTGACGGACGATCTGCAGGTAGTCTTCGAAGGTGCCCTCCCAGGACAGGTCGCGGTAGCGGTCGTAGTCCTGCATGGCGGCGATCAGCGCGACCATGCCCCCACTGCTGCCCTCGCCCCGCACGCTGTCTTTGTTCTGGGTGGACTCTTGCTCGCTCATGGTGCCCCTTGGTTCAAGGTTTCGACCGTGACGGTCAACATAGCAGAAGACCGGCGCGGCCGCTTTGCTCGCGCTTGCTCGTGCTCGCGCGCAGGCCGGGCTCCACGAAGCTCGCGCCAAAATGCCTCAGCCGGGAGTCCCCGCGCGAGCCACGCAGCGGGCGCGTCGCCCGGCATCGCGCCAAAGTCGTGATTATCTCAGTCGGGCGTGGACCAAACGCCATCGCCGTCCGTGCAGGCTTTTCCGAGAGCGCCACGAGAACAGCACACAGGGATGGTAAGCTCAGCACCCGCGGATAAAGCATGACTGTGCAAGAAACCCCCAGCGGCGCCAATGGCGTCGAATCGAGTCGCATCGTTGCCCTCAGTGTCCCGGCCGCCACGCCGGTCAGCGCCGCCACCGCTCGGCTCGACGATCCGGGGCTCTACATCAACCGCGAGCTCTCCTGGCTCGAGTTCAACGCGCGCGTGCTCGCGGAAGCGGCCAACGACCGAGTCCCACTCTTCGAGCGCCTGAAGTTCCTGGCCATCTTCGCCTCGAACCTCGACGAATTTTTCATGGTGCGGGCCGCTGGCCTGCAAGCTCAGCTGTCGGGCGAGGTCGAGGAGTTACCGCCGGACCGCATGCCACCCGAGCGCCAGCTCGCGTCGATTGCGCAGCGCGCGCAGGAGCTCATGGCGACGCAGTACCGCATCTGGAACAAAGCGGTGCGCCCCGAGCTGAAGCAGGTGGGCGTCGTGCTGATCAAGCCGGACGAGCTCCCCGTCAAGGAACGCGACGCGCTGGATCAACATTTCAAGAAAGACATCTTTCCCGTCCTCACGCCGATCGCGATCGACCCGGTGCACCCGTTCCCTCACGTGCGCAACAAAAGCATCAACGTGGGGATGATCTTCGAGAAGCGTGAGCACGCCTCCGAGCCTTTGTTCGGCGTGGTGCAAGTTCCCACCATGCTGCCGCGGCTGATGCGCGTGCAGATCGAAGGTGTGCGGCGTGCTTACGTGCTGCTCGAAGATTTGATCTTCCGGCACCGGGAGATGATTTTTCCCCAGCTCCGCGTGGTCGGCGAATACGCGTTCCGGGTCACGCGCAATTTCGACATCGAGCTCGATGACGACGAGGGCGAGGATCTGCTGCTCACCTTGCAAGCCGAGCTGCGCCGGCGCGAGCGCGGCCATGCCGTGCGGCTCGAAGTCAGCGGTCAGGCGCCGGAAGACTCGATCAACTGGCTTTGCCGCGAGTTCGACCTCGACCCCGAGGAGGACGTGTACGCCGTGCCCGGGCCGCTGTTTCTCGGCGACATGGGCGAGGTCATGCAGGGCGACGACCGGCGCGAGCTGCGCGACGAAGCCTACGCTCCCGTGTACGTGCCACCGCTGCGCGATTCGGACGATCTGTTCGAGACCCTGCGCGAGCGGGACGTCCTGCTCCACCATCCGTACGAATCGTTCGAGGCCGTCGTAGACTTCCTGTGGCAAGCCGCGGAAGACCCGCACGTGCTCGCGATCAAGCAGACCCTGTATCGCACGGGCGGTGAGTCTCCGCTGGTGCGCGCGCTGCAGCGCGCCGCCGAGCTCGGCAAGCAGGTCACCGCGCTGGTCGAGCTCAAGGCGCGCTTCGACGAAGAGAGCAACATCCGCTGGGCGCGCGCGCTGGAGCGATCCGGCGTGAACGTGATGTATGGCCTGCTCGGATTCAAGACGCACGCCAAGGTGCTGCTCGTCGTGCGCAAGGAGCAGAGCGGCCTGCGCCGCTACGTGCATCTGGCAACGGGCAATTACAACCAGCAAACCGCGCGCTCGTACGAGGACATTTCGATGTTCACGGCGCGCGAGGATTTCGCGGAAGACGCGACGTCGCTCTTCAACCTCCTGACGGGCTACAGCGCGCCGCAGCGCTGGAATCAGCTGATCGTCGCGCCGCTCGGCTTGCACGAGGCCGTGCTCGGGCTGATCGCGCGCGAAACGGAGCACGCGCGCGCTGGTCGCCCGGCGCGCATCATCGCCAAGATGAACGCCCTGGTCGACGCCGACGTGATCGCCGCGCTGTACGCCGCGTCGCAACACGGCGTCGAGATCGATCTCCTGGTGCGCGGGATCTGCTGCCTGAAGCCGGGAGTGAAGAACATCAGCGCCCATATCCGCGTGCACGCGGTCGTCGACCGCTTCCTGGAGCACGCGCGCATCTACCACTTCAGGAACGGCGGCGCGGACGAGGTCTATTGCTCGAGCGCGGATTGGATGCCGCGGAACTTCCGACGGCGCGTCGAGGTAATGTGGCCGATCGTCGACGAGAGCCTCAAACGCCGCGTGATCGACGAGATCCTCGGGACCATGCGCGCCGACACGGTCAAGGGCTGGCTCCTACAACAGGACGGCACGTACCAGAGGGTCACGACCCGGCCCGGCGAGCTGGCGCTGCGCAGTCAGGCGCGCTTCATGGAGCTCGCGCGAGAGCGCGCCCGGGAAACCGAGCCAATCCTGTCGCTGAGCGGGAAGTCGCTCGCCACTGCCTCGAGCCCGCGCACGGCGCTCGAGAAGCTGCGCCGTAAAGACCGCAAGAAGAAGAAACGCAAACGCGAGCGCGGATCGACGCTCTAGCCCTCGTTCATCGGGACACAGCCCGCCCAGCGCGAGTGAATCGGAGTGAATCGCACAGGGCCCACCCTCGGTGAAACCAACGAATCGCCTTGATGCGGCTCCCAGAGGAACCGCCACGGCGCCAAGGGTGGCCACGT
>DATDJP010000273.1:0-2294 GCA_036520475.1 Polyangiaceae bacterium | reverse complement strand
CTGGAATGACGCGATTGCTGCACGAATCCTTCGGCTCTCAGTTTGCCTCCACGGTCAATGTCTGGGTCGACGAGGCGTCGACCTCTGGAGGATTCGCTTCGCTCGTCGGAGGGGCTCTCGCGCTGCTCACCGCGTCGCGGCTGACGGTCCAGCTCCGGAGTGCCATGAACGTGATCTGGAACGTGGACGTTTACCAGGAGAAGTTCTTCAAGGACACCGTAAAGGACTATATTCAGCGGCGCCTGTTCGCCTTCGCGCTGGTCGTTGCGTCCGGACCGTTGCTCCTGGCCGTGATCGTGTCGCGGGCCGTCCTGACCGGGCTGCACGATGCGCTGTTTGCCGACTCGCCGGTGGCGGGGTTCGTGCTCCAAGGCACGCAGGTGTTGTTCTCTATTGCCATGGTCGCGCTGGCCTCTGCGATCGTGTTCAAGGTCGTTCCCGATACGCGCATCGGCTGGCGTTCCGTCTGGGTGGGCGCGCTCTTGACTTCGGTGCTGTTCAACGCGGGCAACCTGCTGGTGGGTTGGTACCTGGGCCGGGCAGCTGTCACAGCGACGTACGGGGCTGCGGGGTCCGTGGTGGTGCTGCTGCTGTGGATGTACTTTTCGGCCCATCTGTTCCTGCTCGGCGCTGAATTCACGCAGGCGTACGCGGCTCGTTTCGGGCGCGGCTTGCGGCCAGAGCACGAACGCGAGCAGCGCGAGGTCGAAGACGCCGGACGCCGGGCAGCGTGCCAAGACGCAGTAGGAGAACCCCGCGACGCGCGGGCTTAGCCGCCGAGCTCCGTCGCAGGCGCGCGGCTCGTTCATCGAGGCAAGCGTGCGTGCAGCCGGTGCATTGGCTCCGCCTGCTACGAGGCAGATTCCAGCACGTCCTTTCGGTTCTGCGGTACTCCTGATTTCAAGAGATCCTCGTCCGCTTCGCTCGCGCTGGTCTCGTTGATCTGCTGCTCCGCGACAGGCCACCGAGCACGCCGAGCGCGAGAGCGGCTGTCAGAAGGTTGCGATCACGCACGAGCCGATTGCGTCTGAGCGGTTGCAGCACCTCGCGACGTCTGGCTCATCTTTCTGCACTCTTCCGCGCAGCGGCGGCAAGCCTCGGCGCAACGCTGGCAATGGTCCATCGGATGACGTGCACACTCTTTCGCGCACGCGTCGCAAACAGCGGCGCACAACCCGCAGAACTCCGCGGCGAAGCGGCTGTCGCGACTCATGAGGGCCGCAGCCAGTCTGCACGAGTCCGCGCAGTCGAGGTCGAGCTGGATGCAGTCGGCCATCTGTTTCACCCGCTCCTCGTGCAGGCAAGCCGTCGCACAATGTTCGCATTCTTCCGCACAACGTTCGCAGGCGTCGATGCAGGTCCGATATCGCTCGTGAGCCATGAACTTCGTCCTTTGAATTGGTGGAAGTCATTTCGGAAGCAAATTGGTGACCAAGTGTCGCCATGCGCGGACGAGCTCACTTTGTCACCTGAAATACTGGACAGCTCCAGGTGCCGGCTCACATTGACGCCAGCTCACATTGACGCCAATGGCCATCAACCCGCCGACCCCGGCCGAAGTGCCCGAACCGGTGCGTCCTCCGGAGCCGAACCCTGCTCCGCACGAGCCGACGACGCCGTCCCCTTCGATCGGGGCGGGCGGGCTCGGGTGAGCGGGCGAGAGAGCACCATGTCCCAGCAAGCCCCGCCCCGCGCACCCGTCGAGAATCCAGACAAGGAGCCGCCGGTTCGTGATCCGCCGACGCGCAAAGGTCCGGTCGAGGATCCGCGGCCGGAACGCCCGCCGGCAGAGGATCCGCGGCCGCGGCCAGTGCCGGGCGAGCCGCCGCCGAAGATCGACGATCCGCGTCCGAAAGAGCCGCCCGCGCGATTCACAGTGGCTCTCCCGTTTGCACGGGCGCCGCGGCGAATGTGCCAGTTTGGTTCGTACGGGAACTGCTACACCATGTGATCCCTTGGCTCGGCGGGCTCAGAGAAGAAGTGGTGCTCGTGCAGGCGGACGCAACACCGGGCGGGCAGACATCCACCTATCCCCACGTGCGCTCGCCGCGCGGTGTGTAAAATCGCGTCCGTGTTCGTGACTTCGGGGCGCCGGACAGGTCAGAACCCGTCCCCAAGTACCAATTGGCCTCGATGCTTCGAGGTCTGACGTTTGGGTGCAGTTCTCATCCTGACACACGCCTCGTAAGCTCTCCCCACCGACTTGTGTGGGTGTCGTGGCCCCAATCCGGCCCGCTGATGTCACGCCTGCGCGGCCCATTGAAGAAGGCCGAGCTACGAGCGCCCGCGAGGCA
>DATDJP010000272.1:0-15814 GCA_036520475.1 Polyangiaceae bacterium | reverse complement strand
GGTTGACACGGCGCGCCAGGGCCGCAGGTTCCTGGCTCGGCGTTCAACGCCCAAGGAGGTGTCCCATGAGTGTGAGCAAAGCCACGGCGCGCTGGGAAGGCAGTCTGAAAGAAGGGCGCGGCTCCATGAAGCCAGCGCACGGCAGCGATACTCCGTTTTCAGTCGGAACGCGCTTTGCCGGAGAGAAAGGTAGCAATCCGGAGGAGCTGATCGGCGCGGCGCTCGCGGGATGCTTCTCGATGGCGCTCGCGGCAAACCTCGGCAAAGCCGGGCTGAATCCAGAGAGCGTCGAAACCTCGGCCGACGTAGCACTCGACAAGGATGGCGAGGGCTTCACGATCACGAACATCAAGCTCACCACCAAGGCCCGCGTTCCCGGCGTCGACGCTGCCAAGTTCCAGAGCATCGCCGAAGAAACCAAGAAGACGTGTCCCGTTTCCAAGGCGCTGGCGGGTCCGAAGATTTCGCTGGAAGCCAGCCTCCAGTGATGCGCCGCTGCGCTTCGCCTTCGATCGTGACAGCGCCAAACGAGCTCCCGATGGGGCGAGAGCTCGTTTGGCGCTCCGCTTGGCCCATTCTGCTCAGCGCGGGGAGGTTTTCTTTGTGACGAGCGACTGAAAGTCGCTCTAAGCTGCGGCGCGTATGACGGTTCCCGATTACGTGCGCGCCATTTGGCGCGACGCGGCGCCCGGCCGTCTCATGGGTCCCGGGCACCCCGCGGGTGATTTTCTGAATGGGCCGGACTGGCGCCTCCTCTCCGAACAGGAGGGGCGCTTGATCGTCGATGTGCCGCTCGTGCCGGCCGTTCAGAATTTTCGAGGACAGCTCTTCGGCGGATTTGCTCCGGCGTACATCGACCTGGTCGCGCTGCGCACCGTGAGCGCCGGCTTCAAGGCGGATCGCTCACATGGCTGGCTCGTCACCCTGAACCTCCACGTCGAATACTTCGAGCCGGTGCTGGGGCCGCGGTTCGTGATCGAGACACAGATCGTGAATCGGCGCGGCCGCACCATCTTCGTCGAGGTCCGGTTCCGCGAATCGGCGGAGCCGGATAGCAAAGTGTTGCTGTTTGCCAGCACTCTGCTGCTCGAGCAGCCCGTGACGTGATTTTCATGCCCGGCGCTCGACTTCCGCAGCCCGTACCAGGGTTTCTATGGCATCGCGCAGATCAACCAGGGTCGGCAACAAGCGCACGGCCAGGTGCGGCGCTTTTTCCCGGATGTTGAGCACTGCAGGCGACATGGAGCGAAACCCCGCTGCGGCGCGAGTCGCGGCGGTCTCGATCATGACAACGCTTTTCTCGAGCTCGTGTGCGGGCGAGGTCATCCGCGGAGGGTATCAACATGTGGATGAGCTGGCTCGAGTCACGGATGACTGTCGGCACGCATCTTGATACCAAGGGCGCCGTGAACCGCATGAAGCGCGTTAATCGGGGTGAGGTGGCGCGTTATCGCGACGATTGTTGCTTTTCGCCTCGGGCAGGTCGCACCGCTAGCCGGTTCGGCATGCGCGGCGCAGAGCTGCTTACACTCCTGATCGCGGTCAGCGCCTGCGTCGACACGCGTCAAAAACTGGAGGACTTCCAGGAGCGCTACGAGCGCACGCACGAGGGCGGACCAGGTGGCGGCAATACCTGCCAGCCCGGCCTGCCGAGCGCGAGCGAGCTCGCCGGCGACTACTTGCTGGCCGTGTCGGCTGCCTTCAGTCCGAAAACGCCCATCGTGTTCGTGGCGACCATGGAAGCCTCTGCAGCCCCGCCCAACCAGCTGCGCTTCAGCCTCGACCTGCAGCCGCTGAGCGCCACGGACCGGCAAACGCCCGTGGGCACCTCGGCGGGGCGTGCGGAGACCACGGCGGGCGTGCCGTTCACGCTCGACTTCGGGCAGGTCACCGTGGCAGGCGAAGCCGATCCAATTCTGCCCGGTCAATCCATCGTCGCTGTGATCACGCTCGGCGGCGAGCTCTGCGCACCGGATCCGGCGACCGGCAGCGTCGAGTTCTTGTGTGGGGCCGTGAGCGGCGCGGTCAGCGAGCCGACGGCTCTCGAACTCAACGGTTCGACCTGGACGGCACGGCGTATTCAAGACCCCAGCTCACTGCCCGAACTCACCATCAACTGCGCGGGCGACCCGCCGGATCCGCTCTGATCCGCGTGAACCGTACGGAGTCCCAAAAGATGAGGCGACAGCGCGCAGCTTTGAATTCGTGTTGGCTCGGCGCGGCAGCCCTGCTGCTGCTGGCGACCAGCGAAGGTACGGCGCACGCCGCCGGATTCTCGACGGCGCGTTTCGGAAGCGAACACGGTCACCCCACGACGACGAACGCGACGGCCCTCTACTACAACCCGGCCGGGATCGCGGAGAGCCGGGGCACGCACTTCTACGTGGACGGACTGTTCGCGATCCGGCGCGTTACCTTCGAACACGAACGCGCGCCCTCGGATGCGCCGGAGCCTGCCGGCGCCGAAGGCGCAAACAGTGGAAGGGCGACTCTGCTGAACTTTGCAGCGGCGCCGATGGCGGGTGTGACCACGCGCATCGCGGACTTCTCGTTCGGGCTCGGCGCGTACGTCCCCTTCGGCGGCGCGACGTCGTGGGATGAAAATGACGACTTCGCCGACAACCCCACGTACCCCGGTCCGGTCGACGGCGTGCAGCGCTGGCACACCATCAACGGCGAGATCCGCTCCATGTACTTCACGCTCGCGGCGGCGTATCGGCTCGGTGAGAGCGGGCTCTCCCTCGGCGTCTCCGGCAACCTGATCCGCTCGACGATCGACACGATTCGCGCGCGCACGGTGCTCGCGACGACCGACCTCGATCAGGAAGGGCGCTCACAGCTCGACGCCGCCGGCTGGCAGGCGAGCTTCGGCGTGGGCGCCATGTACCAGGCCATCCGCGATACGCTCTGGATCGGCGCGTCCTACCAGGCGCGACCCAACATCTCCGGCGGGATGCGCCTCCAGGGCACGCTGCGCAACTACTACGCCGGATCGCTCGCCGAAGACGAGATCGACGTCGAGCAGGATCTGCCCGACATCTACCGTCTCGGCGTGCGTTACCGGCCGAGGGAGGATCTCGAGCTGCGGCTCTTCGGTGACTTGACCCGCTGGAGCTCCCTCGATCGTCAATGCATCGTCGAACAGGGCGAGCCGTGCGAAATCAACGCCGACGGCTCCGCCTCCGAAGACAGCGGCGTCATCCAGAACCTGCCGCGTGACTGGAACGACGCCTTCGGCGTGCGCGCAGGCGTCAGTTACTGGTTCAATCCGCGCGTCGAAGGCTTTGCCGGGCTCGGCTTCGACTCGAACGCCGTCCCCGACGAGACGCTCGAGCCAACGTTCGTGGACGCGAACCACGTGTCCGCCGCCCTGGGCGCGCGCGTGCAGCTCTTGCCCAATCTGCACCTGGCCGCGTCCTATCTGCACATCTTCTACTTCAATCGCGATACCAACGGCAAAAACACGCTGGCGGACGTCGAGCGTCCGTCGCGCTCGCCGGACGCGGGGGGCGAATACCGCCAGTGGCTCGGCGCGCTGAACGTCAACCTGGACGTAGCCTTCGACGGACCGTAGTCCGGGAAGCCTGGAATGCGTTAGAACCGTGGCATGACGCAGCGCACGTCCGAAGAATTGCTGACCCGTGCCGAACAACTACTCCCGGGCGGCGTGAATAGCCCGGTTCGCGCCTTCCGCGCCGTGGGCGGCCACCCGCTGTTCATCGATCGCGCGTCGGGTTCGCGGATCGTGTCCGTCGAGGGACGGGAATACATCGATTACGTCGGCTCGTGGGGTCCTGCGATCTTGGGACACGCGCACCCCGCCGTGGTGCGCGCGGTGCAAGACGCGGCTACCCGCGGGCTCTCCTTCGGCGCACCGACGGAGCTGGAGGTGCGCTTCGCGGAGAAGATTCGCGAGCTGTACCCGACCATGCAGATGATGCGGTGTGTGTCGAGCGGCACCGAAGCCACCTTGAGCGCGCTGCGCGTCGCGCGCGGGTTCACCGGGCGCGACGTGATCGTTAAATTCGACGGCGGCTATCACGGCCATTCGGACGCGCTGCTCGTCAAAGCCGGGAGCGGGGCCGCCACGTTCGGAAACCCGGACTCCGCCGGTGTGCCGCAGGCGGTCGTCTCCAACACCGCCTCCCTGGCCTACAACGATCGCGCGGCGCTGGCCGAGCTGTTCGCCACGCAGGGCTCGCGCATCGCTGCCGTGATCGTCGAGCCGGTGGCGGGAAACATGGGCTGCGTGCCGCCGGCGCCCGGCTTTCTGGAGAGCGTGATCGAGCTCTGCGAGAAGCACGGGGCGCTCTCCATCTTCGACGAGGTGATGACAGGCTCACGGCTCGCACCAGGGGGAGCGCAGGAACGTTTCGGTTTGAAACCTGCGCTCACCTGCCTCGGCAAAGTGGTCGGCGGAGGCATGCCGCTGGCCGTGTACGGCGGTCGTGCGGAGATCATGCAGCGGGTCGCGCCGCTCGGCCCGGTGTACCAGGCCGGCACGCTGAGCGGAAACCCAATAGCCATCAGCGCCGGCCTCGCCACGCTCGCGGAGCTCGGGCCCGCCGTGTACACCAAGCTCGAGAGCCTCGGCGCGCGCCTCGAGGAAGGTCTCACGCGTGCGCTGCGCGACCGCGGCGTTGCGAGCTGCGTCCAGCGCGTGGGATCCATGCTGACAGTGTTCTTTCATGGCGGCCCCGTACGCAGCTGGCTCGAGGCCGCCAAGTGCGACACCGCGCGGTTCGGGACGTGGCATCGCGGCCTGGTCGCGCGCGGCGTGTACTGGCCGCCATCGCAATTCGAAGCTGCGTTCATTTCCGCAGCGCACAGCGAATCCGACATCGATGCCACGATCGAAGCGGCGAGCGCAGCGCTAGCAAGCTGAGCGCACGCCGGGAATTTGCCCGTCCACGGGCGAAGCTGTTAGCGCCCAGGGGAACTCATTCGGAGGATCCCTCATGGCTCGATCGAACGCCGCCCGTAAGACCGCCGCCCCGCGCAAGTCGCGCGCGGACGTGCTCGCAGAGAAACCCGTCAACGACGTGCTCTTGGCAAAGCCCGTTCGGCTACCCGGCCACGCCGAGATCGCGCGCCGCGCCTTCGAGCTCTACCAGGCTCGCGGCGGCACACACGGTGCCGATCTGAACGACTGGCTCAGAGCCGAACACGAGCTCCGCGCGCAGCACTAGTGCCTCGAGTCCATCGAAGCGATGGGAATTTCGAGGCCCCTGACGGGCAAGGGCCTCGAAATTCCTGCGCCATGGGCTCATCTGACTCGAGCACCAACCGTCGTGACGTACCTCGATTCGAGTGAATCGAGGTACTAGCTTCTTTCGCTTCCTTGGCCGCCCGCGGTGGCAGACCAGGGCCGGACTTGCTCGCTTGCAAGCCCGGCCTTGCCGAGTCAGTGCCGCTGGCCGAGGAACACGCGCAGCCGTTCGCGCTCGGTGTCGTTCAACACCTCGCCGAGCCAGCTCTGCAGCTCGAAAGGGTTCGTGAACACGCGCCGGTGCGGCGACTGCGCCTCTTTGATGAGGCGCATCACCTGCAGCACGCTGGTCGCTTGATCGTCACGATGCAGGATGGCGCTGCGTTCGATGCGCGGATTTACGGCAGTCAGCATCCCCACGGCACGCTCGGCGACATCCGGCGTGAACAGCTTGCAGGGACGCCAATCGGCAGCGATGACGATCGGCGTCCGCGCGGGAGTCGCGCCGAATTCCCGCGCGATCATCGCCATCATCTCCGTCACTTCGGCGACCTTGTTGTAGCCACCCGCGACGTCGATCTCGAGTAGACGCCCCTCCACGATGCGGCACGTATTGTGCGGGTTGGCGGGATCGTCCATCGTGTCTCAGTCGTTCTTGCGGCGCCTGAGCGTGGCCTGCGCGGCGGCGACGCGCGCGATGGGGACGCGGAACGGGGAGCAGGACACGTATCCCAGCCCGACTTCGTCGAAGAAGTCGATGGAGGCCGGGTCACCGCCATGCTCGCCGCAGATTCCGATGCTCAAATTCGGGCGCGTCTTTCTGCCCCGTTCGACGGCGATGCGCACGAGCTCTCCCACGCCGTCGCGATCCAGAGACACGAACGGATCCTTACCGAGGATCTTCTTCTCGACGTAAGTCGGCAAGAAGCGGCCCGCGTCGTCGCGCGACAAACCGAGCGCCGTCTGCGTCAGATCGTTCGTCCCGAAGGAGAAGAACTCCGCGCTGCGCGCGAGCTCATCGGCGCGCAGGGCGGCGCGCGGCAGCTCGATCATCGTGCCGAACTTGAACGGCACCTTGGTCTTGTTCTCCGAGAAGACCTCTTCCTTCACGCGATCGACGATGACGCGCATCTCGATGAGCTCCGCCTCACTGAGCGCCAGCGGGATCATGATCTCCGGCAGGACTTCGACGCCCTCTTTCTGGACCTGGCAGGCTGCCTGCAGGATTGCGCGCACCTGCATGGCGTACATCTCCGGATAGGTGATGGCCAGTCGACAACCGCGGTGCCCGAGCATCGGGTTGAACTCATGCAACTCTTGCACCTTGAGCGTAATGTCCGCAGGCGAAACGCCCATCATGCTCGCCAGGTCTTCCACCTGCTTGGGCTCCTGCGGCAAAAACTCGTGGAGCGGCGGATCGAGCAACCGAATATTCACTGGCAATCCGCGCATTTCACGGAACAGCTCGACGAAGTCGCCGGTCTGAAAGGGCAAGAGCTTCGCGAGCGCTTTCTCGCGCGCCGGCTTGTCGCCAGCGAGGATCATTTCTCGCATGGCCGGAATGCGGTCCTCCTCGAAGAACATGTGCTCGGTGCGGCACAGGCCGATGCCTTCGGCGCCCAGGCTGCGGGCTTTCTTGGCCTGCGCCGGCGTGTCGGCGTTCGTGCGCACGCGCATGCGCCGGATCTTGTCTGCCCAGACGAGCAGCTGCTCGATGTCACCGGTGAGCTCGGGGTCGATTTTTGCAACGTTGCCCGAGTAGACGTTACCGCTCGAGCCGTCGATCGTGATGAGATCCCCAGCGCGAAGCACGATGCTCTGGCCCTGAGCGCGCGCGGTCATCAATTGCAGCTCGTAGTCGATGGACAGCGAGGAACAGCCGACGACGCACGAGCGGCCCATGCCGCGCGCCACGACGGCCGCGTGGCTCGTGGCGCCGCCGCGTGCCGTGAGAATGCCGCGTGCGGCTTTCATGCCGTGCAGATCCTCGGGTGACGTCTCGATGCGCACGAGGATGACAGGATCACCCTTCTCGGCGCGCTCCTCCGCTTCGTCCGCGCTGAACACGATGTGGCCCGTGACCGCGCCCGGCGACGCCGGCAGGCCCTTGGCGACGGACTTCGCGTTCGCGCGCGGATCGATGGACGGAAATAGCAATTCCTCGAGTCGATTCGGATCGACGCGCAGCAGCGCTTCTTCTTCACTGATCTGCTTCTCGGCGACCATCTCCACCGCGATGCGCACTTCTGCGCGGCCGGCGCGCTTGCCGTTGCGCGTCTGCAGCAGGAACAGCTTGCCGTCCTCGATCGTGAACTCGATGTCCTGCATGTCGCGGAAGTGGCGCTCGAGCTTGTCCTGGATTGCGAACAGCTCGCGGTAGCTCTCCGGCATCAGCTCCTCGAGAGAGGCGCCGGCCGAGTCGGTCGTCTTCGCCAGTGGGCGCGGGGTACGGATACCGGCCACCACGTCTTCGCCTTGAGCGTTCGGCAGCCACTCGCCGAAAAAGCGCTTCTCGCCGGTGCTCGGGTCGCGGGTGAAGGCGACGCCCGTGGCGCTCGTGTCGCCCAAATTGCCGAACACCATGGCCTGCACGTTGACGGCCGTTCCCCAGTCGTCCGGGATGCCGTGCATCTTGCGATAGAACTTGGCGCGATCGTTGTGCCAGCTCTCGAACACGGCGCGGATGGCGCCCATCAGCTGATCGAACGGATCGTTCGGGAAGCCGCTCGACTTCTCGACGAGGATCTTCTGGTAGTCGCTCACCACGCGCGCGAGCTGCTCTGCACCGAGCATCGAATCCGGGACCTGGCGCGCGAGCTCTTCGAGATCAGTCGGGATCTCGATGCCCTTTTGGCGCGCGACGGCGCGGCGCGCCTCGTCGAGCGCGTGATGGAAGTTCGAGTGCTTCACGTCGAGCACCACGTCGCCGAACATCGTGAGCAGGCGCCGGTACGAGTCGAGCGCAAAGCGCTCGTTGCCCGTACGCTTGATCAGGCCCTGAACGGCGGCGTCGTTCAGGCCGAGGTTCAGGATGGTGTCCATCATGCCGGGCATGCTGGAGCGCGCGCCGGAACGAACACTGACGAGCAGCGGGTTCTCCGGGTCGCCGAAGCGCTTGCCTTGCTGTTTTTCGAGCCAGGCCATCGCCTCTTCGACGCCCTTGCGTAGGCCCTCCGGCATCTTGCTGCCCGCGCGGAAGTACTCGATGCACACTTCCGTGGTGATGGTGAAACCTGCAGGCACGGGGATGCCCAGGTTGCTCATTTCGGCCAGGTTCGCGCCCTTGCCGCCGAGCAGCGCTTTTTGCTCCGCTTTGCCGTCGGCTTTGCCGCCACCGAAGCGATAGATCATCTTGCCGGTCGTCATGCGTCTCCTCGTTTGGCGAGCAGGTTGAAGTTCGCCAGTTTCGAACAGGTCGAGTGGATGCTGCGCATCAACCGCAGTCGGTTGGCGCGCAAGTTGGCATCCTCGACCATCACGAATACGTCATTGAAAAACTGCTCGAGCACCGGCGAAAAATCTGCGATTGCCCGCAGTGCCGGCTCGTAGTTGCCGTCAGAGATACTTGTGCTCAGAGTCTGTCGCAACTCGGCAAAGCTTACGAACAACTTTTTCTCGGAAGCGTGCACCTCCGCCTGGAGGTGCGACGGGTCCTCGGGTTCGCCCTCCGGAGCCTCTTTCGCGATGTTGGCCGCCCGTTTGAAGACCTCGCCGGCCAGTGCCCGCACCTCTGGCACGATCGCCGCCAGCGCGCGTGCACGCCGAGCCACGTCGAGCGGCCGGTCCGCGGCGCTCGCCAGGCAGGCGTCCACCACGTCTCCGGGCAGGCTGTCGCTCAGGATGCCGCGCAGGCGCGCGCGTAGAAATCCCATCAGCTTGTCGACCGTGGCGTTCTCGTCGAAGTCGAGCTTCCCGGGCGGAAAGCCCGCATGGGCCGCGCGGACCGCGCGACTGAGCGATAAACCCCACGACTTGTCCAGGAGGGTGCGGAGCAGCCCGATGGCCGCCCGACGCAGGGCCAGCGGATCCGCGGCCCCTGTGGGCATCAAGCCGATTCCGAAGCAGCCCGCCAGCGTGTCGAGCCGATCGGCAATCGCGACCAAAGCGCCGGCGTCGCTCGGGGCCGTCGCGTCGTCCGTGCCCCGCGGCTGGTAGTGCTCGGAGATCACGTCCGCCACACCCTCTGCGATGCCCTGCGCGCGGGCGTAGGCCCGGCCCATCTCGCCCTGCAGCTCGGGGAACTCGCCGACCATCAACGTGACGAGGTCGGCCTTGGCGACTCGAGCTCCGGCCTGCGCGCGCTCGCTGACCTCCTGGGACAGGGCGAGCTCCTGCGCGAGCGCCGGCACGAGCCGTTCGATGCGCGCCACCTTGTCTCCGATGCTGCCGAGCTTCTTCTGAAAGACGATGCCGTCGAGGGCGGGCCGGCGCCCGGCGAGCGGCGTCTTCAAATCCTCGTCGTAGAAGAACTTCGCGTCCGCCAGCCGGGCGCGCATCACGCGATCGTTGCCGCGACGGATGTTCTCCGGTTTGAGCGCGGTGTTCACCACGGCGAGGTACACGGGCAAGAGCACGCCCTGCTCGCTGCGCACGCCGAAGTAGCGCTGGTGTCCCTTGGCGACCTGCAAGATGACTCGCTCGGGGAGCGCCAGGTACTCGGCCTCGAAGCCGCCGGCGATCACGTACGGCTCCTCCACCAGGGAGCTGTTCTCCGCGACCAGAAACTCATCCTCGATGAGCACACCGCCCGCCGCGCGAGCGGCCTCATGCAGCCGTTCCAGCATCACCCGCTGGCGCTCGTTACCGTCCGCGAGGACGTGCTGCTCGCGCAGGGTCGAAAGATAGGTCGCCGGCCGCGCGATGGTGATGGTGCGCGGCGCGAGAAAGCGGTGACCCATGGTCGTGGCCGCCGAGCGCACGCCAGCGAACGCGAAATTCAGCGGCGTTTCACCGAGTAGCCCCAGGAGCCAGCGAATGGGGCGGCCGAACGCCGTGTCTCCGTCGCCCCAGCGCATCGCCTTTTGAAACGGGACCTCCGCGCAGAGTTGCTCCAGCGCCGCCGGCAGGAGCTCACGCGCGCTCCTTCCCTCGGCCCGGCGACGAGCCGCGACGTACTCGCCCTTGTCCGTCTGAATGCGTTCGATCGCCTCGAGGCCGCAGCCGACCTTGGCCGCAAAGCTCTCCGCTGCCTTGGTAGGCCGGCCCTCGGCGTCGAACGCGACCCGTGACGGAGGGCCCACGACCTGTTCATCCAGATCCGGTTGACGTTCCGAGACGCGCTCCGCGACGACCGCCAGCCGCCGCGGGGTGCCGTACGCACGCAGCGTACCGTGCGCTAGCCGCAGCTCCTTCATACGCCGGCCGAGCAGCTCCGGCAGCGCGTCGATGGCGCGCGCCACGAACGTTGCGGGGAGCTCCTCGACGCCTATTTCGAGCAGCAGATCTTCAGCCATGGGGTCGGCCACGTTAGTACCAGAGGAGGTCAAAGACGATAGGCGCTGCCGCGGCGCGCGTGCTAGCCCTCAGACGTGCGCATCTCTTGCCCACTTTGTCGAACCGTGCTCGAGGACGTGCCGTCGGATTTTGGGCCCCGGCCGTTCTGCTCGGAGCGTTGCAAGCTCATCGATCTCGGCAACTGGCTCGGCGAAAAGTACCGAATTTCCCGGCCCCTGCAAGCCGAAGACCTGCAAGCCGAAGACCTGCAAGCCGAAGACCTGCAAGCCGAAGACCTGGAAGAGGACTCGTTCGAGCTGAAGTGAGGGCCATCGCCCCAGGGTTGCGGGGTCGCCGGGGCAACGGGCTACCGGGCTCGGAACACGACCACATGGTTATTGGCGGGTCTGGGCACGACGTTCGTCAGGTGCAGGCCGGCGGCGTTCGCTTCGCGCTCGACGTGCCGGAGCTCGCGCACTCCCCACTCCGGATTCTCGCCACGCAGGCGCTGATCGAACGCCACGTTGCTCTCGGCACCGAAGTCGCCGTCGATGACATACGGACCGTATAGAACGAGCGGCGCGCCTTGCCCGAGCACCGCACGCGCGCCCTTCAGCAGCGCGAGGCAAGCGCGGAGCGGCGCGATGTGGATCATATTGATGCACACGACCGCCGACGCGGCCTCGACCGGCCACGGTGACCGAAGCACGTCGAGCGCGATGGGACGCAGCAAGTTCGGCAGCGCGGCGTCATTCACGTACGCGCCAACGCTGATCAGCGCGCCGGGATCCCGATCGCTGGGTTGCCACACGATGTCCGGCAAGTGACGAGCGAGGAACGCGGCGTGCTGGCCAGATCCGCTCGCGATTTCCAGCACCGTGCCGGCTCTCGGAAGCTCTGCTTGGAGCGCCTCGAGGATCGGCAGCTTGTTGCGTTCAGCAGCAGGCGCGTGACGCTTCACTGTGCTATTTCCTCCCGCGCACGTCGAAGGGGATTGGTCGGGCCGACGCGGGTCACGCGGCCGTCAGCAAGGCCTGCAGCGCGGGCCGCACGACCTCGTCTATCGCACGGCGGCGAATGCTGCCTAGCGCAGACGGCAACCACGTGCCGTGATCGGCCAATACGTCCGCGTGCGCGACGAGATCCGCCGAATCCGAGCCCCCCAGTGGCCGCTGCAACTCGTCGCTGAACGCCCCAGCCACGGCGCGCCGCACTGTGTCGTCGCCCTGATCGAGCGCCCAGCGCACGGTTTGCCAGGCGAGCTCGGCGTGGCTCGCCTCGTCGCGCGCGATGAGCGCCAGCGCGGCCCGCACTTCGGGATCGCGGGCGCGCTCCAATAGCGCGTTGGCTTCGGCAGCGCCGACGGTTTCGCCGACGCAGCCTTCACGCGCCGTAGCAACCGCGAGCGCCGCGAGCGATGCGTCCACGGCCACGCCGCCGTCGAACGGCAACGGCCCCGGACCGAGCGGACGACCTTCGTAGCGCGAAGCCAGGCGGAATGTGAGGCGCGCGTGCTCTATCTCGTCGAGCGCGGCGCGGTGCGCCGCTTCCACCAAAGAAGCGGGCGCGCCGACGGCCATCAGCTGCAGTGAGAACCGCGCAAAGCTAGCAACCGACGCGTGCTCGAGCAGCGCCATGCCGCTCCAGTGCGCGGCCAGGATAAGCCGCGCGTCTTCGGGAAGCTCGGACTCCATGCGCGTCTCAGCGCCGCGTCACACCCAGCCGGAGCTGAATGCCAGCGGAGCCACCACGTCGCGTCCTTCGAGGATCAAAGGCCGGCCCACGCAGGTTTGATACGGCACGAGATAGCAACACGGCCCTTGCGTCGAGCTGTAAGGCTGCGCCGTCGCTCGTGTGTAAAGGCCAGTGATTTTCGCGCCGTAAGAGGGGACATCGCAGGGGCAACTGCCGGAACCGAAGGAGCCAGGGAGACCGAGGTATCCCGCCGACGTGATCTGGTCGGCCGGCATGCACTCCGTGTCGCCGTCTTGCGGCTCGACGCAGCGCACGTGCAAGCAACACGGTCCTGTAAAACCCCCGCTACCGAGGCTGTAACACTGCGGGTAACCCGTCACGGGTCCGCCATCGGCGGCGAAGCCTCCTGCGGGCGGCGGAGGCAGATCGCGCGCGCTGGTCGTGCCGGCGCTCCCCGAGTCCGTTGGCGCGCCCGCTGCGCCGCCGTGACCGCCATGCGGCGGCGTCGTGCCGCACGCGGCGAGGAGCACGCTCGGTGTCGCGACGCGGATCAGGCGCGCCGCGAGCGGAGATAGAGCCGTCGAAAATGTCTGCGCTTTAGTTTTCGTCATGACTAACCTCTTTATGCGATCAAACCCAGCCGGCACTCGAGATGAGCTCGGCCACTACGCCGCGCCCCTCGATAATCAAGGGACGCCCCGTACACCACTGCAGCCCCACCAGGTAACAACACGAGCCCTGGCTGGTGCTGTACTGCTGCGCGCTCTCGGGCGAGTACGGTCCACCAAAGCCCGGCGGACGTCCCGGCACACTGCACATGCACGTTCCCGAGCCGAGGCTCGGGTAACCGATCTCTTGTGACGTGACGGCGTTCGCTGGCTTGCACGCGGTCTGGCCCGCTGGCGGCTCGATGCAGAACACGCGCAAGCAGCACGGGCCGTGCAGCATCGGGTTGCCCTCGCCGTAGCACTGCGGGTACGCGGCTCCACCATCTTGAGGCGTGCCACCGACAGGCGGCGGCGGGATGGCCGGCAGGTTGCTCGTGCCGCCCGTGCCTGCAGCCGCGTCCGTTGGTGTGCCCCCGGAGCCACCGGCTCCACCTTGTCCGCCGTGCGGGTTGGTCGTGCCACAAGCCGCGATCAGCACGCCGGGAGTCGCGACGCGGATCAAACGCGCTGCGAGCGGTAGCAAGTTCGTTGAATAGGCGTGGGCGTCGCGCTTCGACATGAAACCTCTTCGGGGGGAGCCGGTGCACGCACAGGATACGTTCGTTTCTGCCGGCAAACGGAATCAATACGGCTCACGGAGCGTAACTGAATGCGACGGGTCATTGCATTTCGCAACCGCCACCCTTCCCGAAGGTATTTTCATGCGCAACCAATTTGGGCTGATTTTGGGTTTGATTTTGGCCGCTTACGCGAACGTTGCTGCCGCCGCCGAGCCGCCGTTCGCAGCGCCATCCGGCTTCGAGGGCGCGGGCTTGGGCCTGGGGGACCAGAAAGGACGCGTCTGGACGGAAACGGCCTTTCATACCCAGGAGTACTTCACGGTCGCAGCGGCGACGCTCGGTGCCGGCTATCGCGTCACGGACTCGCTCGAGCTCGAAGCCATGCTGCCGTTCTCGTACGTCTCAGTCGAGTTTTTCGATCTCGGCGGCCACTTCTCGCACAGCGAGCGCGACCATGGGTTCGGGATCGGCAACCCGTATCTCGGAATCAGCCGAGTCAACCTGGACGGCACGCTGCGCTACAAGGCAGGCCTTGGTGTTACGCTTCCCATCGCTGCGGATGAATACCCTGCAGGAACCGCCGTCGTGCTCGCGCCCGCGACCTACGGCTGGCAGAACGCCCACCTGTGGGCCCCGGACGTCCTGAGCATCGCCGCGCCGCTGAGGGTCGAGGGAGGTGATACTTTCGTCCTCGGCGTCGACGCCACGCCCATCGTCATGATCTCGACGGAAGACGAACCCTACCGGGATAGCGATGCGGAGTTCGTTCTGCAGGTCGCGCCCGGCGCCGGTGTGTACGCGACGGACGCGCTCCTGATCGGCGCGCGGCTGCCGATTTTTTGGGCCGTCACCGGCGACAGTTACGACAATGCTCAAGTCGCCGTCGAGCCGTACGCGCGCCTCGACGTTGGCAGCGGTTTCTTGAACGCGCGCTTCACCGTGAACCTCGATGAACCGCTCGGCTTCGCGTTCGACGAGGGCAAGGTTTGGGGGGCACATCTGGGCGGCGGTCTGGTGTTTTGATCGATGATAGTAGGTTAACGTCCGCGAGGTACCGCAACGAGACGGCTCACGCGGCTGAATGCGAGTATTTGGCATTTTGAATCACGTTGACCAATCCGGGAGGGGGCTTTTCATGCACCGTAGAACGCTTGGACTGACGTTGGGTTGCGCGTTGAGCGCCTTTGCCAACGCGGCAGCGGCCGCCAATCCTGCGTTCGCCGCGCCCTCTGGCTTTCAGGGGGCGGGCTTGGGCATGGGGGACCAGAGGGTTCGCGCCTGGACAGAAGCGACCTTTTACACGCAGGAGGCCGTCACGACCGCCGCCGCAACGTTCGGCGCCGGGTACCGCGTCAGCGATTCGCTCGAGCTCGAGGCCTTGCTTCCCATCGCGTACAGCTCACTGAAGACGTTGTACACTGACGATTCCGCTGGCGGTGTGCGTAGCGAACGGGAGGACGCCTTGGCGGTCGGAAACCCTTACCTCGGAATAGGGCGAGTGCACCTGGAGGGAACGCTGCGCTACAAGGCGGGGCTCGGCGTCACGCTGCCCATCGGCACCGATGAGTATCCGGACGCAGCCGCAGGCGCCGTGACCGCGGCGACGTACGGCCTGCAGGACCTTCACCTCTGGTACCCGCACGCGATGGCCTTGGCCGCACCGCTGAGGATCGAGATCGGCGATCCCGTGGTGCTCGGCGTCGACGCGATGCCGGTGTTGTTTCTCTTCACGAGCGACGTCGTCTCCAAGGACACCGAGTTCTTCGTGCAGGTCGCGCCCGGTGCGGGCGTGTACGCGACGGACGAGCTACTGGTGGGAGCCCGGCTCCCCGTCGCCTGCTCCGGGGACATTGGGGATGGTGCTCAGGTGGCGCTCGAGCCCTACGCCCGCTTCGACGTGGGCGGCGGCTTTTTGAACGCGCGCTTCACCGTCAACCTCGACGAAACGCTGGGCTTCGCCTTCGACACTGGTAAGTACTGGGGCGCGCACCTGGGCGGCGGTCTGGTGTTTTGAGCGCCCGCGCCGGCTCGACTTCATTGGCCGCGCCGCTGCTCGCAGCGGTGCTGCTCGTCGCGTGCGGGTCGGACGACAGCAGCAACGCCGACAGGATCGGGCTTCATCCGGACGAGTACGCGCTGGACGGGCTGATGCACGACATCTTCGTACCCACGTGCTCGTCCGGGCGCTGCCACACCGCCGGCATCGCGTTCGGCGGCTTGATCCTGGACGCCAACGTCATCGAAAACAC
>DATDJP010000271.1:0-19741 GCA_036520475.1 Polyangiaceae bacterium | reverse complement strand
TGACGACTGCCGCCCAATGCCCGGTCTGTCATCATCACTTCTCGGGCGCTGACGCGCGCTTTTGCCC
Source organism: Polyangiaceae bacterium (assembly GCA_036520475.1). Classification (GTDB taxonomy): domain Bacteria; phylum Myxococcota_A; class Polyangia; order Polyangiales; family Polyangiaceae; genus DATDJP01. The sequence goes on along the minus strand of DATDJP010000271.1, from coordinate 19,674 downwards.
GTTCGACGGAGAGCCGCTGGTAGCGTCCAGCTCCTGGAATCCGAGCGCCAATCCGCTGCTCGGTACGGTGATCGACAAGCGTTACGACGTGCTCGAGGTGCTCGGCGAGGGCGGCATGGGTACGGTCTACCGCGTCCGCCACGTCGCCCTCGGCCGGCAGTTCGCGCTGAAGGCGTTGCGCCGCGACATGGCGGCCGATGCCGAGCTCTCTGCGCGTTTCATTCAGGAGGCCAAAGCGGCTGCCGCCGTGGTGCATCAGGGCGTGGTGCAGATCACGGATTTCGGCAGTCTGCCCAGCGGACAACCCTACTTCGTGATGGAGCTCTTGCAGGGCCGGCCGCTGAGCTGGGTCCTGCACAGCGGAGGACCGCTGCCCGCCGCGCGGGCGGTCCGGCTCTTGTTGATGGTCGCGGAGGCGCTCGCTGCGGCACACGAGGCAGGGGTCATTCACCGCGATCTCAAGCCGGACAACATCCAGGTCGCCGAAGTCACGGCCGACCGGGATATCGTGAAGGTGCTCGACTTCGGGCTGGCCAAGGTCGCCGGCGCGAGCCGGCTCACGCGGGCGGGCATGGTGTTCGGGACGCCCCACTACATGAGTCCAGAACAGGCCGCCGGCGAGCAGGTGGATCAACGCTCCGACATCTATTCGCTCGGAATCGTGATGTACGAGGTCTTCACGGGTCAGGTCCCGTTCGAGGCCGACAGCTACATGGGCGTACTCACGAAGCACATGTACGTCGAACCGCCGCGTCTGAGCGAGCTTCTGCCGAGCCACAAGGCGCTCGGCGCGCTCGAAGACATTCTGCTGCGCTGTTTGAAGAAGAAGCCCGCCGAGCGCTATCTCAGCATGGCGGAGCTGATCGCCGCACTACACAGCGTGATCAGCTTCACGGAGCAAGGCTCGGTCGAGGTTCGGCCCTCCGCACGGCGGGAGCCGGTGCCCACGGTGCGGCTCGCCGATCAGCTGGAGGCGCCCACTCGTGATGAGCTGCGCGCGTTTGACCCGCAGCCGAGAGCGGCCCGCCTCCGCAAGGCGGTCGTGGTGACGCTGGCCGCTTTGGGGCTCGTGGCAGGCGTCGCTTGGGCCGGAGTGGCCTGGTTGAAGAGGCCCACGTCGATCTCGTCGGGCGCTGCGTCGGCTCTGCCGGCGCAAACCGCCGTGCCCAGAGCGCTTCCCGACGAAAACGCGGCCGCCCCCACGGCCGCCGGACCGGGGCTTTCGAGCAGCGCCGAGCCAGAACGACACGAGCCGGCGCCTACCACCCACCCGCGACTACCCAGGAGCGAGCGACCCCGGCGCGCCGTTCGCCCGCCTCCGAACAAGAAAGCCGGCGCCAAGTCTCTAGGAGGTAGCGAGATCATCGATCCCTGGGCACAATGAGCGTCACGCTCAGCGCCCGATGCCCGCTCTGGGGGCAGGCAGGAACGTCTTCGGAAGGCTTCAGTGGCCAAGAAACAGCTCCTTCTCGTCGATGCGGATCCGCGCAGTGTGCGCGTGCTCGAAGTCAGTCTGAAAAAGGCGGGCTACAACGTCACGACTGCATCTGACGGCGCCGATGCGCTCGCCAAGATCGAGTTCTCGACTCCGGATTTGATCCTGAGCGATACGCGTCTGCCGCGCCTCGACGGTTACGAGCTCGTGCGCCGACTCAAGGACAACAGCGAGTTTGCCACCATCCCGGTGGTGTTCTTGACGAGCCAGAAATCGATCGAGGACAAGATTCGTGGCCTCGAGCTCGGCGTCGAGGATTACCTCACGAAACCCATCTTCGTGCGCGAGCTGATCGCGCGCGTGAACCTGCTGCTTGCGCGACGCACGCAGGAACGGCTCGCCACGAGCGTACCCACCAGCGCCCGCACGCGGCTGAGCGGCTCCCTGGAAGACATGGGAGTCGTGGACTTGCTGCAGACCTTCGAGGTCAGTCGCAAGAGCGGCGTCGCGCGCATCAGGCACGGCCGGCACGAGACCCATGTGTATTTCCGCGACGGCAAGGTCGTGGACGCGGAGTTCGGACGGCTGCGTGGCGAAGAGGCCGTGTACCGCGCGTTGATCTGGAACTCCGGCACCTTCGAGGTCGAATTTCGCCCGGTCCAGAACGAAGACATCATCCCGACGTCGACGCAGGGCCTCTTGATGGAGGGCATGCGGCGGGTCGACGAGTGGGGCCGCCTGCTCGAGCAACTGCCTGCGCTGGCCACGGTTTTCGAAATCGACCACGAACAGCTGCTCGAACGGCTCAACGAAATTCCCGACGAGCTGAACGGCATCCTCCGGCTGTTCGACGGACGCCGCACGCTGATCGACGTCGTCGACGATTCTCCGTTCGAGGATCTCTCCACGCTCTCGACGATCAGCAAGCTGTATTTCGAAGGCCTGCTCACCGTCTCCGAAGCCGGTCCCATGTCCGGTCCAGGCGCGAACGAAGAGGAAGACGTCGTGCCGAGCGTGGAGGGCGAGAGCTTACCCAAGATCGATCGCGCCGAGGAAGACGTCGTGCCAAGCGTCGGCAGCGAGCCGCGCATGCCGGCCGAGGCGGCGAGCGCGTCCTGGCGACCCGCCGCGCCGACGCTCGACGGCATGGCCGCGCGGCGGCCGAAAACGCTGCCGTTCGACGCGGATCCCGCCGAGGACATGGAGACTGCCGCGCGCGCCGCTTCGGGCCCCGCGCCCGATTCGATCGAGTCGCGCGCCGAGGCGATTCTGGACCAGATCGCGGCGTCGGCTGACAACGCGGACGAGATGGGCACGACGCAGATCGGACTCGGGCCGCGCTCGAGCGAGCCGCCCTCCGAGGCACCGCCGCGCCGCTCGCTCGGTCCGCCGCCGCTCCCCGCTACCTCTTCCGACCCACGCATCGCCACGCTCGCGCTGGCAGAGACGAAGCCGGCGAGCGCGCGCACCCCCGAAGGCAAGGTCATTCCGTTTCCGTCCTCACGCAAAGACGAAGAGAGCGAAGAGGCTCAGGATGCGGGCGACGGGGATCGGCAAACTCCGACGGCCCCTGCCAAACCGTACGGCAGACCACGCTCTGGGATCTCGGGCACGTCCACGCCGCCGCCGCTCCCGGTCACGGCGGACGCCGGCGTCAAGCACGCGCTCGCAGCCCGCACGCAGCCGCTCTTTCCCGGCACTGCGCTCGAAGAACACAGCTTGATTCAGCGCGCTTCGTCACGCCCTGATGCAAGCCCTGAATCGGACGCCGCACCGCACCCCGCTCTTGCCCCGCAGCCCCGTGACGAGCACTGGCAGGACTTCTTTGCAGAAGGGGAGGAAGGCCGCTACTCCGGCGTGGGTAGCGGCGAGGAGGGCCACCCGGCAGAAGACAGCGCAGGTCATCCGGAAGAGAGCGCGCCGCCTGCCATGCGGGGCTGGTCTCCCGCGCTCGAAGCGCGCCGGACGAACTTCGTGAAGCTCGTGGCGGGCATCGTCGGCTTCGGGATGGCCGTGGCCCTCGTGGCCGTGCTGTCTTCGAGAGCGCAGCGTCCGTCGCCTGCGGATCCCGGCGAGACCGCGGCTCCGCAGCGCGTGCCGGAGCGAGTGATTTCACCGCCCGCGCAGCCGCCCGCGCCAGCCGCCGCTGCCGTGGCGCCGCCGGTGGAGCCCGAGGTCGTCCCGCCGCCCCCTGCCGTGGAAGAGCCGGCTGCGGAGATCGAGCAGGCTGCTGCGGCGGCCGCGCCGGAGGAGCCGGAAGGGGCGTCGCCGAAATCCGTCCCGCCGCCTGCGCGACGCGACGAGCGCCCTCGGCCGCGCGCGGAAGCGGCGCCGAAGCCGCGACCTGCACCTGAGCCGCTTCCGGTCGTGCCGGAGCCTACGGCCAAGCCGCCGACGGCATCATTCCCGCTCGACTGACGGCGCGCGCAGGGCCACGCATTCGGAAGCGCGAGCGCGCTCGGCGCGCGTGTCGCGTGCGCGCTCGGCGCCGTGTATCTTGCGCGTGCCGTTCGCGCGCGTGCTCCAGGCGAGGCGAAGCTCGGGCGACGCCCTGCCGTCCTGGCACATCGAAAGCACCCCCGGCTCGCGCTCCGCTCGGTAGGCCTTCGCCACGAGGACGGACGAGCTCGTGCTCACGGGCGACGAGGCCGGCGGTGTGTGTGCCGCCGAACCGGCGCAGCCAGCGCACAGGGAAACCAGGAGGGTGCAGCTTAACCGTACCGACATGCACCCACATTCCAACAACTCGGAGTTCCGGGCCAAAATTTGCGAAAAGCCGAGCTCAGCCGCTGTCGCGGGCGGCCGGGAACAGCTGCTCGGCCAGCGCCACGCGCGGGGAGGATTCTCGAGTCGCGTGTCGGGGCAGCTCGACGGTGAAGCAGGTGCCGCGATCTTCGCTCGAGTCGACGTGGATGGTGCCGCCGTGAGAAAGCGCGATCTGCTGCGTGATGTACAGGCCCAGGCCGAGCCCGCTCGAGCCCTCGCGCCGCTCACCTGGATCGCTGGAGTGACGCAGCGGTTCGAAGATGACAGGCATCAGCCGGTCACGAATCAGGCCCCGGTTGCGCACGCGCACGCGCACGACATCGGCGTCCGTGCCGTCGAGCTCGAGGGACACCCGCTCTCCAGCGGCGCCGTGCTGGCAGGCGTTCGCCGCGAGGTTCGACACCAGCTGCGAGAGCCGATCGCGATCCCACGTCCCGTGTAAGTCGCCGTGCTGTTGCAGGTCGATCTGGCGGTTCTGGACGGATTCGAGCTCGTCGATGATGGATCGGCACACCTCGGACAGATCCACCGGCGCGCGCTCGAGCGGCAGGCCGCGTCCCAGCCGGATGCGCGTGAAGTCGAGCAGCTGAGCGATCATGCGCTCCATGCGCGCCGCGCTCGTGACGATGCGCCGCGCGGGCCTGGCGATCTTCTCGTCGGCGGTGAGCATCTCGATGAGGCCCGCGCCCGCGAGGATGGCGCCGAGCGGATTGCGCAGGTCGTGGCCCAGGATCCCCGCGAACATCTCGCTGAAACGAACCGCGCGCTCCATCTCCACGACGCGCGCCTCGCGTTCCCGTTCCATGTCCTCGAGCGCCTGTTCGGCGAACTTCCGCTGCGTGACGTCAACGGTCACGCTCACGATGCTCGGGGCACGGCCCTCGCGACCGTCGATGCGCGACACGCTGTTCTGAACCCAGACGATCGAGCCGTCCGGCTTCACGTACCGCTTCTCGATCACGAAGGGCGCGCCCTGTTCCAGCAGCCTTTGGAAGGCTTCCACGTTGCGCGGCAGGTCATCCGGGTGCGTGATGTCTTGCATGCGCAGCTGACGCAATTCAGCGTCCGAGCGGCCGACGATCTCCCGGTAGCGATCGTTGACCAGCGTGAAACGGCCCGCGAGATCGACCTGAGCGATACCCGCCTGGACCTGGGTGACGATGCGCCGAAAGCGATCCTCGCTCTCTTCGACTTGGTGGCGGGCCAGTACCTGCTCGGTCACGTCGTGGCAGAGGGCCATCACGCGCTGCTCGTCGTCGCCGACGTTCGGCAGTGGCGCGTAGGTGAACGTCCAGTACGTTTCGTCGAGCACTCCGTCGCCACGGCGATCGAGCAAGAGGCGCATCTCCTCGCCGACGAAGGCCTGGTTATTGCGCATGACGTTCAAGAGCAGCTCGTCGAAACCCTGGCCCCGGAGCTCCGGCATCACGTCGAGTAGCCGTTTGCCCACGACGTTCACGCGACCGCACACCTTCAGGTACAAGGCGTTGGCCATCTCGAACACGAGCTCCTGCCCTCTGAGCACCGCGATGGGCGCGGGAGCATGATCGAACAGCGTGAAGAGGTGCTGGCCTTGCGCGCGCATCTCGTTGCGCAACCTCGAGAGCTCGAGCCGCGTCCGTACGCGGGCCACGAGCTCACGCGCCGAAAAGGGCTTTGTCAGATAATCCTCGGCGCCGGCGGACAGGCCTTCTACGTTTGCTTCCTCGCCGGAGCGGGCCGACAAGAGGATCACCGGGATGTCGCGGGTTTCGTCGTGGCGGCGCAGCTCGCGGAGCAACGCGAAGCCATCGAGCTCCGGCATCATGATGTCCGTCAGCACCAGGTCCGGCGGTCTGGCACGAGCGGCTGCGAGCGCCTGCGCGCCGTCTGCGACGGCCTCGACGTACCAGTAGCGTTCCAGGTGCCGGCGCACGTAGTCCCGCATGTCCGCGTTGTCGTCGGCGAGCAGGATTCTGCCGTTCCGGGAGCCCGGCGCGACGGATGCCCGTCGTTCTCGTGCGGACGCCATCGCCAGCGGCGTGGCGGTGTTCGGGCTCGTTTCGACGGATCCCGGGAGCCAACGCAGCGCTTCCTCGACGAAGGGCGCGGCGCCGAGGGTCGCGGGCGGCTCGCTACCGCGGGCGTTCACACGCTCCTCTGGCAGGTGAGCGCGGCCTTTTGGCAGCCGCACGGTGAACGTCGTGCCGGCGTTCGGTGCGCTGTCCACGCGCACGGACCCGCCGTGCAACCTGGCTAGCTCCTGCACCAGCGCGAGCCCGATACCCGAGCCCTCGTGGGTGCGCGCACGCGTGCCCTCGATGCGGTGAAAACGCTCGAAAACGCGCGGCAGCTCGTCGGCCGGAATACCGACGCCCGTGTCCGAGACGGACAGCGCGACGTGTTCGCCTTCCCCCCGCAGTGCGACCTCGATCCTGCCCTGGAAGGTGAACTTGAGCGCGTTCGAGAGCAGATTCAGCACGATCTTTTCCCACATGTCGCGCTCGCCGAAGACCCCCCCGCCGAGCGGTGGACAGTCGCCGACCAGCGTCAATCCGGCGCGTTCGATCGCGGACTGGAACGTGCTTGCCAGCTCACGGGTGAGGTTCGGTAGATCCGTCTCCGCGTAACGGGCGCGCACCCGGCCCGCTTCCAGGCGCGAAAAATCGAGCAGGGCGTTGACGAGCTTCTGCAGGCGCAGGCCATTTCGATGCAGGACTTCGAGCTGTCCGCGTTGATCGGCGGGCAGCTGGCCGTAAATTCCAGCAAGCAGATCGTGGGCCGGTCCGAGCAGGAGCGTCAGCGGCGTGCGAAATTCGTGGCTCACATTGCTGAAGAAGGCGGTCTTCGCGCGGTCGATTTCCGCGAGTGCCTCGGCGCGCCTCCGCTCCTCTTCGTAGGCGTGGGCATTGGCGATGCTCGCCGAGATTTGCCCGGCGGCGAGCTCGAGAAAGCTCCTGTAGCTCTCGTCGAACAAGCGGAAGGGGTTCAGCCCCACGACCAGGACGCCGGCGCGTCCCGTTTCACCGGAGGCGGCGATCGGCACGATGGCGGCGGTGGTCGGCGGCTTGTTCCACGCGCCGCCGGGCAGCGGACCGAAGCGCGACGCGAGATCCCTCAGCATGCGGATCTCGAAATCGCGGAGCACTTCAACGCACGGCCAAACCGAGGCGTCGCCGAGTAGGAGGCGCTCTGGAGCAGCGGGATGACCGCGATCGAGCCGGACCGTGGCCTCGAGCTGCAAACTGCGGCGATCCGGCGCCATGACGTACAGCAGCGCGAACGGGACGTCCCGTTCGTTCGTAGCCAGCGCTCTCACGCTTCTCAGGCAGACGGCCTCGACCGACCGCGCGTCCACCGTGGTGCCCGCGAGCTCACGCAGGAGCGCCAGCTGCCGCGCGCCGATGATGCGATCGGTGTCGTCGGTGTTGGCGCAGATGATCCCGCCGGTACCGCCGAGATCGTTCGGCACGGGGCTGTACGAGAACGTGTAATACGTCTCCTCTGCGTAGCCGTGCCGCTCCATGATCAACAGCAGCGCTTCGTCGTAGGTGCCTTCATTGGCGCGCATGGCGGTTTCGGCGCGGGGCCCGACCTCGTCCCAGATCTCTCGCCACACGACGGAGGCGGGCTGAGCGAGCGCGCAGGGGTGCTTGCCGCCGATGATCGACTTGTAGGCGTCGTTGTACAGGTTGATGAGGCTCTCTCCCCACCATACGAACATGGGCTGGCGCGACGTGAGGATGATACGCACGCAGGTGCGCAGGCTCTGCGGCCAAGCCGACACTGGCCCGAGCGCCGTGCTCGACCAGTCGATTTCCGCCATGCGCGCCCCGAGCTCACCGCCACCGAAGAAGAGAGCGCGCTCAGCCGAGCTCGTCTCAGGCGCGAAGGAGCCGGCAGCCGCGGATTCTTCGGAGTGAGCCGCCCCTTCGGCGGATCTCGGAGGCGTGGCGTGACGCCGGATGACTTCGAGGAGCTTCTTCAGCTTGACCGGCTTGTGAACCACCTCGTTCACCTGAATGCCGGCCGGGTTTCGCTGCGCCGTCATGACGACCACGGGCACGGCCGCGAGGCTTTCGTCGCGGAGCTGCTCCTCCCGGAATTGCCAGCCGTTCATGTCCGGCATCATCAGGTCCAGGAGGATCAAATCGGGCTTCTCGGGGTCCGAGCGCAGTCGCCGGAGCGCCGCCGCGCCGCTCTCGGCGCGAACGGTACGAAATCCGTCCTGCTCGAGCAGCTCGCAGACGCTGTCGCGCAGCGCTTCGTCGTCGTCGACGACCATGACGTAGGTGCTCATGATACGGCCCGCGGCAGCTCCACGCTGAACGTGGCGCCACGTCCGGGCTCGCTGTCCACACGAATTACGCCGTGCATGGCCTCGACCAGCGCGCGCACGACCCATAGACCCAGCCCGAAGCCGCCGTAGTGCGTGGTCGAGACGGCGCGCTCGAAGCGCTCGAAGATGCGCTCTTGATCGACGGCCGCGATGCCGACCCCTCGATCGGAGACGGTCAGACGCGCCGAGTCCCCGGCCGGTTCCACGAGCACCTGGATCTTGCCGTTGCCGCCGAACTTGAGCGCGTTCGAGAGCAGGTGCGTCAGGATTTGCTCGAGGCGCTTGCGATCCCAGTGCCCGACCACTGGCTCGCCCGAAAAGCGGATCGCGTCGCGCGCGCGCCGCGACTCGCGTCGCGCGCGATCGACGACGCTCTCGGCGACGGCTGCCAGGTCGACGGGTTCACGGACCAGCTCGGTTCCGTCTCCGCTCACCATGAACACTTCGAGCATGCCTTCCACGAGGTGCTCGAGCCGATCGGCCTGTGCGCGCATTCGCTCCACCTTGGCGAGCCAGGGGTGAGCCACGGCCGCGCTGCGCGCGACGTCTTGTACGTTGCGCAAGAGGCCATCTATCTGGAGGCCGAGCGTCGTCAGCGGCGTGCGCAGCTCGTGCGACGCGACTGAAAGAAATTCGTCGCGCGCCCGCACGGCGAGCTCCGCGCGCTCCTGGGCGGCCTCCGCCGCGCGCCGCTCTTCCTCGACCCGCCGCCGTGCGACCACCTGATCGGTGACGTCGAAGGCGAACCCCATGACGCCGTCCACGACGCCGCTGGAGTTGCGGCTGGGGTAATAAACGAAGTTCACGAAACGCTGCTCGCGTTCGCTGCCGTCAGAGCGAGCCAGCGAAAGCAGCGCCTCTTTGCCGTAGTAGGGATTCCCCGTGCGGTAGACCTCGTCCAAGAGCTCGAAATAGCCCTGATTCGCCATCTCCGGCAGCGCCGTCCGCACGGGTAATCCAATCACCCGCCGGTCGCCGATCAGGCGCAGATACGGCGGATTTGCCAGCTCGAACACGTGCTCGGGGCCTTTGAGCACGCAGACGATGGCCGGGGCGTGTTCGAATAGCGAGCGGAGCTTGGCACGCTCCACGTGCATGGCGTGTCGCACGCGCGCCGCTGCCACGTGCGCTCCCACGCGGGCGGCGAGCTCTCGAGCAGAGAACGGTTTGACGAGGTAGTCGTCGACGCCAGCCTTCAGCCCTTCGAGACGCGACTCCTCGTCCGCGCGGGCAGACAGCATGATCACCGGCAGATCGCGGGTCGCTGGGTCGTCGCGCAGAGTCTTGAGGAGCCGGATGCCGTCCATGAGCGGCATCATCACGTCGGTCAAGACGACGTCCGGGCGGCGTATCTTGACGGCGGCGAGGGCGGCCTGGCCGTCACCGACGGTTTCCACCACGAAACGTGGTTCCAGGACGCGACGCAGATAGTCGCGCATGTCCGCGTTGTCGTCCGCGACCAGCACGCGCGCCGACGAAAGCTCGGTGCTCGCGGCTGCCGCTGCGGTCGTCAACGCGTCCATCACCACGTCGCTGCCGGTGGCGTTCGGCTCGCGTGGCGCCGGCTCCTCGCTTGGCAACCAGCGCAGGGCTTCTTCGACGAAGGCCGACGCCAGCGTCGATTGTCGCGCTTCCTTCTTGCCCAGAAGCGGCTTTGGAAGGTGCGCGGAGCCCTTCGGGATCGTGGCGGCGAACGCGGTTCCCTCGCCGAACGTGCTGTGCGCCGTGATCGTGCCGCCATGCAGCCGCACGAGCTCCTGGACCAGGGCGAGCCCGATGCCGGACCCTTCGTGCGTGCGCGAGCGGGTCCCCTCGATGCGGCGAAAGCGCTCGAACAACCGAGGCACGTCCTCGGCGCGCACACCCACACCCGTGTCCGCCACGCACAGCTCCAGGCGATCGTCGTGCTCGTGGAGCGACAGCGCGATGCTGCCCTCGAACGTGAACTTGAGCGCGTTGGACAGCAGATTCAAGACAATCTGCTCCCACATATCGACGTCGACGAAGGCCTTCTCGGAGAGGGCAGGGCAATCGACTCTGAACTCGAGCCCCGCCCGTTCGATCGCCGCCTGGAACGAGCTGGCCAGCTCGCGCGTGAGGGCCGACAAATCGACGGGCTCGTAGCTGGCTTGGCTGCGTCCCGCCTCGAGGCGCGAAAACTCGAGCAGGGCGTTGACCAGACGCTGCAGCCGAAGCGCGTTGCGCCGCAAGAGCTCGAGCTGCGCGCGCTGGGCCGAACCGAGCTCGCCGTGTGCGCCGCTCAGCAGATCTTCCGTGGGCCCGAGCATCAACGTCAGGGGAGTCCGGAACTCGTGGCTGACGTTGCTGAAAAACACCGTCTTGGCCCGGTCGATGTCGGCCAGCGTTTCGGCGCGCTCGTGCTCTTCCTCGAAGGCGCGCGCGCCGGCGATGGCGGTCGCGATCTGCTCGGCGGTGAGCCGATACAGCTCTTTGTAACGCTCGTCGAGCGCCCGCAGCGGGTTCACTCCGGCAACCAGGAAGCCGTACGGCTGCGCCTGTCCCACCGAAGCCAAACGCAAGACAATGGCTTCCTGGGGCGGCAAAGACCAACGCCCGCTCGGCAGGATCCCGAAGCGCCGGGGAACGTCGCGCACGATCTCGACGCCGCCGGCGTCACTGGCGGCGCCCAGCGGCCAGGCGTCGCCATCGGACGTGAGCTGAATGCTGAGCGGCTTACCGGGCCCGTCGTAGCCGTCGAGTCCGACGCTCGCGACGAGCGTCGCGTGCTGTGCGCCTTCGGCGAGCAGGTACAAGAGCGCGAACGGAATGTCTGCGTCATTGGTCGACAAGATGCCGGCTGCGGTTCGACACGCCTCTTCGGTGGACTTGGCGTCGAGCGTGCGCGCTCCGAGGTCGCGCTGCATTTTGAGCTGGCGCTCGGCCCGTACCTGTTCGGTGGTTTCCTGGCACGTGACGAGCACGCCGCCCACCGCTCCGCTGTCGTCCGGGACTGCGCTGTAGGAGAACGTGAAGTACGTCTCCTCGAGATACCCCTTGCGCTTCATCGGCAAGAGCAGATTCTCGTTCCACGTGGCCGGCTCTCCGGCGAGGACGCTCTCCGCCTGTGGCCCGATGATGTGCCAGATCTCCGCCCACACTTCGGGCCCTGCTGCGCCGAGTGCCGCCGGGTGCTTGTCGCCGAGAATCGGGCGATACGCGTCGTTGTAGAGCTGTACGAGGTGCCGTCCCCACCAGAGCAGCATCGGGAACCGATTCGCGAGGACCACGCCTACCGTGGTGCGCAGGCTCGTCGGCCAGGTTGCGAGCGGCCCAACCCTGGTCTTCGACCAGTCGAAGGCGCGGATGAGCGCCCCCATGTCTCCGCCTTGCGCAGTCAACGCCGGCCCATCGTCGTAGCGTATGCCGGACGGCTGTGCGGTCGCGCCGACTGGCGAGGGGTTGGGCGACCGCATGATTCGTGTCGTAGCGCGCGGCCGAGCGACGAACAATGCAGGAAGAGGAGGTACTAAAATGCCTCAGAGCTGCAAGATGTCGCGCGAGCGCGCGGTCAGCGTCGCTCCTCTTGGCTCTTCGTGCGCGGGTCGAGTAGCGCGTAGGAAACGTCCACGAGCAGGTTTGCCAGAACCACGGTGGTGGAGAGCACCAATACGACCCCCATGATGACCGGACCATCACGCTCCACGATGGCGTCCACGCTGAGCGCCCCCAGACCCGGCCAGCGAAAGAGCTTCTCCGTCACGATCGCGCCCCCCACGAGCGTGCCCATGCTGAGCCCGAGCAGCGTGACGACCGGCAGGAGCGCATTGCGGAGGGCGTGGCGAATGACGATGACGAATGCCCGCTGGCCCTTGGCGCGCGCGGTTCGCACGTAGTCGGCTTTGAGCAGCCCGATCATCTCGTCTCGCACCAGGCGCGCGGTGCCGGCGGCGCTGAACAGGCCCAGGGTCAAGCCGGGGAGCACCACCGATCGCAGTCGGTCGCTCCAGGTGCCCCCGTAGCCATCCAGGGGCAGCACGCGCAGCCATTCTGCAAAAATATACTGGAGGAGCAGACCGGTCACGAACGTCGGTGCGCTGATGCCGATCAGCGAAAGACTCACGACGCCCCAGTCGAGCGCCGTGTTCCGACGCACTGCAGCCACCACACCCGCGCCGACGCCGAGCAGCATCTCCACCATCAGCGCGAAGGCGGCGAGCAACAAAGTCTTCGGCAAGGCTTCACCGAGGATCGCGACGACGGGCTGGCGCTTCAGATAGCTGACTCCCAGATCGATGCCGACCGGACCGAGCCAGAGCGCGCTGTCTTCTTCGGCTTCTGCTTTGGGACCGCCGAAGCGCACGAGCCCGGTCATGTAGCGCGCGTAGCGGACGGGGATGGGACGATTCAGTCCCAGGTCTTCGCGAATGCGCGCGACGTCCGCCGGGCGCGCTTGAGGGCCCGCGATGATCTTGGCCGGATCGGCCGGCAGCACGTTGTAGACGAAGAAGGTGATGGTCACGACCGCCCAGATCGTGATCAGCGCCCAGAGCAGACGCGAAACGATACGGCGCGTCATGGCAGGCTTCCTCGTACAGCGGCCAGCGTGGTGCGGGGCGTGCGCGCAGCGAGCCGTGGCAAGACGCTTTCGAGTCCGTTCAGCGCCGAGCGCGCCGGTCGCCCACCGCCGTCGATCCAGGCGAAACGCACGTGCTCGCTCAGCACCGGATTCGGTTTGTAACCCTGCACGTACGGCTGCCAGATCTCGAGCTTGCTCTGAGTGAAACCGAACGCCCAGGGCGCTTCATCCACCAGAATTTCCTCGGCGCGGCGGAACAGTCGTTCGCGCGCGGCCGCATCTCCACTGCGGCGTGCTTCGACAAGCAGGGAGTCGAGCTCGCGGTTCGAGAAAAACGAGACGTTCTGGCTTTCTTCGCCCTGAATGGAAGCGGAGGAGAACAGCGGCTCGAAGAAGCTGCTGGCGTCCGGGTAGTCGGCGCCCCAGCCGGCGCTCGCCATCGCCGTGGTCCCGCGGCGCGCAATTTGCGCGAGGTACGCGGGCCAGCCGACCACGTCGAGCTGCACGCGAATGCCGATCCGTGCGAGCTGCTGTTGATGCACTTCGGACGCGGATTGACCAAAGGAGTCGGCCAGCGCAAGCAGGCGAATCGTCTTCGGATAGCCGCCGCGCCCGGTGCGCGGCTCGTATGCAAATCCGGCTCGTTTCATTTCTTCCAGCGCGCGCGCTGGATCGTGCTGCTGCACTCGCATGCCGGGCCAATCGGGCAGGATGGCTCTTGGGACCAAGCGAGGATATGCCGTCACCTGTCCGGGTCGGAGCAGCGCCACTTGAGCGTTGTCCAGCGCGAACGCCACGGCGCGTCGCATGTGGCGATTGTCGAAAGGCGGCAGCTCAGTGTTCATCGCGACACCGTACGTAGCCAGGGACTCGGCGTAGACGCTCACCGCGCGCCACGCCGCCGAGCTGCGAAAGAGCAGCTGATCCGCAGCGCCGAAATCGCGCACCATGTCGAGCTCGCCGCGCTCGAGCTTGAAGCGCTGCGTCGAAGGCGGCATGGAAAGCTGCCACTCGATTCCGTCGAGGTACGGCCTGCCCTTGTCGAAGTAGCCGGAGTGTCGCGTGAAGCGCGCCACCTGTCCGCGCCGGAGCTCCTTCAGCTTGAAAGGTCCGGTCCCGCACGGCACCCAGTTGCGGCGATAGACGCGCCCGGCGCTCGCGCACACTGGAGCGGCCAGGGGTAAGCTGAGCACGTGCAGAAATGCGGGATTGAGCTCGCTGAGCTCGATGGTCAGGGTGTAGCGGCCCTCTGTGCGCACGCCGCGCAGCTCCGGCGTCTTGCCCGCGTGATACTCCGTGTAGCCCGCGATGCTCGTGTAAAACGACGCCGCGGGTGACGGCGTGTCGACGTGCAGCATACGCTCCAGGCTGCGCTTGAAATCGGCGGCGGTCAGCTCCGTGCCATCGTGGAACAGCACGCCGCGGCGGAGCCCGAATACGTACTTTCGGCCGTCCTGCGACTCGTCCAGCGTTTCGGCGAGCTCGAGCGCGAGCTTGCCCTGCGCGTCGTAAGTGACGAGCTGGTCGTACATCAAGCGACCCAGGATGCCTGACATCTCGTCCATGATCAGCGCGGGATCGAGGCCGCGCACGTCGGTGTACGTGGCGGTGCGCAGCACGCCGCCGCGCTGGGGCGGAACTGGCCGGCGCTCTCCGCTGGGCAGCTTCAGTGAACGGCGGCAGCCAGCGCACAACGCGAGCAGCACTGCCAGCGACGCGCACGCACGGAGCCAGGAAGCCTGCGTCATGTTCAGCGGTCCTCCTGGGGGTCGAGCGCGTCACGCAGCCCCTCGCCGAGCAGGTTGAAGCCGAGCACGGACAGGACGATCAGGAGGCCCGGCGCGAGCACGAGCCGCGGCGTGAGCAAGAAGGCCGCCTGACCCTCGTACAGCATGCGTCCCCAGCTCGGCGTGGGCGGGGGGAGTCCGAGCTGCAGGTAGCTCAGCACGGCCTCGGCCAGGATCATGTTCGCGGCCGACGCGGATGCGAGGACAATCACGGGGCCGGCCACGTTGGGCAGCACGTGTCGCAGCACGATACGCGGCGTGGTCTGACCGAGCGCGCGCGCCGCCGTGATGAAGTCGAGTGAACGCACTTGTAGCGTCTTGCCGCGCACCAGCCGCGCCGTACCGAACCAGCTGCTCAGCCCGAGCACGAGCAGGATCGTGGTGATCGTGGTGTCGCCGAGCGCTGCGCCGATGGCCATGACCAGGAGCAGGTACGGAAAGCTGAGTCCCACGTCGACCGTGCGCATCAAGAGCGTGTCGATCAGCCGCCCGCGCGTGCCCACTGTCATGCCGCTCGCGATCCCGACCAGCGTGCCGACACCGATCGCGATCAGCGTCGCGAAGCAGGCGATCAAGAGCGACACGCGTGCTCCCGATGCCAGGCGGCTGAACAGATCGCGAAACAAGATATCCGTGCCGAGCAGGTGCCGTGGGCCGGGACCTGCGGGTTGTCCCAGCGCGTCCCGGCCGTACGAGAAGTCGCTCACCGTCGGGGGATACGACGCGAGGAGCGGGCCGAGCAGCGCGAAGGCCACGAGCAGCAGCACGAGCACGAGCCCGATGCAGGCGCCGGGATTCTTGAGGAAGCGGCGGAGCGCGCGGGATCGCTGCCAGGTCTCGGGTATCAAGCGTGCACCGACTCAGAAGAGCGAAGGGCGTTCAGCACGCAGAAATTGGGAGAGCAGGGCGGCCACACGATCGGGCCGCTCCTCGTGTACGGCGTGTCCGCCGTCGAGCACCTCGAAGCCGGCGCCGCGAATCTCGCGAGCCAGGCGCTGTCCGAGGCCCGCGGGATACAGCTTGTCGCGCCGACCCCAGACGATCAGCGTGGGCGTCTGGATGCGCGTCGTGTGCGCGACGATGGGCCGGGTGTCCACCGTGGAGCGCAGCGTGGCGAGCGCGCTGCCACGCGCTGCCGGTGAGTTGAA
This sequence comes from Polyangiaceae bacterium, assembly GCA_036520475.1. GTDB lineage: Bacteria > Myxococcota_A > Polyangia > Polyangiales > Polyangiaceae > DATDJP01. Next base: position 3,683 of record DATDJP010000271.1, on the reverse strand, counting down.
CTGCTCGTAGTAGTGTTCGATGCGCTGATTGGGCGCGCGGTCGCTACCGCTATACATGGCGTCGCGAACGTAGGCGCGGAACGCCGCCCTGCCGAGCAGCTGTTTGAAGACCAGGCTGCCGATGAACGGCATGAGCGCGATACGCCGATGTAGGTCGAGCGGCGCCTCGTAGCAGAGTGTATCGATCAGAACCAGGCGCTCGACGAGCTCGGGATGCCGAGCCGCGAGCGTCAGCGCCACTGCGCCTCCGAGCGCGTGGCCGACCAGCGCGGCGCGTCCCAGGCCGAGCCCGGCGTACATATCGGCGATCGCTTCGGCGAAGGCCTCCACTCCGTAGGGAAAGCGGCTGGCGGGAGGTTTCTCGCTCTCACCGAAGCCCGGCAAGTCGGGTGCGATGAGCCGAAAGTCGTGCCGCAGGCGCTCGGTCACGTCGTTCCAGCTCGAATGGTCGACGAACAGCCCATGCAAGAGCACCACGGCCGGGCCGGAGCCTTCCTCGGCTACGCGCAGGCGAACGCCGCTGGCCGTCACGTCGCGATGCACGCCGCGCATACTGTCACAAGCGGCGCGTGACCACACCGGAGAGCGCATGCCCAGCCGCTGCGAGCGGGGTCAGAGCTGATTTTCGAGTGATCGCAGCGGCGCCGGGCAAACGCCGCGCAAAGCTTGCGCCGCGCGCTGCAGTCGTGCTTGCCGAAGAGCGGACAAATAATGTCCGAACGCGCGCCTCAAACGGCGAGCATGGAGCTAGTTGCTTCCATGCTCAAATTTTCATGCTGTTTCTCTTTTGGTGGATCCACTCAATAGAATATATTCGCGTTCACTCGAAGCTGCCGATCGCGGCCCGCGACGAGTGGAGCAGGGAAACACCGGGCGTGATCGACGACAGAACATTGACGCGCATCGAAACCGAGCACCCCCGCGGGCTGACTTCGGTGGAGATCCTCGATGTGCTGTCAACTCATGGTGTGCCCCTGAGCGAGGCCACGCTGCGCAAGTACATCCAACTCGGGCTGCTACCGCGCAGCGTACGCGTCGGGCGTAAAGGGAAGCACCAGGGATCCCAGGGCATATATCCGGTGAACGTGGTCCGGCAGATCCTGCGCATCAAGCAGATGATGGCGGAAAACTACACCATCGATCAAATTCAACGCGAGTTTCTGTTCATGCGCAGCGAGCTTCTCGAGCTCGAACAAACGCTGACCAGCATTTTCAAGAAGCTGGAAGTGGTTTTGAAGCAGCGCAAGGGTGAGGCCACCGCTCAGGTCGTCGTCAAAGACGTAACGAGCGCGCGCGCACTCAGTAAAGATTTGATGACGCGACTCGAAGCAATCGAACATCGGTTGACTTCCCAGGCCAGGATGGAGCGGATTGCGTCGCTGTGAACGGCTCGAACGCCGTACGAACGGGCGCGCAATGAAGCGGCTGGAGAACGGGTTTTTCCCGCCGCGATCGCAGTCGAACTCGTAAACCTTCCAATAAAATCGATAGCGGTGCCGACGCTGCCGGGACGGGCTCCCGGATGCGGCAGGGATCGTGCGTGTGCGGACAACGGCGAACTGGAGAATGCGGAGGCAGCGCATGGATTCTGACAAGCTTTCACTCACGACCCCGGTACAAGAGACGGAGCACGGTATCAGCGGCAACACGGCGCTCGCCGTCAGCCCCGCCGAGATCGCGGAGGAGATTACGCGCGAGCAGCGCCGCTCGCGCCGCAAGCGCGAAGTGCGCGCGCGCACCATCAGCGTCAAGCGCATGACCAAGCGCGAGCTCGAGATCGGGCGCCTGCTCTATCCCGAAGACGACTACTGGAAGCCGCGCACCCGCGAAGAGTGCGCTGAAGGACCCCGGCCGTGCCCGTTCGTGTCGTGCAAGTACCACCTGTTCATCGACGTCTCGCCGCGTACGGGTGCCATCAAGTTGAACTTTCCGGATCTAGAGGTGTGGGACATGGGTGAATCATGCGCACTCGACGTAGCCGATCGCGGCGGGACGACCCTCGAGGACGTCGGCGCCATCATGAACCTCACGCGCGAGCGCATTCGCCAGGTCGAGGTCAAGGCGCTCGCCAAGCTCGAGGCCCTCCGCGACATGATGGCGCTGCGCGACTACATCGATGAGGGGCCCGTCGGTAAGCGCCGCTTGCCGACCCTGACCAAGGCGGAGCTCAAGGTCACGGAGCCAGACGTGAGCGACGACGACGACGACGATTTCGACGACCCCGAGGACACGGTCGTCGAGCGCCAGGAGTTCCCCGAGATCGAGAGCTGAAAAGACTTCTTTGCGGAGCTCGAGTCGCCGCGCGGAGCAGCCACCGCGCGGCGATTCGAGCGAGGCCGAACGGGCGACGGACTCTACCCGCGCAGGTGTTTCAGGCTGCGCAAGAAATTCTGGCCGAGGATCTTCCGGATTCGCTCGGGTTTCCAGCTGCGGTCGAGCATGGCCTGCACCAGCCGCGGCAGCTCGAGGCACGTGGGCATGTCGCGCGGTGTGAGGATCGCGCCGTCCCAGTCGCTGCCGAGCGAGGCGTGATCTTCGCCGACGGTGTTCACGATGTGCTCGAGGTGGCGCAAAATGGCTTCGATGCCGTGGGTGCGCGCTCCTCGACCGAGGAACGGCCAGTGATACATGATGCCGACCGTGCCGCCGCTCTCGGCTATCGCGCGCAGCTGCTCATCGTCGAGGTTGCGCCAGTGATCGTGGACGCCGCACACGCCCGTGTGCGTCACGATCAGCGGCAGTGACCGATCGTGCGCTGCGACGGCCTGCCAGAAGCCGCGCCGGCTGATGTGCGCGAGATCGACGAAGATGTGTTTCTCGTCGAGTTGCTGGACGTACTCGCGGCCGCGCTCGCTGAGCCCGTCGTCTTCGCCCATTTTGAGCGGTGAGCTCGTGGTGCCGAGCGTGGACGAAGACAGGTGCACGAGCGTGATGCGCACCACCTGGTCGCCTAGCAGGTTCAGCGTGAAGCGGTCGTGGTCGAGCGCGTTTCCGCCCTGGATCCCGAGGAAAGCGGCGTGCTTGCCCGCCCTTCGCGCCCGGACGTAGCCCGCGTGGTCACGCACGAGCTCGAAGTGCTGGCTCACGCTCGCGAACAGCTCCTCGAGCTCGAGCAGGTTGCCGAGGAACGTGTCACGCCGGCTTTCGCCGCTCTTCAGCGGGTTCGTGGTGATGACCCAGATCGCGCCCGTGAGGCGGGCCTCGAGCGCGCGCGGGAAGTCCACCTGGCTGAAGAAGTTGGCGCGAAGCAGGCCGGATCCGTGGCGCTCCCGCAGGTCGTAGCCGAAAACGCGGTGCCAGATGAACGAATCGATGTGCAGATCGATGACGTCGCTCTCGAGATACAGCTCCACGGCTTCTCGCGACGTGCCGAGAGCCTCGGCCCAGCCGGAAGGATCGGAGCGGTGATCGACGAACGCCAGAGAATCCACGGGAGGGGCATCTTGCTGCGCCGGCCTATGGCGGGCAAGAGCCGCGCAGCGTGGCTAGAGGCCCTTCGGCACGTTGTCGAGATCCACGGCTCCGAGCGCGTAGCGAATCAACGCGCTGCGGTTCGCCTTGGTCAGGCCGCGGGCTTTGAGCGAGTCCACCATCTGGTCGAGACGCTTCAAATCGTCCGTGTACATGGAGATGCAGATGACTTTGTAGTGAGTCGGCTTCTCTTCCACGCTGGCCGGGCGCGG
>DATDJP010000270.1:0-9457 GCA_036520475.1 Polyangiaceae bacterium | reverse complement strand
ACATTCCATCGCGGAGCCCCGTGCGATCGCGAAATGCCGTGCGCCGTCCGCTTCAGAAGTTCGGCCGGCCCCCTCGGCGATGTTGAGCGGAACGGACAGAGCTGCGCGCCGAAGTTGGTCGCGCAGCTCTGCGTGCCCGCGTGGAACGCTTCCGCCTATCTCCGCCGCAATGGCTACGAACTCGATGGAGCAACGGTAGACATCCAATTTCTGAAAACTCAGCATGCCCCCCTAATCGGACGCTCGCAGGCAAAGTTGCGTTCGTCGCCGTCGCCGTCGCCGTCGCCGTCAACGCCCACGACCACGACCACGACCACGATTGAATGGACCGCTTCAAATCCGGTGCATGACGACGAGCGCGATGACCATGAAACCGAGCGCGATGCAAACCGCGGCAACAGCGAGCGCCCAGGCTCGGCGGGGCCTGAGGAGATCTTTCTGCGCCACCTCCGGCAGAGCCTCGGCGAGATGCGCGGCCAGGGTCGTGTCCTCACTCTGGACACGCCCGATCATGAGCAAGATGATCAAGAGCGCGGCACCTGCAGAGAATCCGCCCGCGAGCAGTCGCGCGCGCGCCTTCCGCTGCTGATCCTCCGTGAAGCTCTGAACGAGGCCGTCCAGCAGCAGCGCGTCCGCCACGGTCCAAGTGCGGAGCGGCTCGCCCGCGGCGCTCGAGCGGAGCGGCCAGCCGACGGTCCCGGGGCTATTCAAGTCCGCTTCGCTCGACACTATCACCCAGAGCGCGCTCGCATCGAAGCGCGGCACGCTGACTTTTCCGAGCGCGCCCCCACGCCCGTCCGGGGCGAGGCGGACACTGCCACCGAGCAGCCTCGCGCTCCGATCCGTGAGCATGAAGAAGGCCACGTCCCGCGCGATGGGCGACGCCACGCGCAGCTCATTTCCGGCGAGCGACGCGTGTAGGGCACCCGGCAATACCGGCAACGTCGCTTGCCACGTCCCGCGCTCGCCGTTCGGCCCCTCGCCCATCACGCGCAGACTCGCGACGTGCTCGCGCGGACTCACCGTCGCGTGTGCGTGGCCGTTGCGGTCCGTCCGCACGGTCTGCCCGAGCGCGGGTCGGGACACGCGCAGGCCGTCCCCCTCGACGTGAAGGGTGACGCCCTCGAGCGGCTGACCGTTGGAAAGCGCGCGCAGCAGGACGGGCCCTTCGAACGGAATCGCGAACACGCCTTGCCCAGCTGCAACCTCGAGGTGGAGAGCGCCGCTCCGCCGGCCGTTCAACCATCCGCCGAGCTCGCGCGCCTGCTTGGCCCAGGTCGCGCCGTCGAGCGCCACCCGCCCCTCGGCCAGCGGCAGTGCCGAGCTGTCGTCGAACGCGACGCGCACGTGCGCCGGTCGCGCGCTGGGTCTCTCTAGACGAAAGGACGGGTGCGCCATACCGAGGGCGTCGAGATGGCCGCGCCAGACGGCGGGCCGCGCCTCCCCGAAATCGGCCTCGACGCGGATGGGGCGGGCGACCAGCGGCGCTTCGAGCTCTTCCAGACGCTCCACCGCCTCGACACGAAAGGAGACGTGCGCGACCCCGAGCGTCGCGCCACCGTACAGCCGCGCGCCGGGATAGGGATGCGGGGCAGCGACGACGAACAGCGCGAAGCACACCACGCCCACCGTCACCAGCGGCAGCGCGTAGAGCGTGCCCGAAATCCAGCGTTTCTGAGCGCCGCTCACCCGCTAATCGTGCCAAAGATCCGACAAAGACGCCCACCTTTGTGGTGGCCGCTGCCCCATCCAAGACAAACGCGCACAGCCGGGGACTAATGCTAGGCTCGCGCCCCGAATTAGAGCGACCGATGGCCGAACGTAAAGCTTCAACGAAATCGAAACCCGGAAAAGTCACGAAACGCGAGCGGAAGGAGCGGCGCTTCGAGCCGAGCCGCACGCAGACGTCTCGCCTGGCCGTGTTCGGCGGCATGGCCGGAGCGCTCGCCCTCGGCGCGGGGGTTTACGCGCAATGGGTGCGAGAAACGCCGCTCGAAGTCGCACCGTACATCGTGGCAGCCGGCGCCGTGGCGCTGGGGCTGGCGCTCTGGTTCAGCGACGCGGGCGCCGTACCCGTGCGCGTGGGGGACGCCGGAATCGCGATTGAGAAGGGCTCGGAGATCACTCGCCTGATCTGGTGCGATATCAAGCGCATCTTCGTCGAGCGAGGCAATCTGGTAGCGCACGGAGACGAGCTCACCCTCACCATTCCCGTGGGCGCGCATCCCGTCGCGGTGTCGTGGATTTTGAGCGAAGGCGTGCGGCGCGTGCCGGAGAGCATGGACGTGAAGCGGGCCGAGCTCCGCAACTTGCCCGAGCCCCGCGACAAGGACGGGGAAGTATTGACGATCGACGCGCTCCAGGTGGCAGGTCGTCACTGCGCGGCCAGCAAGAAGCCCATCGCGTTCGAGCGCGACGCCCGGCTCTGTCCAAACTGTGGACAGGTGTATCACAAGGAACACGTGCCCAAGACGTGCGTGACCTGCCAGGCCGACATGGTCAACCGCACGCAGCGCGCCTGAGACGTTCGGCCCCGAGAGCGCATCCAGCGCATTCCGCGACGCCCGCAGCGGAGGTAGAGGCGCTCGCGTGCTCCTGCTAGACTCGGCGTCATGAGTTCACGCAGCGTGTACGTTGTGGACGCGGTACGCACACCGATCGGGAAGTACCGCGGTGCGCTCTCACGCATCAGGACGGACGACCTGGCGGCGCTCTGCATTTCCGCGCTGCTGGAGCGTCAGCCCGAGCTCGCGGCGCGTGTCGATCAGGTCGTGTTCGGCTCGACCAATCAGGCCGGTGAAGACAACCGCAACGTGGCGCGCATGGCGGCGCTGATCGCCGGCATGCCGTACGAAGTGCCGGGCGTCACCGTGAATCGTCTGTGCGGCTCCGGTCTCGAAGCCATCAACGACGGCGCGCGCATGATCGCCGTGGGCGAAGCGGACGTCGTCATCGCAGGCGGAGTGGAGAGCATGACGCGCGCTCCGTACTCGATGCCGAAGCCCGAGGACGCCTTCTCGCGGCAGCCTCCGCCGCTCTACGACACCACGCTCGGATGGCGCTATCCGAACCCGCGCATCGAGGCCCGGTGTGGCCTGCAGAGCATGGGAGAAACCGCCGAAAACGTCGCCAAGAAGTTCGGCATCTCGCGCGAAGAGCAGGACCGCTATGCGCTCGAGTCCCACAAACGCGCGACCCTGTCCTGGGAGCGCGGCGCGTTCAGCTCAGAGATCGTCAAGGTCGAGGTGCCCCAGCCTAAAGGCGCCCCAGTGCTCTTCGAACGGGACGAGTCTCCGCGCCCGGGTGCATCGCTCGAGCAGCTCGCGAAATTGCCGCCGGCGTTCCGCGAAGGCGGCACCGTCACCGCCGGCAACTCTTCACCGCTGAACGACGGCTCGTCCGCCGTGCTGCTGGTCAGCGAGACCGTGGTCAAGGAGCTGTCGCTCACGCCATCGCTACGCTGGGTCGCAGCCGCCACGGCCGGCGTCGATCCGAACTACATGGGTGAGGGGCCAATCCCCGCTGTGAAAAAAGCGCTGGCTCGCACCGGGCTGCGTGCTCCGAACGTGGACCTCGTGGAGCTGAACGAGGCCTTCGCCGTGCAGGCGCTGGCGTGCATTCGCGGGTTGGATCTCGACCCTGCCCGTGTCAATGTCAAAGGTGGCGCCGTGGCGCTCGGTCATCCGATCGGAGCATCCGGCGCACGTATCGTGACGACACTCTTTCACACGATGCGAGACACGGAGAAAGCCCGGGTCGGGCTCGCAGCGCTCTGCATCGGAGTCGGTCAAGGGATTGCTGCGTTGTTCGAACGCGCCTGACAATCAGAGAAGGATGTAAAGATGCCGGATCCCCAGTTTCCCTCCATAGATGTCGCCGGTAGCGGCCAGCTCTATGCGCGCCTGCACACGACGCAGGGCAAAATCGTGGTGCTGCTCGAGGAGCAACGTGCACCGAATACCGTCAAGAACTTCGTCGGGCTCGCCACGGGCAACATCGACTGGAAGGATCCGAAGAACGGCCAGAGCATGAAGGGCACGCCCATGTACGACGGCGTGCGTTTTCACCGCGTCATTCCCGGCTTCATGGTTCAGGTGGGCGACCCGCTGAGCCGGCATACGGACGACGCCTCCCGCTCGCGCTGGGGCACCGGCGGGCCCGGATACCGCTTCGGCGACGAGATTCACCCGGAGCTGAAGCACGACGGCCCCGGCATGCTGTCCATGGCCAACTCCGGACCGGGCACGAACGGCGCTCAGTTCTTCATCACCGAAGGACCGACGCCGCACCTGAACGGGAAACACGCCGTGTTCGGCCGCGTGATCGCCGGCCAGGACGTCGTCAAGAAGCTCGCCAACGTCCCGCGCGGGCCGCGCGACAATCCGAAAGAGGACCAGGTAATCGAGCGCGTCGAGCTGTTCCGCAGCGAGAGCGCGCCGGCGCAGTAATCAGGGGACGGGACTGCCGACCACGCGCACTTTCCCCTCGTGGATCTCCAGAACCTGGCGCGGCCCGCCGTAGTGTCGCGCCAGGCCCACGTCGATGCGCCACACGCGCTCGCCGCACGCGCTCGTGATGCCGCGGCGCTGTACGGTGTGGCCCACCACCATGCGACGCACGCCGAGCTCGCCGAGCACCTGCTCGAGACGTGCGCACGCTCCCGGAGCCGGTGGGTCGTCGCCGTAGGCGCGCAGCCACATCGGCGAGTCGTCCCGCTGCAGAAACGGCGGGAGCTGACGGATCGCACCGCGCATGAACTGAGCGACTTCGCGGTTGATGCGCTCGACGCCATAGCGCACGTGTTCCGGCGCCACGCCGCCGTGAACGAACACCGTATCGCCGAGGATCAAGATGGTGCTGCGCTCCGCCATTTTCAAGGCGTAGGGCCCTCCCGGCAAAAACGCCGCGGCGCGCCCGCGCTCGATCGGAGAAAAGCGCGCTAGCTCGGGTCGGTCCGCGTCCTTCGCGAACTCCACGAAGCTCGTGAACCCACCGGGCGTGACATAACGGAAGTCGCCAGCCACGTTCATCGTTTCGTGATTGCCGTTGAGGACGTGCAGCGCGCCCCCCGCCGCTTTGGCTTCGGTGCTGAGCGTCGCGAGGAGATCGACGATGCCTCGCTCGTCATCGCCGCGATCCAGTTGATCGCCGGTTTGCACGACGACCATCTTCCCGCCCGCCCAGTGGTCTTTTCCGTCCACGGCGCCAGCGAGCCGCAAAGCGACGCGCGTGGCGTCCAGATCGCCGTGCACGTCGCCGATCGCCACGAGACGCTCGCGAATGGGCGTCTTGAGCGGCACCTTCACGCGGGGTGAAGCGACGGTCGCTGATGGCGCTGGCTTCTCCGCCGCTCGCTGTTTCGACGAAGGCTCCGGATCCCGGCTGCACGCAAGCAGATACGACGCGACGCACAGCGCCGCGGCTCGCAGCAATCGTCGCTCAGCTCTCCAGGCCAAGGATGTGCACCTCGATGTTTGGGCGGCTGCCGCAGACATCCAGCACCTGCCGGCGCACCGCGCGCCGGAGCTCGTCTTCCCACTCCACCCCGTGATAGCGGCGAACACGATCCATCGTCTTCAGCGCCTCGCGCGCGATGTTGCGCAAGACTCCGGGATCTTTGTCGACCTGCGGGACGCCCAGCGCCGAGACCCGCGGCGTCCCGAGCACGCGGCCCTCGCGATCGAGGACGACGGACAGCGTAACCACGCCGGCCCTGCCGAGCTCCGCACGCCGCCAGAGCGTGTCCGCGTCGATTGGCTCACCGCCCATGGCGATGGCGACCTTGCCATGCGGAACCTCTTCGTCGCGCTGTAGCCCGTTGCCGTCGAAGATCACGGAGGTGCCATTTTCGACGACGAGTGTGTCGCGCACGCCGACCTCACGCGCCAGCTCCGCGTGCCGCAAGAGGTGATGCAAAGTCCCGTGGAGCGGCATGAACGCGCGCGGCCGGGTGAGCTCGAGCATGCGGCGCTGCTCGGAGCGGCCGGCGTGACCGCTCGTGTGAATGCCGGGATCGGTATTCACCGTGTGCAGCCGGACGCCCCGGCGCAGGAGGTCCGACATCATCTCGAACACGGGGCGCTCGTTACCGGGAATGATGCGGCTCGACAGCAGCACGCTGTCGCCGGCCTCGAGCTGAAGCAGATGGTGCGACCCGGCTGCCAGCCGGCGCAGCGCCGAATTGCGCTCGGCCTGGCTGCCCCCCGCGAGCACCAGCAGCTCCTTGCGCGGTAGCTGCGCCGCTCGTTCCGGACTGACACACAGATCGCTCGGCCAGCGCAGGCGGCCGATGCGCGTGGCAACGTCCACTTGCGTCAGCAGGCTGCGTCCGAGCAAGCACAGCTTTCGCCCCGAGCTCTCCGCGATCTTTCCGAGCAGGATCAGCCGCTGCACGTTGCTGGCGAAGAGCGCGATGATGACGCGCTCTTCAGCCGCACGCACGAGCGGTTCGAGGGCAGCACCGACTCCACGCTCCGAGCCGCGCCGCTCCGGCGTATCGATATTCGTGCTGTCGCTGAGCAAGAGCTCGACGCCCGCGTCCCCGATGCTCTGCAACCGATCGATGGCAATCGGCTCGCCATCCGGCGGGTCGGGGTCCATGTTGAAGTCGCCGGTGTGAAGCACGGTGCCGGCGGCGGTGGTGATGCACAGCGCGCTGGCTTCGCAAATCGAATGCGACACGCGCACCGGCTCCACCTTGAAAGGCCCCACCTGGTAGACGAGGCCGGGGTTCGCGTCTCTCAAATCGACGTCTTGCGCCGAGAAGTCGTGGTCCGCGAGGCGTTCGCGCACGAGACCGAGAGAGTGCCGCGGACCGAACACGGGCACGTCGAGCTCCGACAACAAGTACGGCAGCCCGCCGATGTGATCTTCGTGACCGTGCGTAATGAACACGCCGCTGACACGCGCCGCGCGCTCGACGAGCCAGCTGAAGTCAGGATGAAGCACATCCACCCCGAGGTCATCGTGAGGAAACCCCGTGCCACAGTCCACGACGAGGATGCCGTCCTCCTGCTCGATGGCCAGGCAGTTCATGCCGATCTCGCCGAGGCCGCCGAGCGGCACCAGGCGAATGCTGTCAGGATTCAAGGCGCGGGCCACGCTCGGGTGTTCTCTTCTCTCGCGAAGAACGCGAGGCGTACACGTGTGCTAACATTGCGGCCTCATGGCGTCCGAAATCAAGCCGGTTTCACCCCAGCAAGCAGCCGAGCTCCAAAAGGACGGAGCCCTCTACCTCGACGTGCGGACGGAGCAGGAGTTCGCAGAGGGCCACGCACCGGGAGCACTCAATGTGCCACTTTTGCACCAAGCCGCGGGCGGCATGCAAGAGAACAGCGAATTTCTGCAGGTGATGCAGAGCGCCTTCGCGAAGGACGCGCGGCTCGTCGTGGGCTGCCGCTCGGGCGTTCGATCTCGCCGGGCCGCAGGGCTCCTGATTCAGGCGGGGTTTAGCGATGTCGCGGACATGACGGGGGGTTTCGAGGGCGGACGCGACGCTTTCGGCCGCGCGCTCGCCGGCTGGCGGCAGCAGAACCTGCCCGTCGAGGTCGGCTCACCCGACGGCCAAAGCTATGCGGACGTGAAACAGCGTCAGTCCGGCTAGCCCGACCTCAGCCACCTTCCTGGCGCTTCACGCGTTCGTAGTCGGCGGCGGCTTGCTCAATCAGAGCCGTATCGCGCGCGGCGCGCTCGGCCTCCGAGACCAGCGCCGCGGTGAAGAGCGTGAGCCCCCAGATGCCGTTGTCGCGCTGGCGCAAGGGGTAGCGCGTGCCCTTCACGGTCTCGACGGTGGCACGCCCCTCCTGCACCTCGATCTTGGCGACGCCGGACATGTCCTTGCGCAGTCTGTCGAGCCACCCCCGCCGCCGCGCAAAGATCGCGAACACGTCCGCCCCGTCGCGTGCCTCTGCCTCTGCCTCATACTGCTGCGCAAGTCGCGTGCGTTCGGGCTCTGGATACGCCGCGAGCACGCGCGCTCGCGCTTTTCTACGGTAGTCGCGGATCGTGTAGCAGGCGTGCTGGGCTTGGGTTTCGAGGTACGCGAAGAAGTCTTCCGGTTTGCCGCGATTGACGGCAATCACGATGCGCAGGTACGCACCCTTGGGCGTGCGATCGCTCGGATACGTGACCCACGCGTAGCCGAACCAGGCCACTGGCGCCGCGATTGCCGCTGCCACGCCGAGGAGCGCTCGCCGTCTGTTCACGCCGCTCCCTTTGGCATCGGCATGACGGGCTGCTCTCACAACACCTTTTCTTCGCCCAGCGAGCGGGCCGCAAGCTCGACGGCTGCCAGGGATGACCGCTTCATGGTGGAGCGTTCTTAGTCAGGACTCCGCAGGCGCTGCAAGCGCGGCCTGAGCGCCTCGGCCACGCCCATTGCCAGCGCTCGGCCTTCCACGCTACCGAGCTTCCATGTGGAAAGGCGCGCGCGTCGCCGTGATCATCCCTGCATACCAGGAGCAGCGCATCATCCTGCGAACTCTGCGCGGCATTCCGGGATACGTGGACCGCGTGTACGTCGTCGACGACGCTAGCAGCGACGACACCGCGTCGCTCGTCGAGGGCTACGCCGACGCGCGCGTCAGTCTGATCCGCCATGCGCAGAATCGCGGCGTCGGCGCCGCCATCGCCACGGGCTACACTGCGGCGTTGAATGAGGGCCTGGAGGCACTGGCCGTGATGGCCGCCGATGACCAGATGCACCCCGACGACCTGGCCCCGCTCATTGACGCCGTCGTCAGTGGCACGGCGGACTACGCCAAGGGCAATCGCTTCGCGCACCCGCGCGCCACGGACATGCCGTTCGCGCGCCGCAGCGCCGGTCGCGTACTGTCTGCACTGACGCGCCTGGCGACCGGGCTACGCGTGCAGGACACCCAGTGCGGCTACACCGCGCTCTCCGCCCGCACCGCGCGCACCCTGTCGTGGTCCGAGCTCTGGCCGCGCTACGGCTACCCCAATGACTTGCTCGGCTTGCTAGCCGCGCGCGGCGCACGCGTGCAGGACGTTCCCGTACGCCCCGTGTACGCCGACGAAGACAGCGGCATCCGTCCATGGCACGCCTTCTCCGTCGCCGGCGTCATCGCGCGCCGCTGGTGGCGGACAAGGGTCCGTCTCTGATTGCTTTCCGTGTCGTGACTGCGCCACAGAAGTTGATGCGTGAGCGTTGTCGTGGGCGTTGTCGGCGACGGCGACGAACGCAACTTTGACTGCAAGCGTCCGATTGGGGGACATGCTGAGTTTTCAGAAGTTGGATGTCTACCGTTGTTCCATCGAGTTCGTAGCCATTGCGGCGGAGATAGGCGGAAGCGTTCCTCGCGGGCACGCAGAGCTGCGCGACCAACTTCGGCGCGCAGCTCTGTCCGTTCCGCTCAACATCGCCGAGGGGGCCGGCCGAACTTCTGAAGCGGACGGCGCACGGCATTTCGCGATCGCACGGGGCTCCGCGATGGAATGT
>DATDJP010000269.1:0-6983 GCA_036520475.1 Polyangiaceae bacterium | reverse complement strand
GCGCGCTCAGTCTGTCGTCCTTCACCCTGCCGCACCGCCTCGCGCGCGTCGTGCTCTTCGAACAGCTCTACCGCGCCATGACGCTCCTGCGCGGCGAACCCTACGCCCGCGAGGGCTAGCCCCGCCACCTGGCTGCGCACGAGCGGTGGGGCCTGCGCGCGCGCCGTGGCCGGAGGGGATTTGCCGCCATGACGCCAAGAAGACGCCAAGACTTCGCCAGAAGAGTTTAGGGGTTTAACCATGAGCGGCGTGTTGCGACGATCAAACGTCGCCGCGCGGCCAATGGTCGATCGCGCTCACACGCAGGGACGCTTGATAGATTCTGAGCGCTGCGAAGTGAGCAACCCAAAAAATCGTCTCCGACGTTTCGCGGCGTTCGAATGAAGTGCAACGACGCGCCGCGTGCACCCAACAAATCTGCTGGCGAGGTCTTGGCGTCTTCTTGGCGTCATGGCGGCAAAAAAATGCACTGGCCGCGTTGACCCGGTAGAACGACGGGCGTCGAGGAAAGTGGCTCAGCCCGGGGGCGCGTTCGTGTCGTTGGGTGGGGCGGTTTCGGCGGGAGCGCCCGGCTTTTTGCCGAAAATCCAGGCGATGCCGATCGAGATCCCGTAGAGGGCGCACAGCGGCACGGCCAGCAAAAACTGGCTGGCGACGTCGGGGGGCGTGACGACCGCGGCGATCGCGAACGCTATGATGATGAAGTAGCGCGCGAAGCGGATCATGTGCGTGTGGTTGATGATGCCGGCGATCGACAGGAAGAACACCAGCACCGGCAGCTCGAACACCGCGCCGAACGCGAGCAGCATCTTGGAGACGAACTCCAGGTAGTCGCTGACCATCACGGTCGGCTTGACGTCGATGCCGCCACCGACCGGTCCGCTGAAACTCAGCAGGTATTCGAACGCGATCGGAAACGCGAAGCGCCAGCCGAAGTAGCCGCCGAGCGCGAACAGCGCACACGAGGACACCACGAACGGAATGGCGAGCTTTTTTTCGCGCGAATACAGCCCCGGGGCGATGAACGCCCAGAGCTGATAGAGGATGATCGGCAGCGCCATCACGAACCCGCCGAGTAGCGCCAGCTTCACGTACTCGATGAAGAGCGAAGCGGGGGCGGGGAAGTGCAGTGACGCGCTCCCGCCGAGCTTGCCGAGCTTCCAGGCTTCGACGAACGGCTGCGTCAGCCAGTCCAGCAGTTTTTCACGGAAGATCCAGGCGATGACGCCGCCGACCGCGAACGCCAAGCCCATGCGAATGATGCGCGAACGGAGCTCCTCGAGGTGCTCCCAGAACGTCATTGCATGTTCTTCGGGATCTTCGCTCATACCACCGGGTCGGGCTTGTGTGCCGCAACGGGTTCGGGCTTGTCTGCTGGAGCCTCGGCTGGCGCAAGCGATTTTGCCGGCGGCGTTTCCGGCGGTAGCAGGTCTTCCGGCAGTGCCCCGCCAGCATCGACGCCCTCGGGCGGATACTCGCGCGTGGTGTCGATTTCGACGACCTCTCGGTACGGGTCCGGCGCCGGCTGGTACACGGGCTCGGCCGGACGGCGGATGAAGTCTCCGCGCACCAATGTGCGGAGCTCGTTCAGCCCGCCGCTCAGACCCTCGGCGCGCAGGATGTCGTCGATGCCGGTCTGAGCGCGCACCTCAGTCGTGATCCGCCGCAATTTAGCGATCCATTCGCCGAGCGAACGGAGCATTTTGGGAAGCTTTTGCGGGCCGACCACTACCAGCGCGACCAGCCCGATCACCAGCATTTCGGTGAACGAGATGCCGAACACGCCGGAACGCTACCGCGTGAGACACGGGTCCGCAATTGCGGCGGGCCAAGCCGGCGAGCGACCGGGAAAGTAGGCTCGATCGCGCTGCGCGAGATCCGGCGCGAAGACTTTGGTGTAACGTCGTCCCTCGTGATCCTGGGCTGGTTATTGGGGCTGCTCTTCATCTCCCCATTCGTCTTCTTCTACTTCCTCGTCATCAAGGGGACGGATCGCTACGAGCCCGAGCCATTCTGGCTGCTGACGGCCATGTTCTTTTGGGGGGCGATCATCTCCACCCTGACGGCGATCGTCGGCAACGAGCTCGGCCTACTCGGAGTGACGTATGCCCTCGGGGCAAAAACGGGCGACCCGCTCGTCGCAGCCTCGACGGCGTCGTTCGTCGCACCGCTCGTCGAGGAGACGACCAAGGGATTTGGCTTGCTGCTCCTCTGGGCGGTGTCCGCGGCCTGGCTCAAGGAACTGGACGGCGCGCTCGATGGCGCCATCTACGGCGGCGTGATTGGCCTCGGCTTCACCTTGACCGAGGACATCCTGTACGTCGGCAGCGCGACCGCCCAAGCGGGCGCCGCAGGCTTCACTACGGTCTTCATTTTGCGCACGGTGATGGCCGGCCTGGGCCACGCCTCGTTCACCGCCATGACCGGTCTCGGTGTGGGCATCGCCGCCGAAAGCAACAACGCCCTGGTCAAGCTGATCGCGCCGATTGGCGGCTGGATGGCGGCGGTCGGTCTGCATTTCTTGCACAACTTCCTGGTGACGTTCCTGCTTCTGGACGGCGTCGGCATAGTGCTGAAGTTTCTCGTGTTCTGGACGTTCGACGCGGTCTTCTTCCTGCTCATCATCGTGCTGGCGATTCGCGACCGCGCGATCGTGCTGCGCGGTCTGGTCGACGAAGCGGGTAAATTGCTGCACCCCAAGGAGCTCGCACGCACGGTGAGCTACTGGATGATCGTGCCGTTTTGGAACCTGTTCACGCTGATGAGCAGCCCGGGCGGATACTGGAAGAGCCGCCGCAAGCAGCTCGACTTGATCAGCCTGGCGTTCCTCAAGCACCGCCGGCGCGGAGGCCACGGCGGCACCGAGCTCGCGCCGCGTGAGCACAAGCTGCGCGAGCGCATCCACGCCGCCAATCAACAGGGCATCTTCATCGGGGCACGGCAGTAGCCACGGACGAGGGCCTGACGTCAGAGCTTGGCGCGGCGTTTCATCTCTTTGATCTCGGCGCGGACGGCGCGCGCGCCGAGTAGGTAGCCGAGAGTCAGACCGACGAGCAGCACTCCTGGGATGTAGATGATGTGCTCGAAGGTCATGATCAGCGGCCGGCGGACGCCGATCGCGGCTCGCCGAGCGCACGCTCGAGATCAGTAACGCGGTCTTCCATCTTCTGCTGGCGGCGCCACGTGAGCCAGACGAACGCGAGCAGGAGCGCCCACATGATCACGTACGCGCTGACGAGCAATGCTTCCGCGCTGGTCGTGTCCCCGCCGCCTTCGACCGCGACGAACTGCGTCGAGCGATCCTCGGGAGTGCCGGTCTTGGTCGGATCAGCGGCGCCGGCAGGGGGGCCCCCCGCGATTCCCATTTCTGGAATGCTCGATGGATCCGCGGCTCGCGGCACCGAGGCTGCTGGCGCCGGCGGCGCCGCGGGATCGATGGGTTTTGTGGGATCGGTTGCGCCTTGCGTCTGCACCGTTACACCTCAGTGGTCAGCCCCGACGCTAGCGCCTGCTCTTGCAGGCGAGCGAGCCGAGAGTCCAGGAGCGCCGTGCGCGCGCGGCACCAGATCAGGGCCGCGGCGAGGAGCGTCATCGCGAGAAAACCCATAGTGAGCGCGTATTTCATGTCCGGATGGCCGAGTCCGCCGCCTCCGGAGGTGATCACCGTGGGGTGGTTGCCGCCCCATTTCTTCACTGAGTAGTGGATGATCGGAAGGTTTACCGTTCCGAGCACACCGAGCGCTGCCGCAAACTTGCGCTCTGCGTGTCCACCCCCAGCGAAGGCGCGCAGCATGACGACGGCCGCGTACACGAGGAAGCTGAGCAGGGACGTGGTCAGGCGCGGATCCCACGTCCAATAGACGCCCCACGCCTTCTTCGCCCACAACGGGCCGCTCGTCAGCAGTAGCATCCCAAAGAGCACCGCGCATTCCGCGCCGGCCTTGGCCCAGGCGTCGCTCTTGTCGCTCGGCCGCGCCAGATAGATCGCGCTGCCGAAGAAGCAGACGGCGCCGGACAAGTACATCGCGTACCCCGACGGCACGTGGAAATAGAAGATCTTCTGCGTCAAGCCGCCGGCCTGCAGCTGCGCTAACGGGGCGCGCAAGAAGATGAAGTAGATCAGGTAAAAGAACACCGCGGCCGTCGCGGCGAGCAATGCCTGGAACAAGAGTTTCGAGCGGGTGTGCACGGCGGTCTCGGACGCTAGCACGGCCTGAACTCGAAGGAATACCGCGCCGCACGCGCCGCCCACCGGGCCCAGCTGGCCACGGGCTCAGACATCGCACGTTGCCAGAGCCAAGAGCGCGGTCACCTTGGCGCGCACGACCTCGAATTCCTTGATGGCCAGATCGAGCTCCGCCTCGCGCAAGCGCCGGGCGGTGTCGACGAGATCGAAGCTGGTTCCACTGCCGTTCAAAAACGCGATCCTGGACAGACGTGCGCTCGCACTCGCGATGTCGCGCGAGCTCCGGCTCACGGTCAGGTTGGAGTCGGCGACCTGGACGCCGCGGAACGCCTGCGCGACCTGGAAACGCGCCTCGCGCTTGGCCTGGGTCAGTTGTTCGCGCGCGATGCGCGACTGGCCCTGTGCGGTCTTACGGACACCGTAGCGCAGGCCTCCGTCGTAGAGCGGCCAGCTCAAAACGCCGCCGATGGTCCAGGTAGTGTGCTCGCGGTTCGGTGAAGCGCGATCGACAGACAGGTACGAGATATTCGAGACGAAGTCGACCGTGGGCACGAAGGACCAATCCATGCTGTTCACGTCGCGTTCGGTGACCTTGAGGTTGGCGCGTGCCGCTCTGACGTCGGGCCGGCTGTCGATCGAGGGTTCGGGGCGACAAGCGCTCTTCGCCTCCTGTGCCAGCGCGTCGAGACGAATCGCAGGCGTGACGCCCCAGGGCTGGTCCGACCCGAGCGCCGCTCCGAGCGCTTCGCGTGCGCGGCGCGCATCCTCGTCCGCGGCGACGACCTGCGCGCGCGTCAGGGCGACCTCTTGCTCGGAGCGGAGCACGTCCACCGCGCTCGAAGCGCCGAGGTTGGCGCGCCGCGTAGTCAAATCGAGCGTGGACAACGCGCTGCGGAGCGACACGCGGCTCACTTCTGCCAGGCGCTCCGTGGTGACCACCGTCACGATCGAGTCGGCGGCTACGGCCACCGCGAGGCGTTCGACGTCCTTTGCGCTGAGGCGCGCGGCCTCCACGCGCCGGCGTCCCGTTCCGTAGTCGTACCAGGCCTGCGCGTTGAGCAGGGGCACGCGCAGACCCAAGCCAGCCTGCCACGTCGTGCCGGGATCCGGAATGGTGGTCTCCGGCGGCGGAAACTGGTTCAGCGCGTTGAAATTGAACCCTCGTCCGTACAGGAGGTGATGGGTCAAGTTCGCCGTGCCCGTCAGCGAAGGGAGCGAGCGCGACAAGGTCTGGCGCGCGCCGCCCTGCACGGTTTCGACCTGAGCCCGGGCGATGCGCAGCGTGCTCTCGCTGCTCCGGATCATGGTGAGCGCCTGCTGCCAGTTGGCGAGCACGTGCGGCGCCGCTGGCAAGTCCGCCAGCATGGGATCCTTCACGTCCGGCATCGGCGGCGTCTCGAGTGGGCCCGGCGCAGGGGGCGGTGCCGGCGCGGGAGTCGGTGCTGGACGAGCCGGCTGCGCTTTCGCCAGTGGGGCAATGGACACGGCGAAGGCGCAGAGCAGAACGAATCGCTTCATGGGCCCGGATCGATAGTTGCCTATGGCCCAAACGCAAAGGGCTTTGCCGGCGTTTTCGAAAGGCGGGCTGCCCCTCAAATAATGAGCGCGCGCTTGCGGCGCACCTGAGCTGGTGGGCGCCGGACGCGCCGCCGCCGAGCAGTCGTCGCCGTGGCATCGCTGGGCGCCGCGCTGCCGCCGCCAGAGAGCCACGTGTGTAGAATCTCACGTGCCCGGTCCGGGTCACGCAGAGCTCGACTCAGGATGCGTTCAGCGTCCGGCACTCTGCCGGCGTGGGCGAGGGCGTGCGCGTAGGAGCTCGCCACCTCGGGATCGCTCTTGAGCTGGCGATAGGCGAAACGCAGATGACGCAGGGCTTGCTCGGGCTGCTCCAAGGCGACGTCCAGTACGTGCCCGAGGTTGTGGGCGTACCAGGGGTTGTCCGGAGTCAGTGCCATGGCTCTCGAATACGCCTGTGTCGCGCAGCGGTAGTGACCAAGCAGGGTATGGCACAGTCCGAGCAGAGCCCAGGCGCGGTCGTCGTCGTGCTGGGCTAGCACCTCGCGCAGCAAGACGGCCGCGCGCCACGGCGCGGACTGCAGGATGGTCTCCGCCAGCTGGCGCCGGGCGAACAGGGCGGCGTCCGAGCCGGCCGGGGCCACGTGCATCAGCTTGTTCAACATGGGCACCAGATCGCGCGGGCCGAGCTGGTTCTGAATTGCCCAATCGACATCGAACAGCAGACGTTGCACGTGCAGGTCGCGTCGATCCGTCATCTCTAGCCCTCGGAGTAGCCTCCCGCAGGGCTCTGCGCAAATACAAAGTCGCGTGTGCGTGGTTCGGATGGGACGAAGTTCGGAACGTCGCGACGCGGCGACGAGAGGATCTTACATTATCTCACGTCGCGAAAACCGCGCGACGGCTCCGCTAGCGCGAGCTTCCCTGCAATCGTCGCACCGTTCAACGCGGAGATGGCTTGCTCGAGCAGCGCGCGGCGAACACCAACGAACGAATGCCGATGCTTGACTTTTACGTACCCGTGACCAGTCAGCTCGTCGCCCAAACCTTTTGACGCGAGTAGGGTGTAAAAGTCGCGTGGCGTTACCCCGTCGCGCCGCCCCACGTTCACGAAAATCTCCGTGACGTCCCGGCGCGCCTCGCTGAAGTCGGATTCCTCGAACTCCGGCTGAATACTGCGCTCGCCGGTGGGCAGGTGCGCTTCGAGTGGTAACTCGGCTTCCGCAAGAGGTGGAGCTGGAGGTAGCGCGATCTCGAGCGTCGGATTGGCCTCCTCGGCAGT
>DATDJP010000268.1:0-9483 GCA_036520475.1 Polyangiaceae bacterium | reverse complement strand
CGGGTTGCCCGGCGTTGCGATTGACGCCCTGCGTGTTTGCGTGGCACGTGACGAGACGATGGTTCGGACAAATGTAGGTTTGCTGGGCGTGCTCGCGGCGCTGCTCGGCGCCCCGGTTTCGATGGGGTGTTCGAGCGGCGGCTTGGATGGCGGCGGCTCGCCGGCTTTGAACGGCCACTCCGTGCGCCTGAGCGTTCAATTGAAGCCGGACGCGGATGGGGAGACGCTCACGTTTCTGACGCCGGCTTTGTCCACGTTCTCCATGTCGCGCGCGGACGTGATCGGCAGGCCGTACTACGTGGCGACGTTCACGGGCGGTTTCGATCAGGGGGTGGATCTGGATCTGCACCATGAATGGGGCGTGGTGCCGGAAGATTTGCGCGTGGAGTACGTGAGTCCGGCCAAGTTCGAGGATGGTCCGTATGACGTCGCGTTCATCGTCTACACACAGACGGAGATCACCGATGCCATCCGGAAGGATTACTTCACGGTGGTTCCGCGGTCGCAGGAGCTGTCTGCGTTCACGTTGTCTCAGGACCGGGTGAAGCCTGGAGATCCGAAATTCAGCAACGGCGTGGTGCGGGTGAACGTGGAGGACGCGGACGCAGTGCTCGATCTAGATAACAAACACGACACGAGCGACATCGGGGGTTCACTCGTAGACACCGTGCTGACGGTTCCCTGAGGCTCCATGCACAAGATATTGCGTTTCTGCGTTCAGTTGTCGATCGGGTTTTGCTTGGCCGCGTGCGGGGATGGCGACGGAGATGGGGGTTCTGCGCGGAGTATCGACGAGCAGTGGCCCGTGGATCCGAAGACGGGCCTGCGCGTCGCGACGCTGCCGCCGCTGCCGCCGCTGCCGGAGTGGCCGGACAACCCGGACAATGAAGCGAAGCGGGCCCTGGGTCTGGCGCTGTTCGCGGACGCGCGCCTTTCGAGCAGCGGGACGGTGACGTGCGGCAATTGTCATTCGCCGGTCGCGGATTTTCAGAGCAACACGCCGCTCGATTTGCCGGCGCGATCGCTGCCCGGCATCACGCCGACCTTGCCGCGGAACACGCCGAGCCTGATCAACATCGTCTACGCCCAGACGCTGCACTGGGACGGATCGGAGTCGGATCTGTACGAGTCCATGGTGCTGCCGTTCGCCGAGGCGAACATGAATCTCACGGACGTCCCGCGGGGCGACGTGTGGACTCTGGACGTGCCGGCCGCGAAGCGGAAGCTGCACGCGAAGCTCACGACGGAGATCCCCGGCTACGCGCCCCTATTTCAGGCCGCGTTCGGCGAGGACATCACGCAGAAGAACGACGAGGAAGTGTGGCTCCTGGCGGGTAAGGCCATGGCCTCGTACATCCGCATCGCGGTGTCGCGCGACGCGGCGTTCGATGCCTGGAACGCGGGTGACGACACGGCCATGAGCCAGGAGGCGAAGCGCGGCTTCGCGCTGTTCGTCGGCGATGGCAAGTGCTCGATGTGCCACGGTGGAGCGATGTTCTCGGACTTCAGCTTCCACAACTTGTCGCTGATGAAGCGCGACGCAAACGGCAATCCGATCGACCCAGGGCGCGCAAAGGTCACGAAAGATCCGCGCGATCTGGGCGCATTTTTGACGCCGTCGCTCCGGCGCGTGAACAAGAGCTCGCCGTTCTTTCACGACGGTAGCGAAGCAATATTGGGTCGCGTGATTCAGCACCACGCGGGCCCCGCGTCGCGAACGGATCCGAACCACGATGCGATCCTGGATCACATTCCGGAGTTCGATCGCGATCAGATCAGTGACTTGATTCAGTTCATGAAGGCGCTCGCCGGCGCGCCGATCGACGATGAGCTCTTGAAGCTGCCCGTCACGCTGCCCGAGTGAACGAGAGCCGAGCCCGGGCTAGAAGCCGACGCGTCCCGGTCCCCCGCTGACGCTGCCGCGCGCCGCGTCGATGCGAACCGTGCCGATCGTCTCGAGCGCCCCCGAGCCATTCTCGTTCAAGGTGAACACTCGGCTCTTGAAGTGTCCGCCGGTCCCCGTGCGCAGTGAGCCAGTAGCGGTGGGCTCCACGCCGAGCAGGCGCAGATAGGCGAGCAGCGGCTGGGAATGGCTGTGCATGTTGCCAACTGGGTAGCCCTGCATGGCAAAGGCGGCCGTTTGCCAGGTGCGTCCCGGCCGGGGCGACTCGGGTGCGTTGTACGCATCGGGTCCGGATAGCGTGCCTTCCCACACGTCGGGGTAACTCGCGGCGTGCGCGAGCAGCGTCATCTTGCGCCATTCGGACCAGGCGAAGTCGGGGAGGTGGCGCGTGGCGGCCCAGATCAGGGTCATGTTGATGGAGTACCAGATGCCGCCGTCGAGGCCTTCGCCGGCAAGGGCGCGCGGGGTGTCGCGGACGGGCCAGATGAGGCGCGCGCCGAGCGGTGAGTCCTTGGCGTGACGATCGCGGATGAGCTCGAGCAGGGCGCGCGCCTGTTCGTCGGTCGCGGCGCCACACAGAATGGCCCAGGGCTGCACTTCGAGCCAGCAGTCGCTGTCGCCCACCGGCGAGCCGTCGGGGGCGTACGCGCGGTGGAACCACTGGCCGTTGTAGGCGCTCTTCACGAGCTCGCGCAGCGCTGCCGCTTCGAGCCGCGCTTGCGCGACGGTTTCGCTCTGGCCGAGCCGCTCAGCGAGGCCCGCATACACCTCGAGCACCCAGCTCGCCATGGCGGAGTTGAGCACGGAGCCGCCGCGCTCGATCATGTCGGCACGCGGCGCGCCGCTGGCTTCGATGGCGAAGTCGTTCCAGTCGGCGTTGAGGATGCGCACGTGGTCACGCGCGCCGCGTCGCACCTGTTCGACGAAGAAACGGAACTGGCGGCGCAGGTGCTCGCTGAGCGGCACGTTGGGCGCGCGGTAGCTCGGATTGTACGAAACCTCGGCGGCGAACGCGCCGAGGTCGCCGGTGACCGCGGCGTACTCGGAAGCCAGCCACAGGGCCCACAGGTTGGAATCCGAAGGGCGAAACAGGACGTTGATGACGCTCTTGTCGCCGTTGAGGCCGTACGGCAGATCGCCGTCGGGGGAGCCCCAGGCCGCCACGTTGCGCAGCACTGACAGCGCCAGATCCGGCTCCGAGTACACGAGCGGCAGCGCGTGCTGCAGCGGATCGCGCACGGCGCCGTTGAAGCCCATGATGAACGAATACGCGGAGGCCTGGTCGAGCGTGTGACCGCCGAGCACGCGATCGCGGCACGCGCCGCCCGTGAGCACGGCCGCGTGCCACGGCACTTCCAGCGCCGCTTCGGGTGCACGCGCCGTGCGAGCGGCCGGCAAGCGCGCGCGGAGCAGCGCGGGCTGAGCGCGGAACAGAGCCTCCGGGTCCGCCGGAGTGTCGTCTTCCGCGCGCCCGAAGCGAAACCACAACGTATGGCTCCGGCCGGGCTGCAGGTCGATCTCGGAGGTGATGCGCAACGTCGGTTGCGCGGCTCCATCCGTCGTCGCGCTGCCCGGCGTGTCCGCCAGAGCCTCGAGCAGCAGCGTGGCCGGCGCGCCGAACGTTCCCTGCACGGCAGGGTCGAAGATTTCCGTCGCCTCGATGCGCCGCTCGCTCGGCGTGACGCGGTACGTGACCGAGTCCGCGATGGTCTGGCGTGTGGCTTCCGGGCTCAAAAACTTCAAAAAACGCGGGCGCAGGCGCCACTCTTCGTGGTGCGTCAGGCGCCGCGCCGGCGCGCGCGCGGACAACGAGAGCTGCACGCGAATCAAGAGCCAGCGCGCTTCGCCGTCCGGGCAGACGATGGAGCGCTCGAGGCGGAGCCCGTCGTGCTCGGCGCGCACCGTGAAGCTCGTAGGCGCGAACACGCGTTCCGGCACCGTTCCTGGCGGGCGCGCAGCGAACGCGCTGCCCCAGGTGACGGCGCCGTCTTTCAACACCGAGACACCGGTGCCGCCGGAATCGTCCGCAGCGGTCAGGTAACGGATCCCTTCGGACTCGTCGAACAGGGCGACGGTGCCGTCGTTGGCGGCTTCGAGCACGATGGCGCGGTTGCCCAGCACCACCCAGTGGCGGCGCGTGGGCGGACGCACGAAGCGCTGCCATTCGGCCTCTGGCAATGCTTCGTGGTCGGCGTCGTAGACGAATACCGGCAGGCCGTTCTGCAGACGCCATTCGCCGTAGGTGCTCAGGTGGGTCGGGAGGCCGAGCGCGCCGCGCCGCTTCATGCGCTCGTCCGAGCAGGAGTGCGTCGTCATGGAAAGCAGCGAGCTGCTCCCGACACCGAGGAGCAGCTCACGCCGCGTGAGAGAGCCGAAATTTCTGAGGGTCATTCCGTTCCGGTTCGCCGACTCACGCTATCAGCTCGGGTGCGGGGCGGAAAGCTCAGGGCTGATTGCCGAGCGGAAGGATCGTATTTTTGAGCCACTGCAGGTTCTTGTACGCTCCGGAGTCGTAGGTCGTGGCGGGCGCGACTGCGGCAAACTTCGGATCGACCGTGTGCGTGTTGGCGCAATCGGTCTTGTTGCCGAACCAGTCGAGCGGATTGTTGGTCATGAAGCAGTGTTTGGCGGGGTTCAGCGTGGCGTTCAGCTCGCCCAGGCCGCCCAGGTACCAACCGCTGCCGTTGGCACCGGTCAGGCAGTTCGTGGTGCCCGCCGCGCACGCGCGACCCGTGGGTTCGTTCATCCACACGTGGTTGATGCCCTCCGCGGCGCCGCGGATGATGCGCAGGCGGTCGTTTCTGAGCAGGCGCGCCTGGTTCGTGCCGAAGGCGCCGGCGCCGAAGCTGAAGCAGCTCTGCAGGCTGCCGTCCCAGTGGCGGTTCGCGAAGCCCATGGTCCAGGCGCCGCGCACGCGCGTGTCGAAGTTGCGTGCCAGCGCGGCCATGGCCCCGCCTTGACTGAAGCCGCCGACGGCGATGCCGTGCGTATTGCAACCGGCCTTGCTGCGCGCACACACGACGCTGACGGCGCTCTGCGAGTTGTGCGACGGAGAGTACGCGCAACGCGCCTTGTACCAGCCCGTGTCCGCGCCGCACCATTTCGGGAGCGTTCCGGATTGGTAGTCGAGCGACGCAGCGACGAAGCCCATGTTCGCGGCCATGGTCACGATGGCCGTCGCCTCGGCGCTGTTGTACGGCTCGCCGGTTCCGACGGTGTACAGGAACACCGGAAACGGACCGGCGCCGTCCGGTTCCTTCAGCAGCATGTTCTTGTTCGTGCCGCAGCTCGCGAGCTCGACGAAGAACTGATCGTTGGCCTTGTAGGTGAGCGTGGTCGTGACCAGCTCGTGCGAGACGCTGGAGACCTCGCTGCCCTCAGTGTCCCCTGACCCTGACTCTTCCCCGGTCTGCATGGTGCAGCCGACGGTGGACAGGAAAGTGACGCAAACGGTTGCCGCTGCCAGTGAGATGGATTTCATGGTGTCTTGGAGCTCCTTCGTCGTGCTCTACCAATCCACTTTCCGTGCCACGTCTGGTGCTGCAAATTTCGGCCAAAACAGCGCAGTCGCTCGTCTGCATTCGGGATCGCCGGGATCCGCTGTGATCCACCCGATCATCGGCGTGAAGGTGCGCTGCGGGTGCCCTTCGCACGCGCGTGTGTGCAGCGGTGCGAGGGCCGCGCTCAGGGCGCTTTGGATTGGTGCACGCGCGCCGGCGCGCTTACGTCGCCAAGGTGCGAGGCACGGGCGGCTCGCTGCGCGCAGCGGACGGGGCGCGATTCATCAAGTCCGCGATCGCGTCGGCGACGCGTGCCAGCGACTCGGTGCGGAAGTTCGCGGGCGCCTGTGGATCGAGCTCCAGCGCCACCGCGCCCACCACCTTGGGTGCAGCGTGCTGATGCGTGACGAGCAGCAAGATGCGGTAAAAGTGCATGCCCATCTGGACCTGAATCGGCGCGCCGCTTTCGATCGTGATGGTGACGTCGCTTTCGTCGGCGGAGACGTCGCCCGAGTATTCCTGATGGGAGCGCGCCGAGCGCTCGTGTGAAGTCGACGACTCGAGGCGGTCTTCGAGGTTGCGAATCGACTCCGCGACTTCGTCCCAGAGCCATTCGGGAGGCTCACCGACGGCGCGCTGCGCGGCCAGCTCCACGCCCCCGGCGCGCGCGAGATAGAGAAAGCCATGGTTGGCCTGCGCCTGATCGAGCACCTTCAGCAGCAGATCCGAGAAGCTGCGCGCGTCCACGTCGTCCGCGGCGATGATGGTGCGCGCCGAAGGATATTCGCCGGTGGAGCGCCCGCCTGTGCTGGGTCCGATCGCGCTCTCGGGATCGCCGAGGCGCTCGGACAAGACACCGCTGCGCAGGCCGGCGTCCATCAAGCGCTCCCACTGCAGGATCAACGTGGGGTTCGCGGTCCGGCGCACCCACGCGCCCATGGCGTCGAGGTGTTCGCGAAAACGTTCTGCGTCTTCGGCGGCCAAGGCGATCTCGGCGCGGGTCCGATGCAGCGTGCCGAGATAGAGCGGATTGTCGGCGGTGGCGCTGGCGGCGAGCGCCGCGTCGATGCGCTGGGCGGCCTCGGCCGTGGCGCCCAGCCCGACCTCGGCCAGCGCCAGCTCGCGCTCGAGCTCGGCGAAAAAGACGACGAATGCGGCGTCCTCGGGTGTCCTGCGCCGGAGCGCGTCCAGGCAGACGTCGCGCGCGCGGGCGTGCTCCCCGAGGCCGTTGAGGATGGCCGCCTGCAGCCCGAACGGATACTGCCACATGATGCGCTGCCGCGGCTGCCAGCCCTGGACCACCTGTTCGCAGAGCTCGAGGCTGGCGCGCGTCTCTCCGCGCAGAAACAGATACAGCGCGCGCATGTGGCTGGCGTGGATGGCCAGACTGGGAATGCCCTTGGCCTGCTGCTCGACGAGCTCGTAGCAACGGCGCGCGGCGATGACGTCGCGCGTGACGATCGCGGGAATGCCCATCACGACCGGTACGAAAATTTCGGCCTGCCAGGTGCTGCCACCCTGCACCGCGTGCAGCTCGATGCGCTCGCGGTAGCGCTCCGCGAGGTCCACTTCGCCGCGGCTCGCATGATACAAGAAGCGAATCTGATCCGCTCCCGACGCGAACAGCTTCAGACCGAGCGCTTCGACGCGGTCTGCCGTCTCGAGCGAACGGCCGTCGAGCCGTCCGACTTCCTGGGTCGCTTGACTGATGAGCGCTCCGGCGTAAAACGCCTTGCGAGCCGATTCGCTGAGGCCCTTTACGGTGCCCGGCGTGGCCAGCACTTCGGTGACCTTGCGCAGGCGCTCGTAGACATGAAGACGTCCCAGATTGAGCTGGTGCAGACAGCTGCAAAATTCGTAGAGCACGCCGCCCACGTGCCGCTGGCCGAAGTAACGGAGCGGTCGGAGACGCAGGATGAGACGTCCGCTCGTCTCGGCGTCCATGCAGGTCGCGGCGACGCCGAGGACGGCAGGACCGGCCGTGCACGCGAGCGTGATGGTTTCCTTGAGCGAGGCTTTGGCGCCGGTCTTCCGGCGTGCGCGCGCGAAGCGGACACCGGTCACGATCAGCGCGACCACGAGCGCGAGCTTCGCTCCCAGAAAGCGCCGGAGCCTGTGCGCGAGCGTCAGCCCCGTGAGCTCGAAGCCGAGATCGACGGCTCTTTCCCCGTACTGTTGCACGAGCCGCCAGTCGACGTAGTAGCTCAGGATGCAGAGCTGCAGGAGCACCGGGACCGTGTGGTAATTCGAGCGGCCCTCGGCCTCGTAGATCTCGAGCGCGGTTTGCAATCCGCGCACGGTTTGCTCGACGTGCTCGCGCGATAACTGCGGATCTAGCCCGGTCTCGGCGAGCAGGTCCGCGCCCCGCGAGCGATCCCCGGCGCTGACCAGGTGAAATGCGGCTTCGAAGCGCGTGCCCGGGTCGGTCTTCGTGCGCGTTAGCAGCACGTCCGCCACCCGGCGATGCAGCTGCTGCCGTGCGGCCTCGGGCATGGCGCGCTCGAGCGTCTGCCTGAGGGCTTCGTGACTGAACCGGTAACCCTCGCGCGCGCCGGCGAGAATGTCCTCGGCGACGAGCTCGTCGAGCGCGGCGTAGGTCTCGCGCTCCGCCATGCCCTCTGCCAGGAGCAGACAGCGTTCGAGGGACACGTTGCCCGGCTCGATGCTGAGCGCGCCGGCGAGCTCCCGCGCTTTCGGGCTGAGTCGAGAGATTCGCGCGGCCAGCACGTCGTCGAGGCGTGACGGCAGATCGATGCCGGCGAGCTCCTGCGGCAAGATCCACGCGCCGTCCACGTACTTGATGATCTCACGGCTCACCGCGTAGCGCGCGAGCTCGAGGCACTCGAAGGGGCTGCCGGCGCTGCGCTCGTAGAGCCACTTCGCGAAGCGGCTCGTGTGAGCGGGGTTGCCGAACAGGGAACGCACCAGCTCGTTGACCTGCGAAGCCCGAAGGTTACCGAGGCGCACGCGGGTCGCTCCCTGGCGCAAGATGCGCACGGACGACGCGGAGCGCTTTTCGTGGCTCGGGCTCAATGTGGCGGCGATCAGCAGACGGCGCGTGCGCGCTTCCTTCGCGAGCGCGGCCACGAACGCGGCAGAATTTTCGTCCGCCAGGTGCACGTTGTCGACGGCGACGAGTAGCGGCTGGTGGGTGCTGACAGCGAGCATCCAGCGCTGGAGGGCATCCAGGATCCGGGCGCGACCTTCGGAGAGCAAGGCGGGCACCGCCTCCAGCGCGCCACCGCCCAGGCGCCGGTGTAGCTCTTCTGACAGATGCCCGAGCACACCCGCGTAAGGCTTCGACTCGCGCACGGCCTCTTCCGGTAGCGCGCGTAAGAGCGCGAGCCCCAGACTCCGCGCAACACCGTAAGCGCCCGCCTCCTCGCGCGCGTTGACCAGGAGCACGGTGGCGCTCTGCAGCTGCGCTTCGAGCGCCAGCTCCCGGAGCAGCCGCGTCTTGCCCATGCCCGCTTCGGCTTCGATGAGCACTGCGCTGCCGCGCCCCTCGACGGCGCGCGTCAGGCTGGCGCGAAGCCGCTGCAGTTCGTCGTCACGCGCCACCAGCGCGCAGCTGGCGAGATAGCTCTCCGCCTCGCGCTGCCGCTCTTCGACTTCCAGATCGGCGACGGAGGTCAGCGCTTCGATGACGGCTGCGGCGCTGCTCGGTCGCGCCAGCGGATCGACCCTGAGCAAGGACATGACCAGCGCCTCGAGCTCCGGCGGGATTCCGCTCACCAATCCGGACGGAGGCGGCGGCGGGCTCTTCCAGCAAAACGGCAGCTCGCGCAGCGAACGCGCCGGATAAGCGCGCTGTCCCGTCAAGAGCCAGTACGCGAGCGCGCCGAGCGAGAACAGATCCGCGCGTTGGTCGAGCGCAGCGCCGTACACCGCTTCTGGCGCGATGAACGACGGCGTGCCCACGATCTCGTTCGTGGTGCCGAACGCGGCCAGGGTACCGAAGTCGATGAGCTTGGCGCGTCCTTGCTCGGTCAGGCGCACGTTGCGCGGCGTGATGTCCCGGTGCAAAAGACGCCGCGAGTGCAGCAGCGCCAGCGCGGACGCCACGTCGCGCAGGTGTTT
>DATDJP010000267.1:0-12931 GCA_036520475.1 Polyangiaceae bacterium | reverse complement strand
CCCGACCAAGCAGGCGATTCCGATGAAAAATCCAAACATCACTGACCTCCTTGCCCATGAGCATGGAGGCCGTGTGTGAAGGCCGTTCGCGGCCCACTGTTAAGAAGTGTGAAGTCCGCTCGGGCTCGGGACCCCGAAGGTCACTTCAGCATCGCGATCTTGGGGACGACGATCAACGTGGCCACGGCCGAACCCTCCAGGATCGCCTGGTTCTCGTAGCCGAAGAACATGCGGTTCTTGACGGCTCTGTTCTCTGCGCCGAGCACGACCAGGTCGTAGGCGCCCGCGCTGATCTCGTTGGTCAGCGCGGTCTGCGACTGTTCGTAGTTCAGGTACAGCACACGCGGCTCGAGCTCGCTCACGCGAAACGCAGGCGAGATGCGCGTGAGCTCCTCGTTGCGCGTGAGCTCGCTATGATCCGACGTCAGCGGGTGCGTCGGGTCCGTGGCCTCCGCTACCGCACCGGCCGCAACTGGAGGCGGCGCGGTGCCCGGCGTACCGCGTCCTCGCTCCGCGTTGATCTGGCGCGCACGCAGCAAGGCTCGCGCGATGTTTTCCGGCATCGGGTCGCCAGGCAGCGTGTCCGCGCTTTCTTCCACGATCTGCCGCGTCGGCGCCTGGCGTTCGGTAATGAGCGCGAGCGTCAGCGATGCGCCAGTGGCTTCCGCGTAGCGGAGCGCGAACTCGGCGGCGACTCGCGCCACGGTGCTGCCGTCGATCGGTACGATCAGGCGCTTGTAAGCGCCGTCCGGCGCCTGCGCTGCCTTGACGATCACGATGTGACAGGGCGCTTGCACCACGACCTCTTCGAGGACAGGGCCCCCGATCTTGGAACCCCGCCCGGACGCACCGATCAGGATCACGTCCACGCCCCGAGCGGCTTCGTCCAGGATGGTGCGCGCGACATTCCGGCTCGCCAGCTCGCGAATTCGCGGCGTGGCACCGCCCGCAGCGAGCCCCTGAATCGCGCTCAGGTGATCGCGCAGGCCATGCCCCGCCAGGTTCCGCTTGAACAGGTTTCTTAGGCCGTGAAACCAGGGGAACGACTTCAGGTTGATGAACAGCACTTCAGGCGGATTGTCGCTACGCTTGGCGATTTGCACGGCGACGCGCGCGGCCTCGAGGGCGTTGGGACCGGCGGCGGTGGGTACCAGAATACGCAAGCGTTGCGGGTCGAACACGCCGCGCGACTCCTCGAGCAGGATGCGTTTGGCCTCCTCCTGCGTCATGCGCACCATGGGCATCGTGAGCCGCAAGGCGATGGGGGCCATGAAGGAGGTCACGATCGCCACCACGACGATGATCGAAAACATCTGCTGGTTGAGAATGCCGAGAGAAAGGCCGATCATGGCCGCAACCAGGCCCATCGCGCCGCGCGCGTTCATGGCAACGGCAATGGACAACGCCTCCCAGAAGCTCATGCCGCCCCACAGCCCCCCGACGGTGCAACCGATCAGCTTGCCCAGGCACGCGATCAGCAGCACCACGCCCAGCATGTAGCCGCCACCCCCACCCAGCGCCCACAGGTCCACCTTCAAGCCGACGATCCCGAAGAAGACGGGAGCCAGAATCGAGAACACGAACGACTCGAGACGGTGAACCGTCTCGTGCTGCAAGTGCGCGACCTGGCGCAGCACGGTGCCGGCCACGAAGGCGCCGAACACTGCATGTACGCCAATCTTTTCCGTGAGCGCCGCGCAGAACAATGTCGTCGCCACGATCACCACCAGATCATTGTCGGGAGCGCGCACCCGCGTCGCGATCAGCCGAAGCACGAAGCGCAGGAGTGGATAGACGACGAATGCCATCGCCAACAGAAAGCCCAGCATCAGCGCGATGGTCAGCGCCATCGGACCCAGGTGGACCCCGCCGCCTTGCGCCGCGGCGCCTGCGATGACGGAAAGGATCAGCCAGCCTGCCGTGTCGTCCACCACGCCGGCGGACAGGATCACGAGGCCGATGTTGCGCTTCGTAAGGTCCAAATCCATGAGGATCTTGGCGATCACCGGCATGGCCGAGATCGCCATGGCCGTCGCCAGGAATGCGCTGAACAGCCCGCGCTGCTCCGGCTGGGCCAGGTAGGTCTCGGGCATCCACATGCCGAGGCCGAATCCCATGGCGAACGGTACGACCATGCCCATGGCGGAGGCGACCAGCGCAGCGCGGCCCAGGTTACGGAGCAGGCGCAGGTCCGTCTCGAGACCGGTCAGGAGCAACAGCAGGACCATGCCGAGCAGGCCGACTACTTCGAGCAGCTGAAACTGCAGAGCCTCCTGCGGAAAGATCACCGCGAACGCACCCGGGGCAAAGTGGCCGAACACGCTCGGCCCGAGCACGATGCCGGCCAGGAGCTCCCCGACCACCGCCGGTAGCCCGAAACCCCGGGCCAGGGCCGCCCCGAGGCGCGCCACCAGCAAGAGCAGCGCAACCTGGATCAGCAGCAGGAAGACCGAGTGACCCGGGATCGGCGCGAGAGCAGCGGCGAGCATCAGACGGCGTCTTGAATGGCGCGTACAGTGCTGCGCACGAGTCTAGCTCGCACGGCGGAAAGACGCGGCCCTCGCCCGCGTCTGGCGGCAATCTGAAGGTTTTGAAGCTGTAATGCGTGCAAAGTGCGCCACGAGCATTAAACAGGAAAGCGCAGCCCTGTCTCGCGCAAATTCAGTGTCGAAGCGGGGTTGCAGTCAGCGCCAGAATGCGAAAAGTTTCGACGTGCGGCCCCCGAGCACCCGAGAAAAAACCGGGTACGGACCCGCCCCGGCGTACTAGCCTAGCCGCCCACATGGAGGAACCATGCGACTACTGACAGCCCTTATCCTTGCTTCTACCGGATTCATCGTCGCTTGCGGTGGAGGCCCCAAGCCGCAGGCGCAAGCCTCACAATCTCAAGCGGCGATCAGCGCCGCGGAGGCCGTGGGTGCGCAGAACTTCCCCAAAGCTGCGCTCCACCTCAAAATGGCTCGCGATCAGGTGAAGACCGCCGAGCTGCTCATGGCCGACGGCGACAACGACGAGGCCAATCTCGTTCTTCAGCGCGCCGAAGCCGACGCCGAGCTCGCGCTCGCCCTGGCGCGCGAGGAAAAAGTGCGCGCCGAAGCGCGCGAGGAATTGAAGAAGGTCGATGAGCTGAGAGAGAAGTGAGCAAACTTAAGCCCTTAGAGGAGAAGAAGATGAAGGCAAACAACAAAGCGCTCGTGTTCATGGGCGGGGCGCTCACCGGTCTCTTGATCGTGGCATGCGGCTCGGCGCAGCCCACCCCGGAGCTCGTAGATGCGCGCCGCGCCTACGACCAAGCCCGTTCCAGCCCCGCCGCTCAGCTCGTGCCCGATCAGCTTTTGAACGCCAAACAGGCGCTCGACCGCGCCGAAGCGGCGCATCAAGAGGACTCTGGCTCCACGATGGAGAAGAGCATGGCGTACATCGCGCAGCGGAAGGCAGCCCTGGCCGTTTCGCTGGCCGGGTACGCGCAAGCTCAACGCGACAAGCAAAGCGCCGATCAGAAGTACAAGGACACGCAGGACTCCCTGCGCAAGACGGCGCAGAGCGAGGCCGAAAGGAACCAGGCGCAGCTCGAGCGCGTGCGTCGCGAGCTCTCTGCCCAGAGCAGCCAGGTCAGCGAGCAGGCGCAGGCGCTCAAGAAGCAAGAATCCGAGCTCGCAGCACGCCAGAAGGAGCTCGAAACCGAGAAGGCCGCGCGCGCCGAAGCCGAAAAGAAGGCAGCGGCAGCCATGGCCAGTCTCCAGGAGATCGCGCGCATCAAGGAAGAGCAGCGCGGCATGGTCATCACGCTGGATGGCTCGGTGCTGTTCGCCACCGGCAAGACAGCGCTCCTGCCGATTGCCGAGGTAAAGCTCGGCAAGGTCGCCGAAGTGCTGCAAAACCAGGACGACAGCAAGATGATCACCGTCGAAGGCCACACCGACTCGGTGGGCAGCGACTCCAACAACCAGGCCCTGTCGCAAGCCCGCGCTGAATCAGTGCGCTCGTTCCTGGTAAGCCGGGGCGTGCCGTCGCCGCGCATTCGCGCCGTCGGACGCGGTGAGAGCGTGCCGATCGCGGACAACAAAACGGTCGAAGGCCGCGCCAACAACCGCCGCGTCGAAATCATCGTCGGAAACTGACGTTTCGCGTTCTGAACGAGCCGACCCTCTCGCACGGAGGGTCGGCGGCGTTCATGTTCGAGCGCCCGGACTCCGCAGGCGCTTGTAGTGCGCGATCAGCCCGTTCGTGGAGCTGTCGTGGGACGTGACCGGATCGCCGCTCTGTAGCTCCGGCACGATCACGTTGGCGAGCTGCTTGCCGAGCTCCACGCCCCATTGATCGAAGCTGTTCACGTTCCAGATCACACCCTGCACGAAGATCTTGTGCTCGTAGAGCGCGATCAGGCGGCCCAGCGTGCGCGGCGTCAGCTTCCGCGCCAGGAACGAGTTGGTCGGGCGATTGCCGGTGAAGCACTTGTGCGGCGCGAGCGCGAGCAGCTGTGCTTCGTCGAGGTTCGATCGACCGAGCTCGGTGCGCACCTCTTCTGCCGTCTTGCCTCTCATGAGCGCCTCGGTCTGCGCAAAGAAGTTCGACAGCAGCAGGGTATGCTGTTCGCCCACCGGGTTGTGCGTCTCGGCGAAGCCGATGAAGTCGGCCGGGACCAGCCGCGTCCCCTGGTGAATCAGCTGATAAAAGGCGTGCTGCCCGTTGGTCCCCGGCTCGCCCCAGATCACGGGGCCCGTCGTGTACGACGTGATCGGACGGCCTTCGCGATCCACGCTCTTGCCGTTGCTCTCCATGTCCGCCTGCTGCAGGTACGCAGGAAATCGCGCCAGGTACTGATCGTAGGGCAGGACCGCGTGGCTGTGTGCGCCGAAGAAGTTCGCGTACCAGATGCCGAGCAGAGCCATGAGCATGGGTATGTTCTGGCGCGGCGGCGCGCTCCGGAAATGCTCGTCGATGTCGTGCGCTCCGGAGAGCAGCTCCTCGAAGTGATCCATGCCGATCACGCACGCGATGGGCAGCCCGATCGCGGACCACAACGAGTAACGCCCGCCCACCCAGTCCCAGAACTCGAGCATGTTCTCGGGATCGATGCCGAACGACTGCACGGCGTCGCGGTTCGTAGACAGCGCCACGAAGTGGCTGCGAACCGCGCCAGCATCGCCGAGTCGATCGATGAGCCACGCTCGCGCAGTGTGGGCGTTGGCCAGCGTTTCTTGCGTCGTGAAGGTCTTCGAGGCCACGCAGAACAGCGTGGTCTCCGCGGGCACGCGGCGCAGGGTCTCCGCGATGTGCGTGCCATCGACGTTTGAGACGAAATGAGCCCGGAGACCCTGCCTCCAGTAGGGCCGCAGGGCCTCGCTCGCCATCGCCGGACCGAGGTCGGATCCGCCGATACCGATGTTCACGATGTCGGTGATGGGCTTGCCCGTCGCGCCCTTCCAGTCGCCCGTCTGCACGCGCGTGGCGAGCTGTCGCATGCGCGCGAGCACGGCGCCGACCTCGGGCATCACGTCGTGCCCATCGACGACGATCGGTCGAGCGGAGCGGTTGCGCAGCGCGACGTGCAATACGGCGCGATTTTCCGTGAAGTTGAGCTTGCCCCCGGAGAACATGCGCTCGATGAACTCAGGGACGCGCGCCTGCGCGACCAGACGTTCGAACAGCCGCAGAGTCACCTCCGTGATGCGGTTCTTCGAATAGTCGAACACGAGGTCGTCGTACTGGAGCGAGAAGCGCTCGAAACGCCCGGGATCTTGCGCGAACAGATCGCGCAGGTGCAGTGAGTCGAAGCTCTGCCGATGTTCGGCCAGTGCCTGCCAGGCGGGGGAACGGGTGAGCTCGGTCATGGGCTTGCCCGGCATGCTATCCGGTCGCGCTGCTTTGCGCGACGCCGCTCGAGAGACGTGACATTCTGGAGGCGCCACATGCCAACGGTTCGGCGAAGGCTCGCCTTGCTGGCGGCTGCACTCGGTGTTGCTGCGCTGCAAGGCTGCCCGGAAAAGCTCCCGAAAAACGCGGCCACGACGGCCAGCGCGCGCGCCACGGCCTCGCCACCGAGAAGAGCCGGCCCTGCGCCCCCGGCGTTGCAGTCTGCCACGGCTATTGCGCCGCAAGATACGGCGACGCGCGCCAGCGAGCTCGCGCGGCGTTTCATCATCCTCGATGGTCACATCGACACCCCCCACCGTCTCGCGCAAACCCGCGACCGTCAGGGCCGCCTGACGCACGACATTGCAACGAGCGCGCCGGACCTGCGCTTCGACTACGAGCGCGCGCGCCGGGGCGGCCTCGACGTGCCATTTCTCGCGATCTACGTGCCCGTAAAGTACGAGGGCCGCGGCGCGAAGAGCTACGCGAACGGGCTCATCGATCTAGTCGAGCAGGTGGTGCGCGCGGCGCCGGCTCGGCTCGCGCTCGCGCGCTCTCCCGCTGACGTGCGCGCCCAGGTGGCCTCGGGCCGGATCAGCGTGGCCTTGGGGATGGAGAACGGCGCTCCGCTGGAACGACGGCTCGAAAACGTGAGCCACTTCCACGCACGCGGCGTTCGTTACATCACGCTCGCGCACTCGCGAGACAATCACCTGGCGGATTCGTCGTACGATGGACGCCGCACGCACCGCGGTTTGAGCGCATTCGGCAAGCGCGCGGTCGCGGAGATGAACCGCGTGGGTGTCATGATCGACGTCTCTCACGTCTCGGACGACGCGTTCTGGCAAATCCTCGAGCTCAGTCGGACTCCCGTGATCGCGTCACACTCGGCGTGCCGTCATTTCACACCGGGCTGGTCGCGCAACCTGAGTGACGAGATGATCCGGGCACTCGCCAAGGCCGGTGGTGTGCTCCAGATCAACTTCGGTGCCATGTTTCTCGATGACAGCGTGCGAAAGGCGCAGACCGCACGCGGGAAGCAGCTCGCCGCCGCGCTCGAAAAGCTCGATCCGGGCGTCAGCCCGGAGCTCCGCGAGCAAGCCAAGCAGCGATTTCTCGACGAGCATCCCCTAAAGCGAGCCACGCTGGAACGCGCCGCCGATCATGTCACGCACGCGGTGAAGTTGGTGGGCGCTCGCCACGTGGGCCTGGGTTCGGATTTCGACGGAGTCGACCCCATGGCAGAGGGCCTGACGGACGTGTCCGGCTACCCGAACTTGATCCGCGTGCTCCTCGAACGCGGCTTCAGCGAGGCCGACATCGAGGCCATCTGCTCGGGCAACGTCCTGCGCGTCTGGCAAGAAGTCGAAGACTTCGCCGAGCGGGCAGGCTCTGGGCTATAGACTACGTCGGTTTGGATCTAACACCTGGTGCACGAGTCGACCGCTACGTGCTGCTCGAGCTGCTCGGCGAAGGCGGACAAGGCGCGGTCTGGAAGGCCGAGGACTTGCTGCACCCTGGCACGCTCGTGGCGCTCAAGCTGGTGCCGCTCGCGCTGTCGCGGCCCAGTGACGTGGAACGCGTCCGACGCGAGGCTCGAGCGCTGGCTCGCCTCGAGCATCCGACCCTGGTCGCGTGCCACGCGCTCTTCGAAGACCTGAAGCTCGGCGTCCTGGGCATCGCCATGGACTTCGTGGATGGCGCTGCGCTGCGCAAACACGAAGACGATCCGCGCCTATCGCTCGAGCACCGCGCCCTCGTCCTCGGGCACATCGCGCGCGTGCTCGCCTACGTGCACCAGCGCGGGGTATCCCATCGCGACTTGAAGCTCGATAACGTGCTCGTGACCCGCGGCTTTTGGAGCGCTCCGCAGGATCCCAAGAACGTCAAGCTCGTGGATTTCGGCATCGCAAAAGTCGACACCCCGGCGCAACCCCTGACGCAGCTCGACACCATCATCGGTACCTTGGCGTACCTCGCACCGGAGCAGCTCGATCCCGCGCATTTCGGCGCAGGCTCGCCCCAGAGCTCCGACGTGTTCGCGTTCGGCATCCTGAGCTGGCGACTCTTGTACGGCGGTCATCCCAGCGGGCTTCCCTCGAACGCGAGCGTGGTCGAGTTCGCGGCCGCCTATCGGCGTGTGTTCGCCGCCGGCAGCGGCTGGCCACCAGCAGCGCCGCCCGGGCCCTGGGGGCAGCTCTTGTGTGATTGCCTGGTCCTCCGCGCCCGGGATCGCATTCCGAACGGCGAAGAGCTCGCCCGACGCTGTGATCAGGTGCTGGCCTCGGGCGCTCCCCCTGCCGCCGCGCTGCCGAAAACCGAAGCCTTCGCCAGCAGTCCAACCTGGCTCGCACGACCCAGCCAAGCTCTCGACCAAACCGTGGATCTGGCTCCGCTCGCGGTGTCGGCGTCTCAGCCTGGCACGACGCGCCCGGAGCTCGCTGCACGCAGAGACGCGACTCCTACGCCCGGGCCCCTGCCCACGCCGCCGCCCCGAGAATTCCCCTGGCTGACCTGGCTTGGAGTGCTGATCGCTCTCGGCATCGCGGGCGGCGCGGCCTACTACGCGCTGTTCGTGAACCTGCCGGAGGGGATGCCGCCGCCGCTTCCCAGCAGCGTCGGGTCGCAGACGCGCCCTGCCGAGCTTCTGGACGCGGGCGCAGGCGGCCCCAGCGACGACCTCCGCGACGCCATGCCGCCTGACTGCGGACGCGACGCGGCGCTCTGCGCGTGCTGTCCCTCCGGACACGACTGCCAGGGTGCCTGTGGCGAGCTCGTGCTGCCGAACGAGCGCTGGTTCATGCGATTGGGAGCGCTCGACGCGGAAGAATCTGACGCTGGAGCGCTCGGCGCAGCGACGGAGGTTTGCTCGCGCGTCGCGAATCGACGGGAGCTGGAAGTGTGCGCCAAGCTCGGCGACATCGCGGATGCCGGGGTAACGCCGGCTGCGCTGGAGCTCTTTGGTCTGGACCTGGTTCAAACCGGGGTGGAAATCGCGGTCTACCAGCGCTGGCTCTCGGAAGTGCCGATCGCGCGGGCAACATTCAAAGGCAGAGTCACCCGGAGCACCCTGTGCAAAGGCCTCACGCTCACCGAGCTCGAGGAGCCGGGGCCCATCCGCAGCATGACGTTCTACCTCGACCCCGCGCGGCAGGATGCGGGAACACGCTGTGCGCCTGTAGCAAATCCGCCACCTTGAGACGCTGCGCCACAGCGGCTCGCTTGCCAGGATCCGCTAGTCCCGCGTCTGTGCACTCCTGCACGCTGGCACGCCACGTGCTCCCCACGTTCGCATCATGCGACAGGCGTGGCGCAAGCCCGGTCTGGGCGAGCTCGGCCGCGCACTGGGCATTGCGCTGCTCATTGCACTGGCCCTGGAGTTGCTTTACGTGGCCGGCGCTACGGTGATCCTGCGCGCGCACCTGCTCGAGCGCTGGATCAACCGCGACCCCGACGAGCTGCTCGTGACCTTCGACAGTGCGTGGAGCGTCGTCCCGGGCAAGGTGCGGGTGCACGGCCTACGCGTCCGCGTGCAGGATAGTAATGTGCAGTTTCTCCTGCATATCGACGAGGCGACAGCCGACATTGCCCTGTTCGAGCTCGCCAAGAAGAGTTTCCATGTCACCCAGGTGAAGGCACGGGGCACGCGCTTCTCGTTTCGCACTCGGCTGGAGCTGGAGACGATCGCCGGCCAAGAAAAACGGTTGAAGGCCTATCCACCCATTGCCGGCTTCGCCGATCCACCGCTGAAGGGCTGGAATGTTCCGCACCGCACGCTCGGCACTCGGCCGTTCCGCATCGAAATCGAGCAGGTGGACGCGAGCTTCGACGAGCTCTGGATGATGGAATACCGCTACACGGGCCCCGGCCGCGTTCGCGGAGGGTTTCGCTTGTTGCCGGGCGAACGGGTGCGAGTCGGACCCGCTCTGCTCGAGCTCGAGAACGGCGCGCTGAAGTTCGGCCGCGAGCAGCTCGTGCTCGAGCGGTTTCGCGGAACCCTGCGCAGCCGCGTCGATGACTTCGACGTGCGCGCCGTACGCGGCTGGCATGTCTTCGACCACGTGTCCGTGACGGGTTCACTCATCGCATCCGTTCGCGAGCTCGGCTTCGTCCGAGCCTACCTGCGTGACGAATCCTTTTCCGTGGGCGCTGGCAGCGGCACGCTGGATGCGCGCATCGTCATGAAACGCGGTCGCTTCGAACCCGACTCGCGAGCGAGCTACCGAAGCGCCCAAGTCGAGTTCTCGAAGGCGCCGTTTCACCTGACCGGTGACATCGAGGTCGCGCTGAAGGTTGAGCGGCAAAATGCGCGTCCGCTCGGCACGCTGCGCGTATCTGCGACGAAGATCCGAGCGGCGACGCAACCGCGCTTCGGGGACTTCGAGCCAGCCGAGCTCACCGGCATGAACATGAGCGTGTCGACGCATGAGCTCGGCGTGTCGGAGCCCTGGAAGATGGCCGCGGGTGATTTCCGCGTCCAAGAGCTCGCCGTGCCGGACATTCGTCTGCTCGGCGTCCTCGGCTCCGATTCGAAGAAGGTGCGGATCCAATCGGGGAGCGCGGCGGCGTCCGCTCGCGCAAAGCTCGAGCGCGGTTCGCTCCTGGGGCAGTTGACGGGACGCGTGGACGATGCACGCCTGCGGATGAACGGCACCACGCTGGCTGTCACCGCGAAGGCATCGGCGAACCTCGAGCAGCCCTCGGTCGTTCGCGGCAACGGACAGCTGAGCGAGATCTCCGTGAACGCCTCGCACGTGCGGGCCGTGACGGCCGACGGAGACACCGGGCCGGGTTCGATCGCGCTAGCCGGCGGCACCATCGACTACGCAGAGCTCGCGCCGAGCCGATTGCGCGCCACTCTGACGGCTCGCTTCCCCGACGCGAAGCCCGTGCTGGCAGCGCTCGGCATACACCTGTCTACACTCCCGAAGCTCGCCGCCCAGCTCGTGGACACCTCGAACCTTCGGGGTGTTGCGGACCTGTCGCACGATCGCACACGCCGCGCTCCCGTCACCGACGTGCGCTTACGCGAAGCGCGCACGGACGGCCTCGTGACGAGCGGACGCTGGAGAAAGACCGGGGCGTCGACGCGCGCCGCATTCCTACTCGATTTCGACGTGGCGCGGCTCGGCATCAGCGTCGAAAATTCGGAGTCGAGCCTGGCTCCCTTCGCCGCCAAGGGCTGGCTCGGTGAGGAGCTGGCGCGGCTCGGGATCGGAAGCGGCCACTGAGAACCGTGGAGCCGCGCGCGTCCCGAGTCCAAAAAGCGCGTTCGCTCATTGCTCGTTGACCGAGGTCGCTCATTAACTGAGCATGCCTCTTCGCCGTTACGACCATTGGTCCCGGGACCCTTTTCGTTCCGGGTGGTCGCTTGCGAGAGCACGCGCGCCGTGGGAGACTGATAGGTTTCGTGTCGCAAAACGTTCGCTTGCCTTCACCGAAGTTGAGCGTGTTGACTTCGGAGCCGAATCCCCTGCCCCGGGCGGGTGGAAAGCCCGAACCGTATCTCCCGGGCGAAATCATCGAGAACAAATACCGGCTCGTGCGACCCCTCGGCGAGGGCGGCATGGGGACGGTGTGGGTGGCGCACAACGTCGTGCTCGACGTGCACGTCGCCATCAAGCTCATCAACCTGCGCGACGGGAATTCCCAGCGCAGCAGCGACCGGCTGTTGCAAGAAGCACGCGCCTCCGCGCGCCTGGGTCACCCGGCCATCGTGCGGGTGTTCGACTTCGGCCGCACGCGCCGCGGCGATCCGTTCGTCGTCATGGAGCTGATTCGCGGCGTCACGCTGGCCGATCACGCCCAGCACGAGCAGCGGCTGCCCGCGATCCGCGCCGTGCAGCTGATGCTGCCGATCGCCGATGCGCTGTCCGTCGCCCACTCGAAGGGCATCGTGCATCGTGACGTGAAGCCGGACAACGTCATCCTCGCTTCCGACGAAGCCGGACGCATCCAGCCCAAGCTGCTGGATTTCGGCATCGCCAGCATGGTCGAGACCAGCACGCGCCTCACCCTCGAGGGCACCGTGCTCGGAACCCCCGACTACATGTCTCCCGAGCAAGCGCGCGGGTCGCACGACATGGACCACCGCAGCGACGTCTGGAGCTTTTCCGTGATGTTGTACGAGCTCTTGACGGGCCATCTGCCCTTCAACGGCCGCAACTACAACGCGCTCCTGTATTCGATCGTCAACGAGCAACCGAAGCCCATCATGGAGTTTGCCGCGGGCGACAAGCAGCTGTGGCTCGTCCTGGAGCGCGGTCTACGCAAAGACCCGGCGGACCGCTGGGAAACCATGCGTGTCATGGGAGAGGCGCTCGCGCTCTGGCTGTACGAGCGAGGCGTACGCGAAGACGTCTGCGCAGCATCTTTGAAGACGAGCTGGCTCGAAGCGGGCCTGACGGGCGTCCGCATCGAGGTCTCGTCGGTCGCGCCGGGACCCGACGAAACCGGAGCCGGTGCAACGCCGCCAACCGGGCGGCCTGAATTCGACACCGCCCCCGAGTCCGGCTTTTTCGAGCTACCGGGCACGAGCGGGCGGCGCCAGGAGGACGCCTCGAACGCAGCCCTCGGGTCGCGCGCGCGCAAGCGCCGCGCCGCGCTCCGCTGGGCCGTACTTTCCCTGATCGGCCTGCTGGCGAGTGCGCTCGTCGTGTGGTTCGTTGCTCGGTCTCCTGAAGCAGTCGACGAGCCGAAAGCCTTCCGGGCAGCGACGACGCCGAAAACGGCAGCGCAGACAAAGGCGTCGCCCATCGCGGCACGAGACGAAGTCGTTTCCCAGGCAGAGCGCAGCGAGCCCTCGGCGACACCCGAGCGCGTCGCGCCGCGCAAGGCCCCGCCGGGAGCCAGCAGGCCGAAACGCAGCGAGCCCGCCTTGCGCGCCCCCATTCCGGCCGCCGCCGTCGAAGCGCCGCCCCCGGCCCCGCCCGCCCAGAAAGCGCACCCGGCAGAGGTGGACTTCGGTTTCTGAAAACTTGGTTTCGATCGGCTATAAACGAGTCACCGATGGACGACTCGCTCATCCCGGGGGAGCTGATCGCTGAGCCCGCCGGGCCATGGCGTTCTTACAAAG
>DATDJP010000266.1:0-38174 GCA_036520475.1 Polyangiaceae bacterium | reverse complement strand
GCTAGACGGGCCTTCTGGGCGATGGTACCAGGGTGGCATCGCGCGTCTGCACGCGCTGGTTGGGAAAGGAACCCATACATGGGACTCGGTTCGATTCGTCGCACAGCGCTCGTGACCGGCGCTGCCGGCTTTCTCGGCTCTCACCTGGTCGATCGCTTGCTGGCCGAGGGATTCGAGGTCGTCGGTCTCGACAGCCTGATGACTGGCGATCTCACGAACCTGTCTCGTGCGTCGACAGATCCGCATTTCCACTTCCAGGCGGGCGACGTGCGCGAGCCGCTGCACGTCTACGCGCAAATCGTGTTCAACTTCGCCTGCCCGGCGTCGCCCGTGCACTACCAGCACGATCCGTACGCCACCTTCACGACCAGCGTGCTGGGCGCGCAGCGGCTGATCGAGCTGGCGCGCAACCGCCCCTGCACGGTGGTGCACGCGTCCACCTCCGAGGTGTACGGCGATCCCAACGTGCATCCGCAGCCGGAGTCTTACTGGGGCCACGTGAACCCGATCGGCCCGCGCGCCTGCTACGACGAGGGCAAGCGCGGCGCGGAAACGCTGCTCATGGACGCGAAGCGGATGTGGAACGTCGATGCGCGCTTGGTCCGCATCTTCAACACCTACGGACCGCGCATGGCGTTCAACGACGGGCGCGTGGTCTCGAACTTCATCGTGCAAGCACTGCAAGGTCAGCCGCTCACCATCTTCGGCGACGGCAAACAGTCGCGCTCCTTCTGTTTCGTCGACGACCTGATCGAAGGGTTCATTCGCGTGGCGCGGCTGCCGGACGGGCTGGACGGACCCGTGAACATCGGCAACCCCGGCGAGTTCACGATGCTCGAGCTCGCGAGCCTCGTGAAAGAGCTCACCGGCTCGAAAGAGGACATCGTGTTCAAGCCGCTGCCCGCCGATGATCCGAAGCAGCGCCGCCCGGACATCACGCGCGCCAAGGAGCTCCTGCAGTTCGATCCCAAGATCCCCTTGAAAGAGGGTCTGCGGCGCACCATCGCCGATTTCCGCGACCGCCTGGTCGCGCTCGGCGAGCTGAAATCTCCGTCTGCTCCGCCGCCGAATCCTTGAACGCGCGCTAGCGCTCAAGGACCGCTGCTGACGAGCCTGAAAGTATCGCTCGCGCCCGGCTCGACCGGATCATTCGAGGTGGCCGTCGCGGACTGCCACTCGTACACGTAGTAGCGCTTCGCGAACGTGCCGGGGTCGGCCGGCGGCAGGACCTGGTTCCGGAAGTACCAGGACCCGGCGCGCGTGCCGGCGCTGCTCAGGCCGTACACTTCCATCACCCAGGTGCGGGACGTCGGATCGACCACGCTCTCGATCAGAAAATAGCTGTGGGTGTTGGTGATCTCGCTCTGCGCGGCCTGCACGAGCAGCTGCGCGCCACCATCCGCCCCGCGCCCGTGAAAGCGCACCTCGGTCGGATCGTAGTAGTTGTAGACACGCGTCAGCGCGCTGTCCTCGAGATACTTGACCAGCTGCTGGAAGGCCGTGCCGCCAATCACGACGACGAGCTCGCCGCTGCCCAGGACCGGACGAGCGGTGGTCGGATGCAGGAACGTGGCCTCGGCTTCGGTCACGGTGCGCAGCGCCGGCGGCGTGGTGCACTTGCTCGCGAGCGCCGCGCTGAACAACGCCGTTTCCGCGTCGTCCACCTCGCCGCCTCCGAGCACCAGCGTGACGCGCGGAACCTGGCATACGGCGCTGACGACCGCCTGCTGACAACCGGCGCTCCCGCAGAAGCTCTCGCCGCTGCAAGCCGTGCCGCACGCGCGGCAGTTGCCGAAATCCCGCGTCAGATCCGCGCAACGTCCGGAACAGCACGAGAAACCACTCGGGCACGAATCGCCGCTGCAACCAGGGAGGCAGGTGCCGCTCGAGCACACCCGTCC
This sequence comes from Polyangiaceae bacterium, assembly GCA_036520475.1. GTDB lineage: Bacteria > Myxococcota_A > Polyangia > Polyangiales > Polyangiaceae > DATDJP01. The sequence continues at coordinate 36,273 of DATDJP010000266.1, read as the reverse complement.
GGTCTGGCACTCGCTGTCCGAAATGCAGTGCTGGCAGTCCCCGTCGGCCTCGCAGCGACCACTCGCGCAGGGCGTCTGGCAGGTGGGCTCGACCGAGCCGTCCCCACCGTCCGGCTGTCCGGCGCTGCCGCCGCTACCGGAGGTGCCGCTCGTGCCTGCAGCGCCGCCCGTGCCTGCGCTGCCACCCGACCCAGCGCGGCCGCCCTTGCCGCCCGGATTGTCGGGCGATTCCTCGCCGGAGCAGGAGGTAATGGTCACCGCACCCACCAGCACCAGTAGTGCAGATCGCACTACGATCTCGCCCAGCATAGCTCGGGCAAGATGACCTACGTTCATTCCTCCGTCAAGCGACCGCCACGTCAGGCGACCGCCACGGAGCTTCACGCAATTTCACGCGAGTCACGCCCTTGCAGCGCCCGGACCGCCGGGTAATGTCGCCGCCAACGATATGAAGCCGCGCATCGGATTCGCACTCGAGCAGTCGCTCGGCCACGTTGCCTACGGCATGGGTCTCAAGCACGCCCTCGAGAAGCGGACGGACCTCGAATGCGTCTTCCTCGAGGTTCCCTATGCGTTCGGGCGTTTTGGACGGATCCCCGGCATCGGCCGGAACTGGACGGTGCGAGGCAGCGTGCGGGCCTTCCGCGCGATTTCCGCGGCTCACCGCGAGCGTCCGCTGGACGCCTTGTTCATCAACACGCAAACCATCGGGTTTTTCGCGGGGCCCCACATGCGGCGCATCCCCACGTTGCTGTCGCTGGACGCGACTCCCGCCAACTACGACGAGCTCGCCTCCTGGTACGGCGACCGCGTCCACCCCGCGCCCATCGAGCGCGCAAAGCTCCTCGCCCACCGCTCGGTGATGCGGAATGCTCGCTGGTTTACCACCTGGTCGCAATGGGCGAAGGACTCGCTCGTGACCGACTATCTGGTCCCTGCCGACAAGATCACGATCTTGCCGCCGGGCACCGTGCTCTCGGGGTTCCCCAACAAGGCGGGACGGCCGCGGAAACCGGGCCCGCTGCGGCTCTTGTTCGTCGGCGGAGACTTCCGGCGCAAGGGCGGCGACATGTTGCTCGAGCTCTACCGCGACTACTTCCGCGATTCCTGCGAGCTTCACCTGGTCACCGGCGCGGACGTGCCGCCCGGCGACGGCGTGCACGTGTATCGGGGCGTGAAGCCGCACTCTCCGGAGCTCCTGCGTCTCTACGACGAGGCCGACGTGTTCGTGCTGCCCACGCGCGCCGACTGCCTGGCCGTCGTGCTGGGAGAGGCCATGGCGTCATCGCTCCCGATCATCACGACGCGCGTCGGCGCGCACGCCGAGGCGGTCGCGGACGGCGAGAGCGGCTTCCTGCTCGACGTGGACGACGTGGCCGCCCTGCGCGACCGCATCGAACGTCTGGCGCGCGATCCCGAGCTTGCCACGCGCATGGGCCGGCGCTCGCGTCAAATTGGCGAAGAGCGCTTCGACATGCACAAGAACGCCAACCGCATCGCAGACTTGCTGGTCGATCTCGCGCTCAAGCGACCAGTGACCAGCGCCGCCTGAGCGCGCTACGCCGAGCGCGCTACGCCGCCGCGCGCGAGCGATGTCCGGCGCGCACCGCGTTCGTGATCTTGTCGACGAAGATGTCGAGGCTGGCGTGCTCTTCGACGAAACGCCGTGCGTTCTTGCCGATACGCGCCGCTTCGTCGGGAGCCGCGAGCAGGCGCTCGATGGCGGCTCGCAGCGCGACGGGATCGCTCGGCGGCACGTACACGCCGGTTTCGTTGTCGATGATGGTATCCGTCTGGCCGCGCGTGCGCGTCGCGATCACGCATTTGCCCATGGCCATCATCTCGAGGATGGTGGCGATACCCGTCTGATAGTCGTTCTGCAAAATGGGCACCACAGCCAGCGCGGAGCGCTCGTAGAGCTCACGCAGATCGTAGCGATTGCGGCGCTGCCAGGTCACGTTCTGCGGGAGCGCGCGGGTCGGCTCGAGACGCTGGTCGATCCACGGGCTGCCGGCGGCGATGTCCACACGAACCGGGAGCGTGCGCACGGCTTCAATCAGGCAGTCGTAGTCGCGGAGCAGCTGACCCGCGGCGCAGATCAGGTCCGGCTCGGGAGCACGACCGCCCGGGCGAAAGAATTTTTGATCGGAATGGTAGTAGATGCGCTCGACCTTGCTCGCCGAGACACGCAGCCGTGAAATCATGTGCTGCTCTTCCGACGTCGAGTACGCCAGGAGCCGATCGATGCGGTCTTGCACACGCAGGTAGCGGAAGAACACGCGCTTGCTCACCGGGAACAGGGTGTGCGTGATCATCGTGTGCGAGCAACGCGCCGAGCTCGTCTTGAGCAGCGACGCAAGCGGTATGCCGATGTCCTCGCCGGTCGTCAAAATGGCGTCGTAACGCTCGCGCTTCAGGTAGCCGAGGTACGCGACCGCCGGCGACAAGCCGAGCGTCTTTGCGATCAGACGCACGGCAGGCAGCCGTGATTGATCCGCGTCGAGGTACTCGATGACATCGGCCCCGAGCCGCTCGGCGATTTCGAAGACGTCCAGCCGCGGCTCACGGCCCTCTTCGATGCCCTTTTTCATCGCCGGTCCAAAACGCCCCGCGGCGAGAAGCAGCGTGTTCATTGCTCGTTGGTTCGAGCTCTACACGCCATGTCTCAGGGTTGCAACAGTCGCTCCCCGAGCGCCGCGGCTCGAACAAGCAGGCTCGTCCCAGGCATTTGCCCGCGCGCGGCAAGGGTGATGCGCTCAGGGACAAAAGAGGCGGCAACCTGCGGCAAAAGCACGCTAAGATGAGCGTCCCTGACGAGGGACGCTTCATGGAGGTACATGACTGACAACCGGGCACCGGCCCCGATCGTGCTCCATGAGCCTCCTCAGCCTTTCGAAACCCGTGCCCAGCTCTGGCGCGATCCGGACTGGCAGCGGCTCTGGTTATCGGTTCTGAAGCGTTCCTGGTCGTCGCTCGCGCTGGTGCCGGCGAGCCCCGGCGCGCCGCCCGACTTCATGCTGAGCGTGGCGGTCAACCTGGCTCGGATCGGGCTGCTTCATCTGGGCATTCCGATTCAGGTGGCGGACGGCACGCACATCCCGCTCATGCACCTGGCGCAGTTCCAGGCGGAGATGAGCCGGCTCAAGGGTGACAAGGAGCTCGTGCTGCTCGCGCTGGCGCCAGTGAACGAGAATCCGATCACCGTCCCGCTGGCGCAGTCGGCCGACGCGGCCGTGCTCTGCGTGGTGCTCGAGCTCATGTCGTTCTCACAGTCCAAGAAGACGGTGGAGCGCATCGGCGCGCAGCGCTTCCTCGGCTCCGCCATCTTTCATCCCCATGAATCGCCAGTGGTCGACAATGCAGCCGCAAAACCGCCCTTGTCCGGCACGCGCTGACCGAGGCCTGTAATAGCAGCACCTTACGAACGAGCCAGCTCGCACCGGACGTTGCCGGTTCCCATGACTCGCGATAAAACAGCGGACTTATGGGGGTAGAGGTTCGCGTATCCGGAGGGCTCACGCCGAGCGCTTCGCGCCCATCGCTACCACCCTCGTCGATATGGGGACCGAGCCGTCTCGGGTACATCGACGGTCTGCGCGCAAGCGCAGCTATTTTGGTGCTGATGCGTCACTATTACATGGGCACGTACACGCCCGAGTATCCACGCTGGGCAGACTCGTTCGGCCTTGGTTACATTGGCGTGCACCTGTTCTTGCTGCTCTCGGGATTTTGCGTCGCCTGGGCGTATGTTGGCGCGCGGCAGCAGCCGTTCGTCGCCCGCGAATACATCAGACGACGGGCGACGCGCATTCTCCCCGCTTACTACGTGGCGCTCGCCATCAGCCTGCTCCTCGCACCCGCCGCCATGGACTGGTCGTACGCGCGTCTACTGCTCGTTCACGTCACGATGCTGCACAACCTGTCTACAGACACGGTGATGGCCATCAACGGCGTGTTCTGGTCACTGGCCCTCGAGTGTCAGCTCTATCTCACCTTCCCGATCTTCTTGTGGGCTTCACGCCGCCGTCGGCTCGTGTCCGCGCTCGCGCTCGCGCTCGGCATACAGCTCGCGTATCGCGTCGTCGTGGCGATGCTCTGGGGCACTGATTACAACGACGCGACGATGGTTCTCCCCTGGAGCGTCGTCGGGCGCATGTTCGAGTTCGGACTCGGCGTATGGGCCGCACAGGTGATCGCGCTCGGCGGACCGGCGCGCTGGCGTTGGGCGCGAGCGCTCCCGCTGTTCGCCGTCGTGAGCTTCGCGGGCGCGATCCTTGCAAAACGGACGCTCGGTGTGTCGAGCCCCGTCACGGATCTCTGCTTCACGGTCGGCTTCGCTGCGCTGCTCCTGCAGGCGAGCAGAGCCGGAACATGGACCCGGCGCATGCTCGAATGCCGCCCGCTGGTCTTCGTCGGCGCGTTCTCGTACAGCCTGTATCTGGTGCACGGGTTCGTGCTGCACTGGCTCTGTCCCGCAATCGCGGCGCTTCCCTTGAGCGCGACGGTTCGGATCGCCATGTTCGTTCCTGCGAGCATCGCCGCCATTGCCGTCAGCTACGGCTTTTACAGAGCCGTCGAGAAGCCGGCCATGAACTACTTCGGCCGTAAACGGTCCGTGCGAGACAGAGACCTTGCACGCGGCGTTTGAGAATCTGAACGAGTCTTGCGCTTCCGGCTGCTCGAGGACATGCGCCGGGGCATCACGGCGGTGCCGCAGCGGGCTTCAACGAAAGCTCGAGCACGCCGAACGAATGAGGATCGAACCGCTGTGACGGCGTCTTTCCCTTTGCCGCCGTGCCGGGCAACAGGCGCGGCGGCGTGCTCTGGAACATGAAGATGCGGCTGCTCGCGACCTCGCCGCACCCGTGCAAATCGAGCTCGATGTCCGCGCCGGCGCTGCCTTGCAGGTTCAAGATCACCGCCGTCAGACGCGTGCGTGCTTCGTTGCGGGCTGCAAAAACCGACACACCGGCGGGTGCATGGGTTTTCAGCGACCACTCTTCGAACTTGGCGCCCTGCCCGTCATAGTTACGATAGGCCAAGAAAGCATGGGCGCCGGCCGATCCCTTGGGAGGCGCACGCCAGTAGAACGCGTAGTCGACACCGAGCTGACCGAAGCGTCCGAGAGCTTCCGCGATGGCCAGCGCTCCACTGATGTGCGTCTCGGCGCCGAAGCTCCACTCGCCGATGGAAATCCCGCGACCGGGATAGTTCTCGGCGACCCAGGTCTTGAGACGCGGGATGAGCTTCACGTGTTCGGCGATCCACGACTCGTCGCGGTAGCTCTCGTCCCAGAGCGCGCGCGTCGAACGGATGCGCAGCCCGATCGTGTCCGGATCGCCTGGCTTCTCCGAATAGACGTTCTTACCCTGCGGGTAGAAGTGCACGTCCACGACGTCCAGCAGACGCACGCCGGTCGTCTTTTCGTGCTCGGCCAGACGCTGCAAATACCAGGGCAAGAGCGGCACGCCGCCGTGCGCGCGCCGGTCCGGATGAAACGCCGCGCCCACCTTCAAGTCTTTCGCGGAATAGAAGTAGTTCGACCAACCCCACTCCGCCGGTCCGGCGATCAACGCTTCGGGGTCGGCCTTACGAATGACAGCGGCGTACTGCAGCGTGCGCGTCATCAGCTCGTCGTAGCCGACGGGCTCCGGGTGCACGTCGCGATGCGTGGCGTGCCAGAGCATCGGCTCGTTATCGAGGATGTACATGTGCACGCTGCGCTTGCCGCGCGCGACATCGGCTTCGCGCACCTTGCGCACCCAGCGCGCGATTAGCTCCGGCGGCGCGGGGATGCTCGTCTGCGTCGGGGGTCCCGGGTCGAGGGGTGTGCCATCGGAGCGGTGACCGTCGCCGGCCTCGGGCCGTTTCGGATCGTACGCGCGCTGCTTGCCGAAGCGCGCCGTCGGAAACCCTACCGACGTCGCGTCCTTCGCGACCCAGCCGATCAGGGGCACGGTCATCGCCACCTTGAGGTCGTCGCGGGCCGCTTCGGACAGCCATTGCGAAAGTCCGGTTTCGCCGCTCACGTTCTCGAAATACCAGTCACTGCCGGCGTTCCAGACGTTGCCCACGTCCCAGTTCAGCCGACTCATCGCGTTGCCGCCGATGCGCACCACCGGCGCAGCGAGGCTCGTCGCGTGGTCCGCGACGCCGTACACCCAGGGACTGATGCGGCGCGCGGGCCCTTCGCAATCCACGCGCACGCGCGATCGCCGATACGGCTGGTGCTTGGTTTCGCGAGTCGGCTTCGTGAGCGCCACCTTGTCGACGCTGACGAGCTCGTTCGCGACGGGCTTGCGTGCGCGAATCACGACCCGGTCGAAGGGGCCGGCGTTGACGTTCAACCGAGCCCACGGCACGAAAACTTCCTTCCAGCCGTCGGGGAGCGTCCGGGTAGTCGTGTCGTCGAGGTCGACCCGCGGGTATTCGCGCTCTCCGCGTGTCTCGAACTTCAGGGCCACTTGCAGAAAGTGTCCGAATTCGGGCGGTGCCTTGTATCGAAACGCGAGGCCTCCGAAGCGGGAGGGCAGCTCCGTGTGCCGGAAAATGATCGCGCCGTAGCCGGAGAAAGCCACCCGCACAGGCTCGCCAGCCTTGTAATCATGCCTGCCGAAACCCCAATCCTCCCAGCCCTTGCCGAGCTTGCCCTCGAAGAGCATCTCTTCGACCTCGCGCGCGCCGAGGCTCGGCGGCACGGCGTCGTCCGAGCCCGCGCTGGTGACCGGTTCGGGTGCGGAACCGTCGCGCCAGGCGCGGATGGAAAAGATCACACCGAAGGAAATCGCCAAAAATAGCGCCAGGAAGGCGAAGACGCGGTCGGCTCTGTAGCGTTTCACGACGGAGGGCCTGGAAGCGGAAGTCCGGCTCACGGGAGGGGTCGGCAGTCTACTCGAACCGCGCTGAAGGGGACGAGCGATCCGGGGCTCGGGAAGGGGACGAGCGCCGTGCTTCCCGGAGCGTGCGCGCACGCTTGCGAGCGCCTTGGAAACGGCAGACGCGTGGTGGCGGCTGTGAGCGCTCCGCCCGGACGTGGGGCAGGGAGCGCGCGCGCCGCAAATTGCCGCTTTTTCCCTTGCTCGAGGCTAGCCTGATAGTAGCCTACCCAAGGCTCGGGCGACTCCGTGACGTGGACCGCTCGAGCGCACCGGGTGCATGGCAAAGCTGCTTCTCCTGTCGGTCATCTTCGCGAACATCGCGCTGCCAGTCCGGGCCGCAGGTAACAAAAATCCGCGGCGGGGCTTGAGGAAGACGCTGATCCATATGGCCGTGTTCAACTTCCTCTACATCTTCAGCGTGCTCTACGTGTACCCACGCCTGTGAGCCGAGGGCGACCCGCAATGACCCAGCAGTACGAAGACGAGGACGAGGACGAGGGCGGCGGCGTACAGCCTGAAGTCCTGAAGAGCTATTTGGCGTTCGGATTGCGCGCGCTCTCCGAGCATCGCTGGTTGAGCATCGGCGTGTTCGTGGTCGTCACCGGCATGTCCTTGATCGCGCTCGCCGTCTGGCCGCGCACGTACCAGTGCGAAACGAAGCTGATGACTCAGGCCAGCACGGGGTTGGCGCAAAACGTCGACAGCGTGCGCGATGCCCTCAACTTCAAGGGCGCGCACGAGATCATCATGCGACACGACAACCTCGTGTCCATCGTGCGCCAGACGGACCTCGTCAAACACTGGACCGAAAACCGGCCGTTCATTCTCGGGGCCAAGGACGCCGTGATGAACACGCTGCGCGGCAAACCCAACCCCAAGGACATGGAAGGGGTGCTGGTCTACACGCTCAAGACGCGCATGCAGGCGCAAACTGCGGACGGCGTGCTCACGCTCTCCATCGAGTGGCCCGACGCGGGTATGGCGGCGCGCTTGCTCGAGGTCGCCACGCAGAACTTCCTCGAGGCGCGACACGTCGCCGAGATCTCGACCATCGCGGACTACATCGCGATTCTCGAGGGTCACGCCGTCAAGCTGCGCACGGAGATCGACAAGAACGTCGAACAGATCCAGCGCCTGCGCGAAGAGAAACTGGCGCAGTACGGGCGCCGCCCCGACGGCGCACCAGCCGCGGCCGCGGCGCCCGCCGCACCTCCCGAGGCGGGAACGGTCCAGCGCGCGCCGGCGCCGCCCCGTCCGCGTTCGACGGTAGAACAGGAGGACGTCGCTCGACTGCGCGTCCAGCTAGAGGCCAAGCAGCGCGCCATGTCGGAGCTCGAAGACAACCGCGATCGGCGTTTGGCCGAGCAACAAGCTCGCCTGCGTGAGTTGTCGTTGAAGTACACCGAGGCGCACCCCCTGGTCGAAGACGCGAAGCAGAACGTGCGCGCACTGGCAGAAGACTCGCAGCAGGTGCTCACGCTGAGGAAAGAGATCCAGGGAATGGAAGGGGAGCTCGCGCGCAAGCGCAGCCTCTCCGGGGACGTGCGCGCCAGCGCGACCGGCACGCGGCCGGCTACGGGCGGCGCCGCCGCCGCGGCGGCAGTCGTGAGCGCGGCGGACCCGCTGCCGCCCGAGGTGCTGCGTTTCCTTCAGGACGCCGGCGGAGAGACCTTCGATCCCGCGGTCGCGGCGCAATTTCGCCACTCGGTCGAGAAGTACACGAACCTGCGCGGGACGATCAGCACGGCGCGCATCGACCTCGACACCGCGCAGGCGGCCTTCCAGTACCGATACAAGGTCATGGTGCCGCCAGAAGCGCCGGACAAGCCGACCAAGCCAAAAGTCGCGCTCGTCGCCATTGGCGGCATCGCTGCTGGACTCTTTCTCGGCATCCTGGCCGCGTTGATTCTGACGTTGCGCTCCGATCGCATCGTGGAACGCTGGCAGGTGCATCAGCTGCAGTTGCCAGTGCTCTCCGAGCTGCAGCTCCACGAGCCGCGAAATAGCTGATGGCCGAGGCGCGCGTCGGCAGCGACGCCAAGGCGGCGTTCGCCTTCGGGATGTTGCTGATCGTCGTTGCGGCCCTGGTGGACGTCGGGGCGGTCGGTTGGCTCGTCGCGCCCATCGCCATCGGCTCGCTCGGTTACGCGATCGCGCGGGCGCCGCTGCGCCACTCGATGCTCGTTCTGATGTTCTTCGCGGTGACCCTGGAGAACCCCTCGGAGTCGCCGGCACAGGGCCTGTGGCATTCGCCCTTCTACAGCGTGGGAGCGCTGCTGCTCACGCACCTGAACAACATGACGGGCGTACGTCCGCTCGTGTTCTCCGGGATCGACATTTTTTTCGTGATCCTGATCTTCACGGCGCTATCGCGTAAGCTGACGCGGTCGAAGATCGATCGCGGCCCGCCGACACCCCGTCCGATGATCCGGCTCGCCCTGCTGTCACTCGGCGGAGCCGCGTTCGCGTGGATGCTGGGCATGCTGCGGGGCGGAGAGATGCGCTGGGCGCTCTGGCAGCTCGAGAAGGTCGTGTACCTTCCGATCGTCTTCCTGTTGTTCAGCGCCGGCATCCGCGGGCAAAAGGATCACATCGCCGTCGCGAAGGTACTGCTCGCCGCGGCCACCGTGCGCGCGTGCGCCGCGATCTACATCTGGTCCACGGTCGTGCCGCCCATCGATCCGATCACCGGCCACGCCGAGCTAGAGTACGCAACCACGCACCACGACTCGATGCTGTTCGCCATCGCATTCGCTCTGCTCCTGTCTCTGATCCTGGAACGCGCCGAACGCAAATACATCCGCCTGAGCCTCCTGCTCATGCCCATCCTGATCGCCGGCATGATCGTGAACAGCCGCCGCATGGTCTGGGTGCAAGTGGCGGGGGTGTTCTTGACGCTCTACCTGTCCACGCCGGACAATCCCTTCAAAAAGAAGGCGCGCCGCGTCCTGCTCGTGCTCTCTCCGGGGATCGCGGCGTACATCGCCGCCGGCTGGAACAAGACCACATCGGGAGCCTTTGCACCGGTGCAGACGATCCGCTCCGTCGTCGAGCCCGCGACGGACGCTAGCTCGCTGTGGCGGGAGATGGAGAACTACAACATCATGTTCACGATGAAGCAGTTCCCGTTCATCGGCACCGGCTACGGCCACGGCTTCTGGGAGATCATCCCACTGCCGATGATCAATTACGAGCTCGAGCGCTATCTGCCCCACAACAGTATTCTGGCGCTGGTGTGTTTCACCGGGTACCTCGGGTTCACCGCCATCACCTTGATGTGGGCGGCGGGCGTGTACTTCAGCATGCGCGCGTATCACGCCGCCGTTCGGCCGATCGATCGCACTGCCGCGCTCATGGGAGTCGGCGCCGTGCTCGTCTACCTGGTGCAGTGCTGGGGTGACATGGGGCTCGGCGCGTGGACGGGGGTGTTCACGGTCGCGCCGGCATTGGCGGTCGGGTGCAAGCTCGCCGTCGCCACGGGCGCGTGGCCGATCAAGCGCAAACGCCCTGCGCACACCGCCGCGGCGGACTCAGCACCGGCCGCGAACGACGGCGCGTTCGCCAGACCGGGGTGAGTCGCTGCGGTGCGCCGTTACGCCCGCGCGCCGCGGCGACCGACGCCACGGTAGACGAGACCCGCTTCCTCGATCTCGGCGGAGATCATGATGTTGCGACCATCGAACACGTGCTTGCCGCGCATCAGCTGCTTGAGCTTGTCTGTGTCCGGCGAGCGGTACTGGCTCCACTCGGTCGCTAGCACCAGCGCGTCCGCGCCGCGCACGGCGTCGTACTGGTCAGCGACCAGCGTCACGTGTTCCCCGATACCGGCGTGCTGGATGTGCTCTCCCGCCGTCTCGAGCGCGCGCGGATCGGTCGCTCGCACGCGGGCTCCGGCCTGGACGAGCTTCTCGATCAAGTGGAGCGCCGGCGCTTCACGCACGTCGTCCGTCTTCGGCTTGAATGCGAGACCCCACACGCCGATCACCTTGCCCGAGAGGCCCCCGAGCGCGTCCTGCAGCGCCTTGAACATGTCCTCCACGGGCTCGTGGTTCGCCTGCACGGTCGCCTCGGCCACCTTCATGGTGAGCCCGTGCTCGTGGCCGGTGCGCACGAGCGCCCGCAGGTCCTTGGGAAAACAGCTGCCGCCGAAGCCGAGGCCCGGATACAAGAATTCGTAGCCGATGCGCTTGTCCGAGCCGAGCGCGATACGCACGTCCTCCACGTCGCCGCCGGCGCGATCGCACAGGCGCGCCACCTCGTTCATGAACGAGATCTTGCAGGCGAGCAGCGCGTTGGCCGCGTACTTGACGATCTCCGCGCTCTTCGGGGTCATGCGCAGGAGCCGATTCCGCTGGCGGTTGAAGGGCGCATACAGCCGATTCAAGAGCTCGAACGCGCGGTCGTCCTCGGTACCGACGACGATGCGATCGGGCTTCAAGAAATCGTTGATGGCGTCGCCTTCCTTCAGAAACTCCGGATTGCTGACGACGCTGATGCGGTGCTTGTTCTGCTTCGCCACGACCTCTCGCACCTTGTCGTTCGTGCCGACCGGTACGGTGCTCTTGAGCACCAGCGCGAGATCGCCCTTGGCGAAGCGCGCCACGTCTTCAGCGACCTTCAGCACGTACTTCAGATCCGCGGAGCCATCCTCCCGCGGCGGAGTGCCGACAGCCACGAACACGACCTGGCGGTCCGCGATGGCGCTCTCGATGTTCGAGGTAAATCGAAGTCGGTCCGGACAATTGCGGCGCACCAGCGTATCGAGACCGGGCTCGAAGAACGGGATGTCTCCGGCCTCGAGCTTCTTCAGCTTCTTCTCGTCCACGTCGACGCAGACGACATCCACCCCGCTGTCAGCGAAACACGCGCCTGCGACGAGCCCTACGTAACCGCTACCGACGATTGCAATCTTCATGGCTTTTTGAACGGCACGCGGCGACCGTGCACGCGCGCTCCTAGGCAGCTGCCACTAGCCCGAGGCACGCGCTCGGCGCGCCGCCCCAATGCGGTGCGCGCGTTAACGGGGGCTTTGGCCGCAATTTTCATGCGGAGGGCAAAGTACACGCTTGGCTCCTGGCAATCCAGCCCGCTCGCGACGCTTTGGAGCGCCACACCGGCGCACGGGTCAGCGATTTCAGCCCCACTGGCCGCCTGATCGCCAGAACAGCGGGCCCACGACCCATGCTTGACGCTCACGGCCGTTGGTTTATGACTCTGCGCGTGACGACCGCCATCTGAATCTCCACGCGCCGCGAAGCTCATGTGCGGCGCGTGGTCTGGAAATGTCGCGTTCGGGCGAGGTGCCCGTTCGCTGGCGCACGACTCTCGTGTTTCAGGTGAGGTCCGCATGGCGTCTATTTCGGGTTTACCCGCGCATTTTGCATTTCTCTTCGACTCTCTGGGCCGGCCCGAGCTCACGCTCGGCCGCGTGGTGTACGGCGCTGCCGGGCTAGCGCGCGTGCAAGTGAGCGCGCACGACAGCCTGACGTGCAGCGCTCGCCCCGGTGACGACGCGCTGGTGCCGGTCACGGGCGACTGGGTCGCGATCGATCGCTCCGCGGCGGTCATCTCGCACGTGTTTCCACGCGAGAGTGAATTTTCGCGACGGGCTCCGGGAAGAGCCACGACACGGCAGGTGCTCGCGGCCAACATGGATTGGGTGTTCATTCTGATGGCGCTCGATCAAGACTTCAGCGTGCGCCGCATCGAGCGTTATCTGGCGCTCTGCCACGCGAGCCGCGCGCGTCCCGTCGTCTTCTTGACCAAAGCAGGCGCTGCCAGCGACGTGCCGCGCGCGCTGGCCGAGGTGCAAGCGGTAGCGAACGACACGCACGTTCACGCCATCGACGTCGTGTGCGGTATCGAAGCGGAGGGTCCGCACGACTACCTCGGCGACGGCGTGACCGCCGCGGTGCTCGGCTCATCCGGCGTCGGAAAATCGACGCTCGTCAATCACCTGCTCGGGCGGCAGGTCACGGGCACCAAAGCGGTGCGGCAGTCGGACGGCAAGGGTCGACACACGACGACGGGTCGCGAGCTGTTCGTGCTCGAGAACGGCTCCGCGCTGATCGATACGCCGGGGCTCCGCGAGCTCGCGCTGTGGGCGGACAGCGACGACATCCACGCCGTGTTCCCGGAGCTGGCGGAGCTCGCCGCCGGCTGTCGCTTCCGAGACTGCCGGCACGGGACCGAGCCGGGTTGCGCCGTGCGGGCCGCGAGCGAGCACGGTGAAGTCGGCGCCGATCGCCTGGAGAGCTATCGCAAGCTCCTGACGGAAACCGAGACGCAGCGCGTGCGGCGAACGGATCACGAGCGCCGCGCCCATGGACGCAAACACGCGCGCCTCGTGCGTGACGTTCTGGCGCGGAAATACGGCAAGCATTCGTGAACGCTACGTGTCCGCCGCGCGCCGTTCACCGCTGCGCCACGCCGTCTCGCGATCGCGATGCCCGCGGATGATTTCCGTCGAAACGGACCAGCAGCTGGCATAACACACGCGCCAATGTCCAAGGTCAGCGCGGGACTCATCATGTACAGGATTCGAGAGCGCCTCGAAGTTCTGCTCGTCCATCCCGGGGGACCGTTGTGGAAAAACAAAGACGAAGGAGCGTGGAGCATCCCCAAAGGCGAGGCGGCGGAGGGCGAAGAGCTCTTGTCCGTGGCTCTTCGTGAATTCACCGAAGAGACTGCCCTCGTTCCGCGTCCGCCGTACACACCGCTCACGCCCATCAAGCAGAAGAGCGGCAAGACCGTGCACGCCTGGGCTTGCGAAGGCGATTGCGATCCGGGGATAATCCGCAGCAACACGTTCGACATGGAGTGGCCACCCCGTTCCGGGAAGACCGCGACCTTCCCGGAGGTGGATCGCGCCGACTTTTTCGACTTGACCGAGGGTCGGCGCAAGCTCAACCCGAGCCAGGCCGCGTTCCTGGACGAGCTCGAAAAAGTCATCGGCATGCTGGATTGAGCCCGTCCGCCGCTGGCTCGTTGCCTCCGGGGCGCGTTTCCACGGAAGCCTTGCAGTCTCGAGTGCAAATCCTTAGGTTTGCGCCTCAATGCAGCGGCTGCGCGCGGGTTGGCTTCGTCGGCATGTGCCCGCGGCATGGCTTTTCGCGCTCACTTGCGCGGTCGATGCGCAAGCGCAAGCGCCGGAGCCCGAGCCGGCGCAGCCGCCGCTAGCCGGCGCAAGAAAACCGGACGAGCCGAAGCAGGACGACAAGAAAGAGGAGCAGCGCACCGAGCCGGCGCAGCCGCCCATCTCCGCGGACGAAAAGCGGCCCGTGCCGAACTACGACGGCCGCGAAGCAGAGCCGACCGACGTGGGCGACGTCCTCATCTGGGTGCCGCGCATCGTGCTGTCGCCCTTGTACCTCGTGAGCGAATATGCCCTCCGCCGTCCGCTCGGGTGGCTGGTCACGACGGCCGAGCACGAACGTCTCCCCGCGCTGCTCGTCGACTTCTTCACGTTCGGTCCCGAGCGCAACTCCGGCATCATCCCCACGGGTCTCATCGATTTCGGTTTCAAACCGAGCGTCGGTCTCTATTTTTTCTGGAACGAGTTTCTCGCCGACAATAACAAGCTGCGCGCGCGCGCGGCCTTTTGGGGCAAGGACTGGCTGAGGTTCGCCGTCGCCAATCGCACCGAGATCTACCCGGGTCACGAACTGAGCTTGCGCGCAGAGTTCGTGCGCCGGCCGGACTGGGTGTTTCACGGGCTCGGTCCGGATACGCTGGATTCCGAGCTTGCACGCTACGGGTCCACGACGCTGAGCGCTGGTCTCAACTACGACGCAACGCTCTGGCGCTCGAGCCGCGTCCAAGCTTTCGTCGGCCTGCGCGACGTCAATTTCGACTCGGACACGGACTGCTGCGGGGATCCGTCCGTCGCGCGACGCATGGAGCTGGGGCAGCTGGCGGAGCCGGTCGGGATCGAGGACGGCTACACGATTTTCGAGCAAGGCGTCTCCATCACGCTCGACTCGCGACCGCCACGCTTCATGGAGCCGACCAAGGACGAGCCGAACTTCGTCACCCCACCGGGCTCGGGCGTGCGCCTCAACTTGCGCGGCGCTCATGCGGGCAGTACCAGCCCGAGCAGCCCGCTCGGCGGAGCGCCGCCGATTCGCTACGAATGGGTGCGCTACGGCGCGAGCCTGGGAGGCTTCCTCGACCTGACCGGCTATCAACGTGTGGTCGGGCTCTCCGTGGTGGCCGACTTTGCTGATCCGCTGAACGACGTGGAGCCGATGGAGGGCGTCGCGGCGATACCGTTCACGGAGCAGGTGAGCCTCGGCGGCGACCGCCCCCTGCGCGGCTTTCTGCAGCAGCGCCTGATTGATCGGAGCGCGGTGACGGCCACCCTCGAGTACCAGTGGCCCATCTGGGTGTTCCTGGACGGCGCCATGCACTACGCCGTCGGCAACGTGTTCGGCGAGCACCTCGACGGTTTCGAGGCCAAAAAGTTGAGGAACTCCCTTGGTCTGGGCGTCCGTTCCACCACCGCCCGCGACCATCCGTTCGAGATTCTGGTGGCCGTCGGCACCGAGACGTTCGAGCAGGGCGCGCAGGTCGATAACATCCGCTTCGTCTTCGGAACGACCAGCGGGTTTTGAGAGATCGAGCGAAAACCAGAGCTCGATGCTAGCTTCTGGGCGTTGAGAGCTCGGCTTCTGATTGGCGTTTTGGGCGGCTTGGTCGCGGCTTTGGGCGCGCTGCCGGACACGGCGCCCGCTCGCGCAGCGCCGGTCGTGCACGAATACATCACGCCGAATCCAACGGAAGACCTGGAGCTTTCGGCGACCGCGTTTCGCGGCAGCATGCCGGCAGCGCTGGATACGCCGAGCGGCGTCGTGGCGGCGCCGGATCCGAATCGGCCGCCCACGGAGGGTGAGACGGCGTACGGCGGGTCCTCGACGCCGAACAGCACGGACGCGACGTACCGCATCGACCGCGATACGACGCGGCCCGAGCTCGTCAGCTACGACGATCCGTTCGTACCGGCGATCACGCCGTTCAAGCGTCTGTACGCGTTCGACACCGTGGACGAGACGCTCGAGCTCGTGGTGCGCGACAAGAGCCTGCAGCGGATTCCGATCGAAGGCGCCGCAGGTCCCGGAGACGATCAGTTCTTCGGCGACATGTCCGTCGACCTCGACAGCGCGTCGCCGGTGCGCGTGCCGACGGTCGGACCGGGCGCACGCGTGCTGCGGGCGCAAACGGAGCCGCCGGTTCGCTTCGAGCTCTTGCGTGACGGCGCGGAGAACTGGTTCATTCGTGCGGAGACCCGCCAGCGCGTGCGCTTGACCCTGCACCTCGCGGTGCAGCGCAAGAGCTTCGGCTCGAGCTTCCCCGACGTGGCGTGGTCGGACCTCGAGCGCGAAGCGCCGCCGCTACCGCGCTCCGTGAGCCGCGCCGCCCAGGAAGTAGCGACCCAGATCGGCATCACACGGGCGCTCGGTGCGCGCGGCGCGGTGAGCGCGCTGGTGCAATACTTTCGCGCGTTCTCGCCCTCGGACCAGCGACCGCAGGCGACGTCGGGCGTCGCCCTGTACAAGGAGCTCTCCCTGTCGCAGAAGGGCGTGTGTCGTCACCGCGCGTACGCGTTCGTGATCACGGCGCTCGGACTCGGTATCCCGACGCGCCTGATCCGCAACGAAGCGCACGCCTGGGTGGAAGTGTTCGACTCGCGCTCATGGCACCGTATCGATCTGGGCGGAGCCGCCGGCCGCCTCGACTTCGAGCGCGATCCGGCGACGCAGCTCCACGAACCCCCGGCGGATCCCTACCGCTGGCCAACGGACGCCGAGAGCGGGCGCGACATGGCGGAGCGCTCGCTCTCCGGGCAGCGATCCGGCGGCACGAGCGGCGGGGCGACGGGTAGCGACACAGGCTCTGCCGCAGACGCCCCGCAGCCACCCGAAGCACTCACCGATCGGCCCCAGCCCGGCTCGGATTCGCGACCCGCACCCGCGTTCGCGCTTGCGGAGCCCGGCGCTGACGTGAAGCGCGGCGCACCCCTCAAGGTCGCCGGCCGCGTCGAAGCCGACGGCAGCGGATGCAGCTTCGCTCGCATCGACGTGGCGCTGCGCTCGGCAGATGGACGATTGCTCCCGCTCGGAGCACTGGCTACGGACGACGCCGGCCGCTTCGCCGGCAGCGTCACGGTGGCCTTGACGATACCCGTCGGCGACTACGACGTCGTCGTTTCCACCCCGGGCGACAGCCGCTGCGGCCCCGGATCCAGCGCCGCCACGAGAAAGTAGACCCATGAGTAGCGTCGTCGTCCCCTTCCTGTACGAGCTCCGAAAAAAGAAGCTCCGCGTCGGTCTGCAAGAAGCCGTGCAGCTCTCGCGCGCGCTGAGCCTCGGCCTGCACGACAGCTCACTCGACGGCTTCTACTACCTGGCGCGCGCGCTCTTGGTGCACCGCGAATCCGACCTCGACCGCTTCGACGAAGCCTTCTTGCAGCATTTTCGCGGTGTGCCCGCGGATGCCCAGAAGCTCGCCGACGAGCTCGAAGAGTGGCTCAAAGATCCCAAGGTCCTCGAATCGCTCAGCGAGGCTCAGATCGCGGCGCTGCAACATCTGACGCCGGAGGAGCTGCGTGAGCTCTTCGAGCAGCGCCTGCGCGAGCAGAAGGAACGCCACGAAGGCGGCAACCGCTGGATCGGTACAGGCGGCACGAGTCCGTTCGGCACGGGCGGCGTGCACCCCACCGGCATGAGCGTCCGCGCGAACTCCAGCGGCAAGCGCGGGAGCGGCGCCGTCGGTATGGCCGACGCACGCCGCTATCGTCCTTATCGAGCCGACCTGGTGCTCGACATCCGTCAGATCGAAGTCGCGCTGCGCAAGCTGCGCAGCTTCACGCGTGAGGGCTACGAGGAAGAGCTCGACATCGACGCGACCATCGACGAAACGGCGCGCAACGCGGGCGAGCTCGAGATCGTCACGCGCGCACCCAAGCGCAGCAACGTGCGCGTACTCTTGCTGATGGACGTGGGCGGCTCGATGGAACCGTTCGCGCAAACCTGCTCGCAGCTGTTCAGCGCCGCGCGCCGCGCCTCGAACTTCCGCGAGCTCAAGACGTACTACTTCCACAACACGGTATACGGCAAGCTGTACACGACGAACGGACTGATGGATCCGATCGAGGTGCCGCAGCTGCTCGAGCAGCTGAACGATCGCTGGAAGCTGGTCATGGTGGGCGACGCGGCCATGGCGCCCGGTGAGCTCCTGAGCGCGGGTCACTGGGCATCGGGAGAACGCTCGGGATCGGGGCTCGACTGGCTCGTCAAACTGCGTGAGCGGTTCGAGCGCGCGGTGTGGCTGAACCCGGATCCCCCGCAGTACTGGGCCGGCGGCACCTGCAAGGTGATCAGCGAAGTCTTCCCGATGTTCCACCTGACGCTGGAAGGCCTGACCGAAGCCATGGCGCGCCTCAGCCGCGGCCCTGTCGGGCGCATCGGCCTGCTCGAGCACTGAGCAATCCCTGCATCGTAAGCCCGCGGCGTGCTGGTGAACGAAAAGCCGAAGGCCCGGCCGGGGAGCGAGATCCCGCCGAGCCTTCGAAGCCGTCAGAGTGTCGTCACTGATAGCGAATCTGGATCGTGGCGTCGCCGAGCAGGCCCCAGTAGTAGGTGCGCTTGCGTTGGAAGGTGCGCGTACGTCGGTTCGCCCAGTCGGGCGCGGCGTCGGGGCGCAGGCTCGCGTCGGCAGCGTCCACACTGAAGTACCCGCGCAGGCTGGCAGAGAAGCGTTTGCCGGAGTCGTTGATGGCTTCCATGCCCCGCGGCGTGTCATTGAACACCTTGCCGCGAGCCAGCATGCCGAGGCCGCCCGCGTAAAAGAGCAGGCTCTCTGCGTGTTGGCGTTCAGCGTACAGGTTCGTGTTGTAAGCACGGTCGTGCGGGGCGCCGTTCACGGTGCAGCCGTCGTGGATGTAGAAGCTCTGACCCGTGCCCATGGTGTCGTAGATTTTGTTCTCCCAGAGCGTTCGGTAGAGGTGGAAGTCCGCCGCGTCGCGCTCGCCGATGGTCGGCTGCAGGTAGGAGCCCTGAGCGTCCGTCATCAGCTTCCAGAACCAGGGGCGGCCTCCGACCATGGTGTCGACCAGCCAGGTGTTCGACTTGGGGAATTGAGCAGAGGTCTCGTTCGAGTGCGCCGCGATGCCGCGCAACACCGCCGGAGCTTTGAGCCAGTTGATGAACTCCGCCACGTCCGCGTTATCGACTTCGAGCGACGTGCCCAAGGCCGGGTCGGCCTTGCGCAGTACGCTGTTGAACGTGCCCGGGCCGATCAGGCCGGAGTCCTTCTGGCGCACTGCCGACGTGCGATACGGCTTGTTGTTGTCGCCGCCGAGGCGAAACGCATGATTGCGATACAGGTGATCGGTGAGGATGCGGCGTTCGAGGGTCGGATCTTCACGCCACGCGACGCCCGCGTAGGCGCCGGTGAGCCGGACCACACGCGGTTTGCCGTCGGAAGCGAGCAGACCCTGACCGTCCGTCGACACGCCGTAAGACAGGTACGGCGTCAATGCGACGTGACGCGCGTTGATGCGACTCACGTCGATTTCGGGACGAGCGATCGGGTTCGCGAGCGAGCGATCGGCGGGTGAAAGCTCCGGCCCATCTTCGTTGAGATTCGGCACGTAAAGCGCTGCTTGGCCGTTTGCTTCGGTAAGGGTCGTGCTGCGATCCTTGATCAGAAAGAAGTCTTGAAACGTCTGGTTGTCGATGTTGTAGCGCGCGCCCGTGAGCGTCTGTCCGGGAGCGGGATAGTCAACGCCCGCCGGAAGATCCGGTACGAGCTGCACGTCCTTGAACATCATCGGTGGCTGAACGTACAGGTTCTCCCAGTTTCCATCCAAGTCGGCCAGGACCAAGTCCGAGCGGGCCGTTAGCAGATCGCTACTGGTCGCGACGAAGTCCACGTTCGAGAGGCTCACGGTGCCGAACATCTTGGGCTCCGGCCCTTGGTGCGAACGCACCAGGACCTGGCGAACGAGTCCCGCCTCCGGAAAATCGCCGATCAGCGTGACGCTCCTGAGCGGATGATACCTGTAGACTTCTTTCAGCATGCGCCGGAGCGCGAGCAACGTGCGCCCGTCTTGATGCTGCGCGCCGCGGTACACTTTGGCCTGAATGAAGCGCGCGTTGTAGCCCTCTTTGAGCAGGTCGCTGCGCATGAGCGCCAGTTGCAGTCGTACTTGCAGGCCAGAGATTCCGATCGCCGGATCGTCGGTGACGAGTCGCGGATCGTACAGCACGAGCGCGATGCCTTTGGTCGCGCTCGCGTTGATCTCGTCACCGGCCAAGAAATTGAGCGATTCGATCTCCGCGATACCGTCGGCGTTCATGTCGTAGTTCTGGTACTTCGCCACGATCTCGGAGACGCTCGGCGGCGGCGGCGGTGGCGGGTCGATCGGAGGCGCGACTGGAGGCTCGATTGGTCCGATTGGTCCAATTGGCCCGATTTGCCGGTACTGCACGACCGACCCGAACGTGCCCACGCGCAGCTCCTCGCGAGCGGCTCCGAGCGAGGGCTCGTCGGAGCTTTCCGACACGCCGGAGCCGCCGCAGCCAAGCAACGCGAGAGCACCGAACACAGGAATCAACGGACGAGTGAGTCGCTTCATGGGCGGGGCCATCGCAACGAACGTGCCGCGCTTTAGTTGGGCGCGCCGGCTCGACAAACTTCGATTTTTTTGCGAGAAAAATCCCTGCTACGCCACAGGGAGTCCTGCGTTGCATGCCACGCAATCCGGGACGAGAGCAGTCTCCGTAAGGTAGGAGAGTCAGTGGCTCAGTGGGCGACCAGGCTCTTCGCCAGCTCGGCGAAGGCCTCGATGCTGCGGGCTTGCGAGGGCCCCACTTCGTGCACGTAGACGCGTTCGAAGCCGAGCTCGAGGTCCCGCTCGATCCAGGCGCGGTGCTCGGCCATCGACGGGGAGACGCGCACGCTCTCCAGCACGTCTTCGGGACGGACGAAGCGGGCGGCCGCGTCGAGCTCACCCGGCAACACCACGTCCCAGAGCAGCGACCCCGAGAACGCATTGGCGCGCCAGTGCTCATGCGCCGTCCGCAGCGCCTCGTCTTCAGAGGCGGCGTACGCGACGTGCGCTTGCAGAAACATCGGCTTGCCCTCGCCGCCGTTGCTGCGGAACGCCTCCACGACGCGCCGCAGCTTTTCTTCGGGCTGATTGACGGTAATCAGGCCATCCGCCCAACCCGCGACCCAGGCCGCGGTTTCGGCGCTCACGGCCGCGCCGTAGAGCGGCGGAGGCCGCGTCGGGTGCACGTATAACTTGGCCTCTGAAACCCGCACCAGGCCGCGGTGTGTGACGGTCTCACCGCAAAACAGCGCGCGCATCACCTCCACGCACTCGAGCAGGCGCTGCTGTCGCTCCGACTTCGGCGGCCAGGCGTCGCCGGTGATGTGCTCGTTCAGATTCTCGCCGCTACCGAGCGCGAGCCAGAAGCGCCCCGGGTACATCTCCGCGAGCGTTGCGGCGGCCTGCGCGACGATCGCGGGGTGGTAACGCTGCCCCGGCGCACACACCGTGCCGAAGCTCATCTCCGTGGCCTGCAGCGCCGCTCCCAGCCACGCCCACGCGTAGCCGCTGTGCCCCTGCCGCTCGCTGAACGGCGTGAAGTGGTCCGAGCACATGCCGTGCACAACGCCCTTTTCCTGCGCGAAGACCGCAGATTTCAGGAGCTCGCTGCCCGGGAATTGTTCGTGCGAGGCGTGAAACCCGATCATGACGTCTTCCCGGAGCGCGCCAGCGCCTGCTGGCCGTGGTGCTCTCTGAGGGCTCGGTCGCCCTCGCCGACGCGCAGCCAGCGAAAGCCGCTCGGCGGCAGCTCGATCTCGAGCGGGCGCGTCCCACGCTGCGGCTCTCCCGTGAACACGTCGCACAGCACCTCCGCCCCTTCGTCCTTCAGATCGATTTTCGCCGTTTGCGGCGTGCGCGCGAAGTTGTGGAGGATCACGAGCGCGCCGTCCTTCCAGGAGTAGTGCAGCGCCAGCACGTGCGGGTTGTGCGGATTCAGCACGCGCGCTTCACCCCAGCCGATCTCCGGGCACTCCTTGCGCTTGCGGATGAGCCGTTCGACGCGGCTGAGCAGCGAGTCCGGTGCCCGGCGCTGATCCGCGACGTTCACGTGCTCGGGCGAGAACGGACCCGTGTTGACGGGTGGCCGAACCAGCTGCGAGCTGCGAGAAAAACCGGCGCTGGGGCCAGAGGTCCACTGCATGGCCGTGCGCACGCTGTGGCGATCCTCGAGGGCGAGATTTTCGCCCATGCCGATCTCTTCGCCGTACCAGAACACCGGCGTTCCCGGCAGGCTCAGCATCAGGCTGTACGCGAGCTCCAGTCGCTCGATGTCACCCCCCAACATGGGCGCCAGGCGGCGGCGCAGGCCGCGATCGTACAGCTGCATGTCCTTGTCGGGGCCGAGCGCCGCGAACACGCGCTGGCGCTCGCGTTCGCTGAGCCGGCCGAGGTCGAGCTCGTCGTGATTGCGCAGGAACTGTGCCCATTGCGCCAGATCTCCGAGCTCCGGCGCCTTCTGCAGCGCGGCGGCCAAGGGCTCGGCCTTCTCGTCGACCAGCGACAGGAACAGGTGCTGATTGGCGAAGAAGTTGAAGACGAGCTGCATGCGCTGCCCGTCATCGAAAAATTTGGGCGCTTCCTGCATCGTGACGTTGGCCTCCGCGAGCAGGACCGCGTCTCCTCGCCGCCACGAGAGAAAGTCGCGCAGCGTCGTCAGAAACTGCCAGCCTTCCTGCTCGCTGAACGCCGGATTCTTGTCGTCGATCATGAACGGCACCGCGTCGACTCGAAATCCGGACACGCCGAGCTCGAGCCAGTAGCCCATGATCTTCAGGATCTCGCGCTGCACCTCCGGATTGCCGATGTTCAGGTCCGGCTGATGCTCCCAGAAGCGGTGGTGGTAGTAGGCCTGCGCCGCGTCGTCCCACGACCAGATCGTGGTCTGCTGGCCGGGAAACACCATGCCCTTGTCGGCGTCCTTCGGCTTTTCGCGCGACCAGATGTAGTAGTCGCGGTACTTCGAGCGCTCGTTCTGGCGCGCTTCTCGAAACCACGGATGCTCGTTCGACGTGTGGTTCACGACCAGATCGGCGATCACGCGCATGCCGTGGTTCCTGGCTGCGTGCGCGAACTCGACGAAATCTCCCAGGTCCCCGAGACGCGGGTCTACCGCGTAGTAGTCGCGCACGTCGTAGCCGTTGTCGCGATTGGGCGAGGCGTAGAACGGCGAGAGCCACAGGCAGGTGACCCCGAGCCCCGACAGGTAGTCCAGGCGCCGGCGCAGACCCTCGAAATCACCGACGCCGTCGCCGTTCGAGTCCATGAACGTCTCGACGTCGAGGCAGTAGATGATGGCGTTTTTGTACCAAAGGTCCTGGATCATCTGGCGCACACCTTTTCGACGAACGCCGAGAAGGTGGGGTCGGGCCGGCGCCAGCGAAAGCGCCCGACGGCTGCAAAATTTGCGGCACCCGGCGGGGCCGGGGCTGGCCGGATCAAAGCTGACTAGCTGGCGGCTTTGCGCAGGCGTTCCGTGGCGGTGATCAGCTCGCGCAGCGCGCCGTCCTGCTTGCGCGCGGCTTCTTCGATTTGCGAAGCCGCGGCGAGCGCGTGCTCGGACCCGCGCGCCTGGCTGCGATGCGCGGAGTTCAGCTGATTGACCATGTTACTGATGCCTTCGATGGCCTGCGTGATCTGACGCCCGCCGCGCGCCTGCTCCTGGCTCGAGCGCTCCACTTGCTGCGAGATCGTGCGCATCTTCTCGCCGCTCTTCATGATGAGCTCGGAGCCGCGCGCCTGCTGCGCGGTGGCCGCCGCGATCTGCTGCACCGTCTCGGCGATGCGCCCGATCGCGTCCGTGACCTGTTTCGAGCCCTTCGCTTGCTCGACGGTCGCGCGCGCGATGGCGCGCACCATGTTCGTGCTCTTCTGAGAGCTCTCCAGAATCTTTTTCAGCGCGCGCTCGGCTTCGTTCGACACTTCCACGCCGCGGTCGACGTTCTGGGCGCCGCGTTCCACGGCCTGGATGGCGTTCTTGCTCTCGGACTGAATGGTCTTGATCAGATCCGCGATCTCTTTGGTGCTGGCGCCAGCGCGTTCGGCGAGATCCTTGATTTCGTCGGCGACGACGGCGAACCCCTTGCCATGCTCGCCGGCCTGAGCGGCGATGATGGCGGCGTTCAAGGCGAGCAGGTTGGTCTGCTCCGCGACCTCGTCGATCACGTTCAGGATCTGACCGATCGCGTCGATGCGAGAGCCGAGGTTGCTGATCACGGCGACCGCTTCCTGGCTGCTCTCCTTGATGCGATAGATTTCACCGATCGTCTTCAAAATGGCTTCCGCGCCGCGCTCGGCGTCCTGCGCCACTTCCTCGCTGAGCCGCGCCGTTTCGTTGGCGTTCGACTGCACCTGATCGATGGACACGTCCATCTGATTCATGCTGGAGCTGGTCTCTTCTGCGGTCAGCGAGAGCGCATCGACGTTCTTGGCGACTTCCTTGATCGAGAACGCCATCTCCTCGATCGACGCCACCGTCTCGCGCACGCTGGAGGCGAGCTCGACGATGTTCTCCGCGACTTCGTCGTTGGTCGCCGTCATCTCGAGGATCGAAGAGCTCGACTCCTCGGCGCCCGACGCCAGGACTTCGACGTGCTGCGCGATCTCGCGCAGCGAGGACGTCATTTCCTTGATGTAGCGCGCCGACTGTTCGCTCGCTTCGATCTGCGTGGAGACGCCGTCGGTCAGGCTCCGCAAGAGCTCGCTCACCGCGCGCGACGCCTGCTCGATGTCGGCCTGACGCTCCGCCTCCCGTTGACGGAGCTCGGTGACGGTGTCGGCCACGCCTTCGAGCTCTTCGAACACCTGGCGCATTTCGGGCGACGCATCCACGGGCGCTTCCGGCCGCTTCCCCTCTCCGAGACGGCGCACGGCAGCGCGCAGCGGCTCGAGCGCCACGGGTGTTACTGCGGCTCCGCCGCCAGTCAGCCAAATCACGATGCTGCTCGCGACGCCGAGTATCGCCGCCGGCAGCAGAGAGTCCGCCCAGCGCAGAGCCACCACGGCGGCGACGAGCAAAAGTGCCAGAATGCCCAGGACCTGGCGCTGAGAAGGAGGGGTCATTGGGAAGGGGAGAGTACGTGTGGCAGGCAGGGCTGTCGAAGCCCGGGACGTGCCCGCTCGGAGTGCAGGTTAGTGGGGTCCAAGCGCGGCGAACAAGTAGAGAGACGAGACACTTCGCCGCCGGCCCCGGGCACCGCCATTTTTATCGCACTTTCAGCCGAAACGCGCCGGACGACGCCCTGCTGAACGGCAGACCTTCGGGCTCATATAAGAGTGGCGCGTCAAAGACCGCTCTGGGAAGGTGGCTCGCTGAGCGGCACGCTCGGCGGCTCCGGAAGCAGGGTCGGCCCTGCCACGGGCAAGAGCACCGTGAACACCGCACCCCCGCCCGCGGCGTCGGTGTAGCGGATCTCACCGGCGTGCTCGACGACGATGCGCTCGGCGATCGACAAGCCCAGGCCAGTGCCGCTCGGCTTGGTGGTGACGTACGGCTCGAACAGCTTACTCTGCAGCTCCGGTGGCACGCCCGGCCCGTTGTCCTGAACGCGCAGGAGCACGCGATCGCCACCTGCTGGTCGTACCTCGACGCGCACCCGCGGCGACGGGCGATCTTGCACGGCCTCGAGCGCGTTCTGCACGAGGTTCGTGAGCACCTGCACGAGCTGATCGCGATCGGCGTTGAGGCTCGGGCACGGCTCGGCCACGAGCTCGATCGGCGTGCCGGTCGTGGCGTGCAGACCGACCACCTTGCGCGCCACGTCGAGCACTTCCAGCGGCGCCGGGTTCGGCGCCGGCAGGCGCGCGAAGCGAGTGAATTCGCTGACGATATTGCTGATGCGCAACACCTCGTCGAGCACCGTGCGCGTGGCCTCGTCGAAGTACTCGTCGAAGGCGGGGTCGTGGCGCGCGCGCAGCCGGCGCAGCGTCTCGACCGCTGCCCGGATCGGTGCCAGCGGGTTCTTGATCTCGTGCGCCACGCGGCGCGCGATCTCGCGCCGCGCCGCGATGCGCTCGGTGGCGGCGAGCCGTTTGCGCAAGCTCGCCAGATCCGCGAGCGCGCGATTGAAGGCCTCCGCCAACTCTTCGAGCTCGCGTCCGCCCCGACCGAGCACGGGCTTCGGGTCACCATGGACGACCGCGCGCGCTTGGCGCGATAGATCGACGATCGGTTGCGTGAGCCCGCGCGTGAGCAAGATGGCGAGCGCGAACGCCAGCGCGAAGGTGGCCACGCCCAGCAAGAGCAGCGTGGTATCGAGGCGCGCCAGCGCTTGCTCGAGCGGAATGCGCGGCTGGCTCACGTACACGGCCTGTGCGCCGAGCTCCGGCAGCTGCATGACCGCTGCCAGCTCGCTCGTGGGCGGCAGCACACGCGCGAGCGAGAGCTTCACGCCGTAGCTCTCGCCGATTTCACTGAACAGGGCGTCCACGCGCCGGGCCGCCACGAAGCCCATCGTCACGCCGTAACCGCTGCGCGCACACTGCGCGACCAGCTTCGGCGCGTGCTCGGTCGAAAGCACGGCCCACGCCTTGTCCCCGGCGATCAGGCGCGCGAGCTCCGGATCGATCTTTCCGACCGACCCGTGTTCGTGACCCGCGCCCAGGATCTCCCCGCTGTCGGTGAGCAGCGTCAGCTCGTCGAGGCGCATGGCCTGCATCAGATCGCGCACGCGCAGCGGTAGTGTCGTGTGCAAGTCGGAGCTCAGGCGCCGGTCGCGACCGAGCTCGATCAGCGCACTGTCGACGACCGGATCGTGATCACAGAGCGCGCGCACGAGCGGCGGCAGGTCACGCACCTGGGCGCGCAGCTCGCTCGCCAGACGTCGTTGCACGACCAGGAATTTGTCGCGGAAGTGCGCTTCCTCGTTGCGCCGCCACGCCTCGCGCACCCCCAGCCCGAGCGCCAGCGTGGTGACGGTCGTCAGCACGGCGATAGCGACGAGCAGCCTCTGTGCAAGGGTCACGGCCTGAGGCTACGCCGTGTGCCAGCGGCGGCGAAGCCCCGTGAACGCGGACGTCACCCTGAACACGCTTAGTGCTAGGGTGCGGCCCGTGTTGCGGCGCGGTTGCTTGTCTCGACGGTTGGCCATCGCTGGCGAGCTCTTGCTCGTCGTGTCGTGCTGTGCCGAGCTCGCTTGTTCGAGCTCGGCAACACCGAGCACGCGCAGAAGTTCTGCGCGAATGCAGAGCGAGCAGAGCCGGCGCGCGGGCGGCTCTGCTCCAAAAGCGCTGCGCGCCGCGCGCGTGGCGAGCGTCGTCACCGGTACTTACGGGCCGTACGTGGGGACCGGTGCCGGTCGCCCGCTCTTGCTCTGGGCCGAAGCGCGGAGTGGCGCCGGGCGCCAATTCATCAGCGTCGCCCTGCGCCCTGATTTGACGCCGGACGGCGCTCCCCGGCGCGTCGCGGAGGCCCCGGACGAGCTCGGCTTGGTGGCGCTAAAGCCGGCAGGCCCCGTGACGGACTCGGGGCAGCCGAGCTCCGGCTACGTCGCGGTCAGCGCATCCCCACAGGGCGACGGCTTCGAAGTCAGCGCGCTGCTCATGACCGAACAGGGCGAGGCGCGCGTGAGCCCTGTCTCGCTCACACGCGACGCTGGCGAAGTGTTGTGGGTGGACGCGCTGCCGACCGCACGCGGGACGCTGGCGCTGTGGGCCAGCAAGCGGAAGGGCCGCGCCAGCGTGCTGGCCGTCGAGCTGGACGCGAAAGGCGCGCGCCTGACGCAGCCCGCAGAGCTCGTGCGCGACGTGAGCGCCTGGCAGACCGCAGCGCTACCGGGCCGCCTCGCGATTGCGCAGGTTCAGACCACTGCCGCCCAGAGCGATCGCGGCACGGTGAAAGTCGACCTGATCGGCACCGGCGCGCGCCAGGACAGGAGATCGGTCGTCGTGAACCCGGAGCCGACAGCCGAGCTCGACCTCGACATGATCGCGATCGGCGGCCACCTGCTGCTCGCGTGGAGCGACGCGCGCGAGCCCGAATCGCGCGTGTACGCCGCGGTGATCGACGGCGAGGGCAAGCTCGTGCGCAAACCCGCACCGCTCGTCGACTCGTTCGGCGAGCAGGCGCTCGTGCAGTTGGTCGCGCCCTTTCCCGGCACGGACACCGGCTACGTGGCGTGGGAAACGCTCAGCGCTCGCCGCGCGCCTTCGAGAAGCCTCGACGTCACGACGCTGGACGCACAGGGCGTGGCAGGTACGGCGCGCGGACAGCTGTCCATCGACGCTCCGGCGGGCACGCTGCCGGAGCTGAAGGCGACGCAAAAAGGGCTCGCCGCCCTCACGCTGGCGCCGCTGTGCCGGCCAAAACAAAACTGTGAGGACGTCGAACGCGTGCCCACGTTCGTCGAGTTCGCCCGCGACTTCTCGGTGGTCGCCTCCGAACCACTTCGCCTGGATGCGCTCGGCGGCCAGGGCCCGGCGCTCGCGTGGGGTCTGTCCTGCACGAGCGCCGGCTGCTTCGCGCTCGCCGCGCAGACCACCTCGCCCGCTCCGATTTTCGCCGTGGAGCTGGCGCGCAAGAGCGGCGTATTCACGCCTGCAGGCGGCAAGGCGAAGCGCGCAGCGCCGCCACGCGCGCGCTCTCTCTCGACGATCGCGGCCCTCGATCCGGTGGCGGACATCAGCGCGACGCGCATCGGGAACACGACGCTCGCCGCCTGGGTGAGCTACTTCGATCCCAGCTTGCCCTGGGAGCGCCTGAAAAAGGCCGCGCAAGACGGGCGCTACGAACCGCTGCGCGCGCGGCTGGAAGTGCGCGGGTTTCGCGAGGACGGCTCACCGATGCCGACCGAGATCGTGTCGCTGCGCGCGCGCTCGGTGGGCGGCGTGTCGCTCGCGGCCGGCGATCCCGCGCGCAAAGAAGCGCTGCTCGCGTGGAGCGCGGAGGACAACAAGCAGCCACAAGTATTCTTGAGTCTGCTCCGCGACGATGGAAAACGCGTGGCGCAGAAGATGCTCACGCGCCGCTCCGGCGAAGTCAGCGACGTCGCGGCGACGTTCACGGGCGACGGTTTCGTCGTGGCTTGGATCGACGAGCGTGACGGCGATCCCGAAGTATACGTCACGAAGGTGAACCGCGCGCTTCAGCGCGTCGCGCCCGAACAGCGCGTGACGCAAGCGCGCGGCGCCGCCACGGGCCTGTCGCTGCTCACGCTCGGCAGCGAGGTGCTGGCGCTCTGGGCGGACGCGCGTGACGCCGAGCAGCCCGGCGTGGCCGATCTGCACGCCGTCCGTCTGCGCGCCACCAATGCGACAGCGCTGGCTCCGGAGCAGCGCATCGTGGAAACCCGAGCGCATTCCCACTCGCCGTCGCTCGCGCTGCGCGGCACGCAGCCGGTCATCGCCTGGCTCGAAGACGCGCTCGGCCAGCAGCGAAGCGGCGCGCTGAAGATCGCGAGCCTCGACGCACAGGGCCTTGTGACGGGGGCGGCCGCGACCGTAAACGCCGGACCCGGCAATCCGCTGAGCGTGGCGCTGAGCTGCGAAGGACAAGAGTGCAATGCCGCGCTGGTCGTCGATCGCGGCGGCAGCGCGGAAATTCGCGCAGTGCCGTTATTTCAACCGACGAAGCCGCGCGAGCTCACGGACGTCGCCGACGCCGCCGCCCAATCCGTCCCACCGGCGCTGCTCGGCTCTCAGCTCTTCTTCGCCGATCTCGACGGGGGCCAGCAACAAGGCGTGGTCCGGCGCATGCTGATCGACTGGAAGTAGCTCCAAGCGTTACGAATAAAAAAGCCCCCCGGGGTTAGCCGGGGGGCTGAAGCACCACGTCAGATCTACGCGCGCCCGTCTGCCGTACGTTGATGCGTGCCCGCTGTTGGGGGGCGGACATTGCTTGGCTGTTGGGGTGGCTCGGGAGGACGCACGGAGCGGCCCGCGAGAGCTGGTACGCGATGCTCGGGAAACTGGACTGCGGAGGACACCTCCTCGGCCCTCTGTTCATGTCAACACCTGGTACCCAAAGGCCATTCCCTCGCGGCTCGATTTTTTGAAGCCGCGATTTTCGCTCAATTTTCTGGAGCTTGGCGTAGGCGCTCCGCATTCTTACGTTACGCCCCGAGAATCACCGCCCCGCGGGCGGCAGCCAGAAGCCGCCATCCCTCTTTCATCCTTAATCGCGAGCACATTTCATGCCTGAAGCTGCACCCCGGAGCCCGCTCCGCGCACTGCTGGACATCCGCGGCGCCGAGGCGCCGCTGGCGCTCCTGATGGCCGGGTACTTTTTCCTGGTCACCACCACGTTCTGGGTGCTGAAGCCCCTGAAAAAGGCGCTCTTCATCGAGCACTACGACGAGCGGGGCGTCGACATCTTCGGCTGGCAGCTCGGCGCGGCTCAGGGCGAGCTCGTCGGCAAAGTGCTGAACATGTTCGTCGCGGCCTTCGCGATGATCGCGTTCACCACGCTGTCGCGCCGCCTCTCGCGCGAGAAGCTCACGTTCGCGTTCTCGGCCTTCTTCCTCGCCTGCTTCGCGCTGTACGCGTTTCTCGTCGCGCATCCGTCAGGGACGACCGTCTGGACGTTCTATCTGTTCGGCGATCTGTACAGCACGGTGATGGTGGCGTCGTTCTTCGCGTTTCTGAACGACAGCATCCCACCCTCCGCCGCGCGCCGGCTCTATGGAGTGATCGTGCTCGGTGGCGTCGCCGGAGGCGCGTTCGGCTCCTCGATGCTGCGGCAGTGGATCGAGGATGTGAGCCGCCCCGGCTGGATGTGGATTTGCCTCGGCATGGGCACGCTGATCGTGCTGCTCGCGGGCGC
Source organism: Polyangiaceae bacterium (assembly GCA_036520475.1). GTDB lineage: Bacteria > Myxococcota_A > Polyangia > Polyangiales > Polyangiaceae > DATDJP01. The sequence goes on along the minus strand of DATDJP010000266.1, from coordinate 5,528 downwards.
CGCGGGCAGACAAGTGAAACGCACGGGTCTGCTGGAAAAGCGGCGCGAGGTTCGAACGAGCGAGCCCCCGGCTGCCAAGTCGGAGAACGTCGCGCTCGACGGCGCGCGCCTCGTGTTCCATTCGCGATACTTGCTCGCGCTCGCCGCGATCGTGGGCCTCTACGAGCTCATCTCGACGACGCTGGACTTTCAGTTCACGGCCACGGTGGCGCACCTGCTCAATGGCCCGGCGATCGGCAAGCACATTTCCACGGTGTTCATGATCACGAACATCACTTCGCTGTGCGTGCAGCTGTTCCTGACCAGCTACGTCATGAGCCGCTTCCCGCTCTGGGTGGCGCTGTCGCTGACGCCGCTCGCCATGCTCGGCAGCTCGGGCGTGTTCCTGGCTCTGCCGCTGCTCTGGTCGGGCAGCCTGCTCAGCATCTCCGACAACTCGCTCAGCTATTCCGTCAATCAGTCAGCGCGCGAGGCGCTCTATACGCCGACCAGCCGGGACGAGAAGTACAAGGCGAAGGCGTTCATCGACATGTTCGTGCAGCGCTTCGCCAAAGCGCTGGCCGTCGGTGTCAGCTTGCTGCTCACGACCCTGTTCGCCGACTTCAATAGCATTCGCTGGCTCTCGCTGTTCGCGGCCACCTTGATCGTCGTGTGGCTGTTCGCTGCACGCTACGCGGGACGGCGCTTTCACGAGCTCACGAAGGACTCCGGCGACGATTCCGAAACGGCCACGCCCAAGAGCACTCGCACTGACGGGCAGGCCGTGCGCAGCGGCGCGTGACAGCGCTCAGGGGAGTCGATTCGACGCGCCCGGCGTGAGTCGTGAGATTGCGAACGCGCCGGTGCCGTCGGGTACGCGCCCGAAGCTCTGCCCTTCGGGCACGCCTTCATCCGACTCCTCGTCCGGGAACTCGGCCTGCGCAACGACTCCGCCACCGGGGCTGCACAAGAAGACCTGCTCGCCTCCGTTGCTGATGCCGAACTCGGCCGTGTAGCAGGGCCCGACCTGGTTCAGACAACACGTCGGCCCCGCGCGATCCATCTGATTGGCCAACACCACAATGAAACCACCGGGTGGGATCACGGTCCCGAGCGGAAACAGGGCGTACTTGTCTTCGCAGGGGGCCACGCCGGCGTCGGGATTACCGTCGCCGACGCGGTAACCGGACAAGTCGACCGAGGCAGTGCCCGTATTGAACAGCTCGACGTAGTCGGTGACAGGCTCGTCGGTGTAGCCCTGAAGCTCGTTGATCACGACATCGGTCGCCACGCCGGTCGGCGCTCCCGCATCGCGCGGAACGAGATTGCACTGCGGGCCGCCGCCGCCACCGTCCGAGCCGGCGCTGCCGGAGGCTCCCGCGGTGCCGCCCTTTCCGGCGCCGCCGTCTGAGCCAGCGCTCCCACCGCTGCCACTCGAGCCACTGCTCCCCGCGCTGCCAGCCGTGCCAGCGACGCCGCCGGTGCCGGCGCTCGAGTCCGGTCCCGCGTCTCCGCCCGAGCCGCCGAGGCCCGCCGTCCCTCCGCCCGCATCTGCGAGCGGCAACAAATCGTCGAAGTCCGCGCCCAGAATTTGCGAGCACGCGGGCGCGCCGAGCAGCGCCAGCACCGCCACGAGTCGTCTGCGCCGCATCAGAAGCTTCCTCCGAGGCGCAAGCCGGCGCCTCCGTGCAGCGGCGCGGCCGACAAGCTCGTCGCCTTACCGCTGTCCTCATCACTCGTGAGCACCAGCGCCAAGCCCGCGCCGATGCCGGCCAGCCCGGCGACGAAGGAAACCGTACTGATAGTCGAGAGCGTGCGCCCGCTCTCTCCAGCGTCGATGCCCTCTTCGGTGCAGCGCTTGTTCACGCACTCGTCTTCCACGGTGCTTTTCTTGGAAAGCACCATGGCACCCGTGCCGAGGCTGACTGCGAGCCCCACGATGCCCACGGCACCCACGACATAGCCCAACGTGCGCTGCGAGCTGCCGCCCGAATCTCGTCGGTCGCTCGCTGCGCTCGGTGTGACGAAGCCGATCGACGTGCCTTCGCGCGCCTCCGGCAGGTCGCTCTTCGGCTCACCGAGCTTCAGCGTGAGGCTCCTGTTCTCCGCCTCGGCGAGCGTGATCACGGCGCGCTCGTCCGCGTGCCCGGGCGCTCGCAAGATCAACGTGTGCTCGCCGGGGTCCACGGGCAGCGGCACACCCAAGCTGCCACTGCCGAGCTCCGTGCCGTCCTTGACGATGATCGCGCCCGGCGGCGCATCTTCCGGCAGCGACAAAGTGAGCTTGGGCAGCCGCGGCTCGAGCGCCGCCGCGCGCTGGCTGGCGATCGCCGTGCGCTCGTCTCCGCTCGGGAGCTTCTGCACGGCTTCCTGGTAACGTTGCCACGCCGACGCCAGTTGACCGAGCTTCTCGCGGCAATTGGCCAGATTGAACACGGTGCCGACCGCAGGTTCGAGGCGATTGCTCTCCTCGAAGCGCTGGCATGCAGTCGCGTGATCTCCCTGGGAGAGCGCCTGGCGACCGGCTCGAAACAGCGCCTCGGCGGAGACGCGATCATCGGTTTGCCCCGTTGCGAGGGTAGATAACGAACAGACGAGGCACGCAGCGGCCCAGGACAGCAGAAGTTTACTCATTCAGTAGCTCAGCTCAGTAGCGTTTCTCGAACGGGTCGTGAGTCGCGGCTGGAGGAGGTTTGGCGGCTTCGCTCCCGCCGCTGGCCCGTGCTTTTGGCTCTCCCTGAGCTTGTACTCGGCCCGACGCGCGCCGCACACTCTTGCTTCGCGTGCTGCGGCTTTCGCGCAGCGAGTCTGGGCCTTTCTCGACGACCGGGCTCGCCGCCGCGTGCTCGGCTTTCGGCGCGGGCGGCGCCGGCTCCGGGACGATGCGAGGCTCCTCCGCAGCGGGCTTGGCGCCCGCACGCTCCTGGACCGGAGGCTGTGGCTCTGCAGCGCGCGGCGTCGTTTCTGGCGCACGCAAGCGTGCGACCGCGACGAAGCCGAGGGAGATCAGCAGCAGCGCCCCTACCGCCAGCCCGAACCGCGACCGGCGCGTGGAGAACGTGCCGTGCGCTGGCGCGGAGCTGGTCACGGCGCTGGCCAAAAAGACCGGCCGCCCGTTGCCGAGCATCCCCAAGGGCGCCGCCACCGTATCCGATTCGCGCTCGCGCTCGCGTTCGAGGACCGACAAGGACACGCGCGGCGCCGTCAAATCGCGCGCAGGCGCCACCAGCGTCAGCGCGTCGCGCACGGCGGCCTGCATGGACTGCGCGTCCGGCCAGCGCCCGAGCTTGTCGTAAGCGAGCGCCCGATCCACGAGCTCGATCAGCCGCCGCGGCAACTCTGGCACCAGTGTCGCGAGCGAGCGTGCCGGCGCGGTCGCGGCGAGCACCAGCTGATCGGTGACGGTCTCCGCCTCGTGCACGCTCTCACCGCCGAGCAGCGTGAACATCGTGGCACCGACGGACCAGAGGTCGGAGCGCGCGTCGATCTCGTCCCAGCGACCGCGCGCCTGCTCGGGAGACATGAACGCCGGCGTGCCCATGAACGTGCCAACGCCCGTGTTCATGTTGCCGGCAGCGCCGGCGAGCTCACGCAAGCGCGCGATGCCGAAGTCCAGGACCTTGAGCTGACCCGTCGTGGTCAGGAACAAATTGTCCGGCTTGATGTCGCGATGCAAAATGCCGCGTTCGTGCGCGGAGTGGAGCACGTCGAGCAATTGATCGGTGAGCTGCAGCACTTCACCGGCTTCGATGCGACCTCCCTTGCGAGTCGCGCGGTCCTCGAGTGTTTCGCCCTGCAAGAGCTCCATCACCAAGAAGGCCGAACCGTCGGGGCTCACGTCGTCGTCGTAAACTGCCACGGCGCCCACATGGCCGACCGTGTTGGCCGCGTAGCCCTCACGCAAAAAGCGGGTCTTCACCGTTTCGTCGATCGACAGCTCGGTGTGGAGCATCTTGATCGCGACGCGGTTTTGATTGCGGTGCACGGCCGCATACACGGCGGCCATGCCGCCGATGCCGAGCATGCGCTCGAGGCGCCACTTGCCGTTCAGGACCGTGTCGACCCGAGCCTTGGCTCGCTGCACGACTTCGGGCGATATGGGCATGTGGAACTGGGAAGCCTAACTGCGCAGGTTCGGGGCGTCAAAAGCTCACCCTCGTTTTGAAGAAGTGCTCACGGGCGCGCGCTTCTTCGCTGACATCGGTTCAGTGCAACGAGGTGTCCGGACCAGCGGACACTTTGGAGACTCGAGCAAGTCGAGCACTCGGCCCGCTTCAGCGTGTGGACCGCGCGGGCATGCGCTCGAGACGCGCCGGGACGTACACGTGACGCACACCGTTCCAGTGCCAGTAGCCCCGCACCCAGCGCTGTCCCGGCGGCGGCGAGAGTCCCGCGCCTGCGCTCGGCACCGAAGCGGTGGACCCGCTGGACCCGGCGAGGAGCAGCGCTCCGGCGGACGGCCGGGAGTCGCGCGCTGGGGGTCCACTTTTCGCCTGGGCCTGGCTCGGCCGAACCTCCGCACCCGGGACGCACGCCACGGCGAGCGCTGCCCCGACCAAGAGCGGCGCGGCACGCTGGCATGTCTCCGAAACGTTACGCATTGCCGCGCCCATGAAGAGACAAACCAAGTACCAAGTTGGTAGCCTCGGGACTACGCTCGCGCCGGCATGCCCTCCAGTATCAAAGACGACCTCGCCCGGCTTCCGCCGGATGTCACCGAGCTCCTGCAGCGGCATCGCTTCGACGCACGGCGCTTCGAGCAGCTGGCGTCGAAATTGACGCAAGCTGGCGCGTCGGACAATCGCGTCAAAGGGAGGGTGGAGCCACCCCGCAGCGGCGACGTCGTCGAGTTTCCGGCCCGCGGCTCTGCTGAATGGAACGAGCTCGAGCGTGTGGGGCTCGACCTCTTGGCCAAGGGGCAATGTGCGCTGGTCGTGCTCGCGGGAGGCATGGCAACGCGCATGGGCGGGGTCGTCAAGGCGCTGGTCGAGGCCCTGCCAGGCCACACTTTTCTCGACCTGCGACTCAAAGAGATCGCGGCGATGCAGCAGCGCGTGGGACGCGCGCCCCCGTTTTGGTTGATGAGCAGCCACTCCACACACGACAAACTGGTGGAGGCACTGGGCGCCCGCCTCGACGGGTACCAGATCGCGGTTTTTCCCCAGTATTTGTCCGTTCGCCTGACACCCGAAGGTCGCGTGTTCACGGACGCGGATGGACGACCCAGCGAGCACGCGCCCGGGCACGGCGACTTGCCAGACGCCTTGCGGGACAGCGGCATGATCGAGCGCTTCGTGACGCAGGGGGGACGGCTGGTCATGGTGGCCAACCTGGACAACCTGGGCGCGACACTGGAACCGGCCATTTTGGGCTGGCACGCCCAGCAGGGACGGCAGGTCACCTGTGAAGTAGTGAGCAAGGTAGGCTCGGATCGCGGGGGCATTCCGGCACGCCTCGACGACCGATTGGTCGTCCTGGAGGAGTTTCGGCTGCCGGAAAACTTCGATGCAGCGAGCGTGCGCGTCTTCAACACCAACACCTTCCAGTTC
>DATDJP010000265.1:0-26665 GCA_036520475.1 Polyangiaceae bacterium | reverse complement strand
ATCACCGGTAACGCCGCGATTGGTTACGACGAAATGGACCGCATCGTGGTCGAGGTGTTGTGGGGCTTCGTGATCGCGTTCGGCATCGTGATCGCGCTGATCGGGTTGCTTTTCAGATCCGCGCGTCTGGCGCTGCTCAGCATCGTCCCGAATTCGATCCCCGTGGCCGTATGTTTCTTGGTGATGCGCCTGTTCGGACTGGATCTGCGTTTCGACAATTCGCTCGTGATGTGCGTCTGCATCGGCGGCCTGTTCAACACGACCATTCAACTGCTCGCTTGCGTCATGCGAGAGATTCGATCGGGTGCGCGCGTTCCCGACGAGATAGTCGGCAGCGCCCTCCAGACCGTAGGACCGCCGTCGTTCTATACGGCAGCGATACTCGCGCTCGGGTTGTCGGTGCTCGCCTTCTCCAGCTTTCCGACATTGCGCGCCATCGGCAGCTTAAGCAGCATCATGATGCTCGCGGCGTTCGCTGCGGACGTGACGCTCACGACCACGCTGACGCGAGCGCTTTACGGCTGGTCGGGCGCGTTCGCCGCCAGATCGCGCTAGTGGATCTTCATCCGACATTGGCGGTGGGAAGCGGCGTGCCCGTAGGCTCAGCTGGCGAGATCGACCGCGAACCTGCGAGCGTGGGCTGCGAGCTGGAGTCCTGAGCCTCCCGCCGCGCATGCTCACCGGACGACGCCTGCACGCGCGACGGCACGATGGGCTCAGGCGTAGCTTCGACGGACGTGCAGGGGTTCACCAGCGTTTCGAGGTCGAAGCGTGCAATCGACGGGCGCCCGCGCAAGATCCAGTTCGTCACCGTGAACGCGGCCAGCGCGAGTTGCGCGACCGCAACCACGACGGCATTCCACCGGTCGCTGTCAGCGCTCTGCGAGCCGACGCTGGAAGCGACGCAGTCGCCCGAGCCCGAGCTTCGACTCGTCATCTGCGCCGTCAAGTTCGCGGCGAGATCGCCGACGCACGCGAAGCGCTTCTTCGGGTCCTTTTCGAGCGCGCGGTGTACCGCGTCGGCGAGGCCGTGCGGCAGATCGGGCCGCAGATCGTGCAGGCGATCGATCGGCTTGGTGATGACATGATACAGAATCTCGCTGCGTGATCGCCCCGGATGTGCTCTGCGGCCGGAGAGACTCTCGTACAGGATCGCGCCGAGCGCGTATACATCGACCGATTGATCGACATCTTGCGAGCCGAGCGCCTGCTCCGGCGCCATGTAGGCAGGAGTCCCGATGACTTCGCCAGGGCAGGTGCCGTCAGCGCGGCTGTCGTCGGAGTCCAAGGAGCGCAGCTTCGCAATACCGAAATCGAGTATCTTGACTTGATGACCGCCGTCGTCGCGCTGGCACAGGAACAGGTTCTCTGGTTTCAGATCGCGATGAACGACGCCGCGCGCGTGCGCGACCGCCAGGCCATGGCAAGCCTGCACCACGATCGCCGTGGCGGTGGACGCATCCAGGGGACCGGAGCGCGCGAGCAGGCTGGCCAAATCCTCGCCCTGTAAGTACTCCATCACGATGTACGGAGTGCCGTCCGGCGCTTCTCCGAAATCGACGGTCGCGGCGATGTGATCGCTTTCCAGCGCGCCTGCCGCGCGCGCTTCGCGCATGAAGCGCGCGAGGATCGCGCGATGCCTGGCCAACTCGGGACGCAAAAACTTGATCGCAAACCGGCGACCTATGTCCGTGTGCTGTGCTTCGTACACGACGCTCATGCCGCCGCCGCCCAAGCGGCGCGTGATTATGAACTTGCCAATCTTATGACCCGCGCCGTCACCCTCACCGTCTAAAAGCGCCTGCATTCGCCACCTCAGGTTTGTTGCGATACGGCTCCGTCGACCAGCGTCAAAGCGCCGTCGACGAGTAACACTGTGCCGTTGACCTTGCTGGCTGACGGCGACAGGAGAAACGCCACGGTATTGGAGACCTCGAGTGGATCCGCCAGCCTTTTGTCCGGCGAGACGCTCTGCCAGAAACGCACGAGGCGATCCGACTCGGGATAGCTGTCGAGACGTTCACCATACACAGGTCCCGCCGACACGACGTTCACGCGAATGTCGTATTTCGCGAGCTCGACGGCCAAGTACAGCGCCAGGGATTCGGCGGCTGCCTTGACGGGACCGAGGCAGCCGTAGTGCGCGACGTAACGGTGCGCGCTCGGCGCCGACAACGCCACCATCGCCCCGCCGCCGCGGCGCTTCATCAGCTCCGCCGCCAGCAGCGCACCTTGGTGAAAACCGACTACACTGGTCCTGAAGGCCCGGTCCCAGTGTTCGTCCTGGATCTTGTCAATCGGTCCGAGCATGCCATTTGCTGCGTTCTGAACGAAGAAATCGAGCGCGCCGTAACGGCGATCGATTTCTTCGAAGATTGCCCGCAGCTGCTTCGGATTCGCCACCGATCCCCAAACATGCACGGCCTCGTCGCCGCGAGCGTTGATCTCGGCGGCCGTTTGCTCTCCGCGCTCGCGCGAGTAAAATGAATTGATCACCACGGTGGCGCCGAGCGCAGCTAGCTGAGACGCGATCACTTTGCCGAGGCCATGGCCCGATCCAGTGACCAGAGCGATCCGGCCCTCGAATGGACGGTCCCCGACGCGGCGCGCGCCGAGCAGCCCGCCCAGCGGGTCATGTTGCGGGTAGCTGGCCGCAATACCAGCGGTCGGCCGTTCGCGCGTCTCCGGGGGCGCTTCGAGGCGAGGTGCGTGCAGCGCTCGGAGCGCAGGAGCTGTAGCGCGCGACGCGCCAACCGCCGTCGCTGCCGCGGCTGGCGGAGGCGCAACGGGGTGCTTCGATCGGACAGCAGCCGAAGCAGCGCCGCCCGCGGCGAGCACGACGCGTTCGGTCAGCTTTATCAACTCGCCGATCGTACGCGGAGGCTCCTGGTTTTCCGGCGGCGCGGACAGACCGAAGCGTTTGCCGAGCGCACCGATGATCTCGGCGCGCTTGACCGAGTCGATCCCGAGATCGTCTTCGAAGTTCGCCTCCTCCAGCAGGATCTCCGCGGGATAACGGGTGAGCGTTGCCACCGTCTGCAGTACTATTGCGCGCACCTCGCCGGCTGTGCTGCGCGCCGGCTCAGAGTCGCGGTCGGGGACTAGCAGGCTTGGCATCGCGGGCTGCCACCGTGCGCCGCTGGGGGGATGGGCAGTGCCGTTCAGCACACCCATGTAAGGCGTGCGGCGCGCTCGCTCCAGCGCGCCCTGTTTGGTTGGGAACCGCTCACGCTGGGCCGATGCGTTGGGTCGATCGTGGGCTGTATCGTAAGCTCCGGAGGCCGCGAATCGCAGGAGCAGCCCGACGATGTCCTCGATGGTTTTGACAACGGGCATCGCGTCGGCGGACGCCTCGGCAGGCGGCTCGATGCCCAAGCGCGTGCCAAGTACTTTCAAAATCTCGAGCCGCTTGACCGAGTCGATACCGAGGTCGTCCTCGAGCTGAGCCGAGGGCAACAGGATTTCGCGCGGATAACGGGTGAGCTCGGCCACTGTGTCGATCACGAGTTGCTCCGCGGCAGCCGGAGCCAGAGTTGTCAGACGATGCTGACCGAGGGCGGCTGCCTCGAGCTTGGATTCTCTGTTCCAGACCATGTCTCTCATCTCCGGGACCTTTCGAAGCGCCAGGTCCCAGCCGCCAGATGAGCGTCAGTGGAACCGAGACACACGACTTCCAAGTCAGGCATCGGGAACGACTCCAATTCTTCGCCCCACCAGGCCCTCCACGACGAGCAGCGGACGCCCATCCGGCGTGAGTGCCTCCGCTCTCGTATTGTGAATGCGCTCGCCGTCGATTCGGGGCGCGTGTGCTCTGAGGACTACGGAAGCCTTCTCGGCCGCCAACCGCGCATCGTTGCAGCCGGGACTTACGAGTAGCCGCTGGCACGCCACTGGAATGCAGATTGGCAACTGGCCCGGTTCACGCCAGATCATCGCGAACCTGCACAACGCGTCGAGTAGCACGCTCGGGATCTTGAAATCCGAGATCTGCTCGAGCGCTGCAGAGGGGTCCGGTTCGAAGCGGGCGATCCGGTGCGAACCGTTGATGCGGATGTCGCGCAAGCAGCGGAACCCCTCGCCGAGAAAGACCGGGGCTTGGCGATCGATGTACGGGTCGCGCACCGGGCTACCGCCGCTGAAAGCCAGGCCGAACTCGCTCGTGAGCTGGGAAGGTCGCCGCTCGGCGAGCCGCACGATCCCGCTGAAGTGAAGCACGTCGCGCTGGAGCACCGCTCCCGAGGCGTGCACGAAGTCGGAGCGAAGCTCGACCCGCACGACGGTCTCATCGCGGTCTTCGTGCACCACTTGGGCGGGTGCGCGCAACACGAGCTCGCGCCCTCGAGGTACCTTGACAAAGCGCTCGAAACTTCCCTCTTCGACGCTGATCACGGCGAGGTTCGGGCGTAGACGCAGAGCGCTTTCGATCGCAAGTTCCACCTCGAACGTCCCCGGCAGCGTGGGAACACCTCCGACCAGGTGTCGCGATAGGAACTCGTCTCGCGAGGCATCGAGCCGCCACTGCCAGACGCTGCGCTCGGTCTCTGGGCGCGTCTGGGGAATGCATTCCACCCCGTAGAACGCAAGCTCTCCGTCTGCGATCAAAACGTTGTTCGGGCGCGTGACCGATCCTTGCAAGAAGCGCTGAAAAATGGCGCGTCCCTCGTTCACCAAGATCGGTCGCAGTCTGCGGGCAGACGCAACGGCGGCGTACTCGGAACCGCGAGTCATCCCGACCGCAGCCCAGCCCAACCAGGCGATCGCGGTCCAGCGGCTCTGTGTGCCGTCGAGACGGACGGCCAAGCGCCCGAGCGCCTCGTTGGCCGCGCCGTAGTCCGGCTGCCCGTCGTTGCCGAAGAAGCTGAACGCCGACGTGAGCAGGTGAATGTCAGGGTTGGTTGCCAGATGCCGCTTGATTGCAGCCCGCAGGTTGGCCAGACCCACCCACTTCGTCGCGATCACCGACCGAAACTGCTCCATCGTCTTGCGATCGGTTCGCCGCGACACCTGCTGTCCGGCCCCATGGAGCACGACGTCGATGCGGCCGATGTCGCGCGCCACGGCCGCGATCAATCGCTCGACGTCATCAGCATCTGTAAGGTCGGCGATGCGGTACTCGACTTGGCCGCCGCAGGCCTTCAAGCGCTCGAGCGTTGCGATCACTTCGCGCGCCGAGCGCTGCTGCTCGAGGCGCGCCTTGGCCTCGACTGGGCGCAGACCCGGGCTGCGCGCGAGCTCCTCGGCGTAGAAGCCGGCCTCGTAGCGCGCGAACTCTTCGTCCGACATGCGCAAGATTTCTGCCGGAATCGCCGCCGGATCGCTTCGGCCGACCAGAATCGCCCGCACGTCCCGGCATCGAATCAGCTCCTCGACCAGCTCCGCGGTGATCCCGCGAGCGCCGCCGGTTGCGAGCACGACCGCCCCCGGGTCCGGCCACGGCGACTCGGAGCAGGTAGCCGACTCGAGCTGCTCGAGCACATAGCGGCCGGCGCGTCCCGCTTGAATGATCACCTCGGACGGCCCGGACGCGAAGCTGCACTTGCGCGCAATCTCTCGATCGAGCGCATCGAACGCGGCCGCATCGAGCGGCTGATCCGTGTGCATAGCGAGGCAAACGGCGGACGGCAGCTCGCGCGCCACGGCCTTGCTGAACCCACCGAACAAGCCGGTCAGCGGGTGGATGCGCTCCGCTTCGCCCACGCCGGTACACAACGTGACGAGCACGACTTCGCCAGTTGCCAGTCGCTCGTAGAGCCGGCGGGTCATGGCGAACCCGAGCTCGAGTAGCGGCAAACCTCCCGAGGGATCCTGCCAATTCTCGTCGACGGGAGTATCCGTCAGCTCTTTCACGACCAGAATGGTGTCCACGTCTTCGAGATCGAGCGCATCGAGCGCGACTCTCAACGGCGACTCCTCCGAGAGATCGATCTCGAGCCCGCAACCGACGTTTGCGCCCAGAGGTGAGAGCACCGTGCAGGCTATACCCTCGATGGTCTGCGCCGCTCGCGGACCATCGACCAGTGCGACGACGCTGCGCGTGTGAAACGGTTCGCCGGGCGGGTGCACCTGCGTGAATGGAACCCAGCACGGTGCACAGAGGCGTATCTCGCCGCCGAAGTTGGGTCCCTCGACAGCCGCGTCCGGCGCGGGCAGCACACGCGGACCGTCGACTTCATGCGGCGCGATCCGCAACCACACGCGTCCGGCCCGATTCGCAATTGCAGTCGTCACCCCGTTCGCGCAGGCTTCGACGGCGCTAACCACCTCGACCGCGCCTTCTGCACCCATGAGATACGGCATGTCGGAGTGGCCGACTTTCACGAGCCGATCAGAACGCCCGTCTTCGGGCTCGAGCGTCATGCGCGCCAGCACTGGCAAGTTCTGCTGTCGTGCAAATGCCAGAGAGGTCACCGCGAACACCACCGCCGATTCCGCGCTGGGTCGCTGCTGCTCGCCGGACATGTAGGCGGCCGCCGCCCCGGTGACTGAGCCCACGCCTCCCCAAAGCACCAGATCGCTGTCTGCGAGCGCCAGCATGCTCGCCGCGGCCCGCAGCGCCTCACACAACGAATCACCTCCCGCATCGACGATGAAATTCGGCCCATGCAAATCGAGCAAGTTCGCCACGCGACCGGCAATGACGTTGGGCATGAGACCCGGCAGGGCGTACGGGCTCGACGCCGAGCCTCCGCGAAGGGCTTGGCAGACGCGTTCGGCGAAATTCGCGAGCTCTGCCGAGCGGCCCGTCGACGGCTGCTCGCGTAGCCCTCGCTTCACGTAATCGGAGTAGACCCGCGACACTGCGGCGATGCCCTTGGCCGTCTTACCTTCTACGGCGAGCACGACGCCGATCCCGTCACGCCACGACTCCCAGCGGCCGGCGAGCGGCTCCAGTGCTCGCGCGGCGCACTGGCAGGCCATGAACTGACCGGAGTCCATCTGATCTGCGGCTTCCGGCAGAACGCGACGGCCGTTGGGTAGACCCAAATCCCTCGGGTTCAGCGGCAGCCCTCCGTTTGCTGCGGCGTCCCACGGGAAGAATGCATTGAGGCCGACGACGGCGAGCTCCGGTGCGCCAACCGCCGGCTCGAGAGCGCGCGCGCTCGTCGTGACCAATTCTTCGAGAAGGACGTGCGCGTTACTGCCACCAAATCCAAAGCCATTGATTCCAGCTCGGCGTGGCTGCTCGTCGCGTCGCCAGGGTGCTGGGGTCGTCGGAACCACGAGTTTACCGCCGGCTTCGCGCAGCACGTCGCTCGGCGTTTGGAAGTTCGACTGAAGCGGCACGCTGCCGTGTTCGAGCGCCTTACACACCTTGATCAGCGAGGCCGTTCCCGCCACCCACCCGGTGTGGCCGATCACCGCCTTCACGCTGCCAAGTAGCAGCGGGTCCGTTCTTGTTCCGAATACCTCCTGGATGGCGCGCAGCTCGACCCCATCGCCGATCGGCGTGGAGGTCGCGTGCGCTTCGAGCCACTGCACACTTGCCGGGGTGGCCCCCGCGCTTTGTAGCCCTCGCTCCATGGCCAAGCGCTGTCCGATCAGTTTCGGCTCGATCACGGAAACGCACTTGCCGTCACTCGAGAAGCCGAGGCCCGAGATCAAAGCGTAGACGTGATCGCCGTCGCGCAGCGCGTCGGACAGCCGCTTCAGGGCGACGGTCGCGCTGCCGGAGCTGAACACGACGCCGTCGGCGCCTGCGTCGAACGGGCGCGATCCCGTAGAAGACAAGCCACGGAACTGCGAAAACAGACAGCTGTTCACCGGTCCCGGCGCAAAGACGCCCGACGCGAACACCAGGTCCGAACGCCGCTCGCGCAGCGCAGCCACACCCAGGCCCACGGCGTACAACGACGACGCACAGGCGGCATCTACCGCGAAGCTCCTGGCTCCATCGCCGAGTAGCGCGTGCGCGACTTCGCGGTACGCGCGGCTCGGCACGAGCGCGCTGATGTCGTCGGCTGCGCGCCCCGTGAATTGCCGTAGCATCTGCTGTAGCTCGGGATCAACGTCCAGATCTTCAGCGATCTGATCGAGCTCGAGCTGCAGGAGGGCCTCATCGAGCTCGAACACGCCGTCAGCGGTCGAGCCGACGATCAGCTCTATCCGCCGCGCATCGGGCAAGCTCGAGAGCTCGCTTCTGCATTGAGCAATGCCGTGCGCGAGCAGCCGTTGCGATAGCGACCACGACGCCGCTCTCGGCCCTGCCGCAGAGACATCGATTCGGGTGGGATCGATCAATCCTCCGAGCAACGTGTACGTCTTGTCGGGCGTGCCGGGCGGGCCGATGAAGTCCTGTGCGTGCTGGGCCTGCAGCTCGGACGCGTCCACGAGCGCGGAGTGGCCCGCGGCGACATTTGACCAATACAGATCGACGTCGTCGGCGCCCGGCAGATGACAACCGAGCGCCACGATTGCGATCGGCTCTGCGCGGCGCGCTGGCGTAGTCTGCGCGCCGATTTCGCGCGAGCTCGCCGGGGCCTTTCGTACGGCCGGCGCTTCCGAAACAGCGAGCGCGGCATTCGGCTCGCTTCCACGCATGCGCCGCACCAGCTCTCGAAGCGCCGGCAACAGTGCCCCGGGCTGCGACAGCCCACCGGCTTCTTTGACGCTGAACGTGGTTACCCCCCGAAGGGCGCTTTCGGCTATCCCGCTGAGCGCGATACCTCCACCACACTCGACGAAAACACGCGCCCCACGCCGATACAGCTCGTCCAGTGAGTCCGAAAAATCGAGCCGCCTGACCAGGTGTTGCGACAGATCGACGACGTGGCCGCCAGCCTGGCGAAACGCCCTGGCCATGGGCGAGTAAACGGGCTTCGACGGCTCGCTCAACGTGAGCTCCGCGAGCGTCGGCTCGAAGGCAGCGGCTGCCACCTCCAGCAGCGGCGAATGGAACGGATACCGAGCCGGCAGGCGATGGCAGGAAATACCGAGCTCACGAGCTATCGCGCCGAGCTGCTGTAAGTCGGGGTCGGACCCCGATACGACGCTTTGGCCGGCGTGGTTGATCACGGACAAGTAGAGCCGCCGCGGGCGCAACATCTCGAGCATCGGCAGAACGCGAGTGGGGCTCGTGGACAACGCGAGCATTCCACCGACGCCCTCGCACGCGGCGAGCGCGAGCGTGCGCCGGCACACGACCTCGACGCCGCGCAGCGGCTCGAGCGCCGAGGACGCAGCGAGCGCGCTGATCTCCCCCAGGCTGTGCCCGACCAGGGCGCTCGTCTCGAGGCCGTCGTTCAAGAGAAAGCGCGCAGTCAAGCTGCCGGTCAGATAGATGGCGACCTGCACGAGCGCCGGGTTCCGCTCGATGAACCCGTGCACGCTCTGCTCCCGCTCGGCATCACACAGCTCGAGCAGCGACGCTCCGAGCAGCGAGCGCGTGATTTCGTCGGCGCTTCGAATCAGCTTGTCGTTCTCCTCGCCCAGGCTGCGAACCTCGCTCAACAGGGGGGGCCGATACGAGCCCTGACCCGGCAGCATCAGCACCGGCCCATCGAGCCGCAGATCCCAGAGCTCACCGGGGCGCATCACGACGCGCGGATGAGCCTGGGTCGCCGGCGCAGCTGCAAACTCCTTCGCGAGCCGGATCTCTTGTTCATCGAAGACGTCCTTCATGCGTCCCGACGAGACCCGGTCCGCGAACGAAGGATGCGAGAGCCGCTCGCGGAGCATCAGCTCGAAGTGGCGGGACGCGCTCGGAGCTTCCGCTGGCGCTCGCGTTTCCCGCGACAGGATGACGACCTTTTGATAGCCGCACGAGATCGGCGTCCCGTCGGAGCGGATCACCCGAAAGCAGAAGTGTGCGGTGCTGACGGTCGCGTCCTCGATCGACAGCAGGATCACCACGCGCTCGCCGACGCGCGCCGGAGCCAGCGATCGCGCCTCGGCGTGCTGGGTCAGAAACACGTACTCATCGCAAGCGGAGAGATCCGCGCCGACCGCATCCAACGCTTCTCCGAACAGCAGCCGCTCGCGCGCTTCGCACTGGAACTTGAAGTTCGTCAGGAAGTGATGGCTGCCGTACGCCATCGTGTCGTGAAACAGAATGCGATACGGAACGGCAAAGTACGCCATCGCTTCCCTTGTACGCCCCCGACTTTCCGACGGGCAATGAAATACGATTACATATCAGACGTTTAGAAAGTCAGCGCCTGAAGGAAATAGAACGTCGTTCAGGGCCGATAACGAGTGTCGATTTGCTGACGCCCCCTCACCGGTGGCCAGACTTCGCTACAAGCGCCGCGCCAGCCAGCCCGTGGTCGTGTTCTTCACGAACACCATCATTTTGCTTCGCTACAGGATGAGCTGCGGTCGAACGCGGGTACCGCGAGGAAAGCAAGACAGTCGGGCGCGGCCTGCAATGAGGCCATTGCTGCGCCAATCGCATTTGGCTAGCTTGACTTGGGGATCGTGTAATGGGAACTCAGGAACGACGTGAGCGCGAACGCCAAGAGTTCCGAACGAAGATCCTCGAGGCAGCCAGCCAGCTCCTGACGACCGAGGGCTACGACGCGGTCACGATGCGCATGATCGCCCAGAAGATCGAATACTCGGTCGCCGCGCTGTATCAGCACTTCGAGAACAAGGAGACCATTTTCGGCGAACTGAGTCGCCAAGTCTTCCGCCAGATGGGCAGTCAATTCAACGCCGTCTTGGCGGGCATCGAAGATCCGATCGAACGGCTACGCGCCGCAGCCAGCTTGTACATCGGTTTCGCCGTGCAGTGCCCGCAGTACTTTCGTCTGGTTTTGATGACACGGCTGCCTCGCGTCGCGCCCACGACGCCACACAATGGTGAGAAGGACGACCCGGAGCTGATCTTCTTCATCCCCTTCCGAGCTGCGGTCGAAGATGCCATCCGAGCAGACCTGCTGCGCCCCGAGCTGTCCGATGACGAGCTCATCGCCCAGGCACTCTGGGGGGCGATCCATGGCCTCGCCACCTTGGAAGTCCAGGCCGCTTTTCTTAGCGTTTGGATCGACTTCCGCGATCTCGATGTGCGACGCGATTTCCTGGTCGCCACGCTGCTGCGAGGCATACAACGGCAGCCCGATTCATAGGCGACGAGTCCCGTGCTCACGCCGACGACAAGCCCTGGCATTTTGGGCGCGCCCGCTACTCAGTATTCCGTGCGCTTCGACGAGGAGAATCACGCGGAGGCCGTGGCTGCCGAGCTCGGTATCGAGCTGCCCGATGCGCTACGCGGGGCCGTCCGCAAACGCAAGATGGAGCACGTCGCCGGCCGCCACTGCGCGATCCAGGCCCTGCGGACTGTCTTGGGCGGCTTCGATGCTGCGATTGCGCGGGCCCCGGATCGGAGCCCGCAGTGGCCCAGCGGGATGGTCGGCTCGATCACTCACGCTCGAGGCTTCGCATCTGCGGCGGTCGCGCGGGCCGGCGCGGTGCGCAGCATTGGAATCGACACCGAGGTTCTACTCACGGAAAGCGCGCTGAGCTCGATCATATCGACCATTGGAGCGGCCGGCGACCCGCGACCGTTCGGCCTTTGCATGCCGGACACTCACTACTACGCGCTGCTGTTCTCGGCCAAAGAGAGCGTGTTCAAGTGCCTTTATCCGCTCGTCCAGCGGATGTTCTGGTTCGAGGATGCGCGAGTCACGATCTCTACGGCGACGCGTACATTTCGAGCGCTGCTCGTCACTGACTTACACCCTGACTTTCGCGCTGGGTTCTCCGTCGAAGGCCAGTACGAGTTCTCGGGCGAGTACGTGCATACGGGTTTGATGTTGCACGCCTGATTGCCTACTCCTCGGCAGGCTCTATCGGCTCCGAGCTCGAGACGGCGCTTCCGACGGGAGGCGCCGCGCCGGAGGTGCTCTCGCGCAGCTCGTCGAGTCGCACGTCGGCGCTACCTTCGAACAAGCGGTAAGCCCGCTGGCGGCTGATCCCTACTTGAGCGGCCGCCCTGGTCAGATTGCCCCCGGACTGGTGTAGTGCTTCCCGCAGCGCTTCCAGATCGTGCGTTGCGCGCCTCTGCTGGGTGGCACGAACGAGCTGCCGATCGACGGGCGGAGGTCGCGCCGGAGCGTGCAGCGCGTCGGGGTGCCGGTCGATTGTGTGCGGAGTCGCCTCTCCAAACCACTCGGGCAGCAGATGCGAACGCCGGAGCAGCGGAGCGTTGCCGTGAAGCGCAACCAGCCGTCTCACCATTAGATCGAGCTCGCGTACGTTGAATGGCCAGTCGTGCAGGCAAAGCCGTTCGACGAACCGCGCTTCAAGGGCAGGGGGGTCGCCGCCGGTATGCTTGTGGAGCAGACGCTGCAGCAGCCACGGCAGCTCTTCCAAACGTTCCCGCAGCGGCGGAAGGCGGATGGTCAGCCCGTCCAGCCGAGCGAGCAGATCTGCTCTGAACTTCTGTTCGGCGACGGCCCTCTGCAACGGACGCTGGGCGGCTGCGAGCACACGGACGTCGACGGCAACCGACTGCGATTCGCCGAGGGGCAGCACCTCGCGCTCTTCGAGCACCCGCAATACCTTGGCTTGGAGCGCGAGCGGCATGTCCGCGATCTCGTCCAGCAGCAGCGTCCCGCCATGCGCCGCGCGAAAGTGCCCCGGATTACCGCGTTCCGCACCGGTGAACGCTCCCTTGCGGTAGCCGAACAGCTCGGCTTCGGCCAACTCGTGCGGCAGAGCCGCACAGTTTACGGCGCGAAATGGGCCAGTGCGGCCACTCCAGCCATGGATTGCACGCGCCAGGACTTCTTTACCGGAGCCGGTTTCGCCCTGCAGGATCATGGGCAGGGCCCCCTCTGCAGCGCGCCGTGCGAGCTCGATCGCGGGCCGCAGCACCGGTCCGCCGAAGAAACCGGGCGCGAGCTCTGCGAGGTCAGCGCTCGCGCGGACGTGCGCGCGGACGACGATGCCGATCGATTCGCCGAGGCGCAGAACCGAACCGACGGCCAAGGGGCCCTCGTGAATGCGAGCGCCGTTCAAATACACGCCATTGCGGCTCTTCAGGTCTCGAATCACGAGCAAGGGTCCGAGCCGCGCGATCTCGGCGTGATAGCGAGACGTCTCGGTTCCAGGTAACTGTACGCTGCAGTCCTCGTCGCGCCCTAACACGAGCGGCGTCACGTCGAGTGGGGTGACTGGTACCGAGCTGTCCGGAAAGACCCAGCGGATCAGAAGCGTGAGCGGTGGCTCGTGGTTCGTATCCGTCCCGCTGGATACCTCGGTTATTTGCGCATTCGCCAGCCTGGCCATGACCGACACCCTTTGGCGAAAGTGAGATCCTTATCCGAAATCCGCGCACCTCGCAATTGCAGCCGCGTCGTGTCCGCTAACTGCGCCGACCACTTGTGCATTCGAAGCGCTCGACATGCGTCGGGCTCGTGTGTTCGTGACAGCACTATTTGAAAGCATGCGCGTTGAAACCCTGCCAGCCACTCGCCGATCGCAGCTCGCTCAGGCGGCGCCAGGGTTCGCCGTAGATCAGCGTTCGCTGCTGCTCGTCGAGCTCGTTGAAGCCGTACAGATACGGCCGTCCTCCCAAGGCGATACACTGGCCGAGCACAGCCTTGAGACATGCTCGCGCTGTCTCGATCTTCAATGGGTCCCATCTGCTGACCATGTTGTACCAGCCGAAGCCGACGTAAGTTCCAGACCCGGACGTGGGCGCCAATGCGAACGGGACGGCCGCCGCTTGCCTCGATATCACGAGCACGTAGATGGCCTTAGCGAACTCGCTGACCTCGCGGTCTCGCAAGCGCTCTTCCATGTACGCGCCGAAAGCGCGGGCCTGCTCGATCGGAAAGACGTAATCGGTCCAGAGCCGAACCGAGTCAGGGTACTGCGCAAGCCATGCCCTGCGCCTCTGCTCCATCACGAATGGATAATCCTCGAAGATCCCGAGCTGCGTCGTGCTCGGCCAAATGGCCGATAGTTCTGCCAGCTGGTTGCGATGCTCGCCGAATGCGCCGAACTCCGACGCTATGACGTCGTTCAAAATGAAGCCGCTGTAGTGCTGCACCGCGCAGTCCGCGGACGTGACGAACTCGATGAAATCAATCATTTCCGAGATGGACTCGTGCCGCCGACGGCTCACGGACGTGTAGCGCTCCAGGCGCGACGTGCGCAGGATCACACGTTCGATCCAGCCGACTTGACCCAGGCCGGCCAGTGCGAGCTCGAAATAGTCACGGTTCCGATCGCGGTCGCAGGTGAGCCGCTGTCCGGAGGGTGTGACGAGCTCGATGGATTCGACGTGATCGATTTGTAAACCCGCTCGCAATGAATTCAAGCCTATTCCTCCGACCGACAGCGTTCCTCCGACGGACAGCGCCAAGTAGTCGGTCAGAACGGGGAACGTCCGATCGGCTCGGTTCAGAGCTCGCTCCACTTGGTCCCAGCTCGCCCATGAGTCCACCTCGAATCGCCTGTCGTCCAACTGACGAACCCTCGCGGCTTCGGGACGATAGCTCGCGAGTAGAACATCACGCGACAGACTCTGCCCCATGCAGGAGTGACCCGCGCCGCGCACGCTGAGCTCCTGCTGGCGCCGCGTGGCTTCGCCGATTTTCTTCTCCAGGCCCGCCCGGGCGGTGAGGATCCGTCGCGGCGTCTTCGAGAAGATCCCGCCGAAGTCGCTCGCGAGCTCGCGGGCATCCGCCGTCCTGGCGAGTTTGGTCGCTCCTATCTTGCTGCTCACGGTTACCTCACCCCGCTGAATGTCTGCTGCTCGGGCGGTGGAACGAACGGCGGCGCCGAGAACACGACGCGCACTGAATGAATCATGGTCAGCTGTTCCTTTTCGACTCGTGAAACAGCCACTGCGCTCTGCGACCAGGGCTGAAACACCGCGCTGATCGCGTACGCGACGATCAGATGGCCGTCGGTATGCCAGGCCATTGCGAAAATGCTCGTGTCGAGTGGCTCGAACGGACGGACTTGCCCTTCCCACAGCGACGACGGCGGGCGCAGCAGGTCTGCGTCGGCGTCGGGAACGAAGACGCCGACGTCGATGCCGGTTCGACAGGCTGCCGCGATCAACGAGCCGCCGGCTTCGAGCGGCCGCAGCTGCAGCCTCTTGGTCACCGACGAGGCATTCGGGTTGCCGCAGCGGCCCTGCCACGCCACGTTGTCTCTGTTCCCGAGCGGTCCGAACAACTTCACGTCGACCGGTCGCCCGCCGATCGGTGGCACGACATACACGCCGACCAGCGCCTGAAAGTAGTCCGATTGCGGATCGAAGTGACGTGAGCTTCCGCACGGCCCAGCTGCTGGAAACACGGCGTAGCTGGAACCGCTCAGGTCAATCGTTACGCTGTCGACTTCGAGACCGCCCCAGTGCGGCCTCATGTTCGTCACGAATACTGCCGGGTGCCAGTGCTCCCCGCTCTCGAAGGTCACGATCGGCCTGAACAGCGCACTGCTGGAAATGCGCGGCATGGCAATTCTCAATAGTTCAACTGCGCGCTGCTGGAGACCAGCTCGCTCTGATGGGAGAAGAGCGCCTCGGCTTCGGCGTGCTCCACGCGATATCCGCGACAGCCGAACCAAAACACCAGCTCTTCTACCGTGTCGAACGGTGTGCAGGATCGCAGCGACTGCAGGAGCTCCGGACGATCCATGATGTCTTCTACGAAGTCCACGTAGTGCTTCATTGCTCGATGCCTTTCAAGATCGGTTGACCCATTCGTCAGCGTTAGCTCCGCATTTGGAGCGGCAAGCCCAGCGAAAAAACCTGCGCTGCGTAGTGCGGGAGGCCAATGTCGTACAGCAGCGCAGACGCACGTTCGAGCCTCGTCATGGCGTCGTTGACGAGCTGTGTGGAAGCCTGAACTACGGCCTGCTCGAAGCTCTTGCTTGCCCTGTTGGCAGCCCAATCCGCACGTTCGTGCTCCGGCAAGAGGTAATAAATCGAGCTGTGCTCGCCGCGCTCGAGGTCCTCGCTGATGTCGCGCAGATCATCCAGTAGCCGCCACGCGATGGTGAACTGCTCGAAGCCCTCGCGGAAGCGGGCAAAGTCGACGCTGCCTGCGGCGCACAGCGCTCTGGCGGCAATCAGACCGGTCGCCACCTGGCCGCGAAAGCGGTCGACGTACGCCTCGAACGTGGGCACCTCCCGCTCGCAGATCGCCGCGAAGTATTGATCCACGAGCTCCTGCCAACGCAGCGCGGCCGGCGAGCCCACCGCCAGCGCAAGACCTTCCGCGCCGGCCTCGAGCTGCTGCCAAGCCTGCGTTCTGAGCTGCAGAGACACAGACGACACCGGCGCGTCACCGTCGGACAGGTGGTCGTCGAGGATATGCAAGAGCATACCGCTCGCCTGAACCTGAACACAAAGGCGCTCGAATACGTCTCTTCTCGCCGGCGGCAGCTTTTCACACAGCCAGTGAATGTACGTCCACGAGGGAGCGTAAAACTTACCGAAGAAGTTCGCGAGATTACCCAGCCGATACTTCGTGAAGTGCTCGAGCAAATAGTACATTCCGAGATCACGAATCGATCGCGGCAGCTCGCGACAAATCGCGGGTATTCGACGGTTGAGGGCTCGAAACAAATCTTTCTCGAAGGGATCGAGTCTCACCGCACCGAATTCGAATGCTTGAAATTGCACTTGAGGTTCTCCGAAACGTCCGGAACTCAGGCGGCGAACCCGGCACGCGCGCGCATGTATTCGCGATACACGCCTTCCAGCATTTGCCCCGAGAGACGCAGCGAAGTGCGCAGACACTCCACGACGCCGGCCTCCAACGCAGGGGACGTGCAATGCTCGCGCAGCACTTTACGCACCGCTTCCAGATGCGCCGTGTCGATCGTCGAGTGGTCCACGAAGAACGTCATTTGCTTGTCGGTCAGACCCAAGTCTCGCCGCATCGCGTCCGTGAACTCCTTGATGTAGGAGTAGGAACCTTCTGCCCAGTAGCTGTAGCCGAGCCGCGCGGTCGCATCGGCTTCGGCGGCAGTGCGGTACAAGTATGCGATGAAACCCTGCGTCTCCGGCAGCGGCGTGCTCCGCACGACCTGCTCGGGCGCGACACCCACCTCACGCAGATCCTCGAGCACCATCAAATCGTGACCGGCCTCCTCGTAGGCGTGATGCAGGCAGTACTTGAGGAGCTTGAGCCGCTCGGAGCTCAGCTTGAGCGCAGCAAGCGCTTGGTTTTGCGAATTGTGACGGGTGAAGTGGAAGATCTCCGTCATGACTCGCACGTATAGATCTTCGTCGAGGCCGTAGCGGCGGAGATGCTGCCAGAACGGAGCGTTGTGAATTTCGAACCAGAGGGTCTCCTGCTCACGTTCGAGTCGGTCAAAAAACGTAGTCATTCGTCCGTCCTTTCATGCTGGTGAGAACTCGAGTTTTCGTGGGATCGTGCGCACGAGTGATGTCGCAGACTCCCTCACGAGCCGACTGCGGCTCGCGAGAGTCCGTAAGCGCGCTGCGCAAGATCCTTGATGCTCGGAGCTGCATGGTCGGCCACTTCGGCCGGGTACTCCGAGCAAGAGTCCGCAGTCGAAATCGACTCTGCGGGAACGTAGATGCACGCATGGGGCAGCCCGCGCGCGAGCTGCTTCAGCGCCGCGGCGTCTTCGGCGCGTCCGTGTGCGACCACGACGTGGTCGACCCGGCGCGCTTCGGTGACGCGGTCCAGACACGCCCCGAGCTCAGTCGACCAGTCTGTCGCCCGGTCGAGCCACAATCCGACGTTGCCGTGCACGACCGCAGTCGCCAAGGCATCGCGTGAATCGGGCCCGCTCGGGCGATCGAATTGGATCAGCCCTTCGCCGACCGGCCGTGCCACGACCGCGGCATCGTGTCGAGCACCGGGCGCATCACTCGGAGTGTGGCTCAGCGTCCAGCCACGGCTCGTCAGATACGGCAGCAGGCCGTCGGCAGAGCTCCTCAAGTCGCCATGCACGGGGAAGTAACGCTGCGCTCCGCGGTCCGCGAGCTCCACCGCTTCTGTCGTCAGGCGGCGCGCGCCGAAGTGTTCGTAGAAGCTCGCCAAGCGCTCGACGCAAACCGCATCGTATCGCTCGAACCGGGTGTTCTCGAGCAGCCAAATCGTGACGAAGTACAGCATGAGCTCCGAAAGCTGTCGTCCGCGCAGGTCTGCGTTCACCACGACGCGGCTGATCTCGACGCGCTTCTCGCCGAGCGCTTCGTTCCGACTTGCGCCCAGGAGTTCGTTCAGCGGGTGCTCTGCGTGAGCGACTGGCACGCCGCGACAGCTGGCCACCAGCGTGTCTCCAATCTGGCAATGGAAGATGAACGACCATGCGTCGTACCGATCTCCGGCCGCGTGCAAATGGCCGCCGCGGTGGAGCAAGTATGCTTGAGAGTGGCGGAATGCTTTCTCGCGCTGATCCAGGACACGTGACTGGGAGTGTGAATCGACCGCACAATGAAAGCTGATTCGAGCATCGTCCTTGATGCCCGCGTAATGGCGATAGCCTGAGTTCGATACCGATACTGCCTTGTCGCAGGGAAAACATGGACTCACGGCAACCTCCTCGACGGCGGCTCTGACGGCCTGCTCACTGCGGGTGACTCTGCTCCAAGCAACGCGCGTGCCGATGCTCAGACCGCCGAGCTTTCTGGCAAACACCGCGTGAATGGCCTGCACGCGCGAAAGGCCGAACGGCGCGACCTGCGTCCGCGACAGCGTCCGGGGACGCTTCGGACGTTCGTCGGCGGACGACGCGGACGGGCCGAGTGGGCGCTCTATTCGCAGTTTTTACGACAACGTGCCGGAGTGCTCGCGTGGCACGGTCGGTGCTTTTGCGATCGCCGAGATTGTTTTGCCAGTCATCACACGGGGCGAGAGGGCGTGCCGGAGTGCCCGCCAAATCAACCGCAACTCGAGGAGTACGATGAAATACTTCACATGGTCTCTGATCGGTGCGCTCGTGACGGGTACTTCGGGCTGCACGGAGATGCCGGACAGCGAGCCCGAAGAAAGCGGCAGCAATGGCTTGGCCACTACCGCGCACGGCTTGACGCGCGAGCAAACGTTCACTGCCTTCGAGTCGGGGCAAGTCCGGCCGCTCGCGTTGTCTCGCGATCGCAAGTACGTCTTCGCGGTCAACACTCCCGATAATCGGCTAGAAATATTCCGCGTGGACCGGGAAACACTCAGGCCCGCAGGCAGCGTGATGGTGGGCATGGAGCCGGTAGCCATCGCCGTGCGCAGCAGCGACGAGGTATGGGTCGTGAACCATCTCTCGGATAGCATCAGCGTCGTCGACGTGAGCAGTCCGAGCCGCCCGCGCGTAAAACGAACGCTGCTCGTGGGCGATGAGCCGAGAGACATCGTTTTCGCGGGAGATCGGGCGTACATCACCGCTGCCCACCGGGGACAAAACACCGGCCGCAACCCTCAGCTGACCACACCCGGCGTGGGCCGTGCGGACGTGTGGGTCTTCAATGCCAACGCTCCGGGCGAAACACTGACGGGAACTCCGATCACGGTAATCACGCTGTTCGCAGACACGCCTCGAGCGCTCGCCGTCTCCAATGACCAGCGCACGGTCTACGTCGCAGCTTTCAATTCCGGCAACCGAACCACGGTGGTTCCCGAGCGCATCGTCACGAACTTCGGTGGCGCGCTACCGCCGTCCGCCAATAGGTTCGGAGTGCTTGCGCCGGCTCCTGCTTTGATCGCCAAGTACAGAGCCGGCGGTCCGGATGGTCAGCCGCACTGGCTGGACGAGCAGGAGCGAGTCTGGGACGAGCACGTCCGGTTCAACTTGCCTGACAAGGACGTGTTCGCGATCGACGCGACATCGGCAGTGCCTGCGGAAAAGGTTGGCGCCGGGACCACCGGGGTCGGCACGACGTTGTTCAACATGGCGGTCAATCCAGTCAACGGTAAGATCTACGTGTCGAACCTCGAGTCGCGCAACGAAGTGCGCTTCGAAGGTCACAACGTATTCGGCGGCGGCTCTTCCATGCGCGGGCGCGCCGCGGAGAATCGCATCACCGTCATCGAAGGCCTTCGCGTTGCGCCGCGGCACCTGAACAAGCACGTGGACTATGCGCGCGAAGGCACGCCGACAGAGGCGGCGCAGAGCCTGGCTTTTCCGACAGGCATGCAGGTATCGGCGGATGGGAGGTGGCTGTACGTGGCTGCGCTCGGATCCGCCAAGCTGGGTGTCTTCAGCACGGCCGAGCTCGAGGCCGACAGCTTCGTGCCTTCCGCAAGTAATCACGTGCGTCTGTCTGGTGGGGGTCCTACGGGCCTCGTACTCGACTCGGCGACGAACCTGGCCTACGTCCTGACCCGTTTCGACAACGGCATCTCCGTCGTCAACACCAAACGCAAGATCGAAGTCGGCCACGTACGGATGTACGACGCCGAGCCAGTAAGCATCACGCGCGGGAGGCGCTTGCTGTACGACGCGGCATTCAGCTCGGCGCGCGGGGACTCGGCATGCGCGAGTTGCCACGTGTTCGGGGACACGGACCACCTGGCCTGGGACCTGGGCGATCCAGACGCGGCCGTGCTCAAGAGTCCTGGCCCATTCATAACGCGCCCCGAGCTGGACCCTCTGGTCGACAAAAATTTTCACCCCATGAAAGGGCCGATGGTCACGCAGAGCTTGCGCGGTCTCGCCAACCACGGCCCCATGCACTGGCGTGGCGACCGCACGGGCGGTAACGACGTCGCCGAAAGCGCACAACCCGACACCGGCACGTTCGACGAGCGCGCCGCGTTCAAGAAGTTCGCCGTCGGTTTCCCGGCTCTACTTGGCCGCGCAGCTACGCCGACCGACGAAGAGATGCAGGTCTTTGCGGATTTCATTCTTCAGCTCACCTATCCGCCGAATCCAATCCGCAATCTCGACAACTCGCTGACGGCCGAGCAGGCGGCCGGCAAAGCCTTCTACTTCAATAAGACGGCCGAAGGCGCGGAGCTGCCGGTCGACGGCTTACGCAACTGCAACGGCTGCCATCGGCTCGATCCAGCAGGCAATGCCGAGTTCGGTGTTTCACGGCCGGGGTTCTTCGGATCGGACGGCAGCTACTCGTTCGAGAACGCTCCGCAGTTCATGAAAGTGCCGCATCTTCGCAATGCCTATCAGAAAGTCGGCATGTTCGGCGTGCCCGACACTTTCGATCTTCCGATTGATCGACCGCTGCCGTTGCCACCGATTGGCGCGTCGTTGCCGCCGCCGCTCAACGATGTGAGCTTCATGGGAGACCAGATACGCGGCTTCGGATTTTCGCACGCTGGCGACCTCGACACCCTCTACCGCGTGGTCGGCTCAGTCGCTTTGTCTGCGCGGCCACCCGAGCACGCCTTTCCGAACCCGTTTGGAATCCCTCCGGACGGCGACGGCATCGTCATCCGACGCAACCTGGAAGCCTTCATCCTGGCCTACGACTCGAACCTGGCACCGATCGTCGGCCAGCAGGCGACACTCACGACGCGCAACGCCCCGACCGCAAATCCGCGCATCGCGCTGATGAAGACCCGCGCTTCCGCCGGCGAATGTGAGCTCGTGGTGCGCGGCGTGACCGATGGAGTGGAGCGCGGCTTTCTGTACCGACCCGGCAGCAACGCGTACACGACCCATCGACCCGGTGCTGCGGCGATCACAGAGGCGCAGCTTCGAGCGCTGCTGCCGAGTACACCGCTCACGTACACGGCCGTTCCACCAGGCTCCGGCCGGCGGATGGCGCTCGACCGCAACAGCGACGGCGTGCTCGATGGCGCGCGCTGAGCCGTCGAGTAAATCAGAAACGCGATTTTCTGGAGAGAAATCGATGACGCAAGCACACAACCCGCTTGGAAAGCTCGCAGCCGCTCATCCCGAACTGATTTCGAATTCCGCAGGCGCTTATTCGAACGTGACCTTCCCCCATGAGGCGATCGGCATCCGCGGCGTAGGGAAACGCCGAACACCGATGATCAACATGGACAAGTACATCGACACCGCCATGAATCGTGAGCTGCACGATGAAATCTGCCGCGGCCTGGCGCTCGCGGAGTCATTCGAGTTCGGTCTGGTAGTCGGCAGCGCACCGCCGGCTGAGCTGCTCCGCGGCGCCGCCCAGTTCTTTTCGGAAACGCTGCGCAGCATCGACGCCTGGGACGCGGACGGCCGTCACGTGTCCAACATCGATTACATCGTCGAGCAGTCGCGCCCCGAACGCCTCCGAAAGAACGTCATGAAGTACTGCTGCTTCATGCTCGGCAGCAGCGTGCCCTGGTTCTTCACGGTCTACCTGCGCAGAGGTGAGTTCGTAGAAAAGACCAGCTATACGCCCATCAGCGGGTTGACGGACGCTGCTCAGCCGCTTTGGGAACCGATCGCCGACCACTTCCCGAAGCTCAAGCGGTGGATCACGACTTTGCCCTTCAAGAGCATAGGCCGAGCACTGCTGTTCTGCACGTATCCGGGAGCACCGGTTCCCGTTCACCGCGACTTTCCCATGGCGGCTCACAAGGATCACAACATCAACTGCTTCTTCGAACCCGGCTGGCGCCCGTCTTTCGTGTACGACGAAATTGGGGACCAAAAGCACTACCTCGAGAAGGGCGCGACCGCGTACTTCTTCAATAACCGTGACTATCACGGCGTCGACGCACAGCCCTGCTTTCGCTACACGTTTCGCATCGACGGCACCTTCACGGACGAGTTGTGCGAGGAGCTGGGCATGGAGGATGGGTTCGTCTACCGGTCGTCGTACGACGCCGGCTAGACAGGAGCTGCGGCCGCACGAACACGACCGTTCCGCGTAGCTCGTTGAGCACTCCGTGCCAGCCATCTGGCCCGCATTCGACAGGGCAAGTCCGGCTGCATGTTTGACCTACGCGCTCGCCGCAGGGCTCACAGCGGTGGGTGAAAGGTGATCCGAAGGACCTGGTAGCTTCTGACGCCGTTCTCGGCATGCAGGATGATGAGGTTTCGCCGGGTGGGCAGCGTCTCGCCGACGAGCCTGAAAGCCGTGACCGTGCTTCCGAGCGGGGCTGACGTTCCGGCGGTGTAGGCGCTCTCTATATGCGCAAAGGTTGCCCCAAGCTCCTGATCCGAATCAGTCACGTAGGACTCCCCGGGATGTGCTCCGGGGACGAGCGCGACGCTGCCGGTGGCGCTCTGCACGACGCGATGGGCGTCGGCCTTCACCTCGTAGCCGGTGAAGTCGAGGGTGTAGTCCGGCGCAGGTACCTGCGGGTCGTCCGCGTAGGCTGACGAAATCCCGCTTGCGGCGCTCGGGCTGACATGGTCGAGGTTGCTGGCGAACAGGACGAAGACGCTGAAGTCGGCGTTGAAGTCGACTGGGCTGAGCTTCGCGTTCGCGTAAAACGCAGCCGCTGCCGCTTCGCCAGCGCCGAAGCTGCCCGTGAAGAGGGACGCCCAGCCCGCGTACGAGCCGCCGATCGTGAGCGGCGGCGTGGCGGCGAAGTCATCGCCGGCCAGCAGGCCGCTCATGGTCAGCCTGCAATCGACGTCGTTCCGGAGCACGCTGAGCGACGAGCGATACCCCGAGTCGGCGGTGCAGACACGAAAGCCGCCTGTTCGCTGCGCGCAGTTCGTGTACGTGCCGGCAGCGCACTCGATCGGGATGACCTCGGGAGGGTTGGTGCGGTCGATCAACTCGAGTCGGCCTCTGACGCTCTCGTCCTGCACCGCGATATCC
Organism: Polyangiaceae bacterium; assembly: GCA_036520475.1. Classification (GTDB taxonomy): domain Bacteria; phylum Myxococcota_A; class Polyangia; order Polyangiales; family Polyangiaceae; genus DATDJP01. Next base: position 3,051 of record DATDJP010000265.1, on the reverse strand, counting down.
ACGCCGTGCCCGTAGCAGGCGCTGAGCGCGAACGCGAACGCGAGCATGGCGGCTCTCGCCTTCACTGTGCTCACAGCCCGCTCTGATGGTGTGCGAGAATCCTGGTCGCGGACAGCGCAGTTCCGTAAATGGCCACCTCGTCTATAGCTCCGTCGAAGGGGGCGGTGGGCACGTCATCGGATGCGCCGATGTTGAGCGCCGTGGTGCTTGCCAGAATCGCACCGCTCAGCGGCAGGCTCGCGAGGCTAGTTCCGCTCCCGTACAGGGTCAGCGACGCGCCGTCGTAGGTCCCGACGAAGTGCTGCCAGGTTCCGGTCGTGACAGCCGAGCTCTGAACGGTGGACAGACCAGCCGCGGTTCTTATGCCGAAGACGATGCTGCCACTGTCGATGTACAGCGAATACGACGAGCCGTTGTTCACGATGAAGCGGGTGCCGCTCAGGCTGTCGGGCTTGCACCACGCTTCGAGGGTGACGGCCGTAGCGAGATCGTGGGCCGAAAGGCGTGGGATGCTGACAGTGCCGTCGGTGCCGTTCATGTCCACCCCCGGGTCGAGATCGTGGGCCAGCGCTCCGGTGGCGCCGAGCACGAAGCCGCCGGAATAGGTGCCGTCGCTCGCCCCCGTCGCGTCCACGGCCGTCGTCCCCGACGCCTCTCCGAGCCGCCAATAGGAGATGGGGAGATCGTTCTCGACCTGCGTTCGATAGCTGAAGGAGGCGTTTTTACTACTCGTGACGAGGCGCGGAGTGCCCGAGAACAGGACGCTGAAGCCGAATGGACCCGTGAAGCCGAGTGCGCTGAGTCGGGCGCTCGCGTAAAACGCGGCTGGGTCGCTGACGTTCACGCGGAAGGCGGAGCCGGGGCTCTGGTAGTCAGCCGTCAGCACAATCGTGGGACTGGCCATGTAGAGCTGGCTCGCGTCGGGGCCGGTTCGGAGCGACGTGAGCGTCAATTCGCAGGCGGCGTTGCCGGCGACCACCGATAGAAGCGCGTGGTCCGCGCTCGCCCCGGGGTCAACCAGCACACTCCATTCGCCCGATGAACGCTGCAGGCAGCCTGCACCGTAGCTGCCGTTGGCGGATTGAATGATAGCGCCCTCCGGGCTCGCGGGGTCGATCGTGGGCGTGAGATCCGCGGAGCCGTCGGTCCGCGCGCCACACGCTCCAACCAGAAATGAAAGCACCAGGGCTCTTGCGCGCTTCCAGCCGAGGCAAGTCAGTCCTTCAGTCACGAGCTCGCCTTCTGCGCAATACGCAGAAAGCCGTCAGCGAGGCCAGCCAGGTCCAGCCGGCCGGAGACGTTGCATTCGACGTGATCGCGCAGCCCTGCTCGTCCGAGGCGCCGTCCTGCGACGGCAGGGGCGCGATGTCCTTGGGTCCGGCGTTCGTGCCGGGCGGGCCGCACAGGCTCGGATCGCTGGCGGTGGGATAGAGAGCAGCGATGGCGGCCACGTCGTCCTCTTCTGGAGTTCGCTTGCTGATCTCGCCAGCCTTCGCCGACGGGTACATCGTGGTCTCGTAAATCGCGGCGAGCTGCGGGTCCGTGGCACGGCCCGTCTCCACGACGGAGCAGGCGACGACCGGCTGACCGTCACCGGTGCGCGAACAGCTCGGGACGCGCTGTGCAGAGCGGCCGCTACAGGTGTGCTCGAGCCCCAGCAGATGGCCGAGCTCGTGCGTCAGAGTATTCGAGAGATCGAGTGGCCTGCGCGAGCCGGCGTTCGGCTTCGGGTTCTTGACGGCATCGTGGAAGTAGTTGGCGACCGCATTCAGCTCGATGTCCGCATCGACGATGCGTCCGTCGTTTTCTGGGTCGTCGGGATCGTTCACGAAGCTGACCGTGGTCAGCGCGGCCGCGCCCGGATCGTAACAAACCGCATCCCCCGAAGCGTCGGCTGGACGACACCACGTCTTGGCTCGAAACTTGATCACCTGCCAGCCGTCCAGCGATGGATTGCGCGGGCTCAGCCCGGCCGTGTACTCGAGCCACAGGAAGCTCTTGGCGGCGGTCAGCGCGCTCCAGCTTTGCACGGACTCTCGCGCGACGCGCTCCAGCTCCGGAAACGGCATGTCGGCGCTGCCGTCGGAGTCAGCGGTGATGTAGACGCAGGTTTGCGCCCAGTGGAGTGGGTTGCAACCGAGCGGCGTAACCGAAGGCACATAGGCCGCCACCGGGGCGGTCCACGTGAGCGCCACTCCGAGCAGCGCAGAAAACGTCAGCGGCGAAAGGGAGCGGCCCATGCTCATCTCCGCGCCCGGCGCGCTACGAGCGACCGCACCCTGGAGATCACGTCCTCGAGCTTTCGCCCTTGCTCACTCACGACGCTGGCCGGCCCGAGGAGCTCGGCCTTCAGCGGCACACTCCGGATGCGTGCCACCCCGCGCTCGTCGGCATGGATGTGCAGCACGCCCTGCTGCATGCCGAGCGTGTAGAACACGCCCTGGCGCTTCACCGCGAACACCAGCACGCGCTCGCCCACCCGATAACTGGCCTCTCCGAAGACGCGCTGGCCGAGCTTGCCGACCGTGCCGCCGAGCTGCCGGATGACGACGCGGCTCGACGCCGAAGCCCCGAGCAGCTGCCGCTCGCTTACGACCGTCACGTCCGTCACGATGTACTTTCTGGTTTGCGACAGGAAGCGCGACTCTGTCTTTTCTACCTTGCCGACCAGGATGCGATCGGCACTCGCGCTCAGCATTTCGAGATCCATACCCAGCATCGACGACGCTGGCGCGCTACCGGTCACGGTAACGCTGAGCGAAGCGGCGAGCAGCAGGGTGCCGACAGCGCGCGCGGCCCGTCGTGAGACTGGGGAGCTTGTCATTGGCTTTCCGGGACTTTCACGCGCGCAAAGCCGGGAGTCCGTGTGGACCCCGGCCTCGCGAGCCGTCAAGAAGCGCGCGTCAGCCGGTGGTGGTGGCGGCGTTGAACGAGATGCGGATCACTTCGTAGGTCGTCACTCCGTCCTCTTCGTGAAGCACGATCACGTTGCGGATCACCGGCAACGTCATGCCGACCAGGGTGAAATCCTCAGCCGCGATCGTTTCGGCA
>DATDJP010000264.1:0-61459 GCA_036520475.1 Polyangiaceae bacterium | reverse complement strand
GCTGAACAGGCGCGTGACCTCGACGACCGCGCCTTGCGCAGCGTGCGCGAGACAGGGCTGCTCGATGAAATCGACCACGCCCTGAGCAAGTTCAAGGACGGCAGCTACGGGCTCAGCGAAGACAGCGGCGAGCCCATCGGCTTTGGACGGTTGCACGCCTTGCCGTGGGCGCGGCTCACGGCACGCGAAGAAGAGCAGCTCGAAAGACGCTGAGCCAGGCCTCTCGGAGCCCGCACGCTGCTTGTCCGTCACTGCGCGATGATCTTCACGCCGCTTTTGCGCAGCGGCGCGACGGACATCGGGTCATCGTCCAGCGGAGTTCCCGCGATATAGAGGAACTTGAGTGACTTGAGCCCTTTGAGCTTGCTCACGTCTTTGACTTTGGTGCGCTGAATGCTGAGCCGCTCGAGCTTGGTCGCTTTCGAGAGCGGCGTGAGGTCTTCGACCTGTGTGTCATCCAGCTGCAGCTCTGTCAGGACTTTCAGGTTCGCGAGCGGAGCAAGGTCCATCACCTGCGTTCGCCCGAGATCGAGGCGATCGAGCTTCACCATTTCCGCTAGCGGTTTGATGTCCCGGACTTGACTGATCGACGCGCGCAGCGATTCGATCCGGGTGAGGCCGGCGAGCGGCGATAGGTCGTCGTATTCGCCGGGACCCAAGTACAGCTCCTTGAGCCCTTTCATGTGCGGAAAGATGCAGGGGTCGAGCTGATCGAGCTTCACGCTCGAGATGTTCAGCGCCCGGAGCTTTCCGAGATCCGCGCGCGTGATATCGCCGCTGGCTTTGTCGACCTTCTTCCGGACCTCAGCCTCGAAGGCGCTGTCGTCGAACACCACCGGCCCGGTTTCTGGACAGTCTTCGGCTTTCTTTCGGCGCACAGCAGGCTTGGCTTCTACGGGCGCGGCGCTCGGCATCAACGGCAGTGCGGCAGACGGCGCCGGTGCCGGCGGGGGTGCCGGTTTCGTAGCGGGTGTTTCCTCGCAGGCGCAGAGCGTCCAGGTCATGATCACGGGCAGACAGCGCAGTCTCATGCTCCGGAGCTTACAACGCACGCGCGTCGGTCTGCTGCTGTCGCCTTCCGTCGCCGCGCGCTTTTTGCACCAGGGCGCGTGGTCATTCGCCAAGCAGCGGCGCATTGCGGTGGCTTCACGCCGGCTCACGTGCAAATTTCCCGCTACTCATGCTTAAAGCTCAGTTTACCGGAGAAAGTACGGCCACGACTCCGCGCGTCGCCTTTGGTCTGTGTGCGTTTCTCGCTGGCCTGGCCTGCGCGTGCTCGAGTGACGACGACACCCCGCGGCGCGAACGACCCGCCGGACCGGCCGCGGACGTGTCGCAGGAGATCACGGGTGGCAACGGCCCATTCATCGGCGCTGCGCCTGGCGGGACCATGCCGAGCGGGTACGTCGAGCACGAATACGTCGCTTCGGGAACGGCCACCGCGTACGTAGCGCAAGGTCCGCTGTCCATGGACGGCAAGTGGACGTTCGAGCCGGGCACGACCGCGGCGTACCGCACGCGGGTCCTCGTTCGACGACCCGCGGACGCCGGTGATTTCAGCGGCACGGTGATCGTCGAATGGCTCAACGTCAGCGGAGGGCTGGACGCCAATCCCGACTACGCGAGCCTGGAAGAGGAGATCACGCGCCAGGGTCACGCCTGGGTCGGCGTCTCGGCGCAGCTCATCGGCGTGGCCGGCGGAACCGTGCTCGTGACGACGCCCGTCGGAGGCGACCTGGTGGGCAAGGGGCTCAAGGCGCTCGACCCGGCGCGCTACAGCTCACTCGAGCATCCGGGCGATGGCTACTCGTTCGACATTTTCACGCAGGTGGCGCGCGCGGCGGCAGGTGGGCAGCTCCTCGGCGGAACCAAGCCCCGCGTCGTGCTCGCGGCGGGTGAATCGCAGTCTGCGATAGCGCTCACGACCTATTACAACGGTGTGCAGCCTTCCACGCGCGCGTTCGACGGCTTTTTGGTCCACAGCCGTGCGTCCGTGAGCCTGCCGCTGGTCGAGCCCGGAAAACCCGCCGACCTCGCGACGGCGATCACCACCACCGGGCCGGCACTGCTTCGCGATGACCTCGACGCTCCCGTTCTCGAGCTGCAGGCCGAGAGCGACGTGATCGGAATCCTGAACTCGTACGCGGTGCGGCAGCCAGACAGCGATCGCTTCCGACTGTGGGAGGTCGCGGGCACAGCGCACGCAGATGCCCATCTGCTGGGATCGATCGCCAGCAGCATCGATTGCGGCGCGCCGATCAACGACGGCCCCATGCACTTGGTCGCGAAGGCAGCGCTCCGCCACCTCGACGAATGGGTGCGCAGCGACGCGGCGCCTCCGACTGGAGCGCGCCTCGAAGTCGCGACGAACCCGGACCCAGCGATTGTCCGCGACGCGGACGACATCGCGCTCGGTGGCATTCGTACGCCGCCGGTCGAGGTTCCCGTAGACGCGCTGTCCGGCGTGGCGGGTCCCAAGGCCGATCTGCTGTGCCTGTTGTTGGGCTCCAGCGTGCCACTGCCCGAGCCTCGCCTCACCGCGCTCTACCCCTCACGCGCGACGTACGAGCAGCAATACGCTGCTGAGGCGGGGCGCACGATAGAGGCCGGCTTCGTTCTGGAGGAAGATCGCGCCGCGCTGCTCGGCTTCTCCAAGCCGTCCCGCATCGTCGGGCGATAGCAGCAAGAGCAGCTTCGAAGGGAGGCGCGCATGAGCACCGAAGCGAACAAGGCGACCGTAAAGGACTTTTTTGCACGTCTCAGCGCCAAGGACGTCAGCGGCGCTTTGGACCTGTTGGCGGACGACGCGACCTGGCGCCTGCCGGGCAAGCCCGGCTCCACGCCCATCGTCGGGGAGCGCTCCAAGGCGCAGATGGCGCGCCTATTTCAGAACATGATGAGCAATCTGAAAGACGGCCTGACGATGACCGTGAAGAGCCTCATCGCGGAGGGCGACCGCGTCGCGGTGGAAACCGAGTCTCTCGGCGAGCTTCAGAACGGCCGCGTGTACAACAATCATTACCACTTCTCGATGACGCTCGCGGACGGCAAGATTCGCGTGGTGCACGAGTACTACGACACACAGCACGCGATCGAGACCTGGTTCGCTCCGTGAAACCGTGAATCGGGCCGCCTCAAGGCGCCGCGTCTTTTTTGCGCAATGTGCCGAGCACCTTGGGCACTCCGCCGTCTTTACCCGTGAGCGGCGCGCGCTCGACTCGCGCCGCTCCGCCATCTCCCTCGCTTTCGCGGAGCCAGCGCGAGAGAATGAGCCGGGCGCGAAGCTCCTTCGGTCCATGCTTCTGTAGCCATGCGCGCAGCTCGGCGGGGGTCGCGCCGGAGTTCCGCCGTCGGATCAGCTCGTGCGCTTCGGGCGGCACGCGTCCGAGCTCGCGCTCGAAGCTCGCCAAGAGCTTCAGATCCTGGCGCGACGCGGTCTCGATCTGACGCCAGAGCTCCGCTCCCTGCACGACTTTGGCGCCGCCCTCGACGTTCGCCGAATGCCCAGCCGCGTCGGGGCCCGCGCTCGCTCCGCGCGCTGGCTGAGCAGAGTCCGCGTTGGTCAGCGTACTGGCCGCCGCAGCGCCGGGCGGCGTGTTCTCGGGCTCGCGCACTGTCGCCGTGGGCGCGTCGGGCGACCGTGACGGCGGATGCTCCGCGTCGCGCGTGCCGCCACACGCGAACCACAGCGCCATTGCGCCGACGAGGCCAGCTGCGGCCAGCGCGATTAGCCGGCGCCGCACGGCTCACTCGCTGGACGGCTGGATCTCGGTGAGCTCCGCGTTTTGGTTGCCCCAAACATCGGTCACCAGCGTAGCAGCAAAGAACTGATCGGCCGGGTCCGCGACGAGCTTGAGCGAGATACCGCTCGCCGGCAAGAGTAGCCCGTTCTGCCCCGTGAAGGTCTGAGGCTCGCCCGTCCCGTCCACGCCCACGAACACCGGATACAGCTCGATGTTGCCCGCGAGCTCCACGAGCTCGTCGCTGGTGAGCACGGCCGGTTGATCGCCGAGCAGCACGGCGTAGCGCGCGACGCGGTCGTCGGGGCTGAACAAGAAGCCCAGCATCACTTCCTCTCGTGGCCAGTACATCGGCATCATGAAGATGGGCGGCACCTCCGCATCGCCGCCCGTGAGCCCGGGGAGCACACTGACGATCAGCTCCTCCGTGCCAGCGAGCAGGATGTTGCCGTCCCAGGCCGCCTCGTAGCTTTCACCCGCTTCGATGGGCGCGTAACCGACCGTTCCGATGAAGGCGAGCACGCCGTTCAGCGGGGTGGCGAGCAGCACGAGCGCGTCTGCCGTGTCGGCGTCCGCGGCGCTGAACAATACCGAACGGGACCCCGGTGGACCCGCCGTTTGAGTCACCACCGGGCCCTCCGCATCGGAGGCTTTCGACAGGCCGTGCAGAAACGCCGACCAGCTCGACTGCTGCGACCAGGTGGGAGACAGGCTGCCGTACTTCTCTGCGACGCGCTCGAACGCCGCGCCCGTCGGCATTTCGACGTGCAGGCCGACGTGGCCAGCGCCCGTGCGCAGCGAGCCTTGCGAGCTCTTCAGGACCACGGTGTCGAGAGCGCTCAGGAGCTCGCTGGCCGACGCGGAACCGGCTTGCGAGAGCCGGCGCGCGAAGCCGCCGATGTCGCGCAGGTTCTGGTCACCGCTGGCGATGACGCCAGTGTTGGAATAGCTCGGCAAACTGAAGTAACCACTGCGCGCGATGGTCGCGCCGGTCGCACCCGGGGCGCTGACCAGCGCATTGGTGGCGGCGACCACGTCCTCCCAGGCGCTCATGTCGAGCGCGACGTGGGAACGAGTCAGCGTGTCGCTCACGGACGCCTGCGCGTGATGCGCGTCCCAGGCGTCTACCTCGGCAATGCCGAACTCTTTGACGTCGGCGCGGGAGTTCGCGGAAAGCCAGCTAAACGCGGCGTCGTAGTCCCAGCCTGCGCCGTAGTCGATCTCGGCGTCCGCGATGTACACGCGCGCCAGCTTCGAGAATTCGCTCACCACTTCGGCGCCCGCCATCAGGCAGGTGTCGAACGCGAGAAAGTCCAGCGGGGGGGTCGCGTCGATGCCTGCGCGATCCAGGCCGTCGGTCAGGGCCTCGGAGAGCTCGACGACCGAGACGCCGCGCGGCCTCTGTAGGGTGCCGTCTTGCGTGTCGCCGCCGAAACCCAGCGACCACGCACCGCCGTGATCCCAGAGGATGATGCCGCGTTTTCGAGCGGGGTACTCTTCGAATACCGCTTCGGTCAGGTCCGCGATCACGGCCGGGTCATCGAGGTTCAGCTCCGGCCCTGAGTCCACCTCGACGGGCTCCTCGCCGGCGCCGGGAAACTCGAGCAGCGAGTAGCCGCTCGGGAACCGTGCGCCATCGAGCGCCTCGCTGGTTTGACTCGCATCGAAATCGACCAGCGCGAGCACGTTGATCTTTTCAGTGTCGAGGCGCGCCACGGCCATCTCTTGCAAGTCGCGCAGCAACGAGTTCGACAGATTGTGGTCCCCGTGGCCATACACGAGCACCGTCCAATCCTTGGTTTTCGCTCGGGGATCGGGATCTTTCCCGTCGCTATTGCTGCTGGACCCACAGCCGCTCAGAGCGAGGCCCAGGGTCAGCACCATTCCCACTCTGAGAACACGAAACAAGCGCGCACTCCGCATTGGTTGGATCCTCGAGCTTAGCTAAAAATGAAGCAGCGGAGCATAGCGTGAGCCTTCGAACGGTCAAGCCGCGCGGCACCACGAACCCCACCCCACGGCCAAAGTGTAGTCGCTCGAACACACTCCTGACACGAAAGCCCCGGGCCTCTCCCATCCCTCCCGCATCACTCCCGCGTGATCCTCGCGTAACAGGCGGCCATTTCAGCCGGGCATGCGGCTTGCGATAGGTGGCAGCAACTTACTTAGGCTTACTTACGGAGGCCCGGATGAAAACGATGGGACTCGGCGCGGCCACTCTGCTCGCGCTACCTGTGATCGCTGCGCTCCTGGCTTGTGGAGACGGTGGCGCCAACGACCATCAACAGGCGCCCGGGGATCGCCCGGGCGGCGTCCGCGTGGGGCTCGGCGACATCGCCGTCGCGCCAGGCGGCGACTACGTGCTGTTTCGCCGAGACGAGACGCTCGCGGCCGGCTTCATTGAAACCGGTCGCGTCGAACCGCTGCCCGTACACACGCCGTCGCGTTTGGCGTTCTCGAAGCAGCGGGACGTGGTCTACGTCGGAGACGCTTCGGCTCAGGAAATCGTCGCGGTCGACGTGCGTTCGCGCGCCGTCTTGTGGCAAAGCGCGGTCGCCGACACCACGACGCGCGGGCTCCGTCTCGAATCGACGCCGGACGACCGCTTCGTGCTCGCCGCCAATGCCTTCGAGGTCACGATCATCGACGCGCTGACGGGGCGCGCGCTCGGCCGTCACCTACTCGAGCGCGGTCTCGTCGATCTCGAAATTTTGCCGGACTCACGCCGCGCGCTGGTCGTGGAGAACCACGAATTCGACGGCGCCACGCCGCGCGCGCGTGTCACCATCCTCGATCTCGAGGTAGGCACGAGCAGCGGCTTCTGGATCCCGAACTGTGCTGACGACGTGGTGGTGTCGTTCGACGGACGGCGCGCGTTTCTGGCTCCCACGACCTGCCAGCGCGATCCCGTCAGCGTCATCGATCTGACCCCCGCGCACGAGCGTTTCGAGCTCAATTTACCGGGCTTCGGCCCGGTCGCGCGCGCACCCGGTGGCACGACGCTGGTCGCGTTCTACGACCGCACGGCCGCAGACGCGGCGCTGTTCGCGGACCCGGCGCGCATGCCCGGACCGAGCAGCGACCGCTATCACTTGATGCTCATCGATTCGGGTACGCTCGCCTACGACTTCGCCGAAGTCGGCGGAGACTTGCCACGTTATGCCGTCACTCCGGACGGGAACGTGCTGCTCGTCGATTCGAGTTGGTTCTTGAAAGACCCGCTGCGCCTGTTCGACGTGGCGACGCGCCGGTTCCGCAGCTTGTCCGGCCCAGCCGTGACACTCGACCAGTTCGTGCTCAGCAGCGATTCGCTGCACGCCTACGCGCTGAAGCTCGACGTGTTCGACATAGACATCCGCGCCGGCCGGGTAGCGCGGGTCAATCCCGGCTTCACGCCCAAGCGGCTCAACATTTCAGCCGACGATCGCTTCCTGTTTTTGCGCAAGGACGACAGCGAAGTCTGCATCTTCGAGCTTGCCAGCCGCACCTGCAAGAACCGCTTTGCTGGCGCGATCGCCGAGGCGCCGGCAGCGGCCTCCCCAGCGCAATAATCACCGGCCTGCCCAGATCAGTCAGCCTTCGCGTCCCCGGGCGCCCGGTGCTATCGCTGGGGACGAGGTGGCGGCAGCTCTCATCGAATCTCCACACGGGGCGGATCGTTTCGACGAGGCGCGTGCCTTCCTGCGCGCACAGCCGCCGGGGCGCGAGCTGGTCGTGGTGGCCGCGAGCATCGATGCGGCAAATGCGCTCGTGCGCGCCGCCCTCGGTCCGGAGCAGGCGTCGTTTGGCTGGCACCGGCTGACGCTGGGTGCTCTGGCGGCACGTCTGGCCAGCGTCGAGCTCGCGAAACGCGGAATCGTCAGTGCGCCGCGCCTGTCGCTCGAAGCCGTGTGCGTGCGCGTGGTAGCGCGCCTCGACGCCACTTCCGAGCTCGGCCGGTTCGCGGCCGTCGCCGATCGGCCGGGCCTCGCGCGCGCGCTCGCGCCCACGTTGCTCGAGCTCGGGCAAGCCAAGCTGGAACCCGCGCGTCTCTTGGATTCGCCCGCCGCGCGCGATCTGGCGCCGCTGTTTGCGGCATATCGTGCCGAGCTCGAGAGCACGGGGCTCGCCGATCGCGCGCTCTTGATGACAGAAGCCGTGAACGCGGCGCAGAAGACGCACCACCCGTTCGCGGGCCTGCCCTTGGTCCTCTACGACGTGCGACTCACTTCCGCGCTCGAGACGGACCTGCTCCAAACGCTGGCGGAGCGTGCTCCGCACGTCTTCGCCACGCTCGCGGCCGGAGACACGCTGAGCGGCCACTACCTCGAGCGGGCCCTCGGTGTGCCGGCGCAGCGTCGAGCGGCACGCAGCGCGTGTGCGGTCGAGCGCGTGCAAGCGAACCTGTTCGAGGCCGCCACGGAAGCGGGCACGCTGGATGACTCGGTGACGGTGCTGTCGGCTCCTGGCGAAAGTCGCGAGAGCGTCGAGATCGTCCGGCGCATTCTGGAGGAGGCGCGGCGCGGCGTGGCGTTCGATCGCATGGCCGTTTTGCTGCGCGCGCCGGAGCGGTACCGCGTGCACCTGGAAACCGCGCTCGCGCGCGCCGGCGTGCCGGGGCACTTCTCTCTCGGAATTCGGCGCCCGGAGCCGAGCGGTCGTGCGCTCCTGGCGCTGTTGGCGTGCGCTGCCGAGGGCCTGTCTGCGCGCCGCTTCGCTGAATACCTGTCGCTCGGCGCCGTGCCCCGCACCACGGACGCGGGCGCTCCCCCGCCCGCGTGGCCGTCCGAGCAGCGCTTCGTGCGCCCTGCGGAAGAGGTGTTGCCCGCGGGCATTGCCAGCGCCGCTGCGCCGGAGAGCGCGCTGGAAACGAGCGGCCGGGCCGAGCCGAGCAGCGGCGCACCTCGAGCGCCGCGCCGCTGGGAGAAGCTGCTCGTCGACGCTTCGGTGATCGGCGGCAGGGAGCGCTGGGTGCGCCGGCTGAATGGTCTGCAGGCGTCCTTGCGCGCGGAGCTCGACGCCTTGCAGCGAGAAGACGATCCCGCCGCGGCGCGGCTCGAGCGCGATCTCGCGCAGCTCGAGAGCTTGCAGCAGTTCGCGCTGCCGCTCATCGAAACCCTGGCCGCGCTCCCCGCAGCAGCGCTCTGGAGCGCCTGGCTCGACGCCCTGTCGGCGCTGGCCACGCGCGCGCTCGCACGACCCGACCCCGTGCTCCAGGCGCTGGCGGAGCTCAACCCGCTCGGTCCGGTGGGGCCCGTGACCCTCCCTGAAGTGCGCGTCGTGCTCGAGGCGCGGCTCGGCGATCTGCGCCTCGTTCCCGAGGGCGCGCCCTCCGGCAAGGTCTGGATCGGAGGCGCTGAAGAGGCGCGCGGTCTCGTCTTCGACGTCGTGTTCGTGCCGGGGCTCGCGGAGCGGTCTTTCCCGCAGAAAGTCCTGGAAGACCCGCTGCTCCTGGACGGGGAGCGGCGCGCGCTCTCGCCGGAGCTCGCCACGAACGACGAGCGCATCGGGTTCGAGCGCGCCGCCTTTCGCATCGCGGCTGGCGCCGCGCGACAACGGCTGATTCTATCGTATCCGCGCGTCGACGTGGACGAAGGCCGGCCGCGTGTGCCCTCCTTCTACGCGCTCGAGGCGCTGCGCGCTGCTGAAGGCGCGCTCCCCGGCTTCGACGAGCTGGTGCGCCGTGCCGACAAGGGGGCGGCGGCGCGCATCGGCTGGCCCGCGCCGTCCGAGCCGGAGCAAGCCATCGACGCGAGCGAGTACGACCTCGCCATGCTCGACCGCTTTTTGCGCACACGAGCCGAGGAGGCGCGCGGCGCTGCGCATTACTTGCTGCACGCGAACCCGCACCTCGCGCGCGCGCTGCGTTTTCGTGGCCGGCGCTGGAAATTCTCGAAGTGGTTTCCGACAGACGGCTTCGTCGAGCCGACCCCCGCCGCGGCGGCCGCGCTGGCCGCGCATCGACTGTCCGCGCGCGCGTATTCGGCGACGGCGCTCGAGCGCTACGCGGCGTGCCCGTACAAGTTCTACCTGAGCACCGTCGTCGGGCTTGCGCCCCGCGAAGCCATCGAGCCCATCGACGAGCTGAACGCCGCACAGCGCGGACAGCTGATCCACGAGCTCCAGCGCGCGCTGCTCAGTGAGCTGCAAAGCGCCCGTCTCTTGCCCGTCACCGACGCGCGCTTGCCAGAAGCTCTGGAGCACCTCGAGCGCGCGCTCGAACGCACCGCCGCCGAATGGCACGACCGCCTCGCGCCCGCGATTGAGCGCGTCTGGGACGACGCCATCGCGCAAATCCGCGCCGACCTGCGCGAATGGCTGAGCGGGATGAGCCGTTCCCCGTGGGTTCCCGTGAATTTCGAGCTCGGCTTCGGGCTCTCACCCCACCCCGCGCGCGATCCCGCGAGCCAGAGTGAGGCGATCGAGCTCGCGTGCGGGCTGCGCCTGCGCGGCGCCATCGACATGGTGGAGCAGTGGAGCGACGCCCTGCGCGCCACCGATCACAAGACGGGCCGCCATCCCGCCCCCGAAGGCTTCGTGATCGGTAAGGGCGCCGTGCTGCAGCCCGTACTCTATGCGCTCGTGCTCGAACGCCTGCTGCCGCAGCGCGTGGCCTCGGGAAGACTGCACTACTGCACGGCGGACGCCGGTTTCGCCGAGCGCGAGGTGCCGCTCGACGACGTGGCACGGCAGGCTGCCGCGCGCGTGGCTCGCACCATCGACGACGCCGTGACGCACTGCTTTCTACCCGCAGCTCCCGCGCAGGGCGCGTGCGAGTATTGCGAATACCGAGTGGTGTGCGGCCCGTACGAAGCGCTGCGCACCGGCAGAAAACCGAAACGCGAGCTCGAGCCGCTGGCGCAGCTCCGGAGTGAGCCATGAGCTCGGGCGCGGCGAACCCGGGCACCTTGATCGACGCGGAAGCGCGCCGCCGGATTCGCGAAGATCTGGACACGACTCTCGTCGTCGAAGCGGCGGCCGGCACCGGCAAGACCAGTGAGCTCGTGCGTCGCATCGCGAACGTGCTGGCCAGCGGGCGCACGCGCCTCGAGCGCATCGTCGCCGTGACCTTCACGGAAAAGGCCGCTGGCGAGATGAAGCTGCGCCTGCGGGCTGAAATCGAATCCGCGCGCCGGCAGGCCGCGGAGGACGACCGAACCCGGGCAGCGCTCGAGCAAGCGCTGGCCGAGCTCGAGGCGGCTCGCATCGGCACGATTCACGGGTTCTGCGCGGACCTGCTGCGCGAGCGTCCCATCGAGGCGCGCGTCGATCCCAGCTTTCGCGTGCTCGACGAAGAGGGTTCTCGCGAGCTGCTCGCCGGCGCGTTCGATCGCTGGTTCGAGCGCACGCTCTCGGATCCTCCGGAAGGCGTGCGCCGCATCTTGCGCCGGCGCGCAGCGCGACACGAAGCGGACGCGCGCGCTCGGCTGTTCGACGCCTGCCGAGCGCTGGTCGAGCACCGCGACTTCGACACGCCCTGGTCGCGCCCGCCGTTCGCGCGCGACGGGCGCATCGACGCCTTGCTCGCGGAAATGGATCCGCTGGCCGCGCTGGCCGACGGCGCGAAGAACCCGCGTGACTCACTGGCCAAGAACTTCCGAGCCCTGCAGCGCTTCGTGCGCGACGTCACTCGCAACGAGAGCTTCCGGCCGCGCGACTACGACGCGCTCGAGCAGCAGCTGGCCACGCTCGCGAAGAACCGCGACGTATACTGGAAGCACAAGGGCAGCGGCGCCTGGTACGCCGACAAGATTCGCCGCGCGGAGCTACTGTCTCGGCGCGACGCGCTGAAGGCGAGCCTGGACGAGTTCGTGGTGGAGGCGAACGCGGACCTCGCGGCCTGCCTGCAGCGCGACCTCTGGCCCGTCGTTGTCGCGTACGAAGAAGTGAAGACCAAGTCCGGAGCCCTGGATTTTCTGGATCTTCTGGTTTTGACCCGAAACCTCGTGCAGCGCGACGCGGGCGTACGGCGAGAGCTCCAGAGCCGCCTGACGCATCTCTTCGTCGATGAGTTTCAGGACACGGATCCGCTTCAAGCCGAGATCCTGCTGCTGCTCGCCGCCGACGAGGAGGCGGCTGCCGACCCCTGGCGTGTGCGCCCCGTACCGGGGAAATTGTTCGTGGTCGGTGATCCCAAACAGGCGATCTACCGCTTCCGGCGCGCGGACGTCGCGTTCTACGAGCGCGTCAAGCAACAGCTGCTCGCGAGCGGCGCGGAGCTCCTGAATCTGAGCGCGAGCTTTCGCTCGCTGCCGGCGATTCAAGCAGCCGTGAACGCTTCGTTCGCGCCGCTGATGCAGGGCGCTCCCGACGGCAGTCAGGCGCGCTACGTGGCGCTCGACGCGGTGCGCCCGGGACGCACCGATCAGCCCGCTGTCGTCGCGCTCCCGGTTCCGGCTCCCTACGGCTGGACCGGCGTCAGCAAGTACGCCATCGAGACCTCGTTTCCCGACGCCGTGGCAGCCTTCATCGATTGGCTCGTCCATCACAGCGGCTGGACGGTGTGCGAGGGCAATCCCTCGAGCTTCGTGCCCGTCGCTCCGCGTCACGTATGCCTGCTCTTGCGACGCTTTCAATCCTACGGCAAGGACCTGACGCATCCCTACGTGCGCGCGCTCGAAGCACGCCGCATCGGCCACGTGCTCGTCGGCGGTCGCGGCTTTCACGAGCGCGAGGAAGTCACGGCGCTGCGCACGGCGCTGCATGCCATCGAATGGCCGGACGACGAGCTCAGCGTGTATGCCACGCTGCGCGGCGCGTTCTTCGGGTTCAGCGACGAGACCCTGTTCGCGTTTCGTGCAGCACACGGCCGCCTCGAGCCGACTCGCCGCGTCACGGCCGACGAGGCCACGCGCGAGGTGTCCGATGCGCTCGAGCTCTTGCGCCGGCTGCACGTGGGGCGCAATCGCCGTCCCGTCGCCTCCATCATCGAAGAGCTGCTCGCTACGACGCGCGCGCACGCCGCGCTCGCGATCTGGCCGACGGGCGAACAATCCCTGGCCAACGTGCTGCGTCTGGCGGACTCCGCGCGACGTTTCGAAGCGCGCGGAGCCACGTCATTTCGCGCGTTCATCGACTTCGTGGACGAACAAGCCACGCGCGGTGAGGGGCAGGAAGCGCCGGTCATCGAGGAAGGCGCCGACGGTGTGCGCTTGCTCACCGTGCACCGCGCCAAGGGCCTCGAGTTTCCGGTGGTGGTGCTGTGCGATCCCACGGCGTTACTCAAGTCGAGCGAGCCCACTCGCTACGTGGAAGCCGCGCGGGGGCTCTGGGCGTTTCGTCTCGCGGGCTGCGCGCCGCGCGAGCTCAACGAGCATCGGGACGACGCGCGCCGCCACGAAGACGCCGAGAGTATTCGGCTCGGCTACGTGGCCGCCACCCGCGCGCGCGACTTGCTCGTGGTGCCCACTCTGGGCTGTGGGCCCGACCCCAAGTGGCACGAGGGCTGGGTATCCGTACTGGAGCCCGCCGTTTATCCGGACCGAGCCGCGTGGCAGCGCGCGAGCATCGCCCCGAGCTGCCCCAAGTTCGGCGGGGACAGCGTGCGGCAACGTTCTAACGACGGCGGAGAGCACGAGGGCAGCGTCGCCCCCGGCCTGCATGCGACGGCTCCCGGCTGTGAGGTCACCTGGTGGGATCCCAACGTGCTCCACCTCGACGTCGAGCCGATCGGAGGCCTCCGCCAGATGGAGCTCTTGATCGACACCGGCCTGCACGGCGCGAGCCCAGCTGGCATGAAGCACCACGAGCAGTGGGCGGAGCGTCACAGCGCGACCCTCGACTCCGGCAAAAAGCCGAGCGTCGTTGCGCGCACGGTCACACAGATCGCCAGAGACGTCGCACCAGAGTCACCCGCCGCGAGCGCGAGCGTCGAGCGCACGACCGCGCCGCGCGCCGGACGCCCACGGGGTGCGCGGTTCGGAACGTTGGTGCACGCGGTGCTCGCGGAGGTGCCCTTCGACGCAGGCCCCGCGGAGGTGCAAGCGCTCGCGAACGCCGTCGGCCGACTGATCGGCGCGACCGAGGCGGAAATGCACGCTGCCGCACCCGCTGTCCAGGCAGCGCTCGAGCACCCGCTGCTCCGGCAGGCCGCGGACGCGGAGCGCCGGGCCGAGTGCCGGCGCGAAACACCGCTCGCCCAGCGCCTGCCGGACGGCTCGCTCGTCGAGGGCGTCGTCGATCTCGCGTTCCGCGGCGCGGATGGCGCGTGGGTCGTGGTGGACTTCAAGACGGATTTCGAGCTCAAGGTAGAAGGCGCTCACGCGGCTCAGATCGCCGCCTACGTGCGCACCATCGAGGCGCTCGGCGAGCGGGTCGGAAGCGGCATCGTATTGTCGGTCTGAGTCTCGCATGGATGCGCACGCGTTTTTGGTAGCCCTGACCATCGTGCTCGGCGTCGCCGCCATGACGACGGTCGTCTTTCAACGGCTTCGCCAGCCCGTCGTGCTCGGCTACATCCTGGCGGGATTCATCATCGGACCGAACGTCCCGATCCCGCTCGTCGCGGACAAGCAGATCGTCCAAACGCTGTCGGAGCTGGGCGTCATCCTGCTGATGTTCTCGCTCGGCCTCGAGTTCAGCCTCGGCAAGCTGTTCAAGCTCGGCCCGACGGCGGGGCTCACCGCGCTCCTCCAGTGCAGCCTGATGATGTGGCTCGGCTTTTTGACGGGTCAGTTCTTCGGCTGGACCACCATCGAGAGCATCTTCACGGGCGCGATCATCGCCATCTCCAGCACAACCATCATCGCCAAGGCGTTCGAGGAGCAAAACATTCGTGGTCCCTTGCGCGAGTTCGTCGTGGGCGTGCTCATCGTCGAGGATCTGATCGCCATCTTGCTGATGGCGACGTTGACCGCCATCGGTACGGGGACCGGCTTGTCAGCGATGCACATGGCGGCCACGACCGGAAAGCTAGCGCTGTTTCTGATCGGGCTCGTCGGCGTCGGCCTGCTCCTGGTTCCACGCGCCGTGCGTTTCATCAACCGGCTCGGACGGCCGGAAACGACATTGGTGGCGAGCATCGGGTTTTGCTTCGGCGTCTCGCTGCTCGCCCACGAGCTCGGCTATTCGGTCGCGCTCGGCGCCTTCATCGCCGGATCGCTGATCGCGGAGTCCGGCGCGCACAAAGAGATCGAGCAGCTGGTCCGGCCGGTGCGCGACATGTTCGCGGCGGTCTTTTTCGTGTCGGTCGGCGTGCTGATCGATCCTGCGCTGATCGCGCAGCACTGGCAACCGATCGCCGTGCTCACCACGGTCATCATTCTCGGAAACTTGGTGGGGATCTCGCTCGGCGCTTTTTTCACCGGCAACGGCGTGCGCACGTCCGTGCAGTCCGCCATGAGCCTCGCGCAGATCGGCGAGTTTTCCTTCATCATCGCGGGCCTCGGTCTGTCGCTGGGCGCCACCGGGAATTTTCTCTATCCCGTGGCCGTTGCGGTCTCGGCCATCACCACGCTCACCACGCCGTGGATGATCAAGGCGTCAGGGCCGGTGGCCAACTACGTGGACCGCAAGATGCCGCGGCCGATGCAGACCTTCGTGGCGCTCTACGGCAGCTGGGTCGAACAATTCCGCAGCGGACCCCGCGAGAAGACGCGCGTCTCGGCGACGCGCCGGCTCGTGCGCCTGCTCATCCTCGATCTCGCCCTGCTCGTCACCATCGCGATCGGCACGTCGCTGGGCATGGGCTCGATGACGGCTCTCGCGCAGGACAAGCTGGGAGTGGCACCGGGCACGGCGCGCATCCTCGTCATGGGGATCGCCATCATGCTGGGTCTGCCGCTGTTCGCGGGCGTCGTGCGCGTCGCGCAGCGACTCGGCCTGAACATCGCCGAGACCGCGCTGCCGACCGCGCTCGACGGCAACATCGATCTGGCGGCCACGCCGCGACGCGCGCTCGTGGTGACGTTGCAGCTCGCCCTCGTGCTGCTCACCGGCCTGCCGCTGCTCGCCATCACTCAGCCCATGCTCGGCGGAGTCTATGCGCCCATCGTCTTCGGCCTCTTGCTCGTCGTGCTCGCCATCTCGTTCTGGCGCGGCGCGACGGACCTGCAAGGACACGTGAGCGCCGGAGCGCAGGCCATCGTCGAGGTCCTGATCGCGCAGGCGCACAAGGGCGGTGCAGCGACGCAGGGCAGCGATCCACACGCGAGCCAGGCCGAGGCGCACGGCGCGCTGCACCAGGTGCACAAGCTGCTGCCCGGCCTCGGAGAGCCCACGCCGGTTCAGCTGACGGACAAGAGCGCCGCGGTCGGCAAGTCGCTCGCGGAGCTGAACTTACGTGGCGTCACCGGCGCCACCGTGCTCGCCATCACACGCGGCGGGGAGGGTCTGCTCGTTCCGACCGCGAAAGAGGTGCTGCAAGCGGGAGACACGCTCGCTCTGGCGGGCACCCACGACGCGATCGACGCGGCGCGCACGTTACTGCTCGCGGAGCAGGGCCGTCTGGAGGACGCTGAACCGCCTCCGGGAGCGCTTCGAATCACAAACTGAGCGTCAATGCTGCGAGCACGGTGCGGCCGTTCTGCGGCACCCGCGTCATACGGAACTCGGCGCTGACGGGAGCGTGGTAGCGGAAGTCGGCCAGGTTGTAGACGCCGAAGTTGTACGTCAGCTGGTCGTTCACGATGCGACCGTTGAACACCACGTCCCAGACCACGTTGGCGCCGGTCTTTTCCTGGGCCGGCAGGCCGCGCGTCTCGTTGCGGTCGTAGCGCGCGCTGCCGTACGTCAGCCGCGTCATGAGCGCCAAGGAGCGGCCGATGATCGGTGCGGCGCCCTTGATGGCCGCCAGGTGCGTCGGCGAATTCGGCACGCGCGCGTCGTCCACGAGCTCGTCTTCCGGAGCGGGGTCCACGTAGTCGGAGCGCTGCACGCCGTAGTTGCCGGCGAGCATCCACCCTTCGCGCCACTCGCGGCGCAGCTCGAGCTCGGCGCCGATGGTGCGCACCGGGGTGTCCGAGTTCACGAAGAACAGCGGCGATGCCTCGGTCCCTTCCCCGCGACCGACGACCAAACCGGTCACCGAGTTCGCGAACACCGCGCCCACGAGAGCCACACTGCTCGAGAAGCGGTGCGTGTGCTCGATCTCCCCCGTGAGCACGTGCTCCGGATCCAGATCGAGGCTCGTGGTCTGCACGGACGACTGATAGAAGCGCTCGTAGATGCTCGGCGCACGGAAGGCCTTGCCAGCGAGCAGCTTGGTGACGCCCGCTGGGTAAGGGCGCACAATCAACGCGAGCCGAGGGTCGAGCGAGGAGCTCTCCACGTCACGTTCGGAGAACTCCCAGCGGAATGCGGTGAAGCGCACGCCCGCGGAGACGCGCAGCCAGGACGTGATGTCCGCGTCACCCGCGGTGTACACGCCGATCACCCAGTACGGATTTTGATCGGCCGGCAGATACACGTCACCGAGCGAGTCCTGGCCGTACAAGCTGGCCTCGAAGTGACGCTGCAGCTCGGCGCCGAGCGTGAGCCGCAGCCCCTCACCCGGCCGGTAGGCGATACGCTGCTCGAAGCCCACCCAGCGCCCTTCGTACACCTCTTCATAGAGACCGCCGTCGTCTTCGGAGTAGGGGGCGGTCGACTCGAAGGTGTACAGGTTCGCGTGGGCGCGGGTCAAAAGCTCCACGTTAGCGCCGAGCTTGGGCTCGAAACGCAGCTCGAGGAACGCGCGCGTGTCCTTGAAGATGTTCCGCGGATCGCCGAACAGCACGTCGTACTCACCGGTGGGGAGCTCTTTGTCGCGGCGGTGCCAAAACCACTGCAGGGTCAGGTCGCGCCACCACACGCGGCCCTGGACCGTGCCGCCCTTGACGCCGTCGATGCCGCGCGCGTTCCCGCCCAGGCCCGATTCGTCGTCACTGTACTCCGAAAAGTGGAAGTCCCGTCCGGCGCCCTGAAAGATCGAGGCGCTGGTCCACACGGCGCCTTCGCCGAAGTTCCAGTAGCCGAGCGAACGCCCGCGTATCACGCCGTACTCGTGCGAGGCGACGCCGGCCTCGACGCGCGTCTCTTCGCCGGGCGCATGGGTCACGAGGTTGATCACGCCGAAGAACGCGCCCGTACCGTACAGCACCGAGCCCGGACCGCGAATGATCTCGATACGCTGCACGTCGTCGAGGTCGGAGCGTCCCTCGAGACCGGGGAACGACTGTCCGAGCAGGTTCTCGTTGTACGGATGTCCGTCGTACAAGATCAGAATCTTGTTGCCGTAGTCTCCGGGTCGGGAAAATCCGCGGATACCGACGGTCGTGTAGCTGCGGTCGTCCGTCAGGTACAGGCCGCGCACGCCCCGCACCGCTTCGGCGATGGTCTGGTAGCCCATGGCCCGCAGCTCTTCGCGGGAAATGATCGTCACCGAAGACGGCGCCTCCTCGACTTGCTCTGCCGTGCGGGAAGCCGCGGTGACTTGCTCGCCGCGCGCGAGCTCTGCTTCGAAGCGCGTTTGAGCGCCTTTTGCAATGACGACCGTGCGCTCGATCGGGCTGAAGCCGGAGAGACTGACCCGCACGCGGTGCGTTCCCACAGGCACGTTGATCACCGCCGGAGAAAAGCCCACCGACCGGCCGTCGACCTCGATCAAGGCGTCGCGCAAATCGGTGGCCACCACGAGCGATCCTAGCGTTGCCTCCAGCTCGGCGCGCACTCGCACCGACTGTCGCGCGCGCACCTCGACCGGCACTTCGCGCGTCTTCTTGCCGGGTGCCGAGACGAACAGTCGATGCAGACCGGGTCGCACCGCAATCTTGGCGGGTACCCGCCCCAGCACCGGACCGTCTTCTCTATCGACGCGAATCTCTGCGCCGGCCGTGCCCTCGACGGAAACTCCGCCCAAGACCGAGTTGAGCGTCAGCTCGATTTTCTTGCGATCACCGGCGGCCACGGCCATCGGCGCGGAGGCCACTGGCTCGTAGCCGTCCATTTCGATGAGCACCCGGTACTGGCCCCGTCCGACGCCGAGGCTCAGCGGCGTTTCACCTCGGGGTCCCAGATCCTTGCGATCGATGTAGAGCGTCGCGCCGGGAGGATCCGTGATCACTTCGATGACACCGACGAACGGCGCGATGCGCTCGAGCGATTCGTTCACTTTGCTCTTGAACGTGGGATCTTCGGCGCCAGCGAGCGCGCGGCTGTAGCTTCGCCAGGCGTTCGGGTACTGCGTCAGGTGCTCGTAACAGCGCGCTATGTTGAACGTGACGTTGCGATTCTTCACCAGGCCGTTCGAGCGCAAGAAGTGCTCGAGCGCGCCGCGGTAGTCGCCCCGCGCGTACGCTTCGGTTCCGAGCTGGAACTGTAGATCCGCCTCGTCCGCCAGATCGTCGGCCAGGGCGCTCACGGGTGTACACAGAATGAACAGAAAAACGCAGCAGGCGCACGCCCTCTGGACCATCCGAACGAACATCGAGCTCACACTCCCCGCATCCTCGGTCACACGTTCAGAAGCATCTACATGAGGTGTGACGGCTCATGGGAGATGATCGTCAGCGAGAGAGCTCGATATCCAGGCCAGGTGCGGGCTGAGGAGGCTCACGCTTTTCCTGGGGCTTCGCGGGGGCAGCAGCGCGCACAGGGCGCGCGTTCTTGCGATTCGTGCTGGCGGAACGCACAGCGCTGCGGGGCGCCTCGGGCTCCGGCTCCTTCAGAGTCGGCTCGGAGGGACCGGCGCTCGGCGCCGCAACCGCGGTGACCGCCGTGCTCGGGGGAAGCGGCGCGCTCGTGGGCTTGACGGCCGGCGGTGTGGCGCGCGCGGCGGCGGGCTGCTCCGTCTCGGCGACGCGCGCGGTGGGCGCGCTCGACGGCTTGCGTGACAAGACCAGCGCCGATACGCCTGCCGCGACGAGGACAGCCACGAGCGCGACCAGGCCGCGCGAGCGGCGTTTCTTGGCGCTCGGCACGGACACGAGCTGCACACCGGCGTCTGTCTCCGAGGCGCTCGCGGTGGGTGCGTTCAGCGATCGCTGCATGATGCCCGATCCCTCGAGCAGCGTCGGGTTGTCCGACATGCGCGAGGGAGAGTCGCGCGTGGGCCGAGCCATTGGCGGTAACGAGGCGGGCGCCATGCGCGTGAGCCCCGCGGCACGCAGCGTGCTGATGATGCGATCGACCTGTGCGTGGTGATGCGGGTGCGCGAACGGCAAGAGCGCGGATGCCAGCTCTGCCATGCTCGGGAAGCGCAGCTCGGGCTCCTTCTCGAGGCAGCGCTGCACGATGCGCGACAGCTCGTCCGGCACCTCTGCCGAATAGAGCGAGGCCGGAGCCGGGGTCGCTTCCAGGATCGCCGTGCACACTTCAGCGACGGTGTTGCCGGCGAATGGCGGAAAACCGGTCAGCATCTCGTAAAACACCGCGCCCAGCGACCAGATGTCCGTGCGATGATCGAGCGTGTGTTGCGAGCGGACCTGCTCCGGCGACATGTACAGCGGCGTGCCCACGAGCCCTTCGCTCGCCTCCGGAGCCGGTTCAGTGGTGCCGGACGTGAGCAGCTGCTTGGATATGCCGAAGTCCAGCAGCTTGATCACGCCCCGGCCGTCCTTGCGCCGCACGATGAACAAATTCTCGGGCTTCACGTCCAGGTGCACGATGCCGAGCGCGTGCGCTTCCGCGAGTCCCTCGCACGCTTCGATCATCCAGCCGACGCACTCGCGCAAGTTGATGAGCTCGCGCCGATCGGCCAGCTTGCCCATGTCCTCGCCGTGGAGGAGCTCCATCACCATGTACGGGATGCCGATGGGCAAACGCCCGACGTCGTAGACGCGCGCGACGTGCGGGCTCTTGATCTTGACGGCGGCGCGCGCTTCCCGGCTGAAACGATCGACGACGCTGGCGCTGTCGAGCCACTCCGGACTGAGGCACTTGAGCGCTACCGTCTCGTCGAGCGCCACGTGACGCGCGCGTAGCACGCAGCTCATGCCGCCCATGCCTACCAGTTCCTCGACGCGAAATTTGCCGTCGATGAGATCACCGATGGCGACGCCCAGCGAGGCCAACCTGGCGTGCGTCGGTTCGACGATGGGAACGGCAGGAGCACTCATGTCGAACTACGCTGTCCTGACAGAGTACGGTCTCTCGTGGCGCAATGCCACGACTCGTACGCGCAGCTCATGAAACTCGGATGACGCCGTACCCGAATCAGGGGACGTGTCGCACACCGCACGCCATGCCGCTGTTCGAGAAAAGTGTCGTGCGCGCGTAACCGCTTGCCCACTCGAACATACATGCTCCGAGGCCGACGCAGACCGTTGGTGCGTCGGACGAGACTGTTCGCGGCACTGGGCCGTGAAGCTCGCAATTTGCGAAAGGGACGAATCATGAGGGCAATCGGGAAAGCTTTGTCTCCTGGCCATGGAACGGCCAGAGTGGCCTTAGCCGTAGTCACATCGATGCTGGGCGCCTGTAGCGGGGAACCGGGCGGCGAGGGGCCGCGGGGCGAACCCGCCGCGCTCGGCTCCACCGGCGCGGAGGTGCGGGGCGGCGTCGTGTACCAGCAGGCTGGAGCGTGGGAAGCGATTGGGAAAATCGGCGGCTGCACGGCGACGCTGATATCGCCGTACGCCGCACTGACGGCAGGGCACTGCGTGACCGACGGCAGTCGCCGGACGTTCACGCTGCCGAACGGGCGCGGCAGCATCGCGGGCACCGTCGCCGTGCATCCCCAGTACGAAGCCATCAAGTGGCAGTCCCACGATTACGCCGTGATCCGCTTCGACAAGTCCATCTACGAAACTGCCGGCGTGAACACGGCCGGGCTAACACCCATGCCGGTGACGACCACGACCTTCAAGGTGGGAAATAGCGTGTATCTGGCGGGATACGGCGGCTTCGGCGCGAACTGCCAGAGCGGCGGTGATGGACAGTTCCGCTACGCGTCCACGCCCATCGACGAGGTGAACGAAGACTGGCACTACGGCATGAACGACCCGACGGTGGGGCTCTGCCCTGGCGACTCGGGAGGACCGCTGGTCGTGTTCGAGAACAACGCGTGGCGCGTGGCCGGCGTGAACTCGTGGATGGCTGGGACCTGGTCGTACGTCAAATCGTCGTACATGGCGGCGGACTGGATCCGCCAGAACGCGTCCGGGCCTGGACTCCCGGGGAACACCTGGGGGCACTGCGTGATGTACCGCGACTGGACCGACGGCGGGTATTTGTCCGTGCAGGGCAATCACCCGAGCTTCGCCGCGGCCCACGACAACGTCGCGTCGACGGTCTGGGTCAAGAAAGGCTATCGCGCGACGCTGTTCGACGGACAGAGCTACGTCACTCAGCTCGGCGCCTACGACGGCTTCAATGGCTCACGCTGCAACGAGTTCGGCTGCGTGTTCGACCTGCGCGGCTCTTCAGCGGACAACAAGGCGTCATCCATCAAGTGCGAGAGCACGCTGCCGGGCGACACGTGGGGCCATTGCGTCGGATACGAGCGCTTCGGTAACGGCGGCTATTACTCGATCCAGGGCGACGCGCCGTCCTTCAGCGGCGACTACGCATTCTGGAACAACCGCTTCGCGCAAATCTGGGTGAAAAAGGGGCGCACGGCGCAGATCTTCCCGAACGCGAGCTATGCCGGCTCACCCTACTGGTCGTCAGTGACGTACAACGGGACGTCCGGAGGGTGGTGCAACAGCTACGGCTGCTTGCACGACCTGACGGGGACGACCATCGAGCGGCAAGCGAGCTCGATGCGCTGCCGCTGAGTCGATCGCTCGACGAACCGCGGGCATTCACCGGCCCGGATCTTCGCGCTCTGGGCCGGTGACTTCGTACCCGCGTGTAACGCGCGCCGCGCCTTCCGTGTCACCCGAGACACGTGTTCCGGACGGGCGTCTGTTCGCAACGCGGTGCAGAACCGACAAACCGCGACGTTTCCGGGTCGCAGCTAGGCCGGCGCGCCGCCTCACACCGGTGCGCACACGGGTTGCAATCAGCGCTCCCACCCCTCCCCTACCCCGACAAGGAGCGTCGATGTCACCCGCGATTCCCAGGGCGCTAGCCGCCTCATTGGTATTTGTCTACTTGGCGTTCGCGTCGCTGGCTCGTGCCACGGATGCCGACGCACAGCGTGAAGCCAAGACTTTATCCCCGTATTTCGTCCTGGAAAGCACGGATCCCAAGCAGGACCAGCTGCCGCTCGAAGGCACCCACGTCACGGTCAGTGTCGCCGGAGCCATCGCCGACGTGACGGTGAAGCAGACCTACGAGAACGCCGGCAAACGTCCGCTCAACGCCAGGTACGTCTTCCCCGCATCCACTCGTGCCGCCGTGCACGGCATGAGCATGAAAATCCGCGATCAGGTGATCGACGCCGTCATTCAAGAGCGCGAACAAGCCAGCCGCACCTTCGAGCAGGCCAAGCGCGAGGGCAAGAGCGCCACCTTGCTCGAACAGCAGCGACCCAACGTGTTCAGCATGAACGTCGCCAACGTCATGCCGGGAGACCGCATCGAGGTAACGCTCCGTTACACCGAGCTCGTCGTCCCCACCGAGGGCGTGTACGAGCTCGTGTATCCCACGGTCGTCGGCCCGCGGTACTCCAATCAACCCGAGGCGTGGGCGGCCCCGACGGACCAGTGGGTGAAGAGCCCCTACACGCCGCACGGCACGCCTGCGAAGAGCACGTTCGCGCTCGAAGGCGCGCTGTCCACGGCCATCCCGCTTCAGTTGATCGAGAGTCGCACGCACTCCATCAAGCCGGTCTGGAAAAACCCGAAACTTGCGCACTTCAAGCTCGAGGGCGAGCAGCTCGGCGGCAATCGCGACTTCATCCTGCGTTATCGGCTGGCAGGCGACAAAATCGAATCTGGGCTGTCGCTCTACGACGCCGGGGGAGAAAAATTCTTCCTGCTGCAGGTCGAGCCGCCGAAGCGCGTGACCAGCGAGCAGATTCCACCGCGCGAATACGTGTTCGTCGTCGATGTCTCCGGAAGCATGTCGGGCTTTCCCCTGAGCACCGCCAAGACCTTGCTGCACGATCTGGTCGGACGCCTGCGCACGACAGACAAGTTCAACGTGCTCTTGTTCGAAGGTGACTCACAGCTCTTGGCTCCGAAGTCGTTGCCTGCCACTCCGGACAACATCACGCGCGCTCTCGCGTTTCTCGACTCGCAGCGCGGCGGTGGCGGGACGGAGATGCTCCCGGCACTGCAGCGCGCGCTTTCGCTGTCGCCCGAGCCGGGCTTGTCGCGCAGCTTCGTGGTGCTCACGGATGGCTACATTTCCGCCGACAAGCAAGCGATCGACTACGTGCGCGCCAACCTGGGACGCGCCAACGTGTTTGCCTTCGGCATCGGCAGCAGCGTCAATCGCTATCTCATCGAAGGACTCGCCAAGGCCGGGCAAGGCGAGCCCTTCGTCGTGACCGATCCGGCGACGGCGCCCGCGACGGGCGAGCGCTTCCGCAAGTATGTCGTGGCGCCGGTCCTGACGAACGTACGGGTCAGTTACACTGGCTTCGATGCCTACGCCGTCGAGCCGCCCGCCGTGCCAGACGTGCTCGCCGAACGTCCGGTGATCGTCCACGGCAAGTGGCGCGGCGCGCAGACCGGAAAAATCACCGTGAGCGGCGTCGGCGGCCAGGGCCGCTACGCGCAAACCTTCGATCTGAGCGCCGCCGCGCCGCGGCCCGAAAACGTCCCCGTGCGCTATCTGTGGGCGCGCAACCGGATCGCGGCGCTGTCGGACTTCGGTTTCGGTGAAGTCGCAGAACCGGCAAAGAAAGAAGTGACGGCGCTCGGCCTGCGTTACAACTTGCTCACGCAGTTCACGTCCTTCGTGGCCGTCGCGAAGACCGTGCGCAACACGGGCGCCCCAGCCAGTGACGTGACGCAGCCTCTGCCGCTGCCCCAGGGCGTCTCGAACAGCGCAGTCGGTGGCGGCGTGATGTCCGCGTCGGAGCCGGAGCTCTTCCTGCTCTTGCTCGCGTGCGCTCTCGCGGGCCTCTGGATGCTGCACCGTCAGCCGCGCCGGGTGTTCGGATGACGGCGCCTTCGGTGGTGAGCGGCGCTGCACTTCCGCCACGCGCGCGTGCGCTGCTCGGGAACGCAGCGCCGCTCACCGCCGTGCTGGCCGTAGCGTACGGGCTCAAGCGCTTCTACTCGTCGGCCGGTGCCGATGAGCTCGGCTGGCTGCTCGAGCCCACGGCGCAGATCGTCAGCTTCGTCTCCGGGCACGCCTTCGTCGAGGAGCGCGGCTCCGGCTACCTGAGCCGTGAGCTCGGCCTGCTCATCGCCCCGTCATGCGCGGGTGGCAACTATCTGATCGTGGCGTTCGTGATGGCAGGAGCGTGTTTCCTGCCGCGGTTCCGCAAGGCCTCTTCGAAGTGGTGCTGGCTGGGCGTCAGCGCGGTCATCGCCTACCTCGCGACGCTGTGCGTGAACGCGCTCCGCATCCTGCTGACGCTGGCCATGAAGTCCCAAGACGCCTTTCGATTCGGCATGTCTTTCGGGAAAATTCACCGTATCGAAGGCGTGCTCGTGTACCTGGGCTCGTTGTGGCTGCTCTATCTCTGTCTCGAACAGGCCTTCGTGCACACGGCCTCGGGATTCGTGCCGCGCGCACGGCAGATCGCCGTACCCTGGCTCCTGTACCTCGGCGTTACGCTGGTCGTGCCGCTCTTCAACGGCGCAGGCAACAGCGCGAGCTACGCCAGCCACGCGCGCACCGTGCTTCTGGTTTCCAGTGCCACTGCCGCTTGCGTCGCGTTGCTTTCTTACATGCTTCGCCGCCGACGACCGCCATCTAATTTTGGAGATGTTCGCGCGTCCGCGCCTTGATTAGTCTGCGCGCCATGAACTGTTCGAAATCACTGGCGGCGCTCTTCTGCGCCGCTGTGCTCGCCGGTTGCGGAGACGATGATGACCCTCCCATCCGCGAAGGCGCCTGCGCTCGTGCAAAGAGCGTGGCCGAAGCAGTGGAGCTTTACGGAGCCGGCTGGAACGAACGCGACGGAGCGCGGCGCGACTGCTTGTTCGCACGCTCCGTGAGCCCCGACCTCGTCTACGTCGACCCCACCATCGACACGACGACGGCGGACGGCCTCTCCGCCGCCATCGCCGACTTTCAGACGAACGCGCCCGGCGCGTCCATCGTGCAACTCAGCGGGCTCGATGAGCGCGACGGCGAGCTACGTTTCACCTGGGATTTCCGGCTGACTGACCCAGCGACTCAGGTGACGCAAAGCGCCGTCAAAGGCGTCGACTACATGGAGATCGGCGAGGACGGCCTGATCACGAACATTCGCGGTTACTGGGAGCCGCTGCCACCTGGACCTCCAGATGGAATGCTCGCCGAGTACGTGACGGCGTGGGAGGCCTCGCTGCCCGACGCCAGCCGAGCCGAGATCCTCAGCCGAGTGCTGGGCGCAGACCCGCACTTCACCGCCGACGGCATCGACGCCCTCGGCGCCTTGGCTATCAGCGACGCCATGTCCGAGGCCGCCGTGACGCAAATTCAAGTGCTCGGCGTGCAGCGCTATCCGAAGTTCGCGCGCATCGCCCTCGAGCTCGAAGGCAACGCCGTCACCGACTACCTGTACCTCGACGAACAGGGCCGCATCACGCGCGCCGCGCGCTTCAAGGGCGATTTTCCGCCGCTGTAAGCGGTACTACCCCGGCCGCTTCGACATCGGCACTACCGCACGCTCGACGACATTCCCCGAATCCGTTCCAGCCTGATCGTGCTCGGCCATGGCGCGCCGCGCCGCCTCGTCGAACGGCACGAGGCGGTGGCCCGGCAGGTGGCGCCACAAACCGCTGTCCGGCGCGATCAGATCGCTCGACAGGCCGTCCACGAGCTCGCGTGCCACGTGATAATCGGCACCCGTGACGAACTTGAGCCAGTAGCTCGACAGGCGCGGCGACAGCACCGGCACGCTGAACGCCACCGGACGCCTGCCTCGCAAGGCGGCGATGCGAAATAGAATCTCCTTCGCCGTCAAAGTTTCGGGTCCAGGTAAATCGTGAACGCCGGCGAGCCCGAGCGGCA
Source organism: Polyangiaceae bacterium (assembly GCA_036520475.1). Lineage (GTDB taxonomy): Bacteria > Myxococcota_A > Polyangia > Polyangiales > Polyangiaceae > DATDJP01. Next base: position 34,763 of record DATDJP010000264.1, on the reverse strand, counting down.
GAGACAGTGTCGCGACGATGGCCTCGACGACGTCGTCGATGGCGAGCGGCTGAGAGCGCGATTCGAGCCAGCGCGGCAGGAGCATCGCGGGCAGGCGCGCTGCCAGATCCCGCACGATTTGCCAGCTGATGCTGCCATGCCCGATGATCATGCCCGCGCGCAGCTCGAACACGGGAACCGGGCCTTCGCGTAGAATTCGTCCTGTCTCGAGGCGGCTGCTCAAGTGGCGTGAAGGACGTCCCTTCGGGGCCACGGCACCGAGGTAAATGATGCGCTCCAGGCCAGCGCTTGCCGCCGCAGCAGCAAAGGCGCGTGCGGAGACACGTTCGCGCTCTTCGTACCCGGGCCCCGCCCCCATACCGTGTACCAGGTAGATTGCGCTCTTCACGTCGCGCAGGGCAGGCTCTAGCGTCGCGCTCCGATTGACGTCGAGCTCCACCCATTCGAGCCCGGGCCGCGCACGCGCCGCCTGCTCCGGGTCGCGCGTCGCGCAGCGCACGACGAAACCCGCGGCGAGCAGGCGTGGATGCAGATGCGAACCCACGAAGCCCGTGGCTCCCGTGAGAAGCACGAGCGGCACTTGGTCAACCTAAGACGCAGCACGAGCCATGCAAGCGCACCGGCGCGTGATTCACGCGTTCAGGCGTCGCTCGAGCCGCGCTGCAACCGATACAGCACATGACGTCGCAGTGCGTGACCTTCGGGGAGCCTGGGATGATCAAAGTCATCCGCGGGATTTCGCGTCATACCGAGCCGGTCCATGACCCGTCGCGATCGCCGGTTGGCCGGAACCGTGTAGGCGACGATCTCCGGGAGCTGCAGCGACTCGAAGCCGAACGCGAGCGCCGCACGCGCCCCTTCCGTCGCGTAGCCGTGACCCCAGAACGCCGCGGCAAGGCGCCAGCCGACCTCCACGCACGGGGTGAAATGCGCCTCGAAGTTCGGCACGACCAGACCGATGAAACCCGCGAAGGGCGTAACGCCGGGTATCTCGACGGCCCAGAAAGTGAATCCACGCTCTTCGAAGTGCGCTTCGATGCGTGTCACGGCCGCGTCGCTCTCGACTCGCGACCAGGCAGGCAAGAACTCCACCACCCGGGGGTCGGCATTCAGCGCGGCGAACGGCTCGCGATCGGCGGCATGCCAGCGCCGCAAATGCAGGCGTTCCGTGTGAAGCTCCACTGCCCGAGACTTTAGCGTCGTTCGTGCGTCGCGTTAAGCGTCAGCCGATGTGCTGCATCACGAAGTCGCGAAACGCGCTCACGCGCTGCGGCAGATAGCGGTTCGCAGGGTACAAGAGCCGCAGTGGATCGCCCGGCATCGAGTAACGAGGCAGCACACGCTCCAGGCGCGCTCCGCCGCCACGCTGCGCCACGAACGACGGCAGCAGGCCGATCCCGCCGCCCGACGCGACGACCTGGAGCGCGAAGCTGAAGTCGTCGGTATTGACGGCGCCTCGCACCTGCACCTTCTCGTCCCCGCGCGGGCCTCGTAGCGTCCACAGCGCGTGCCCTCGCACAGCGCGAAACAGCACACAGCGATGGTTTACGAGCTCGGCCAACCCGCGCGGCCGGCCCGCCTGCTCCAAGTAGGCAGGCGAGGCGTAGAGCGCGAACGGCGTGTCCGGCAGCTTCTTCGCGATCAACGCTTCATCCCGGATCGGCGCCGCGCGCAGCGCCAGGTCGAACCCCTCCTCGACCAGGTCCACCATACGCCCCGTCAGCACCACGTCGACGACCACCGCCGGATGACGCTCCACGAAGCCAGCGACGAGCGGTGCCAGCTGCCACACGCCCAGGTCCACTGCCGTCGTGATGCGAATCGGCCCGCGCATCTGCCCCTCCAGGTCCACGACCGTCTCGCGCGCTTCCACGAGCAATGACATGCCGCGCGACGCGCGCTCGTAGAACGCCGCGCCGGCTTCCGTCGGCGCCACCTTGCGCGACGATCGCCGGAGCAGACGAGCCTGCAGCTCCTGCTCGAGCAGCGCGACCGTGCGACTCACCGACGATTTGGGCAGCCCAAGCACCTTCGCCGCCGCCGTGAAGCCGCCTTCCTCGACGACCTTCAGGAACACCGCGATTCTGTTGAGGTCCGGAGCGCGCGTGGCCGGCATTTATCGTTCGTCCTTTGCGAACAGTATGTTCGAATTTGACAGTCTAGTCCCAGTATCTCGAACGACACACATTGAGGTCATCACAACGAAGGAGCTATTCAAATGACCCTCTCAACTTCCCCCGTATCCGCTCAGCAAACCGCTATTCAGCCTGCCCGCTGGACGATTGACCCGGCCCACTCGAGCGTGGGCTTCAGCGTCCGCCACATGATGATCACCAACGTACGCGGTGAGTTCTCGAGCTTCTCCGGCGAGGTCAGCTACGACCCCAAGAAGCCCGAAGCCGCGAGCATCAGCGCCAGCATCGACGTCGCCTCATTGAGCACTCGCGAGCCGAAACGCGACGAGCACTTGCGAAGTGCCGACTTCTTCAACGCCGAAGCCTACCCCACGCTGACCTTCCGCTCGAAGCGCGTGGCCCGCGCCGGCGATGACCGGCTGCAGGTGGTGGGCGACCTGACCATCGCCGGCACGACGCGCGAGGTGACGCTCGACGTCCGCGATGTCACGAGCCCACACACCGACCCCTGGGGACAGCGCCGCATCGGCGCCGCGGCCCGCACCAAGGTGCGCCGCTCCGAGTTCGGCATGCAGTGGAACTCGGCGCTCGAAGCCGGTGGAGTGCTGGTCGGTGACGAAGTGACGATCGACATCGAGGTCTCGCTGGTCGCCGCGACCGCGTCCTGACCGTCGCCAAATACGACTGCTACACGAGCGGCTGGGTCTCTGACTCGGCCGCTCTTCGATTTTTCGTACAGTGCACCGCGATGCGGTCGCTCGTGCGCGCGCCGCTGTTCACGACGCATGACCGCCACCACCCTGGTCTTCGAGTCCCAGCTGAACGCCGCGCCCGAAGCCGTGTGGGCGTGGATGGTGAGCATTCGCGGCATAGCAAGTGTGGGCTAGCGCGAAGGGGAGTACGCTTGCGGCCATGTGGCGGGCGCGCAGATGGCGGACCAGCGATGAGGACATCGCGGATAAAGAGGACACTGAACGGCGCATCGAGGAGTTCTGGCGCGGCTTTTCCGAAGTGGAGCGCAGCATTCGTGCCGTGTTCACGCGCGCGGGCAACTTCGATCTCGCGGGGTGGATGCAGGACGCCCTGCAAGGCATCGACAGCGAGCTGATGTGGGAATTCGGGCCAGCCGCCAAGCACGACGGCCACCGCCTGATCGTAACGCCCGAGTCGCGCCGCGATTTGCGTCCGCTCGCCGAAGAGATCGTCCGGCGCGCGCCGAGCATTTCCGGGTGGGAGTTCTATGCGTACCGACTCGCCGAGGACATCGTCACCGCGCGCGCCACGGTGCAAGGGCGCTGCGGCAGTCCGACGGACCTTTCGTCAGTCGCCGTCGTGCCCGGCGCCGACAACCAGCTGGACCTCGTATTTCGTGGCCCTTCTGGCTCCCCATCCGACAGCGGCACGACCACCCATCAAGCGTTCGTGCTGGCAGAGTGCCTATTGGGCGAAGAGATCCTCGACAAGTGGATCGGGTTCATCGACGCGGAGCCGGACGGAGATCCTCCCGAGCGAACCGAGGTCTCGCTCGAGGACTTGCAGGACACCGTGCGGGCGCACATCGAAGCCATCCGCCGCGGTCTACCCGAGCGTCCGTACAGCGAAATGGCAGACCCCTGCAAGTGGACCCTGCTCGAGCTCAAGCCGCAAAAGGCACCCGACTACGCCGAACAGCACGACCTGTTCATCGCCAGGACGCCGAACGTGGACCTGTGGCGCGCGGCGCACGCCGCGAATTTCTGCGACGAACGCTTCAGCCGTCACGGCGAAGTTTTCTGCTATCTCAAGCTCGACGGCTCTCAGCCGCTCGAGCACGAGAAGTTCGCAGACAAAGCCGAAATCGAGGACGCGCTCGACGCTGCGTTGAAACCCCTGCAACTGGGCGGCACCATCGGTGGCGGCAGCGGCCTTCGCTACTCGTACATCGAGCTCGCGCTCCTCGACATCGACCGCGCCATCAGCAAGTGCCGCCGCTCGCTCGCCGAAGGCGGCGTGCCGCTCAACTCCTGGCTCCTGTTCCACAACCCGGATCTGGAGCATCAGTGGGTCGGCATCTACGACGAAACGCCGCCCCCTCCCGCGAACGCCGTGGACTGACGGCGCGCTTCAATCGGCGCTATCGCGAACGTCGATCGCCAGCGAGTGCACGTCGATATCGTCGCGCAAGTGAAAACCCATTTCCTGCCAGAACTCGCGGCCGCCCCGGTTGCTACGAAACACGAGGACATGACACTTGCGTATCCCAGCGCGCCCAAGCCCGGCGAGCGCGTGTTCGACGAGCGCTCGACCGAGCCCGCGCCGGCGAAACTCCGCCTGCACGGCGAGATGGTGGAGAAATCCGCGTCGTCCATCGTGTCCGGCGAGTGTCGCGCCCACGAGTTGGCCATTTGCCTCGGCCACCCAGCTCGTCTCTGGATTTCGCATCACGAAACGCGCAACACCATCGGGCGTGTCCGCATCACTGAGCCCGATGCCGTCAGTCGCTCGCCACAGCGCGAGCACTCTCGGCACGTCTTCGAGCGTCATCAAGCGAATTTGCATCGCTACACCATCGCTGACAGACGCGCTCGAAAGCGCGTGCCCATGTTGATGCCTTCGGCGCCGAGGGCGAGCGCCGCCACCAGCCCGCGGCCATCGCCGAACCCGCCCGACGCGATCATGGGAATTTTCAATTTGTCCGCTGCACAAGGCAGCAAAACGAGCCCTGGAATGTCGTCCTCGCCGGGGTGACCGGCGCACTCGAAACCGTCCACGCTGACGGCGTCGCAGCCGATGCGCTCGGCTTTGACGGCGTGACGCACGGACGTGCACTTGTGGATGACGCGAATGCGCGCTTTCTTGAAGCGCGGCAGCCACGGCTCCGGGTTGCGGCCCGCGGTTTCGACGATCTGAATGCCCGATTCGACGATGGCGTCCGCGTATTCGTCGTAGGGCATGGGCTTGAGGGTCGGCAGAATCGTCAGATTCACGCCGAAGCTTTTGTCGGTCATCTCCCGGCAGCGTGCGATTTCTTTGCGCAGCGCTTCCGGACTGGGCTGCGTCAAGGCGGTGAGGAAGCCGAGCGCGCCGGCGTTGGCGACGGCAGAAACGAGCTCGGCAGTGCCCACCCACTGCATGCCGCCCTGCACGATCGGATACTCGACGCCGAACATCTCGGTAAAACGAGTCTTGAACACGGCCGCGTATAGCATCGTGTCCAGCACGAAGCTGCCCCGTACGAAAGCTGCCCAGGCGACTGCTCGGCGATACACCCCGACGCCGACGCGCCCTTGAACCAGTTGCTCACGGGATCGAACGCATCAGACGCCACCACGACACGTCATGCTCAGCGCTCTGTCCGCTCGGCGGCCTTTCCTCTCAAAAAGTTTAGTAAAGATCTTTACTAAGTTTTCTTTGAGAAATGGGTCCACCGGCGCTGCACAGTCGGTTGTTGACGGAACGTGGCGCAGCGCCTGTCGGGCAGGCCGCGCATTCGCAGCCGAGCGAGCGGCGAGCACGGGAGCGGCCGGCTGTCCGATGGTGCGCTGTACTTCTGCACCTGGAACGAAATGTGAGCCTCGGCGCGTCATTCGGCGCATACCTTGAGCTGAACGCGCCGCAGCAGCTGGCTGCGCGCTCGTCGGGAGGAGTTTCTGATGCCGGGACCGCTCGCTTCGAATCCGCTGATCGCCGTTGGCCTGCTGTGTTGGATCGCGGCCGCTCCCGTGAGTACGTGCGAGCCGACCGGGGGCGGGACGGGCGGCGCGAGCGGCGCTGCAGGTACGAGCGGCAGCGCGGGCACCAGCGGCGGCACAGGGGGTCCCGCGACTTCAGTGTGCACGCCCCCGTTACAGCTGGCGAACACGTCCAGCCCAACGGCCGTGATCGGCACCGGGACGGCTGCGAGTTGCACGGAAACGGCGCTGCGCACTGCCGCACAGCAAGGTGGGGTGATCACCTTCAACTGCGGGTCGGCACCGGTGACGATTCAGATCACGCAGCAGATCAACTTGCCGAACAACCGCGACACCGTGATCGACGGCGGCGGGAGAATCACGCTCGATGCGGGCAAGCGAGTGCGCCATTTCTACTATCACAGCGGCAATTGGATGTTCACCACGACCAAGGTCGTGCTGCAGCGCTTGATCCTGCGCAACGGCAAGGCGCCGCGCGGGACGTATTTTCCGCAGAACCCCGCGCAGCCGCGCTGTGCGTACGGCTACAAAGAGGGCTCTGGCGGCGCGATTTACATGCGCGACGGGGTCCTGCACGTCATCAACAGCGAGTTTCACGACAACGAAGCTGCGCCGGAAGGGCCGGACGTGGGAGGCGGAGCGATCTACGTGCAGGGCGCCAAGGGCGTGACCATCGTGGGCAGCCGTTTTCGCGGCAACCGCGCGGCCAACGGCGGCGCAGTCGGCATGCTCTTCGCGAACCCGCAGATCTTCAACTCCGTGTTCGAGGACAACTACGCGGTCGGCGTGGGCATGAACTACGTGGAGCCCGGCTGCCCGAACTTCAATCACGACGAGCAGGGCGGCGCAGGAGGCCTGTCCGGCGCCGTGTACTTCGACGGCAACAACGACGACGGGTTCACCTATACGATTTGCGGCAGCGTGTTCCGGAACAACCGCTGTAACGAGCTCGGCGGGGCGCTCTTCCGCACGCCGAACGTCACCGTGCGTCCGATGCTCATCGATCGCACGGTGTTCGACGGGAACACCGCGTCGCGCGGCGGAGTGTCGTTCATCAAGCAAAATAACCTGACGGTGCGCGATTCGGTGTTCATGAACAACCGCGGCGGCGTGAACGTCGCCGGCAACACCGTGCCCGGTGGCTCGGGCGGGCTATGGGTAAACGAGAGCGCGCTCAGCCTGATCAACACGACCTTCTACAACAACGCTCCCGGTGGCTTGACGGCGGAGTTGTACGGCGGCGCGAGCGCGAGCGCGCGCAACGTCACGTTCGTCGATAGCAGCTCGGACTCCGACGTGGCGGCGTACAACTCGGTATTTCTGCGCGTGCCGTGCGCGACCAGCCAGGGCTCGAAGAACGTGCAGTTCGGCGTGTCCGGAACCTGCCCGAGCGATACGCTGCGACAGGATCCGAAGCTCGGCGCGCTGGCCAACAACGGCGGGCCCACGCTCAGTATGCTGCCCGCGTCGGACAGCCCGGCGCTCGGCATCGGCCAGAGCTGTCCGGCGACGGATCAGCGCGGGCTACCCCGACCGGCGAACGGCTGCGACTCGGGCTCCGTGGAGCGCTGATCACGGCGCGCTGAACAGGCTCAGGATGTGCCCTTCTTGCGGGAGCAAGCGACCCGCGATCGCAGCAGCGTAAAGCTGCTCGACAGCGGCCGGACCGCGCGCTTCGACGACCGTAAGCCACTCACTGCCCGGAGCGCGAAGCCGGGCAGTGAAGCCCTGCCACGCACTGCCGAGCCGCTGCTGCAGCACCTGCTGTCCAAGCTCTTTCGTGCGCTGCTCGATGATCGGAGCCGCCAGGAACCACTCGGGTTCCGGGCCCGGTAGTGCCCCAGCCGTGCCGCGCCCCGCGTTCCAATGCGTGGAACCGACCATGAAGCTCTTGACGAGTTGAGCGCCAAACCGTTCGTGAACGGCGGCTGTGACAGAGCCACTGCCCGCCATGTCGAAGTACACGGCGGGGCGCGCCGTGATGGAGTCGATGGCGTCGTACTCGACGATTTCGTCGTAGACGCCGAGCTCCTCGAGAAAGGCGCGGTTGGCACGCGACGTGAGCCCCACGCTCTGGATCCGTGCGCCCTGTTTGCGGCGCTCCGAGAGCAAGAACGCCGTCGAATAGGCGGTCTTGCTCGACGCGCTCGCGAACACGACGACCTCGGCGCCGAAACAGGCGTTCTCAAACAGAAAGTCGTCGATGAAAAATGCCGTCATGAACAGGGGGCGGTAGAGCATCAAAAGCGGCTCTTCTTCGGGGCGATACGCCGGATCCGCGGTGGTCCGCGCGTAGCGGTTATAGATACCGGGCAGCTGGGCGCGGTGCGGCGACGTCTCCGTGAAGCCCGCCCCTCCCACCTTGCCCGGTGTCGCGACGAGGTGCGTCGCCATGGGGTAGTAGCCGAAGAAGCGCTCGCCTTCGCGCACGTCCGCGTGTTTCGACCGCGTCACGGTGCCGAAGCCCCAGACGGGCAGGCAGCCAAACTCGTCCACACCCGTCGGAAAGAATTTCCAGTAGCCGGCGAGGTCGCCCACGACGCCGTAGGTGATGTTGTTGGCAGTGAACGCGAAGCGATCGACCGAGAGCTCGACCGTGCCGTCAGCGAGCGCTGCTCGCGGCTGCGTCACCAAGCGAAACTCGGAGAGCTGATCGCGACGCACGATGAACGTGTGCTGAGTATCGCCATCCACTTTCGACATCGAGTCCTCCAGTGCGCGTTACTAGCACGCGCTGAAGCGCTCAGCGGACGTTAATAGACCGGCGTCGCCGACGCCGCATGGCGACGAGCACACTGCCGAGGAGCAGCACGGGCATGAACACGGTTTTCGAGTTGGCCGTCACGTTGCCGCCACAGCCGCCACCGGGCTCACCGGCGTTCTCGCAGACATCGCCGACACCGTTGCCATCTTCGTCGCGCTGATCGGCGTTCGCCGTCGCCGGGCAGTTGTCGCGGCCGTCAAGCGCTCCGTCGAGATCGCGATCGACGCCCATGCGCTGGCCGGAGCCGGGCGGCGCGCACGTGTAAGTGACGGGTTGACCGTAGCCGGTGGCGATGGCGCGAAGCTGCGCGTCGGTCAGCGCCGCGCTCCCGTTGTCGGGATAGAAGCGCCCATCGGAGCGGCGCACGAAGCCCGTTTGCCGGCCATCCACGATGGTTTTCGCGATCAGATCGCACTCGGTCCGCGTGCCGCCCAGGATTTTCGACGTGAAGGGCGCCGCGGCGCGCACAGTGAACAGATCGATGCGCGGGCCGGCAGACGCCGCGTTCGTTTGCGTCAACGTGACCTGCTGCCCGGTGATGGGCGCGAGATCCGAATCGAAGGTCAGCATGTAGGCTTCCGCGTCGCGTCGCTGCTGGTCGCTCTCGAAGCCGATGAACGCGCCCGCCTGGAGAAACGTGAAGATCGTATCCGCCGTGCCTTCGTGCATGTAGCCGTAGCCACGTACCTGGTCGCCCTGGTGGATGAACGGTTGTCCGCTCGCGTTCGACGCGAGAATCGGCACCATTGGATGACCGAACATGCCGACCTTTTGGTACAGGTTCCGGAGGTGGGGAATTTTGACGATCTGCGTCAGCGATTCGAAGCTGGCGGTGCCGTCCGTGCCAAAGTAGCCATTCGCCGGCTCGGTGGTGTGGCAGCCCTCGCAGGTGAAACCCAGACCGATGAAGCCGAGCTGCGGGACTCCGTCGGCCGCGTGACCCTCGGGGATCGTCGCAGCGCCGACACGGCCAAAGAAGAACTCACGACCCCAATACGGGCTGCCGATGTTGGTCAGCTGCCGATGCTGGTCGTTCAGATTGTTGTCGAGCCGGCGGATGGGATTGGGCGGCAGCGTGAGCCGCATCACGAAGCGCGTGAACTTCTCCATGTCCGCTGTGGAGATCGCCTCGGCTCGGCCGTTGAGCGCCGCGGTCGCGTCGATGAAGTTCCGGAACGACAGGGCCGAGTCGAACGGCGGCTCGGCGCGGTTCTCCGTCCCCATGCGGCCGGTGACCCGGTCTCCACGCCAGTGCATGTGCCCCGCGTTGACGAGCCCTTTCAGCGTCTGCGTCGTCATCGGCCCCTTCATGGGGTGAAACTGATTGTTCTCCGCGCCTCCGTTCTGATCGCTGATGACAGCGGCAAGGCCCATCTTGATGAGCAGCGGATTGGCGGTGACGTTCGCGTCCGGATCGCCGAGATCCCACGCCAGCTGATCCATGTCCGCGAAGATGTGACAGCTGGCGCACGACGCTTCGCCGTTCGATGACGTGAGCCGCGCGTCGTACAAGAACGGACGCCCCTGCACGACCTCCGGCGGCTCCGGATTGTGCATGCGCAGGTGCTGATCTTCGCGGCGGCCAGTCAGGTTCACGACGGACACGCCGTTGTCGAAGCGCGTCAGGACGTACAAACGGCCGTGGCGTTCGTCGAGCGCGAGCCCTGCCGGGCCGCCGCCAGTGACCCGGATGTAGTTGGCGCTTTGCGTAGCCGGATTGAAGCTACCGGCTTCGAGAGACGCCGTGGGAATGACGCCGACCGTGCTGGATCCGTAGGCGGCCACGTACAGCGTGCTCCCGTTCGAGCTGAACGCCATGTCGAGCGGCGTGGCCAGGCTGTGCGTCGCGGCTGCTGCCGGTGCCGGACGAACGCGGTAATCGATGTGGCTGTTCAGGTGGCGCGCAGCGACCTTGCTGCCCGCCTCGAGAATCGAGATGCGGGCCTGGGCCAGGTTGCCCTGAACCGTGGTTCCACCAAAACTACCCGCGCCCTCGAAGCGCGTCATGTTCTGGGAGTCGGTGTTCGACACGTAGACTTTGCCGCTCACGGGGTGCACGGCCATGTTGAACAGCGTGGTGCCCACGTGTGCCCAGCGTCCCGTGTTGGCCAGCGTGCCCGCGTCGATCGAGAAGACGTCGAGGTCCGGCAAAGAGAAGCGCACGGCGTTGCTCCAGTTGCGCCGGGCTTCGTCTCGCCACTGCCCGGTCGCGTTGTCGAAGCGGACCATCAGGCCGACCTCGGGCGCGCGCACGTTTTGGTGATTCGTCGCGGGCGGCAGCACGCCGCCCGGGAGCTGCCCATTGGGTAAACCGTTGGGAGAGGTGACGCCATCGCCCGGACACGACGTGGCGAGGCTCAGGCCGTCGCAGACCGCGCCCTCCGTCACGACCGTCGTCTGATTGCCGGAGTGGAAGACGGCCACGTAGACGGTGTCGCCGTTCACCGCCAGCGCGCGCGGCGTGTCACCGAACAGGGTCGCGACGCCGACGGGGATTCCGCCGAATGCGTCACCGAGGTTCTGCGGATCGAACACCCAGACGTCAGCCCGTCCCACGCCGGGGCTCGCGAGCTCCGGATCTCCGTCCGACCGCCACGCGATCCAATCGGAGCCGAGAAAAGGCACCGGATCGAGCGAGGGGTCGACGCGCTGCTCGCCGCGATGGGCGGTCGTGATGAAGGCGCGACCATTGGCGGCAAACACGATGTCTCTCGGCTCGTCTCCCACCACCAGCGTGCGCACGACGCGTGGCGGACTGGCCGCGACATCGACGACGCTGACGCTGTCGGACAGGTGGTTGACGACCCAAACCTCGGACGCGCTGCGCGCCGCGACCGCCACCGGTTCCATGCCAACGGCGACGGATGATCGATGCGTCAATCCGCTCGATCCGACGTCGTAAATCTCGAGCTGACCGTCGGGGATGTTGCACGCGTAGAGTTGACGGCCGTCCGCGGACAAGGCCAGCGGGCGCACGGGACCACTCTCGAACGCGATGAACGAGGGTGCTTGTGCGAGCGCCGCGCCCGCGGACAGCAGCGCGACGCTCGACGCGGTGATGCGACACGCAGCTTTCAGCAGCACGCTCATTGCCTGGTTCGGAGCCTCGCCGGGCCACCACATTTGCACAGGGATTGCACACGTTCCAGGTCCTCACGCGACATGTGCGGCCGTGACAGTCAGGCGTGAAACGGCCAGCACCAGCAAAACGGCGCGCGCATTACCCCGGCACCCCGAGCCGTCCATGGGGCGACGCCAAGGAACACCTAGTCGCGCCTTTGACCACAGAAACGCACAAAAGGCGCCACGCCAGGGCCAAGTACTTGGCTCACTCCGCTGCCAGCAAACTTGTGCGATGCTGGTGTCGTGGAGCTCATCGAGACAGAAGAACGCGCTCGCCGGTTGGCGCGGACGATCGCCAGTGACATCGTGCTTTACAACCGAGAGCAGCCGAAGGCTGGCAGTAACTTAACTTCCGAGATCGAAGAAGGGCGCACGCTCTTTCGTTCGCGCGTCGCGGCGCCGCTGCACCATGTGTTCGACGAAGTCCTCGCCGGCACGCCGCTGGCGGAAGCGGCGCAAGCGGGTGCGGCCACGCCACAGCAGACTCTGGCGAAAGCGATGGGCGGTCAGGCCAAGCCTCCGCCGGCGACCGCACTGAAGCTCGAAGCCGAGAGCGCGCCGATGAGCGCCCCTTCACGCAAGCCACCGCTGCCCACGAAGAGGACCGCGCCCACGTCGAGTTCCACCGCAACCGAGACACCGAAGCCCGCAGTGGCGGCGCGACCGGCCGCTAGTTCGAACAAGGCGACGCAGCCGGCGGTGCCAAAGCCAGTAGCCAAGCCCTTGGCCGAACACGCAACGCTCCGGCCTTCTCAAACGGAAGCGCAAAGAATCAGTGCGCTGCCCGCTCAGACACCGAGGGCCCCGCGAGCCGCGACACCCGTGCCCCCCGAAGCGCTGCCGAAAACCGCGGCTGCTGAACGGGTTACGCCGCCTCCGCCGCGACCGGCCGAACGCTTCACGCCGCCTCCGCCGCGACCGGCCGAACGCTTCACGCCGCCGCCTCCCCTGCCCGCCGATCGCCTGACTCCGCCTCCCTCACCGGCAGCCGATCGCCTGACTCCGCCTCCCTCACCGGCAGCTGAACGCTTCACGCCGCCGCCTCCGCTACCCGCGGAACGCCTGACCCCACCTCCGCCGCTGCCGGCGGCCACAGTTGCTCCAAAGCAACCGGTCGCAACGTCCGGCCCGCCCGCTTTTCCGATGCAAAGCGCGCCGGCGGCCGCGCGCGCAGCAACACCAGCGCCACCCCCAGTGAACCTGGAAATAACTCGGCCCGCGCCGAGCTCTCTCGACGACGAGCCTGCGCCGCGTTTTCGATCCAGAAAACCGTGGCTCGGCGTGGCTGTACTGGTCCTCGCGCTCGTGCTGATCTTCTGGCTCCTGCAGAAGTGACGGCCGTTCAGAAGAAGACGGGACCGGACGGCAGATAGCGCTCCAGCGCCCCGAACGGCTGACTGCGCAAGAAGTGTGCAGCGCTGACGATCTTGAGCTCGAGCTCGAGCGCCGCGCGCAGCGCATCGTGATTCAGACCGAGCGTCATGAGCTTGATGTCACGGGCCTGCTCACTGGCCGCGCGCACGGCCAGATCGAGGACCGGACGCGCGTGCTTCGGGCTCGTCCACGCAGCAGGCCCAATCACGCCGTCCCCCGCGTAGAAGTAACCGGCGAGCTCAGCGCCCACGCGAACCTGGTAGGCCGCGCCAGCGCTGCTGCTGAAGAATTCGTGCTCGAGGTCGCGCGCCGTCCCCCGCGCCGAAGCGTCCAGCTCAGCTGCAGTGGCTCGTTCCAGCGGCTCGAGCGTGTAGCCGGCCGCCGGCCCCGGTACGCGGAGGGGCGCCCCGGCGAACGTGAAGATCTGGCAACCCGGCAGCATGCCGAGCCTCAAGTAGCTGCCGATCGCTGCAAAATCGATCGACGACCAGGTGAAATCGAGGCGCGCCCCCTGTTCTCGGCCCGCTTGCCAGACCTGACGAAGCAGGGGTCCGCCCACACCTTGCCGCTGCCACTCGGGCAGCGTCCAGAACATGGACAGAAACCATTCTTCCCCTCGCACCAGCGCGCAGCAGATCGAGACGATCTTTCCGTCTGCTTCCGCGACACGGAAGATCCCGGTGCGCCGGAGCTGCGCGTAACGCGGCTCGACGTAGGCGCGGTTGTACGCGGTCGGCGACGGGAGGCCATTGCGACGCGCCATGTCGCACAGCGCCGTGATGAACAGCTCCGCAGCTTCCCCGACGTCTGCTTCTTCCAGCGCTCGATACCGAACCGGCATGGACGCCTTGTGTGCTCCCCTCGCGCGGCTGCCGCAAGTGGCGGAGCCTTCGATTTCAGCGAGCACCACCCGCCACGCGGGCTTCGAGCTCCTCCCAGCGCGCCATGAGTCTGGCAAGCTCGCCCTTCGCGACCTCCAGATCGATGCCCAGCTGCTTCGCCTCGTGAGCGCGCGTTGCGTAGAAGCTCGGCTGCGCGAGCTCGTGCTCGATCCCGCTGACGCGCTCTTCCGCCTTCGCGATCACGTCCAGGATCGTTTTGAGCTCGCGTCTCTCCGCCTGCGTCAGCGGTTTTGCCTGCGGTGATTCGTCCACCTTCCGCGGTGCGCCTTGCGGGACGCGCTCGGGCGCTGCTTCCGGGCGCGCGGGCTCCGGACGAAGCCGGCGGTACGTGCTGTAGTTGCCCGGATACTGCACGACCTTGCCGCCCCCTTCGAAGGCGAGGATCGACGTTGCCAGCTTGTCGAGGAAGTAGCGATCGTGAGAGACGATCACCGCCGAGCCCGGCCACGCCAGCAGCATTTCCTCGAGAGACGCCAGGGTGGCGACGTCCAGATCGTTCGTCGGCTCGTCGAGCAAGAGCAGATTGGCGCCGGACTTGAGTGCCTTGGCCAGCGCCACGCGCGCGCGCTCACCGCCGGAGAGCGAACCCACGCTTTGCCGTTGCTTGGATCCGTCGAACAGAAAATGTTCCAGATACGTGCGCACTTCCAGGGTGCGCTCACCGAGCACGACCACGCCGGCACCGAGCCGCGCCGCGTCCTGCCGCTCCGCGACGTTGTCGAGGATGGACCAGTCGTCGCGGAGCGCTGCACGCGCCTGATCGAAGTAAGCGAGGCGCGTTTGGTTCCCGCGTACGACACCGCCGGCCGCCGGCGTCAGCTCGCCAGCAATGGCCTTCAAGAGCGTGGTCTTTCCGAGGCCGTTCGCACCCACGATACCGATGCGCTCGCCGCTCTTCACGTACAGCGTGAGCCCGGAGACGAGCGCTCGCCCGCCGAGCTCCAGTTGCAAGTCGTGGAGCTCGAACACGCTCTTGCCCGTGCGCGGGACCGCGATCTCGAGCGCGTCCAGATCGAGCTCCGCCGGCGCTGCGTTGGGCTGCGCCGAGGTCAGCGCCTGCGCGCGCTGGATCCGCGCTTTTTGCTTGGTGCTGCGCGCCTTGGCGCCGCGCAAGAGCCACGCCTTTTCGCGGCGCAACAGGTTCAGCCGATTCGACTCGACGCGCTGTTCGTGCGCGAGGCGCTCGGCCTTGGCCTCCAGGTAGTCGCCGTAGCCGCCCTGGTACTCGAACAGCGTCCCGCGATCGAGCTCGGCGATGCGGCCGCACACCGCGTCCAGCACGTAGCGATCGTGCGTGACGATGAGGACCGCGCCGGTGTGCTCCTCCACCAGATATTCTTCGAGCCAGGCGATCGTCTCCGCGTCGAGGTGGTTCGTCGGCTCATCCAGGATCGCGAGCGTCGGGTTCGCGACCAGGATGTGGGCGAGCGCGACGCGCCGCCGCTCGCCACCGCTCAGCGTCCCCACCGGTCGATCGATGCCGGCCACGCCGAGCCGCTCGAGCATGCTGTCGACGAGATGCCCGCGCTCCCAGCCGCCGAGCCGCTCGATGCGCTCGGCGAGCTCCGCCTGTTCCTGGAGCAGCTCGGGCGTTGCCCCGCCCTCTTCGATGCTGCGCGAGACGAGCGCATGGCGCGCGCTCGCCGTCTTCCACTCACCGAGCCCCGTCTCGACGATCTCGCGCGGCGTGCGTTCGGCGTCCACGCTAGGCTCTTGGGAGAGGTACAGGATCGTGGCATCGCGGCGGCGCTCGACCACGCCCGTGTCGGGCGCTTCGAGTCCGGCCAGCACGCGCAGCAGCGTGCTCTTCCCTGTGCCGTTGATGCCGAGCAGACCGACCCGATCGCCGCGCATCACAGTGAGCGAGACGTTCTCGAACAGCGGTTCTGCGCCGTACGCTTTGCTCAGATCCCGCGCGCTGATGACCGGCATCGACTACTTACGCACTCCAAACCTTGGAACTGCTCACTAACGCTTCGCGTACCAGGCGCGAACACGCGCGTCGTCGCGCACGGCGTCGTGGACCCGCATGAGCTTCGGAAACGGCGTAAAAACGCGCGCGGGGACGTGATCGAGCGTGCCTCCGGCGAGCCAGCGGACCACGATGTAGAGCTTCAAGTCGATGACGTGCAGCGCGCTGCCGGCGAAGAATGGCCCCTCGCCGATCTGCTTTTCCACGTTCGCCGCCCAGGTGGGCAGATACGTCGCTGCGAGCGCCTGGCGGGCTGACTTTTTCTCCGCCTCGTCGCTCATGCGCAACGTGGGCCCAATCGCCGCGCGTAGATCCTCGACGTGCTGCATCATGCCTTCGTGACGCGCCGCCTCCACGTCGTCCTTCGGGTGCAGGCCCCAGCGCCGTCCAATCAGCACCAAGATGGCGTTGGACTGAGCGAGCACCGGCTGGCCCGGCAGCTCGAACAGCGGCATCGACCCGAAGGGGGTCGTCGGCTTGAGCGCCGCCCACTGCGCACGCTGAATGCGTACGTCCTCGAAATCGACGCCCGCGATGTGCAGAGCCAGGCGGCATTCCTCGCCGCGGCTCACGGGGGCATCGAAGTAGGTCAGCTTCGGCTTCGTCATGGGGCGCACGCTAAGCCCTTCGTTGTCCGTCCGTAAAGGTCCTCCCGTTGCCGCAAGTCTGTGATTTTGCGCTCCGGCGGGTCACGAGCGCTGTTCCGAGCGACGGCTGCGCGCACGAATACCGTGTAGAATGCGCCTGCCGGAGGCATGCCATGATCACCAAGACCTCGCTGTTCGCGATAGGAATGTCAGGGGCGCTACTCGCGCTGGGCTGCCAATCGAAGAAGGAGCCGGCGCCGAACGCCTTGGCGCAGATTGCCTCGAGCAAACCGTCACTCATGGGCGCGAAGCCCGCGACGGTGACCCCGCCATCCACGCCCGCAAAGCCGAGCATCCGGCGTCCGAGCGGTCAGGAGGATCTCGTGCTCACCGCCGAGCGCCGCGCAAGAATCGAGGCTGCGTATCCAGAAGCCAAGGGCTTCCTCGACGGCGCCGAGCTCGAAAGCCGCCTGTACGAGCGGCGTCTCCCGCGCGGCAAGGACACCAAAGCCAGGGCGACACTCGATGCGCTCGCTCAGGGCAAGTGGGTGCTGTTCACCGGCAACATCATGAACCCGACCAAAGACGGTTTCGAGCTCGCGCTGCGCTACACGCCCCGTGACGCGAAGGACCGCCTGGGCTTGACGAGCACCTGGCTCGGCATCGAGTTCTCGGGCATCAGCGGCTACGACAGCTCGCAGTACCGAGCTGGCGAACCCATCGCCATCCTGGCGCGCTACGACGGCAAGCAACGCGCCGTCGCGGGCTACGACTTGGTGCTTTCGAACCGCTGGTTCGTCGAGACGCCCTGAGCGCGTAGCTCGCGCAAGCGGCGCTCCAGAAAGCGCCGTTCGCTCTCGTTGCCGACGAGCGTCAGCGCGCGTTCATAGCTTTCGATCGCGTCATCGTACGCGCCGAGGCGCCTCCGCAAATCGGCGCGAGCGGCGTGCAGCAGATGGTAGTCGTCGAGGGCGCCACTTTTTACAATCTCGTCGACGATGGCGAGGCCCGCTGCTGGACCTTCCGCCATCGCGACGGCCACGGCGCGGTTCAACGAGACGACCGGCGACGGGTGCACGCCTTCGAGACGCTGGTAAATGCGCACGATCTCCGGCCAGTCCGTCTCTTCTTTCCGTGCTGCACGCCCATGCACCGCGGCGATGGCGGCCTGCAGCGCGAACGCGCCCGGCTCACCGCGAAGCGCCAGCGCAACGAGCGGCAGCGCCTCCTGGATTTGCTCTGGGTTCCAGAGGCTGCGATCCTGCTCGTCCAGGACGACGACGTCTCCCGCGGCGTCGAGCC
The DNA here is from genome assembly GCA_036520475.1 of Polyangiaceae bacterium. Lineage (GTDB taxonomy): Bacteria > Myxococcota_A > Polyangia > Polyangiales > Polyangiaceae > DATDJP01. The sequence goes on along the minus strand of DATDJP010000264.1, from coordinate 16,933 downwards.
GTGCTTCACGCCGCGAATCGTGCAGCAGCATCAGCGCGAGCAAACCCGTCGCTTCGCTCGGTCGCGAGTCGGCCAGGAGCGCGCACACCACACGCGTCAAGCGGATCGCCTCGGCGGACAAATCCGTGCGCACCAGCGAATCACCGCGCGTGGCGGCGTAACCCTCGGTGAAAATCAGATACAGGACCGTGAGCACCGTGTGCAGCCGCTCGGGCATCTCGCTGGTCTCCGGCACTTCGTACGGGATGCCGGCCGCGCTGATCTTCTTTTTCGCGCGTACCAGGCGCTGAGCCATGGTCACCGGCGGAACCAGGAACGCACGCGCGATTTCATCCGTCTCGAGCCCGCCCAGGGTGCGGAGCGTCAGCGCGATCTGAGCCTCCGGTGCGAGCGCCGGGTGGCAACACGTAAAAATCAAGCGCAGTCGGTCGTCGGGGATCTCCGTCGGCGACGCGGGTTCGCTGCGCGCACCTTCGAGCTCTAGCGCGTACGACTCGAGCTTGCCCTCGAAGTTCTTCCGTCGCCGAATCCGATCGATGGCGATGTTCCGCGCCGTCTGGATCAGCCAGGCTCGCGGGTGCTCGGGCACTTCGCCCTCCCGCCAGGCAGCGAGCGCCGCCTCGAAGGCCTCCTGCGTCGCCTCCTCGGCGAGATCGAAGTTGCCCACCAGGCGAATCACAGTCGCCAGAACCCGTCCCCAGTCGGAGCGATAAACCTCCGTAATAACTTGGTTTATTCCCTGGTTTGGGCCGACCATGGCTGATGATAAAGAAAATCAGCCGCGGGTGTCGATCCGCCGCTGCGCCGTTCGATTCAGGGGTGGAGGCACAGAAAAAACCATGAAGTACATGCTCCTTACCTACCTCGATGAAAAAGCCTGGCTTGCCCTGAGCGAGGCCGAGCAACAGCGCCAGATGGCGGAATGCGATCCGCACGTGCAGAGCCTGCTCGGCAGCGGGAAGGTTCTGGCAGGCGCTCCCCTGCACCCGACCTCGACGGCGACCACCGTCCGCAACCAGGGCGGCAAGCGGGTGCTCACGGACGGACCGTTCGCGGAGACGCGCGAACAACTCGGCGGCTACACGATCGTCGAGGCCAGAGATCTCGACGACGCGATCGCGATCGCCAGCGGCTTCTTGGGGACGAGTAGCATCGCCACCATCGAGGTGCGGCCGATCGTGGAGCTGCCGAACCTCAAGGCAGCGCCGTCCTGATCGCGGCCGCGCTCAACCCGCAATGAACGGGCGCGGTGCCTTGAGCCGCTTCCACAGAAACGCGGCATAGGTGGCGCGCAGGCGCGCAGCGTCGGCCGCGGGAAACGCCGCCTCGATGAAATCGGCGGGGACCGTGGCGACAGCGGAGCTCAGCACCTCTCGGGTGAACGCGGCGCTGAGCTCCGCGTCGAGCTGCTGCATGCGTGCCGCGCTCGCGTAGAGCAGGTGAGCGCTCACGTCGAACCCGATCTCGCGCGGAGTCTGTTCCGTCAAGCTCGGCCAGTCGTAGTGAAAGGAAAGTGACGCCCCATGATCCACGAGCCACGGACGATGCTGCCAAATGAGAATGTTCGGATTGCGAGCGGTGCGATCCGGGTTCATCAGCAAACCGTCCAGCCACAGCACGCGCGCAGCCCAATCCGGGTCCAAACCGGGAAGGTCACGCGTCGCCAGGTCCCGGGCGCCCGCGAGGAACCGAAAGCCCAAATTCAACCCATGACTTTTCCCCAAAACGTCCTGAAGCTCGTCATTGCGATCCAGGCTCGGCACGTCTTCGTCCAGCGTGATCAGCGCGCGCTCGGGCACGGGCAAGCCGAGCAAAGTCGCCAATTCCGCGGCGATCAGCTCCGCGATCAATGGAGGCACGCCCTGCGCGGCCCCTCGTAACTTCATCAAGAACGAGCCTGACGCCGTGTCGACGACCACGGGATACGAGCTCCCGCGTCGAATGCCAGCCAGGATGCGCTGCGCGCGGAGTCGGGCCAGAGCCACACCCCATGCATACCCCGCGCGCGACGCGCACGCACATGACCCCCAGCACCAAGGAAATCCATGTCCAAAGTACGCTTCCAAATCTCGATGTCGCTCGATGGCTTCGTCGCCGGACCCAACCAGAGTGTCAAAGATCCGCTCGGAGTCGGCGGTGAGCGCCTGCACGCGTGGGTGTTCCCGCTCGCGGCGTGGCGCTCGCCTCACGGTCTACCCGGCGGCGAGGTCAACGAGAGCACGCCCGTCCTCGAGCAGTCGCTCGAGAACATCGGAGCCACGCTGATGGGACGCAACATGTTCGGCGGTCACCCCGGGCCCTGGGACGCAAAAACGCTCTGGAACGGCTGGTGGGGGGCGAACCCGCCCTTTCACCATCCGGTGTTCGTGTTGACGCATCACGCGCGCGAGCCGCTGGCGCTCGAGGGCGGCACGACATTCACGTTCGTCACCGGCGGCGTCGAAGCGGCGCTCGAGCAGGCGCGACGCGCCGCGGCGGGCAAAGACGTGGCGCTCGCCGGTGGCGCCAGCATCGCGCGGCAGTTTCTCGCAGCTGGCCTCGTCGACGAGATGCTGATTCACCTCGCCCCGGTGCTGCTCGGCAGCGGCGAGCGCCTTTTCGAGGGCCTGAACGATCTGCGCGGCCTCGAACTCGCGCAAACCGTCGCGGCCCGGGACGTGACGCACCTGAAATTCGCGAAGCGCTAGCTCTTGGCGTCGGCACGGCAGTGAAAAGCGCTTGAAGCCGGCACATCAGACCGGGTTCGGTCGCGTCGAGAGCGCGAGAAGCAGAGACTGCGTTCGCGCGGACGGCTGCTGCAAAAATGCCGGCTCCGGTGCTGGCGCGTGCCGCTAAGCATTGGATCGAGGTGACCCATGGAGATCAATGGTATCGCGCACGTCTTCCTCACGGTCCGCGACCTGGCGCGCGCACGGCCGTTCTACGTGGCGCTGCTCGAACACATGGGCCTGACACGCGTGCTCGATTCGAGCGACTACCTCTACTACGTGGGTGGTCGCACAGCAGTGGGACTGAAACCCGCAGGTGTTGAGTTCGCCGACGAGCCGTTTCAACAGCAGCGCTGCGGACTGCATCACGTATGCTTTCGGGCGCGCTCGCGCGAAGACGTCGATTCGGTGCACGAGCTCGTCCAGAAGCTCGGCGGCCGCATCGTGCACGAGCCACGCGAAGAGGAGTGGGTACCGGGATACTATTCCGTGCTCTTCGAGGACCCGGACGGCATTCGGCTCGAAGTGAATCACGTGCCCGGCAAGGGCGTGTTCGAGCCGGGCGGGGCGAAGCGGTTCGGAGCCTGAAGCGCGCCGTCTGCTACGCTAAGTTCCTGGCTGTCTTACACAGCGTTCGAAAGGAACCGTCATGCGATCCACCATTTTGCGACTCGCCATATCTGCGGCGGCGAGCGCCTGCTTGCTTCTCGCCGGAGACGTGTACGCGGATAGCTTGAGCTGCAAAAACCGCATCGTTTCCACGGGCGACTCGAGCTACCAGGTCCGCTCGGTCTGCGGCGAGCCCGACGGGACGACCCGGCGCGTCGAGATGCGCACCCTACGGCACGACGTCCCGTTCCCTTGCGCGGGCGGTCGAACTTGCTGGCGAACCGTGGAGCGCACCATCGAAGTGATCGTCGACGAATGGACGTACGACTTCGGGCGCCGTCGCTTCATCCAGTATTTGACGTTCGAGAACGGCCGACTCGAGCGCGTCCAATCCGGCAGCTACGGACACAAGCTGGCGGTCGACCACGCCCCGTGAGCACACTGCTCGAGAACCTCGGAGCCCTCGGAACCAGGGTAACACCCTGCAACGCAAAGCCGCTCGCCAAGGACGCGGACTTCGTCCTCTACTGGATGATCGCGCACCGGCGCACGCACTACAATTTCGCCCTCGATCGCGCCGTGGGCTGGGCGCGTGCGCTGAACAAGCCGCTCCTGGTCTTCGAACCGCTGCGCGTCGGTTACCCCTGGGCGAGCGATCGACTGCATGCCTTCGTGCTCGCCGGCATGCGCGACCATCAGGCGCACTTCGAAGACAGGCGCGTCCTCTATTACCCCTATGTCGAGCCGAGCGCCGGCGCCGGCAAAGGCTTGCTCGCGGAGCTCGCCAAGCGCGCGTGCTTGATCGTCACGGACGAGTTTCCCTGTTTCTTTCTGCCGCGCATGGTCGCGGCCGCGGCCAGGAACGTTCCCTGCCGCATGGAGCAGGTCGACTCGAACGGTCTCCTGCCGCTGCGCGCCACCACGCGCACGTTCCTAACGGCGCATTCATTTCGCGCTTTCCTGCAGAAGGTGCTGCCGGAGCACGCCGCTCATCAGCCCCGAAAGGATCCGAGCGCCGATCCACGGCTTTCAACGCGGAGCCTGCTGCCACGCGAGATTCGGCGCCGCTGGCCGCCGGCATCGCCGGCGCTCCTGGCGGTTGAACCGCGCGCGCTCGCGCGACTGCCGATCGATCATTCGGTCGGCGTCGCCGAATTGCCGGGGGGTGATGGCGCCGGCCGGGCGCGGTTACGCCTCTTCGTGCGCAGCAAGCTTACGGACTACGCCGGCGCGCGCCGACTGCCCGAGCAGGACGGGAGCAGCAAACTGTCACCGTATCTGCATTTCGGCCACGTCTCCGTGCACGAGATCTTTTTGCAGGTGAAGCGCGCAGAGGGTTTCGGTTTGGACCAACTCTCACCGCGGCGCGGCGCGCGCGAAGGCTACTGGCCGAGCAGCGCCTCTGCGGCGGCGTTCCTGGACGAGCTCGTCACTTGGCGCGAAATCGGCTTCAACATGTGCCACACGCGGAGCGACTACCACGCTTACGCCTCGCTGCCCGGCTGGGCCAAAGCCACGCTCGCGAATCACGCGGACGATCCGCGGCCGCACCGCTATTCGCTGGCCGCGCTGGAGGCGGGGCGCACGCACGATCCGATCTGGAACGCGGCGCAAATGCAGATGGTTCGCGAGGGCTGGTTTCACAATCAGCTGCGCATGCTCTGGGGAAAGAAGATTCTGGAATGGAGCGCGAGCCCCAAAGCCGCGCTGAAGGCGATGGTGCACCTGATGGGCAAGTACTCGCTCGACGGGCGCAACCCCAACTCCTGGACCGGCTTTTTCTGGGTACTCGGGCGCTACGACCGTCCCTGGGGTCCGGAGCGGCCCATCTTCGGTAAAGTGCGCTACATGACGTCGCAGAGCATGGCGCGAAAGGTGCCCCTCGAGAATTATGTTGCCCGCTATACAGAATCCCCCTGAGTCGCTCGCTCGACGTTTGATCGCGACGTCACTGTCGCTGGTCGTCATTGGCCCCGCCGGCGCGTGCTCTCGATCCAAGTCGCAGGAGGCCGCACCGCACGCCGCCACGTCGACCAGCGTGCGCGTCGTGCCGAGCGCGACCGCTGCCTCGCCCGTTCAGAGCGCCCCGCGAGCCAGCGCCGCACCGGAGCCACTGCCCGCCGACTTCCGCGGCACGGCCGGCATCATCACCAAGCAGCGAGATACGCAGGCGCCCAGTCGTTTGGTCGACGTCAGGTCCGCGCGGCACGACGGGTTCGACCGCGTCGTGTTCGAATTCGACGGCCTGGTGCCCGGGTATCACCTCGAATACGTCGACAAGCCGGTGCGCCGCTGCGGCTCGGGCGATCCCACGACGCTCGCTGGCGACGGCTGGCTCGAGGTGCGCATGACGCCGGTCGACGCGCATGACACGGAGGGCAAGGCGCTGATCGCCGTGCGCGAGCGCCAGACGGCCCACGCCGTGCTCAAGGAGCTCGAGCAGACGTGCGACTTCGAGGCGCACGTGACCTGGGTCTTGGGTGTAGCCTCGCCGAACCACTTCCGCGTCCTGGAGCTGCCTTCGCCAGCGCGTCTGGTCGTTGACGTGAAACACCACCGTTGAGCGGGCTGAGCTATCCTTCTTCCATGTTGCGCGTCCTGCGCGCGTGCGCGTTGTTTGCCGCGGTGATTGCTGGCTCCTCGGCTTCCGACGCTGGAGCGAGCGCCGCGCGTCCTGTGGAGCGCCTCGAGCTCAGCAAGCGCCGGCCTGCGCTGCTCCACCCGCCGAGCACGCAGAAGCCTGCGCCGCTGGTGGTGTTCCTACACGGCATGTGCGCTTTGCCCGAATACGAGTGTCCCATCTTCGAGCCCGGCACGCGCGCCGCCTGGCTGCTCTGCCCGCCCGGCCCAATCGCGTGCGGAGGCAACGGCGCCATGTGGACCGGCGACAGCAAAAAGCTGGTCGCTGCAATGAACACGTTCGTGGACGCCGCGGTCAATCAACACGGCGCTGCCATCGACGCGCGCCGCCGCATCTTGATCGGCTACTCGATGGGAGCGACCGCAGCGCTGCGCATCGTGCTCAAGGATCCGGGCAAATTTCAGGGTCTCGTCATCGTCAACGCCAGTGTCCTGCCGAGCGCTGCCGATCTGCGGCGTGCGGGTGTCGCGCGCGTCGCGTTCGTGGCGGGAGAGCGAGATCGAACCGCAAGAAAGCTCGCACGGCATGCGCAGCGCCTGGCCAAAGCAGGCGTGGACGCGCGCTACTTCGCGCTGGCAAAGACCGGGCACTTTTTCGATGCGAACAGCGCGGCGCTCTTGAAAGAGCCGCTGACCTGGGCCGTCCAGGTTGCGAAAAAGTAGCGCGTCAGTGCCAGAACCCGATGCTGAACGACGTACTCAGGTACTCCCGCGCGCCGTCGATCGCGGCCGACACCGTCCAGCTGTCGAAGTCTCCGATCAACCCGAACACGTCCCAGCTGAACGTCTTCAGCTCGAACCCGAAGGTGCCGTGGATGCGGTCTTTCGCCGTCTCCACGCGCGCGGGTTCCCAGTAGCTGCCGGCGCGGAGCTTGAGCCAGTTCTCGATCACTTCGGTCTCGAGCCCGATGCGCGGCGACAAGGTGAGGTTCTGTCCCGACACCTGCACGCGGCTTCGTCCCTGATAGTATGAGCCGAAACCGATGCTGCCGTTGCTGGCGCCCAATACCAAGAGCTCCGTCGTGAGCAGCACGTAGGAGCGTGGACGTGACAGATACTCGCGCCGCAGGCTCTTTTCCGCTCTTTCGACGCTCTCGTCGAGCGACTCGTCCTCCGCTTCGGCTTCGACGTCGTGCTTGGCCTCGAGCAGCGCCAGACGCTGCCGGTTCTCCGCGCTGGGCTCGGACTCGACGGCGCGCTCGGCCTCGGAAATGGCGCGCTCGCGCCGGGCGCGGTCCTGCTCGATGCGATGCCGCAACGTCATGACCTGCGCCTCGGCGCTGAAGAACGGTGGATTCAAGCGCCGCGGGCCGAACTGGTACGCGAAGCCCGCCGAGGCCTGCCACGGCAGCCGAATGGCGCTGGTGCGGTAGGCGCTCTCTTCGGTGCCGCCGAGCTGCGAATCGAGCGCAGGCGTGACCGCGGACTTGAAGGTCGCGCCCACGCGGTACTGGTGGTTCACGGGTTTGAAAATCATGCCGCCCTGAAAGCCGACACCCGCCACGTTCAAGATCTCGGACGCGCCCGATCCGCCGCTGAGCCCGACGCCCGTGACGCGCGGACCGACGCCTATGTGCAGTTGCCCGTCGTAAAAGCCGTACCCGATACTCGCGTGCACGATCCCGAAGTTGCCCGCCAGATCCGTCGGCGCAAGCCCCGCGGAGGTCTCCCCTTCGCCGTGCAGCGCCTGACGTTGGCCGTCCGCGCTGACGCCGAAGCCGGCATGCTCGTACTGGACCGAGAGACCGACGGAACCGAACAGGAGCGAGCGCTGTTCGACGTCGGCGTCTTCCTCGGTCTCGCCATCTGCTGCGTCGTCCCCTTGATTCAAGAAGTCCGTCTCCGGGAGCCACGCGCCGATCGCGAAGTCGACACTGAAGCCGTAGTCCAGACGGTTCCACGACCACGGCGCGCGCACCGCCACGGACGCAGGATTGACCGCTACGCCCGACCCACCCTCGGCGATCGCGACGAACGCGCCGCCCAGCCCGATCATGCGTGTGCTCCCGGTGACCGGGCCCTGCGCCGCGTCCACCGTGTAGTTTGGCGGGGGCGGGTCGTCCTGCGCGAGCGCGATACTGCTCGAATACCCGACAAGAAGAGCTGCACTCCAGGCCGCTAGGTGACGCTTCACGCTGTGCTCCAAGGAAACTCGCGCGGCAGCGCAGGCGTACCTTGGAGGCCGCCCACCCAACCGAGCGAAAGCACTCGGAACTCAAGCAAGACTCAAACCACGGGCGGGTGTCTCGCGGTCCAGCGCTGGCAGCCCTGGCAGACCGCGAGAAAAACACTATGAAGCGAAAGTAACTGAGGCGTTCTTGTGCAGCACGACACATCAAGACCTCCACAGTGTGCAAGGCTTGCCGAGCTCACTGCGCGATTCGTCATGCTATTTGCGGACTTAGGCCAGGCGGCGTAGAGGAGCGGCTGTCGTGTCGTACGCTACGGAGCTCGCCGATACGGAGCCGCTTTCGGCGCGCGTCCGCTCGCAAGCCGAGCCGCACTCTGGCGTGCGCCTCGGCAGCGTTCCGGCCGACTCCGAGCAGGACGTGCGCTTCCTTCAGGACCGCATGGCCATGTTCAACCGGGTCACGTTCTGGATTTCCGGGATGTTCCTGCTCGCGACCACGATGGCGGATCTGGCGTCGGAAGCGAAGCGTTACACGGCTCTCGGCCGCGGCAGCCACGCATTCGGAACGTTGATCGCGCTCGGCTTGTGGCTTTTGCTCAGGAACCGGCGCTCGTTCGCCCCGCGCGCGCTGCAGGTCATCGACGCTGCCGGCACCCTGGGTATCTGCTGGTCATTTGCGGCCATGGGGTACCACGCCGCGCAGCCCTACGGCTTCTACACGAGCCTGCTCGCCATCACGCACGTCAGCGTGGCGCGCGCCATGATCGTGCCGAGCGTACCGCAGCTCACCTTGCTCCTGGGTGCCGCGGGCTTCGCGTCGCTGGTCGTCTCACGCGCCACAATCCCGCTGCCGCCGGAGCTCGTCCCCATCGTGGGGACGCGGCCGCGCAGCCTCGTCGAGGCCGCGCTCTGGTCGACTGCCGGAGCCGTCGTGTGCACCTTGGCTTCCAAGGTCATCTACGGCCTGCAAGAAAAGGCGCGCGAGGCGCGGCAGCTCGGGCAGTACGTGCTCGAGGAGAAGATCGGCGCGGGCGGCATGGGCGAGGTCTATCGCGCGCGACATGCCATGTTGCGCCGGCCCACGGCGGTCAAGCTGCTCGCGGGGGAAGGCTCGGAGCATCAGCTCCGGCGCTTCGAAAAGGAAGTGCAGCTGACGGCGAAGCTCGCGCATCCCAACACGATCTCGATCTTCGATTTCGGGCGCACCCCCGACGGCGTCTTTTACTACGCCATGGAGCTCCTCGAGGGACTCACGCTGGAGCAGCTCGTGCAATGCTTTGGTGCGCAGCCACCGGGACGAGTCATTCGCATCCTCACCCAGGTGTGCGGAGCGCTGGCTGAAGCGCACGGCGTCGATCTCATTCACCGTGACATCAAACCCGCGAACATTCACCTCTCCCGCCACGGCGGCCTGCCTGATTTCGTGAAGGTCCTCGATTTTGGGCTCGTGCGCGAGCTCAAGAACGACAACGACGTCACGCACAGCAACATCAACACGGTGGTGGGAACGCCGCTCTACTTGTCTCCGGAAGCGATCCTGGCGCCGAGCCGCCTGGACGCGCGCGCCGATCTCTATGGCCTCGGCTGCGTGGCGTACTTTCTGCTGACCGGTAAGCCGCCCTTCAGTGGTGGCAGCGTGGTGGAGCTCTGCTCGCATCATTTGCACACGCCTCCGCGACCTCCCTCCGAACTCTTGCCGGTGCCCGCGGATCTCGAGCGCGTGGTGCTCGCGTGCCTCGCCAAGGATCCCGCCGGGCGCCCGCAGAGTGCGCGAGAGCTGGCGCGCGAGCTTCGGGCCTGCCGGGACGCGCACAGCTGGAGCGACGCGGACGCAGAGGTGTGGTGGCAAAAGAACGAAGCGCTGCCCCGCGAACGGCCGGCCCCGGCTGCCGAGAGCGGTGAGCAAACACGCCGCACCATCTGCTGTGCAGACCTGGAGAAGCGCGTGGCCGCCTGCGAGGGCGCCGGCTGACGAACCGTAGCTCTACGGCGCCGGGACGAGCTTGAGCAGCGTGTTGCGGTTGCCGACGAAATAGATCTCTGCGTCGTTGCCTTCGACGATCGCCGTCAGCTCGCCCCCGATGGCGGCGCCGCCGACACTGCCCAAGCATGCCTCTCCGGCGCCTGCACCCGTGCACGATCGACGAATATTCGCGACCGGCGACGTCTGCGTGCCGCAGCGCTTCAGCCCCACCAGCTGCGCGCCGGTGTAGTCGCCGAACAGGTAGGTGCCGACCAGAGCCGGGATGGTCGAGCCGCGGTAGACCGCGCCCGCGACGACCGAGATCCAGTCACAGTACGCGCCGCAGCTTCCACCGCGGCGATCGGCGACGAAGATCGGCGGCGTGGCAGTCGATCCAGGACGCAGCGGGCGATCCGCACACGTCGCGGTCGTGCCTTCGAACGCCGCCCAACCGAAGTTCAGCCCCACGGCATTGGCAGGCGCGACGTCCAGCTCTTCGAACTGCGACTGACCCACGTCACCGATGTACAGATCACCGGTCGCTCGATCGAAGCCGAAACGGAACGGATTGCGCAGACCGTAGTGCAGAACGCGCGGATCGCCTCCAAGCTGGAACGGGTTGCCCGCCGCGCCGTGAGGCGGCGGAGCGTTGGGATCGAGACGCAGGATCTTGCCGAACGGCGACGCGATGTCCTGCGGCACGCCCGGACGTTCGGAGTTGCAGACGCCGCCGCCGTCCCCCATGCCGACGTACAGCAGGTTGTCGGGCCCAAACTTGAGCGTGTAGCTGTTGTGCACGGTGCCATAGAAGTCGGGACCGCCGGGCGTTTCGAGGATGACCCGGCGCGTCGCCGGATCGACGGCGAAGGGATCCTGCGCCGAACGTCGGAATTCCAGCACCAGATCCGAGTTCATCGACGGACCCTGTGTGGGAGTGAGATTGACGTACACCTTGCCGCTCGCCGCGTAGTCCGGGGCGAAAGCGATGCTGTGGAGCCCGCGTTCCTCGTAGCCGAGGACCATGGCGGACTCAGCGGTCAGGTCGAGGAACGGCGTGGGCCGCAGCGCGCCGGCTGTCCACACCATCACGCGCCCTCCCTGCTCCACCATGTACCAGTCGCTGGAGCCCGGCGCCTGGGCGGCATAGCTGACCTTAGTGAGTCCCGCGCTCGGCACCGCAGTCGTGAGCGCGAGCCGGGGCAACACGGGCGCCGCACTGCACGCGCCGGGTGTGCCGCCGGTGCCGCCCGTGCCGCCAGTACCAGCGGTACCGCTGATGGGCGGCTGCGGACCGCAAGCCATTCCGATGAAGGTCGTCGCCAGCAGCGTCGCGAGTGCGGTGCGGTGGGTGAGCGGGGTGCGTCGAGCTCGGCTTGTCGTCATGCGTCGGATCTCCGGTGCGCGTCGTTTCACGGGGTTCGCTCGCCTGGGTAACACGAGCTGCAGCGGACACACGAGGTCCGCGCCGGTCACCTTGCCTGTGAACAGCGGCAAACTGATGCTCGCAACGCGCTGACTGGAATGTTCAGACAACGTCAAACGCCGTCGAGACGCGCCAAAATGCCACGTAGGCGACCGGCGCACGCAAATCTCGCGAGCGAAGCGAGTTGAAACGCAGTATCAGTCTCGACCGGCCCGTCACGCAGCGGGTCATCCGACGATGAAGCCGAGCCCCCAGGACTTCGAGAGTCGTCCCCTCGAGGCCCCGAAGCAGCCCTTCTTCGCCCGATTTGGGCTCGCGCCGATCCGGTCCGTGTGTGAGCGCCGGTTTGCGGTGCTCGCGCTCGTGCTGCTCACGACGCTGTTGATGACCCCGTCTCTCGAGGCCGGACTGCTCGGCGACGACTTCGTGCACGCGCTGATCTTGCGCGGCTCCACGGAGCTGTCGAGCTTGACGCGACATCCGCTGGACCTGTTTCGCTTCACGTCTCCCGAGCACAACCCAGCCCTGTTCGCCGACGGAATCTTGCCTTGGTGGGCGTATCCCAATGGACGGTTCGCGTTCTTCCGACCGGTGACGGCAGCGACGCACTGGCTCGACTACGCCCTCTGGCCGAGCTCACCCCCGTTGATGCACGCGCACAATCTGCTGTGGTCGGCGCTGCTGCTCGGCGCGGTCTGGAACGTGTATCGCACGCTGCTGAAGCCACGCTGGCTGGCCGTGTTTGCGCTCCTCTTGTACGCGCTCGACAGCACACACGCCGCCACGGTCGCCTGGATCGCCAACCGCAATGCGCTGGTCGCGTGCACGTTCTCGTTCGCCGCGTTCTTCCTCTACCTCAAGGGCCGGCAGGGCTCGCGCGCGGCGACCTGGCTGAGTCCCCTCTGCTTTGCGACGGGTTTGCTCGCGGCCGAGAGCGGCGCGGCGGTCAGCGCGTATCTCGTCGCGTACGCCATCGTCCTCGACGACGCGCCGCTGCGCCGCCGCTTGTCGAGTCTCCTGCCGTTCGTCTTGATCGGGATTGCGTGGCGCCTCGCGTGGCGTGCGCTCGGTTACGGCGTGGACGGCTCTGGCTCGTATCTCGATCCGCTGCACGCGCCGCTCACCTATCTGAAGGTTTTTCCCGGCCGTGCGCTCGCGCTCTGGCTCGCCGACCTGGCCGGCGTGGCCGCCGATCCGTGGACTGGCTACGACATCTTGCTGCCCGGCCTGACCTGGGTCGTCGGCGTGTTCGCAGCGCTGGTCGTGGGCGTGTTCGTGTGGGTGGTCTTTCGGACCTGCTGGAACAGCAGAACCGCTCGCTTTTTCTTGCTGGGCGCAGCGCTCGCCACGCCGTTTGCTGCGACCACGGCTCCCTCCGATCGTCTGCTGCTCTGGATGAGCTTCGGAATCGCCGGGGTGTTTGCCGAAATCGGCGCGGCCCTGCTGCGCGACGGGAAGGAGCACGGTCGCCTGCTTGCTTTCGTGGCGAGCGCGATGCTCGGATATCATGTGTTCGTCAATCCGCTGCTCGTGCCCGTGCGCGCGGCGAGCTTGAAGCCGGTGCGTGAGCTCTTCGACAACGCCGACGACTCCGCTCCGCACGGGCCGAGCGTGATCGGACGCACCTTCATCTACGTCAATCCACCTTCCGACGCGATCGTCGGTTTCTCGCCCACGCGCCGGGCAGTGCTCGGTATTCCGCGGCCCACGACGCAGCGCTGGCTCGTCACGAGCATCGATCCGGTGACCGTGACACGGCCGAGTGCGCGGAGCCTCGAGCTCACGGTCGCGAGCGGCGTGGACATCGGCGAGTTCTTCCGCCCGCGCGGCCAGCCGATAGAGGCCGGCCATCGCGTCGCGCTGGATGGATTTCACGTACACGTTTTGGCGGTGACCCCAAAGGGTCTGCCCGCGCGCATCCGCTTCGACTTCGAGCACTCGCTCGAGGACCCACGCTACGTCTGGTTGACCTGGGCTGGCCGCAAGTACGAAGCCTTCGAACCGCCCGCGCTCGGCGCGTCGACAACGGCGAAGGGGATCAATCCCATCGCCCTCCTGCTCGGCGAGGACCACCCCTTGGCGCGCTGGTTCGCGACCGTTCGCGAGCAGCGGCGACGAGACGGCGTGTAAGAGCTCCGCCGCAGATCGCCGCGGCCACGACACACGCAAGAAAATCGTGTGCTCCGTCCGAGCCGGTGCGCTATCGCTCGGACCGTGATTGCCAGGGCAAGGCCGTGAGCCAGCACTTGACGTTGCCAGTTTTGGCCCCAGCTGCATTGACGAGAGTGTGCCCGTGCAGCCCATCCTAACGGTCTCGAAGCTCAGCAAGGTCTACGCGTCGGGCTTCCAGGCGCTCAAGAACGTCGACCTCGAGATTCGGCGGGGAGAAATCTTCGCGCTCCTCGGACCGAACGGCGCGGGCAAGACGACGCTCATCAGCGTCATCTGCGGCATCGTGAATCCGACGGGGGGCAGCGTCGTCGTCGGCGGACACGACATCATCAAAGACTACCGCGCGGCTCGCACCAAGATCGGCCTCGTGCCGCAGGAGCTCCACACGGACATGTTCGAAACCGTGATGGCCACGGTGAAGTTCAGCCGCGGGCTATTCGGAAAACCGGCCAATCCCGCGCACGTCGAGAAGGTGCTGCGCGACCTCTCGCTCTGGGACAAGAAAGACGCGAAGATCATGACGCTCTCCGGCGGCATGAAACGCCGCGTGATGATCGCCAAGGCGCTCTCCCACGAACCCGAGATCCTGTTTCTCGACGAGCCCACCGCCGGCGTAGACGTCGAGCTCCGGCGCAACATGTGGGAAATGGTGCGGGGCCTCCGTGCCGGGGGTGTGACGATCATTCTGACGACGCACTACATCGAAGAAGCGGAGGAGATGGCCGACCGCATCGGCGTCATCAGCAAGGGCGAGCTCGTCCTGGTGGAAAACAAGGCGGCCCTGATGCAAAAGCTCGGCAAGAAGCAGCTCACCTTGCAGCTGCAGAACCGCCTCGAGCACCTCCCACCGGAGCTCGCCGATGCCACCCTGGAGCTGACCGGCGACGGCCACGAGCTCGTGTACACGTTCGACGTCAAGACCGACCAGACGGGCATTGCCCGGCTGCTCCGGCGACTTGGTGAGCTCGGCATCGAGTTCAAGGATCTGCAAACCAGTCAGAGCTCGCTGGAAGAGATCTTCGTCAGCTTGGTGAGGTCCAGCTCATGAACGTCTACGCGATCCGCGCGATCTACAAGTTCGAGATGGCGCGCACCTTTCGCACGCTCCTGCAGAGCATCGCCTCGCCGGTCATCTCGACGTCGCTCTATTTCATCGTCTTCGGCTCCGCCATCGGCTCACGCATGACGGAGATCAACGGCATCAAGTACGGCGCCTTCATCGTGCCCGGCCTGATCATGTTGTCGATCTTGACCGAGAGCATCTCGAACGCGTCGTTCGGCATCTACATGCCGAAGTTTGCCGGCACCATTTACGAAGTGCTGTCGGCCCCCATCTCGATGATCGAGGTCGTGATCGGCTACGTCGGCGCGGCCGCGACCAAATCCGTGATGCTCGGCCTCTTGATCTTGGCCACGGCGCGCCTGTTCGTGGATTTCAGCGTCGATCACCCCGTGTGGATGCTCGCCTTCTTGATCCTGACGTCCCTCACGTTCAGCCTGTTCGGCTTCATCATCGGAGTCTGGGCCGACGGCTTCGAAAAGCTGCAGCTCGTACCCATGATGATCGTGACGCCGCTCACGTTCCTCGGCGGCAGCTTCTACTCCATCAACATGCTGCCGCCGCTCTGGCAAAAGCTCACGTTGTTCAACCCCGTCGTGTACCTGATCAGCGGCTTTCGCTGGAGCTTCTACGGCATCTCCGACGTCGGTGTCGGCATCAGCCTTGGCATGACGTTGGTCTTTTTGCTGCTGTGCCTGTTCGCCGTGTACTGGATCTTCAAGACGGGCTATCGGCTCAAAGCGTAAAGAGCGGGCGGGATTGCGTTCACGAGTAAGTCAACTCTACGGCGAGGAAAGCTCCAGCCAGCCCAGCGTGTGCCCGAGGGCCCGCTTGACCTCGCCGATCCGGCGTTCGCCAAGTCGGCCTGCCCGCTCGTGAAGAGCGCTCTTTGGAACGGCCCGTAGATTGTCGAGATTGGCCACGCAGCGTCTCGGCATTCCCTCACGGGCTCCGAGCGACACCTCTTGCGGGATTCCCCGGATGCGGCTCGTAACCTCGACGGCAAGCACGCGGGTCAAGTACTCGTATGCCGCACTGCGCGAGAGCAGAAGCACGGGGCGGATCCCAATGGGCTCCGGCAGCTTGGCCCACCAGATCTCGTATTGCCTCATCTGACTCGCTTGCCCGGCGCATTGCGACGCCTCGTCCGTTTGGCGGGCGGGCGCATGGCTTCCTTGTCGTCGGCCCAACCGGCGGCGTCGAACGGCGACGGCTCGTCGGGCCATTTCCGGTATGCCTTGCGGGTGCGCATCTCGAGAACGTCCTGCAGCGCCCGACCAATCACTGCACGAAGAAAGTCGGAACGCTTGCGGCTCCTCCCCGGGGCGACTTTCTCGAGCTGGGCCGCCAATGCATCGTCCAGTTGAATCAGGATTTGTTTCATATGTATTATTATATGATCTGGCCCACAGGGTGCAACCCCCGACGAAACGCCCTTTTAAAGAGCGCGTCGTAGATGACGTGGGTATCGCCTGCCACGTAGCGGGAGAAGCCCTTGAAAAGCCGCGCTCGTTGCCGATCCACGACCGTGGCGCACGTGCCGCGCTGCGGCTGCTACTGCATGCGCAGCTCACGCTGTTTCGTTCATCTCATTCGCGATTGCAGTGCGTCAGGCCGCATGGCTGCATGTCGAACATGTAGCCGCGCCGGCTGTCACTGTGTAAACACCACCGCATCGGCCCCAGCGCTCGACGCGCTTCGAGGACATGCCAGCGAACGTTGGACGCCCCCACACGGCAGCAAGCCTGAAGAACATTGGCCTGCAAGTCCTTCGTACCCGTCCATTGCCCGGCGCGTTCAACCAGGTACGCGAACAGGCGAAAGCTCGTTTTTTTGAACGCCGCGCGCCGGGCGCCGATGGTTGCAACGTACGCATAGGAGTCGAGCTTCACCGTGCCGTTCGACACCGTGAACGGATTGGATCGGCGCGCGAGGGCGTGAATGCGACTCAGTAACTCCTTACTATCCAGCGGTAGACGAATGTAGTCGTCGGCGCCGGCATCCAGGCAGGCCGCCGCGATTTCCGGTCGAGTGTCCGCGGCGGCAACTGCTAGCCCCTTGCTCCAGCCTGCTTTTCGGTGCTGCCGTATCCGGAGTCTGACGCCCGCCGTGCTGCCCAAAATCAGCACGACGTCGGGCCCTGCGGAATGGGATGGTCGCGGGTCCGTCGTGGAAGTCCAGGCGATTTTGTACTCACCGGAGTTCTGGAGTACGCGCTGCACCGCTA
>DATDJP010000263.1:0-5955 GCA_036520475.1 Polyangiaceae bacterium | reverse complement strand
AATGAAGGTCACGCCGAGCGCTGCCATGAACCCGGTGAAGTGCTTGCGTACGGGTGCCTTCGACGTGCCTCGAGCGCATTCGAGAATTCGGCTGTGCTTCATGAAGTTCTCCGATTTGCCCTGATAACGCGGCGGATGGTGGCGCGCTTACGCCCGGGCTCGTGTTAGCTTGACCTCTCGACATGGATCCTCGGGAGATGGAGAGCCTGGTCGAGCGGTTGCTTGAAAACCCGCACGATCAGGAAGCGATCACCTACGCCCATCAGTCCGGGCTGAACGATCCACGCTCGTACGCGATGCTGCTCGAGAAAGTCGGCACCGCCAGCAGTGATCCGGCCCTGGCCAGCCACTGGTTGACGGAGGCCGCGAACGTGTGGGCGGGCACACTCGACGACGCGCACCGCGCGGCGCGCGCACTGATGATCGCCATCGATCGCGACCCGACGCAGAACGTCCCCGCCGAACGGCTCGCGGAGCTGTACCGCGAAAAGGGGGACAACAAAGCGCTGGTCGCGCTGCTCGAGCGTCGCGCCAAGGCGCTCGCGCCTCACCTGGAGCGAGATCCGGAGCTGGCCACGCAGCTGGCCGTGCTTCACGAGGAGCTCGGCAGACTCTGGTCCGAGCCGCCGCTGTCGCAGACCAAAAAGGCGATCGACAATTATCGGCGCGCCATTCAGTACGATCCGAGCAGCCAATACGCGATTTACGCCGTGCGCGAGCTCTACAAGGGACTCGGTCAGTGGGCGGAAGCCGTTCCGTACTTCGAGCTCGAGCAACAACTGATCCCGGAGGATCCGGAGCGGCAGCTGGCGCTGTTTCAGGACGAGGCCGAAGTACGGAAGAACGCCGGGGATCTCGCGGGTGCGACCTCCGTGCTGCGTTCGGCTTTGCTGAGGGAGGGCGGGCATGACCCGACCTTGAAGCAGCTGCTCGGCGCGGCCGTGCTGGAACGCGTTCAAACCGGCGAGATCGTCCACGAGAGCGAGCTCGCGGAGGCGGCGCAGTTGTTCGTGGAGCTCGCCGAGCAGTTCCCGGGCGAGTACGGCTACTCGTATGCGTCGTGCGCGCTCGAGCTCGCGCCCGCCCACGACCGCGCGATGCAGCTCGCGCTTTACTACGCCGCCGAGCTCGGTCGAGAACAGGAGCTTTCGCCCAAGGCTCTGGTCTACGCAAAGCAGAGCCCCCATGGTGCACTGGCGCCACAAGCTCTGGAGCTCAGCGGTCGCTACGGCGGCGCCGCGGCGAGCGAGGGCCCGCCTGCGGCCGTGCCGGCTCCGGCACAGGCCCAGGATGCAAGCGCGCACGTTCGCACGTTGCTCGAGTCGGCCGAGGCGCTGGCGCGGCGCGGCAAGAAGAACGACGCCGCCGCTGCCTATCGCGCGGTGCTCGAGGTGGACGCCGCACAGCCCGAGGCGCTCGGCTTCATGGAGACGCACCTCCGGCAAACGCGCAAGTACGCCGAGCTGCGTGACGTGCTGCTCGCCGCGAGTCGCCGCTCCGACACTGACTCGGAAGCGCGCGTCGGCTGGCTCCGAGAAATCGCCAATCTGTGTGAAGCGCAGCTGCGTGACATCGATGGCGCTATTTCCGCGTGGAAACAGCTGGTGGGCGCGCAGCCTAACGACGAGAACGCGCGCGGCCAGCTGCGCCGCCTGCTGGAACGCGCGGGCAAATGGGACGATCTGGCGACCTTGCTCGAGCGCGAGGCCGAGCAACATGGCGATCTGCAGGAGCGTGTTGCGCTCGAAAAGAACCTGGCCAAGCTGCACGAACAGAAGCGGCGCGATCCCGTCGCCACCGGCGAAGTGTGGCTGCGCATCGCCGAGCTCTCCCCGGGCGACGAAACCGCGGTCTGGACGGCCGTCAAACACTTCGAAAAGGCGCAGCGCCACGACCTGGCGGCGAATGCGCTCGCCGCCGGCGCCGCGTCGCTCAAGGACGAGCGCGCGCGCATTCAGGTCTACAAGAAGCTCGGCGAGCTGCGCCACAAGGCTTCCGAGTACCGTGCAGCGGGCGAAGCCTTCGCACACGCCGCCGAGCTGTCGCACGAAGCGGCGGTGTGGGAGTCCGCAGAACAATGCTTCTCGGTCGGTGAAGCGTGGACCGAGGCCGCCAGGAGCGCGGTCGAGCGTGCTTCGCTGATCGGCAAAGCGCAGGAGCGCGCGGCGCTCTTGGCGCGCGCAGCACAGTACCTGACACGCACCAACGACGCCTCCGGTGCGCTGCAGCGCCTCGAGCAGGCGAGCGAGCTCGACCCCGTCAGCTCCGAATACGCGCGTGAGCTCGAAGCTCGTTACACGGAAGCCGGACGCCTGGCGGATCTGGCCGCATATCTGCAAAAACGCGCGGCCAAGTTGCCCGCGCTGTCCGAGCGGCTCGAGCTCCGCAAACGCGCGGCCGCCTTGCTGCAGGGACCGCTCGACGACCGCGACGGGGCGCGCGAGTGCCTGCGGCAGCTGGTCGAGGAGCAGGACGACGCCGAGGCGCTGGCGGAGCTCGCCGATGACGCAGAGGAACGGCAAAGCTTCGACGAGACCGTCGATTATCTGCGTCGGCTCGTGCCGGTCGTGACGGATCGCGCCGAGAAAGCGCGGCTACTGCAGCGGGAAGCGCAGATCTTGGCGACCGGTCTGGACGACGCGCAGGGCGCGATCGTGCGCTACGAGGAGCTGCTCCGCGAGTACGATCCCACGAGCTTGACGGCGCTGCGCTCGATCGCCGAGCTCTCCGAAAAGAGCGGTGATACCGAGGGCTTGGCGCGCGCGCTCGAGCGCCACCTGGCCGTCGTTCGAGACCTCGAGGTCGCACACCGCCTCGCGAATCTGTACGAGCACGAGCTCGAGCGCGCGGAGGATGCCGTGCGCGTGCTCGACATCGTGCGCGATCTCGACGAGGAGGACTTCGAGGTGCTCGAACGGGCGTGCCGGCTCCGTGAAGCGCTTTCGGACTGGCCGCGTGTCGCCGAGCACCTGAGCGCGCTGATCGAGATCGAAGCAGATGACGAGGAGGTGAGCCGCATGACGCGCCGCCTCGCCGAGATCCTGCACGTCGAGCTGGGCAAGCCGGACGAAGCCCTGGCCGTGCTGCTCGAGGCGGGCGATCGTGGCGACGAGGCGTCGCGCGCGGAGTACGTGCGGCTCGGCGACGAGCTCGGCTGGAAGGGCATCGTCGCGACCAAGCTCGTGGATTGGTATCTGGAGTACGCACCCGGCAAGCAACGTCAGAACGCGCTGCGCGGCGCGTTCGATCGCTTCCTCGAAGTGGGCCGTGAAACGGACGCAGCGGCGGTGGCCAAGGAGCTCGCGCGGACGCGCGGCGCGGACGCGGAGTTCGCTCGGCGCCTCGAGGGCGTCGCGGTGCGCCTCCGGGATCTCGACGCGCTCGGTATGGCGCACGACATCACCGTTCAGGAGCTCAGCGGCCGGGCGCGGGCGCAGGAAATGGTACGGCAATCAGAGGTGCTCGTCGAAGCGGGTGTGGAACCCGAAGAAGCGCTGCAGCACGGTGAGCAGGCGCTCACCAGCGTGCCGCCCGGCGAGGTCGAGGCGCTGCTCGCGCGCCTCGCGCAGCTGGCCACGGCCGCTAGCCAGGTCGTGAGCCTCTACGAGCGTCAGGTCACGCGCTGCAAGGCTCCGGAAGATCGCTTGCGTGCCCTGTCGCGCGCGGCCGAAGTCGCGGCGGACTACGAAGAATGGAAGCGCGCGCGCGCGCTGCTCGATCTCGGGCTGAGCGGCGCCATCACCGCCGAGACCCTGGCGGTGCTCGAGGACAGCGCCACCCGGGCCGATGACACGCGCGACAAACCCGAGCTCACGCGTGTGCTGGCTGAAGCCATGGCCGCGGGCGGGCAGGGGCTGCGCGACGGCGGACGGACGCGCAGCGCGCTGCTGCGCCGTGCCGCCAAGCTGGCGCACGAAAAGCTCGAAGACGACGAGCGCGCGTTCGGCTGGCTGGGCGACGCGCTGATCACCTACGTGGACGACGCCGGCCTCGACGCGCTCGAAGGCCTGGCCGAAGCGCTAGGGACACCCGCGCGTATCGAAGCCGTGCTCTCGCGCGCGCTCGACGAGGTGTTCGACGGGCCGCTCGTGCGTAAGCTGCTCGCGCGGCGCGCTGCCGTCCGTCGCGATCGCTTGGGCGACAAGCCGGGCGCCGCGCAGGACCTCAAGAAGCTGCACGATCTGATGCCGGCGGACGTGAAGGTCATGGAGGAGCTCCGTGACCTGTATACGGAGCTCCAGGACTACCGCGGCATGGTCCAGCTCTACGAGGACCAGATCCTGCGTGGCAAGGACCCGACGAGCCGCGCTGAGCTCGCGCGCAAGGTGGCGCGACTCTGGGAGGAGCAGCTGGACGACGCGCGCGAAGCGGCCGATGCCTGGCGGCGCGTGCTGCGCATGAAGAGCGGCGATCCGGAGGCCAGCGAAGGGCTCGAGCGCGCCAAGTTGCGGATGCTGCAGCGGCCTTTGGCGAAGTCGTCGGAAGCGGACGAGCCCCCGCGCGGACCCACCGAATCCGCCGTCCAGGTCTCGCCCGAGCCCGTCTCGGAGGCCGGTGGAAATGCGGGGAATCGCGACTCCGGTATCCGCGGTCACGCACAGCTCGCGTTCGCGGACGACGCCTACGTCGGTGAAGAAGACATCACGAAGACGGCCAGCCTGCGCGAGCTCGAAGAGCGTTCCATCGCGTCTTCGCCGAGACCGGTGCAGCTGACGCCGGTACCCCGAACGCGTGAGGAGATGGCCGACGGCGAGCTCCAGGTCGACGAACAGGAGCTGTTCGAAGAAGACGAGCGCCGCTGACCGAACCCGTCGCGGTGCGTCGGCGTCAAGGGTGAGCGCGCGCGGAGAGCGTCACCGTGCCTGCGTGCGCGTCCACCGCGGCCGGTAGCCCGAGCGGCAGCGGCTCGTTGTGCAACAGGCCGTGTCCGAAGGGCAGGCCCTGGACGACCGGGACGCCGAGCTCGCTCAGGTGTTCGCGGAGCACGTGCCAGACGCTGACCCCCTGCACGGAAGAAGGCCCGCAATCGACGAAGTCGCCCACGAGCACCGCCGCCACTTTGGCGAACGCGCCCGAGAGCACCAGCGCGCTCACCATGCGATCGACTCGATACGCTGCTTCGCTCACGTCTTCGAGCGCCAGCACCGCGCCGTCGGGGATGAACAGACGGCCCGCTGCGGCGCAGGCATGCAAGAGCGTCAAGTTGCCGCCGCTGAGCACGCCGCGCGCGCGCCCGGATCGCCAGCAACGAAGCCGAGTGAAGACGCGCTCCTTGCGCGGCGCTTCGAGCGCTTCGAGCCAGCGCTGACGCGCCGGATCCCAGGCGCGTCCGAGCCCGCCGACGTTGTCGGCGTGCATCGACGCAACGCCGGCGCGGCTGGCTTCGACGTGGAACACCGTGCTGTCGGAAAAGCCGACCAACCACTTCGGTACTTTTTGGAGCGCCGACCAATCTGCGCGGTGCGCGATGCGGAGCAGCCCGTGCCCGCCTCGCGCTGCCACGATCGCGCGCGTCTCATGGCACTGCAGCGCTCGGTCGAGCTCTGCGAGCCGGCGTGCGTCGCTGCCCGCGAAAAAGCCGTGTCGCGCGCACGCTTCCCAGTCGAATCGCACGCGGTAGCGTGATCCGAGCCAGCCGATCCCGCGCAGCACGAGCGCCCGATCGAACGCTCCAGAGGGAGCGATGACCTGGACGAGGTCACCAGGTTCGAGTGGCGCCGGGCAGATCAAGATGGCCTATCGTGCCCTTACAACGGGAGCGGGTGAAGGCGTCAATGGCCTTGACCTCGTCCGGGGGCGAGAAGAGTGTCCCTCGCCGATGGATTCGAAAGCAGCTCTCGCGCGGCTCGTGGACGTCGCAGCAGACGACGTCATCCCGTTCGTGCAGCGGCTGGCGGCGAAGACCCGGCGCTCGGCGGACGAGCTGGCCCTCCGCGTGCTCGGGCCGGATTTCGA
>DATDJP010000262.1:0-21361 GCA_036520475.1 Polyangiaceae bacterium | reverse complement strand
CGGGAACGACCTTGAACACGATCGCAGAGGCCAGCGCGACCATGGCAATAGAGAACAACACCTGCGTGCCTTGGAGCACGAACCCCGCCACCGGCGAGTCGGCAAACAGCGCATCGTGCAGCCCGGTCAGGACAGCGCGCGACACGATCACGGCCAGGAGTAATGGTCCGGACGCAACGACCAGCGCGAAGGCGAACAGACGCCGCTGAATGTAGTGCTTTACGGTGTCCTTGAAGAACTTCTCCTGATAAACGTCCACGTTCCAGATCACGTTCATGGCGCTCCGGAGCTGGACGGTCAGCCGCGACGCGGTGAGCAGCGCCAGGGCGCCTCCCACGAACGACGCGAAGCCTCCAGAGCTCGACGCCTCGTCGACCCAGACATTGACCGTGGAGGCGAACTGAGAGCCGAAGGATTCGCGCAGCAATCGCGTCATTCCAGCGCGCGCCGCGCCTTCCCCCAGGACGAACCCCGCGATCGCAACGGCGACCAGGATCAGCGGAGCGATCGACAAGAGCGTGTAAAAAGCCAGCGCCGCCGCGATCAGATCCCCGCGATCTTTCGCAAAGCCTTTAAGCGCGTCGCGGAGCAGCTCCCAAGCGACAGTGAGCTTCGGCCGGAGCGCCGAGCCGATGGAGTGGAAGCGGGTCCATCTGGCTTCCATGATCAGGTCCGCTTCCAAAGTACCACTGAAGGAGCCGCGCGCACACGAGTCCCGTGCCAGGCAGGGGACTCGTTGTGCGCTGCTCCCGGCAAGGCTCCTTCCGTCGTCGTCTGACGTCTTGCGCTGCAATGCATGTGCCTCACACGCCCAACTCCGCACGGCCTGCATCACGGCGTTCTCAGCGCACCACCTCCGGCAAGAAGCACGCGGCGCTGCTACGGTTCGCACGAACTCACTGGGATCGCAGTCGCGCGCGCTTGGCTACGCGCGAAGCTGCGTGTCGCACAACGCGCGACGTCCGCTTCGCGCGCTTGGCTGTTTCGCTATGCGCCAACGGGCGCATTCTCGCGCTAAACTGACGCACTTTACCCGCGTGCGGCACTGAAAAAACCGGCTTGACGAGGAGCACCGCACCCCCACGTTCGTAGACAGGAGGTTTTGCGATGACGATGCGCGCATTCACTCATGTCGTGTTGGTAGCCGGCTTGGCAGTTCCTGGTTGCGGCGCGGGCAGCCCGCAGCGTGAGCCGGCAAATGCCGGGTGGGGCCGCCCTACACAGATCCGCCCACCGCTGCCGAACTATGCGTTCGACACGTCGTTGCCCAACTGCCCGATGCAGGTCCCGGAAACGGAGCTGACTTCCCTTCCGATCGAAGGCGGAGCGGCGTTGATCTTCAGCACCACGTCGTCGCCGGGAGATGTGCGCGCGCGCACACAAGAGCTGGCGCGCGAATACGCTAGCGACTCCACGCCGGCAGGGGTCGGCGGTCGGAGCGAGGTCGTCGAGGTACCCGGGGGAGCTCGCCTCAACATCCGCGCTCAGTATCTGCGCGACACGGCGGTGATGCGCGAGCACTTGCGCCAGCGCGCGGCAGAGATGCAACGGACCCGCTCCTGTCCGCAGATGAAAGTCGCGCTGACTCACGCTGCGAAGGACACCGAGGACCGCACCGAAATCAGCCAGACGCAAGGGCTGCGGAGTGGTGTCCCGCCAGCGTCGCCGGAGTGACGTACGCGCTACGCGCAGTCCCACGAGCCGCGCCATGCCGCTTTCGCGGACGACCTTCGCGACGTCCGCTTGGCGCGAGGAACACGTGCTCCGCTGAAGATGCGGCGGTTCCCGGAATTGGCTGACCAGCAAAAGAACGCGCTCTGGATGTCCGTCCGGCACGCTTGATGCCTGTCGTCGTGCATGAAGATCCTACTGGCAGTAGACGGAACGGAACCGTCCGTCGCGGCGGTTCACGCCGTGCAGAACATGAGCTGGCCGCCAGGCTCGACTCTGCGCGTGCTTTCCGTGGCGCGTGACGTATCGGCGTTGTTCGCTCCCTCGCGCTTCGCGCCGGGGTGGATGGCCGGTGTTTCCAGCGCCACGGTCGTGCAGCCTGCGGCTGCAGCTGGGGTTTCGCATCCCGGTCAGTACGAGGAGCTCGCACAGCGCCTGAAGCTCGAGTCCGAGAGTGTCGTCCGCCGGGTC
Organism: Polyangiaceae bacterium; assembly: GCA_036520475.1. Classification (GTDB taxonomy): domain Bacteria; phylum Myxococcota_A; class Polyangia; order Polyangiales; family Polyangiaceae; genus DATDJP01. The sequence continues at coordinate 19,219 of DATDJP010000262.1, read as the reverse complement.
GTGGAGCTATTGCGCGACAAACACGAGCTGACGTTCGAGACCGTGGTGCGCACCGGTGATGCACGCGACGTCATCATCGATGAAGCTTCGAGCTGGGGGGCGGACCTAATCGTCGTGGGGTCGCAGGAGCGGACGAAGCTTCAGCGCTGGCTCGTCGGCAGTGTCGCGGAGGCGGTGTTTCGGCACGCCCCTTGCTCCGTGCAGGTCGCGCGCGGCTCCGGTACGCTGTAGGCGCGCTGGCACCGGATTTGCTCATCCTGAGGAGGTGCACGCCTCTCTGCGTTCGGCCGCCGAATCGGTGAAGTCGTCGCTGTGGCTGCCGCCGCTGACCGCTTTGGCACTCGCGGCGGGCGGCAGCTTCGGCACGCTGTATCTGGATCATTACGTTTTCGAGGATCTGCTGGGCTCGATGACGCTATCGGACCCGGATGCCGCGCGCGACGTGCTGTCCGTGATCGCCACGACCATGCTGACGCTGACGGTGCTCGTGTTCAGCATCACGATGGTGGTGTTGCAGCTTGCCTCAGCACAGTACTCACCGCGGGTGACACAGTCGTTCCTCCGCGATCGACAGACCAAATTCAGTTTGGCGGTGTTCCTGGGGACGTTTGCCTACTCGCTCGTGCTGTTGCGCGCCGTCCGCTCCGAAAATGGCGGATTCGTTCCCCAGATTTCGCTGACCACCACCTACTTCTTGGTCGCGCTGAGCTTGATTCTCTTCGTGCTCTACCTCAACCACATCGCGCAATCGATCCGAGTCAGTCAGATTATCCGCCGTCTCGCACTGGACGCGCGCAAGGTGATCGAGGCACTAGGGGAACCCAAGTCGGCATCGTTCACCGGCGACGCGGTAGCAATGGCCGGGCGCCTCCAACCAGCACGCACGATCTGCTGGGATCGCGACGGACGCATTCTAACCTACGTACACGAAGCGAGTTTGGCGGCTACGGCAGAGCGCCACAGCGTCGTGATTCGCGTCGTTCCGCTGGTCGGTGACTTCGTGCCGAGGGGTAGTGCGCTGGCCGAGATCCTCGGCGACGCGCAAGCCGTGGACGATCGAGAGATCCGTGTGGCGTTCGACTTGCGCATCGATCGCACGTCGCAGCAGGACCTGGCGCTCGGCTTCCGGCACCTGGTGGACATCGCAATCCGCGCCTTGTCTCCGGGAACGAACGATCCGACCACGGCCGTGCAGGCGCTGGACCACATCCACGACTTGCTCCGCGCCGTCGTGCATCATCCACTCGACGCGCGCGTCGCTTGCGACCGACACGGGACGGTGCGCGTGATCGTGCCGCGCGTCGGCTGGGACGCGCTGCTCACGCTGGCAATGACCGAGATCCGTCACTGTGGCAAAGACTCTGCCCAGGTCATGCGCCGGTTGCTCAGCGCGCTCGACGATCTACTGCTGATGGCGCCCCCCGGCCGCCGGCCGTCGCTCGAGCAGCAGCGCCAGCTCGTGCTGCAAAGCATCGAGCGCGCCTTCGACGCCGCGGAAGATCGCCAGCTGGCCCGCTGTCCCGACCCGCAGGGTCTGGGCTCACGCGTCTCTGAGTCCCCGCTGTCAGCTGTTGCTCCGCCGAGTAGCGGGACCAGCGCATACCGCGGGCCTCGTGCAGTGTGAAGCGATCCTGCCGTCGCGCGGCTGACTGAGGTACCCTGGAGTGGCCCTTCTCCAGCGTGAAACGGATGTTCTTCAAATTGTCTCGCGCGATCGCTGCCACCACGCTTGGTGTGCTGCCGCTGCTGTGGCTACAGCCGCGCGCCGCGCTTCCGCCGAGCTCCCTGCAGCCTCCGCCAAACGACAAAGTGAGCGTCAAAATTTCGCACGAGGCGAGGCGTGTGGTCGCGTGCAGTACCGTCAAGAAGGACAGTCAGCTTTCGTGCCGAGCGAAATACGCGCCGGTCGACTCGAGCACGGCCCTCACATTCTCGCCCCTTCCCGCCGGCACCAAGCACAAGGCGGAGCGGCGCGGCGCTCATATCCGCTTTCCCGCACGCATCGGCCGCCAGGAGCATCGCCTGAGAGTGGGCGCTGGTCGCTGGCAGCTCGACTGGCCGCCTCATGAAACGAAGGTATTTTCTCTAGCCGCGGGCGACGCGTTAGAGATCGCGCTGCGAACGACATTGGGTAGCTGTCAAACCCGCGGCGCGTCCTGCACATTGCTGCGCGACGAAGTGGCGCGGTCGGTGACTACGTCACCCGCCCGGCCGTGATTCGATCGAGCAGAGCTTGCCGAACCCGAGGTCAGAGGGGCGTGTCTTGTACGGGTGCTTTACTTCCGACGTAGCTCGACCAGACGCTTCAGCAACGCATGCACCTCGAGGGGATCGGCCAGCCGGTGCGTTGCCCGCGTGGGCCGCATTCCAACGTGAAAGGATAGCGCTCCGGCAGGCAATGCTGCGAACACGTCTTCGTCGGTGCGGTCATCGCCGAAAGCGGCGAGCACGGTTCCTCGAGGCATGCGTTCCACGGCGTGTGCCACGGCCGCCGCTTTGTTGGCGCCGTGCGGACGAATCTCCAGCACCTTGTCCCCCGTGAGGATTTCGACGGGGTCTTGGGCCAACACCGCCAGCAGATGGGTGTGCAGCTCCTTCGCCTGCATCAAGCCGAATTCCGGGTCGGTGCCGCGAAAGTGCCAGACGATGCCGGCGCTTTTCTCTTCGATCAAAGAACCCGGCGTGCGGGCGACGAACTCCTCCAGAATTGGGCGGACCTGCTCTTTCCACGCGTTGTCGACACGCAAGTTGGTACGCCAACTGTCAGGCGCAGCATCGCGAATCCAGAGCCCGTGCTCCGCGAACATCACGATGGGCAGCTCGCCGAGCCATTCATTCAGCGTGCTTCGCGTGCGACCGCTTACGATGCACACCGAAACGCGCGGCAGTCGTACGAGCTCGTGCAGGAGCTCGAGAAGACCGGGACCAGGCGCCGCCAGATCCGGATGAGCGACGATGGGTACGAGCGTGCCGTCATAGTCGAGCAGCAGGCTCAAGTCGCGAGCGGATGCCATTCGTTCCGCCACCTCTCCAATGGCATTCGGTTGCTTGCGCAAGTCGTTCACGGGCGTCCACGCGGACTGTTGCTCCAGAGTTGCCAGAAAGTTGGCCGCCCAGTCATGCACAGAGCGGCTCAGCACCCGCTCGCGCATCGGCGCCATACGGCGCCGGCGCTCCGGCTCAGACATGGCCAGAGCGCGACTGAGCGCTGCCGAGGTGCCATCCACGTCGTACGGATTGACCAAGATGGCCTCTCCGAGCTCATCGGCAGCGCCGGCCATTTCGCTGAGCACCAGCACGCCGTCGCCATCGGCGCGGGACGCCACGAACTCTTTGCAGACGAGGTTCATGCCGTCGCGCAGCGGCGTGACGACCATCACGTCGGCCGCGCGGTACATCGCCACGAGTTGCTTGGGCGAAACGGAGCGGTACAGGTAATGCACAGGCGCGCTCCCGTCGACCGTGGCGAACGCACCGTTGATGCGGCCGACGAGCTCCTCGAGCTCACGGCGAAAGCTCTGGTACTCGTCCACGTGTTCTCGTGACGGCACCGCCAGCTGAATGAAGCGCAGCTTTCCGCGCAGCGCCGGCTCGCGCTCGAGCAGCCGTTCGACCGCCAGGAGACGCCTGCGAATGCCTTTCGTGTAGTCGAGCCGATCCACGCCCAGCAGGATCTTGCTGCCCGGAACCGCCTCGCGGATGCGCGCGCTCTCCGCAATGACCCCGGCGTCCGAGCCGAGCTCGGCGAATAGCGCGTTGTCGATGCCCATCGGAAATACACCCAGCCGCACGCTGCGTCCGGCATAACTGATGCGGTCGCCTTGCGTATCGAGCCCCAGGATGCGAAGCACGCTGGTGGCGAAATGCCGCACGTACGCGAACGTGTGAAATCCGATCAGATCGGCTCCCAGCAGCCCCTCGATGATCTGGGCGCGCCAGGGAAGCGCGCGAAAAATATCGGACGACGGGAAGGGCACGTGCAGAAAGAAGCCGATGCGTGCGTGCGGCAAACGGCGGCGCAAAAGGCCGGGTAAAAGCATCAGCTGATAGTCGTGTATCCAGATCTGGTCCGCGCCTCCGGCGTGCTCGGCCACGACGTCCGCGAAGCGTTCGTTGGCACGCACGTAAGAATCCCAGTCCCGCGAGTGCGGCGGAATGCGCGTTAGCATGTCGTGCAAGAGTGGCCAGAGCACGCCGTTCGCGAACCCTTCATAGAAGCGGCGTGCTTCGCCTGGAGAAAGGTACACGGGCACGACGCGCAGCTTCGCGAGCTTCTCGTCCAGCTCCCGGCGTGCGTTCTGGTCGAGACCGCTCGTATCTCCGGGCCAGCCGATCCAGAGGCTGTTTCCTCGACTGTGCGGACCGCGCAGGCCGGTGGCGAGCCCGCCGGAGCTCGGAATCGTTTCGATGCCGCCGCGCGCGGCGCGGATAGAGACCGGCAGTCGATTCGAGACGAGCACGATCCGGCCGGACGCCATGCCGTTCTCGAGTTCAGACTTCTCGGTTCCCATCGAGCCCGTTTCACGCAACGTCATGTCGACTCTCCTACCGGCACGGTCCGGGTCCGGCTCTCGGCGCCGCACGCGAGCCGAGCGCGCCGGAAATTGGGGCGCAGATCTAACATGCGCCCTCGCCGAGTGGCGGATTGCTCGCTCGCGATGCCCAAAGACCACACGAGTGTTTCCCTTTGACCCACTTGCGCAATTTGGTGCACGGCTAAGTGGCCGGCGCTCCGCGCGACGGAAGCCCTACGCCGCAGCTCGACTTCGTTCTTGCGGTGTGATCGTGCGCGCGCCCGTTTCCTGCAGAATCGAGCGCGCCAGCGTCTCGGAGTCTTTGTCGTTCGCAGCAACGCTCACCAATATGCTACCGCGCGCGAGCTGCCGCCCGTAACTCTGGTAGTCCCGTTCCGATGCGGCCGTACCCACGACGGCCCCCAATAAAGCTCCCCCAGCGAGGCCCAAAGCACCGCCGCCGAATGCCGCAGCGATCGGGCCAGTTACGACGATCCCGCCCGGAAACGCCAGCGACGAGATCGCGGCAAAGCCGCCGATGATGGCTCCGAACAAGCCACCTGCCGCCGCACCTTCGGCGCGCTTCGAGCGCTGTGGCTGTAGGGGAAGGTCCGGCGCGCGCCTGCGAGCCACCACGACGCTGACCTGCTCTCTGGCGAATCCGGCGTCGTCCAGCGCGACAACGCCCTGATCAGCCGACTCTTGTCGCGTGTATATGCCAGTGACGAACGTCGTCATTCACCAAGTCCTTTCGCCTCGGCGCATTCGCTGCAACGCGCATGCCGCGCGCGCTGAACAACCTGCTCGCGGCACCGTCGGCGTCGGCAGTCGCCTGTGATGCTCAGCGGGTACGCCGGCCGCGGCGCGGTTCACTCGACGCGCCGCTGGTTGTACACGGCGATTGCTCCGCCCTCGAGCGCGTTCTCCGTGGCAGCGAGGCGCTCACTCCAGCTGTCCACCGCGCCCGTCAACGTGGCCTTACCCTGCTTGACGCAGCCACGGCTCGTTCGTAGTTCGTATCGACCGCGCCAATCAAACCGGACCGTGCCATCGGCCACCTCGGTCTTGCTCTCGTACGCTTGCGTGATTGGATTCGAGAACAGCGCTCTGCAACGTAGGTGCCGTGACGCGGCTCGCTCGATCGAGCTCGTTCCGTCCCGTCTTCACGACGCGGGAAGAGCTGTCACGTGCGCGGGCACGCGTTGGCGCATTCACGCACGTCACAGTGGTCCTCTCGAAACACCAAGGTCGTCCTGCGCGGGTGATGCTCGCGAAGATCGGCCGGCCGGCGCGTCGCCCAGCTGGCAACGTGGGAATTGGCCCCAGTCTTGCTGGTCACGGCAGATCTGCGGACCCGCGACGCGGTCTCACCGCACCGCCGCGAAAGGATGACAGCAATGACCCAGGCCATTACGGCTGCCTACACGAGCAGAAACGCCGCCGAACGTGGCGTCGAGGAGCTGGCGGAACTCGGTTTCTCCAGAGGCGACATCAGCCTCTTCATGTCTGGTCCGGCACGCGAGATCCACATTGGCGGAGCACCGCCCTGGCCGGACCGAAGCGAAGGAACCGCAAACTTCGCGATCGGCGGCATGCTCGGTGCCGTGCTCGGCAGCCTTGCCGCTGTCGCGTCGTTGTCGATTCCTGGAGGTTTGTTCGTTGCTGGCCCCGTGGGCGCCGCGGTCACCGGGGCCGCGGCGGGCGGCGCTGGGGGCGGCGTGTTCGGCGTGTTGGTGGGCGCGGGAATCCGCGAAGACGAGGCGTCGGTATATCAACAGGAAATCGGCCGCGACCGCATTTTAGTACGGGTCACCGCTCTGGACCACGGACTCGCTGCCCGGGTTCGCAGCATCTTCGAAGCCACGGAGGGGCGGGTGCTCACGCCCACTCCCCCCAGCTCGCCCAGCGTTAGCTCCCCCAATGTTCGCCTGCATTGATCCCGGCGGTTAGTCGGGCGCGAGCTTCGGTGAGGGCACCTCCGCGGACGGCCCGCAGCTTGCGCGGGTCACCCATGCCCGCCAATCCTCTCCATCCAATCTCGTGAGCCGCGGATGCTCCGCCAAGATCTCGCCGAGCGCGTCTGTGAATTGTTCTTCGCTAGACGCTTGCTTCTCCCTGAGCGGTGCCGCGGCGGCAGCTTGAAGACACAGGCGCAGGCCGGACAGGTCCCGTGAAGCGCCGCTGAGCTCCGCCAAGCGCGCCAAGAACTGCGCGTCGTTGCCGTCCCGGAGTATTTCTCCACTGGGAATGGCGCGCGTCGAAACGCGGACTGGCTGCCCCAGCTCACTCTCCAGCGACAGCTCCAAAGTCTCTCTGGCTGTCTCGTCAACGGCGCTGCCAAGGTGGGCGATACGCACGGGCACGGGCTGTCCCGTCACTTCAACCGACACCTGCAACACGGCACCTGCGCTGCGTGCCGGCCAGCGCCGCTCGATCGCGGAGCTCACCAGAGCGCGCGCTCCGTCCAGGTTTTCGCTCGCGCTCGGCGCGGCCACGACGAGCGGCCCCTCCGCACGCTGCAGGTCGGACTCGAGCCCCGCGAAAGCCTTCGCATCGGGCACCGCCAGCACTTCGATTTTCGGAGTCACGCCCGAAACCTCGCGCACGTCCGCGTCCAGCTTCCGCCGGAACTCGCTGGCTTGGTTCGTCGTACCGACCAGCACGACGCCGAGCTCGACTTGGTGCCTTTCGACGCGCACTCGGCTCTGCACGATCTTGCCTCCGAGCTTCGCAATCTCTTGCCGCACCTTGCCGCGCACGCGAAACTCCCAGGCGACTTCGTCGAGCGCGCGGCGCAGCGGCACGTACACGACGCCCAGCAGTACGAGCGGCATGAGCATACGGAGCCAAGCACCCCCCGGAGACTCGAAAGCTCGGGCCAGACGCCGCGCGAGACTGCGGGCAATGGGCGCGTTCCCACCGTGCGAAAGCTCGTCGCGTTCGAGGCCGGCGACCTCGACTTGATTGAAGCCGACGAGAAGAAAGCACAGCGTGGCGACCACGATGATTGCCACGAGGTTCGTGAGGAACAGCATCGCTGCGCCACCGGCAACCGCCCAGCTGCCAGCGCCGATGCCGTAACCGCTCGCGCACAGCGGCGGCACGAGCGAAATGCCGATGGCAGTACCAGCCGCGGTCGATGTCGTGTCCGACCCGGCGCGCAGCGCGGCATATACGGCTGCGAACGCGCAGAAGCTGGCCACGAGCAGATCGAGCACCGTCGGCGACGTGCGCGCCGCAATCTCGGCGTTGAACTCGTGGAAGGGAAGAAGCAGGGTGATGCCCGCGGCGCTGCCAATCGCAGTGATCACGCTCAATGCCACGCGACTGGAAGCACGCAGCACCAGAAACGGCGACCCGCACGCGAGGCCCATGCCGAGGTTGATGATGGGCGTCATGAGCGGCGCGATCAACATGGCCCCGATGATGACCGCCGTGCTGCCCAGCACCAGACCGAGTGTCGCGATGCCGACGGACACGACGAGCTGGAGCCAGTACGAGGTGACTTCCGTGAGGTCACGCCGGATCATTCCCTCGGTGACCCCGGCGCGGCTCTTGGGGTCGAATCCCGCGATCAACGCCAGCCGGTCCTGTACACGGACGATCGGCCGAGGAACGCTTCGTGCCATGGGAAGAGAGTTTTACGTCGTACAGCTCCAGTGCGTCACGTTTCGTGAAGCGACGCTTGCACCTCCAGGAGCGGATGGCACGATGGTTGCGTACGGTTCACGGGCGCGAAGTATGGATTCGGATGTTCAGGCGACCCGTCCCAGGGTGCTCGTGGTCGACGATGACCTGGGCGCTTGCCAGATGCTCGCGGACGGGCTCGAAGATCAGGGATTCGATCCCACCTGGAAGACGAACGCACAGGAAGCGCTCGAGACCGTTGAAACACACGACTTCGATGTAGTGCTCACGGATTTGCGCATGCACGGCATGAGCGGCACGGACCTGTGCCGCAGCATCGCCCTGGGTCGCTCCGACCTACCGGTGATCGTGGTGACTGCATTCGGCAGCCTGGATACCGCGGTGGATGCCCTGCGTGCGGGGGCGTACGATTTCATCACCAAGCCTTTCGACGTCGAGGCCGTAGCGATGGCCTTGAAACGGGCCGTGGAACACCGAGCGCTACGTCTCGAAATCAAGCAGCTGCGGCGCGCCGTGCGCGACATGAAACGATACGGTGAGCTGCTCGGCTCGAACCCCGCGATGCAGGAGCTCTACGCTTTCGTCGAGCGGGTTGCGGACTCCGAAGCGACCGTGCTCATCACCGGCGCCAGCGGTACGGGCAAGGAGCTCGTCGCCTGCGAGCTGCACCGCCGCAGCCGACGGATGAGCGGTCCTTTCATTGCCATCAACTGCGCCGCGATGCCCGAGGCACTGCTGGAAAGCGAGCTCTTTGGCCATGTTCGTGGCGCGTTCACGGATGCGCGAGCGCACAACCCGGGGCTTCTCGCCAAGGCAAACGGGGGAACGTTGTTGCTCGACGAGATTGGGGACATGCCGCTCGGCATTCAGCCCAAGCTGCTTCGAGCCCTGCAGGAGCGCAAGGTGCGGCCGGTGGGCGGCAACGACGAAATCCCCATCGATGTCCGGATTCTCGCCTGCACGCATCGGGACCTGGAAAGTCTCGTGGAAGACGGAGTTTTTCGCGAGGACCTCTACTACCGGGTGAACGTCATCAGTGTCGCGGTGCCCCCGCTCTGCGCGCGCGGCAACGACGTTCTCCTGCTCGCACAGCATTTCATCGAGCAATTTTCGGCGCAGGCGGCGAAAACCGTGCAGGGACTCTCACCGAGCGCAGCAGAGCGGCTACTCAGTTACGACTGGCCCGGCAACGTCAGGGAGCTGCAAAATTGCATCGAACGCGCCGTAGCGCTCTGCCGATCCGAGCTGATCGATGCGGCCGATTTTCCGAGACGCGTGCGCGAGCACAAGCCACGCGAAGTGGTGCTTTCGAGCGGCGATCAGGGCGAATGGCTATCGCTGGAAGAAGTCGAAAAGCGTTACGTGCTCGAGGTCATGAAAGCCGTGCAAGGCAACAAGAGCTCGGCCGCGCAGATTCTGGGGTTGAGTCGCAAGACCCTGTATCGCCGGTTGCGGGCGTACGGGGTGTTCATCGGCGGCGGCGGCGACGGCGACGAGTAGGAGCCGCGGAGCGCCCATAGAGTGTTTCCGTTTGACCCAGTGTATAGAAAGGACACAAGATCAACCCAAGTCGGCCGACTTTCTGAACACGACTCGGCGCCGGAACGGCGCTGGCACGACTTCTGCTCGATCGGCGCCCTTTGCGGTAGCTTTGTTTTCAGACGTGGCACAGCCGGGGGCTGCACCAAACACCGCCCGCCCTGATGCCTCGGACGCAAGTTGTGAACTCGAATCCGATTGACGACACTGTTCGCGCATTTCTGCGCGATCACATCCATTCCTACGAGCACCTCGAGGTTCTCCTGCTGCTCTGGAGGTCGCCCGAGAACTCGTGGTCTTGCGAAAATGTCGCCGATCGATTGAGCATCGGGCTCGGCGCGACCCAGGAGGCTCTGAACGATCTCACTGGCCAGTTGCTGGTCCGCGTGGATCGCGACGGCACTCCCACCTTTCGCTACTCGGCTCGCACGGGCAGCCTAGACCGGTGCATGCAGGCGCTGGCGCAAGCGTACGAAACTCAGCTCCTGGAGTTGACCAAGCTGATGAACGCCAACGCGGTGGAACGGATACGCAGCGCGACCGCGCGCCACTTCGCGGATTCGTTTCTGATAGGTCGAGGCAAGCGCGATGGCTGAAGCAACGTACGTTTTGTGTGCCTTGGCCAGCATCGCGTGCGCGCTGCTGCTGCTCCGCGGCTACCTGGCAAATCGCACCCGTGTGCTGTTCTGGAGCAGCTTGTGCTTCACCGGCCTCGCACTCAACAACCTGCTCCTGTTCATCGATCTCGTGATCATGCCGGGCATGGACCTGTCCGGTTGGCGCAATGCCACCGCGCTCGCAGGGCTCATGCTCCTGCTCTTCGGCCTGATTTGGGATGCCCAATGAGCGCTGGCCCGAACCACCTGTATTGGGGCGCGCTGGCCATGGCGTGTTGGGTCGCTGGCCTGATCTTCTTGCGTTTTTGGCGCCTGAGTCGCGATCGCCTGTTCGTCTTTTTCGTGCTCGCGTTCTGGCTACTCGCGCTCAATTGGCTGGGTCTAGGCCTGCTCAGTGGTCCCGAAACTCGGCATCAAGTCACGGTGCTACGCTTCATCGCGTTTTCTTTGATCATTGTCGGCATCGTCGACAAAAATCGCCGCGAACGCGGGTGAGTAGCGGAGGTCAGCCCGCCGTGGCGCAGGGCGCTGGGCCGACCAGTCGCGTCAACTCGCGCGCCAGCGCGTCCATATCGAACGGCTTTTCCAGGACCACGACCGTGTCCCGGTTCTCGCCGCGGACGGCGTGCAAGTCCTCCGCGTTGGCCGTGATGAACAGGACCGGAGTCTTGATGAGCGAGTACTCGAGCGTGCGCAGGAGCTCTGGTGCCGTCCAGCCAGGCAGGCGCAAGTCGGAAATGACGATGTCGGGTTCGGGCCAGCTCTCGGCGTCGCGCCGGCAGTTCCAGAGGTAGTCGAAGAGCTGAACGTTGTTCGAGGCCTCGAATACGGCATAGCCGTGCTCGCGCAGTACCGACGCCAAGAGACTCCGAAGCTCCGAGTCCTGCTCGGAGAGAAGCACCTGACCCCGCGTCGAAGGAACGCGCCGAGGCGTCAACGTGGCCTCGAGAATCCACTGTTGCGACATGTGACGCCTGTCAAGCACGTGGCGTGCCCTGCAGCGGAAGCAGAGGTACTGCGCGACCGTCTAGGCGGACGTCAGGTTTTAGCCGTTGCGTCGGGAAACAGTGGGTCAAGAGGGAGCAGTGAGATCCGCGCTCGGCACATCGAGCACCGGCGCTGCGGCGAGGGGCAGATGAATCGTGAACGTGCTCCCCCGCCCGGGTTCGCTCTCGGCGCTGATCCAGCCCTGGTGCTCGCTCACGATGCCTTGCGTGACCGCAAGACCGAGCCCAGTCCCTTCGCCGATGGGCTTGGTCGTGAAGAAAGGATCGAAGATTCTTTCCAGGGTGTTTTGGTCAATACCGCTGCCGGCGTCGCGCACCCGGACGAAGCCGTACTCACGTTCACATAGCCCCAGCTCCGGCTTGGCCGCCCGAAGCTGTCCCGTGGTGATGGTGACCACCTTGTTGCCAGGGCTCGCGTGAACGGCATTGACGATCACGTTCGTGAGCGCCTGCTGTACCTGCGCGACGTCGATCGGCGCAAACACCGAACCCTGCGTCATCACTTCGATCTGCACTTCCCGCCGTTGGGCCAGCGGCTTGATGAGATCGACCGTCTGCTGCACGAGACGGCTCAAGTCGTGCCGATGCGTTCTGGGCTCTCTGACTCGCGCGTAGTCCAGTAGCTGCCGAATGATGCGCGCCATGCGCTCCGCTTGCTCGCTGATGATGACCGCATAGTCGTGAAGTTTTTGCCCAGTGGCTTTGCCCTGCGCGATCATTTTTGCCCGGCCGAGCACGATGTTCAGCGGCGTACCGAGCTCGTGCGCGACGCCTGCCGACAGCTGCCCCACGGTCCTGAGCCGATCGGCGTGCCGGAGCTGCTCGAGCGTCGCCACTCGCGCCGCCGTCTCGGCTTTGACACGCTGGTCGGCTTCGGCGAGCCGTTCGCACATCAGATTCATCTCGTGCGCCAGGTCGCCGATCTCATCCTTCTGACTCAAACTGAGCGTACCCGTGAGGTCGCCCGCACCGACTCGCTGCGCTTTCTCCGCGAGCTTCGCCAGCGGCCGGCCCACGAACCACACGCCCAGGAACAGCACCAGGACAGCGCAAACGGAAATCAATGACAGGGTCATCGTCGTGAGCGTCGTCAGCGCCATACGCGAGCTTTCTCGTTTTCGATCCAACGACTCCGCGAGCTCGATCGCGCCGACGCGCCCCGACGGCGTCTCGACACCGCGGTAGCTGATGAGCCATTCTTCGCCCTGGCGGTCGGCGACCAGCTTCGTGCCGTCGAACCGCAATCGTTCCGTGGTATGGGCGTTTGCGCCAGGCTTCCGCGCCTCCAGCGCCGCCGCGGACACCAGCGGAGCGAGCGCGGGATCCCCAGCGTCCGGCCACACCCAGCGCAGCCGCATGTGCGCGCGCAGGCGGTCGGCTTCGTGCACCAGAGCGAGCGCCCGGTCCGCGCCGCGATTCCGCCAGACCATGGCCACGGAACCGCCGAGCGTCGTGGCGATCAGCTCGTGATCACTGCGCGCGTCTTCGTCGAACGCCTTGAGCTCACGATTGACGAGCAGCCAGGAAAACACCCCGAGCACGGAGCAGATCGCCACGATCAGCGCGATGATCAGTTTGCGAGCGAACTTCATGGCGCGACGGGTCCAGACGTCCCGAGCGTATCGCACCTGACGCCGCGGTCACGCTCCGCAGTCAGATTTCCGTCGAGCCTTCCGCCTGCTCCAGAGTGATGGCTGCTTCCGGGGGCGGCCGAGGTGACAGCATGAAACGGCCTACGAGAAGGCCGGCGAGGGCGGCGACGACGGACGCCAAGAGCACGGCTACCTTGGCCACCATCAGGAGCTTCGCGTCCTCGAAGGCCAGGCCGGTCACGAAGATCGCTACGGTGAAGCCAATGCCGGCGACGCAGCCGACCACGGTCACGCCCTTCCAATCGACACCACCCGGCAAACGACACAGGCCGACGCGGGTCGCGATGAAGCTCGCGAGCACGATCCCGACGGGCTTGCCCACCACCAGCCCGAGAACGATGCCGAGCAGGACCGTCTCCGAGCGGGCGTCGGTGAGCGAGAGCCCGCGCACGTCGACTCCCGCATTCGCCAGCGCGAACAGCGGCATGACACCAAACGCAACCCAACCGTGTAGCGCGTGCTGCACACGTACGACTGGCGGCAGTGCCTCGCGTTCCGCTACCTTGACGCGCTTCAGCGATGCGAACGCCTCTTGTTCGGCGTGAGCGGAATGCTGCTTGTGTTTACCGCGAGCGCCACGTTCGCGCACTTCTTCGACCACGCGGCCGACGACCTCCAAGAACCCCTCACGCCCGAACCACGCGCGCGCCGGTGTCAACAGGCCGATGGCCACACCGGCGATGGTCGGGTGCACGCCGGAGCGCAGCATTCCGAACCACACGACAGCGCCGGGAACGAGGTACGCGAGCGCGCTGCGTACGCCGACGCGCTGAAACAGGACGATGCCGGCTACGCCTGCGCCGGCGATGAGCAGCCCCTGAAACGAGATCCCGTCCGAGTAAAAAAAGGCAATGATCAGAATCGCGCCGATGTCGTCGATGATGGCGAGCGCGAGCAGCAGCACACGCAACGCGGGCGGCACCCGCTTTCCGAGCAGCGCCAGAACGCCGACCGCGAACGCGATGTCGGTCGCCGTCGGAATACCCCAACCGCGGCTCACCTCGGGCGTTCGATTCAAAGCCAGATAGATCACGGCGGGGACCAGCATCCCGCCCGCTGCAGCCACGATCGGCAATGCTGCGCGGCGCAGGTCGGACAGCTCACCTTCATGTATCTCGCGTCGAATCTCCAGACCAACGATCAGGAAGAAGACCGTCATCAGCCCGTCGTTGATCCAGAAATGCAGCGATTGACTGGAAACGAAGGGACCGATGCCGATCGTGAGCGGGGCGTGCCAGAGGTGTTCGTAGGAGTCGGACCAGGGTGAATTGGCCCAGATCAGCGCGACCACCGCCGCCAGCAAGAGCACGATGCCGCTCGCGGCCTGAACGTGCAGAAAGACCTCGATCGGGCCCAGGATACGCTGCGCCAAGCGGCGCGCTGGCAGCCAGGTCTCGGGTGCGTGATGCTCCATGGGTCACCAGAGCTGGCGGCCCGACCAAGCCCTGAACCTGCAGTGAACGTCACTGCACCCGCATGGCATGTAGCACGCGGTCATTACACGGGGCAAGCGCAGCCGGACCATGCTGCAGACAACATGCGGCCTGTGTCTGGCGCTCACAAGCGGGGCACCTTCAAATGCGAGAGTGCTGCCTAAACGGGGCCCGGTCGCTACAAGTGACGCGCGAGAGGCGCCATCTGCGGCGCGTCCGCACCGCTTCGCGGCTCGAGCGACATGAAAGGAGCTGCCCACCACGGCCCCGCCGCCCAGCTTACAGGTAGTGCGTGCCTTGCGTACCCGGTAAGCTCCCCTGAATACCGATGGCATTGACCCTGCTCTACACTGCCCACACGCCCGGGAGCAAAGCGAGTCGATGACGGTCATCGCAACCGCGCCAAGCGTGCGTCAACGCGCGGACTTCACGTTCAAGCAAAACCTGCAGCACGGGCGCCACGGCTGGTTGCGCCTCACCCCCGCGTATTCCGTGCGCCTGGTCGAGCAGGTGCTCGCCGAGTTCGCGGACGGCGTCGCGCAGCGAGTAATCGAGCCTTTTTCCGGCACGGGTACGACGGCGCTGTGCGCCGGCTATCGAGGCATGCACGCCGTCGCGACGGACATCAATCCGTTCCTGATCTGGCTCGGGCGCGTGAAGGCGGCGCGCTACAGCGCCGCGCACCACACCGAGTTCGTCTTGGCAGCCGACGAGATCGCGGCGCGCCTGCTCGCGGGGAAGACGCACACCGCGGAGCGTCCGCCGCTCAAGAACATCGAACGCTGGTGGCACGCACGCGAGCTCGAGTTCGTGACCGCGCTCCGCGCCGAAGTCGCTCGGCTCCCGCGGGGCGCGCTGCGCGATCTCCTCGACGTGACCTTCTGCCGAACGATGATCGCGCTCTCGAACGCGGCCTTCAATCACCAGTCCATGTCGTTCAAAGACGCCACCGTGGGGCCACGCCAGAGCGCCACACGCCGGCGCTGCGTCGATCAGTTCCGTGACGACGCGCGCCATGTGGCGCTGTCCATCCTGGACAACCCGCGCGGCACGGTGCGCATCGAACGGGTCGACGCGCGCGGCCTGTCCAGCCTGGACGTTGCGCCCGGCTCGTTCGACCTGCTCGTCACCTCGCCGCCGTACCCGAACCGAATGTCGTACATCCGCGAGCTTCGCCCGTACATGTACTGGCTCGGCTTTTTGCAGGAGGCCAAGCAAGCTGGCGAGCTCGATTGGCAAGCGATTGGCGGCACCTGGGGCATCGCGACCAGTCGGCTCCTCGGCTGGCACGCCACGGACAACTTCGTGCCCAGCTACTTGCTACCGATCGCCGACGAAATCCGCCGCGCTCACGCCAAGAACGGCGAGCTGATGGCGCGCTACGTCCTCAAGTACTTCGACGACATGTTCGCTCACTTCCGCGCCGCTGCGCGCCTCTTGAAACGAGGCGGCTCGGCGCATTACATAGTCGGTAACGCCACGTTTTACGGGCACCTGGTGCCGACCGAGCGCCTGTACGTCGATCAGCTCACGAAAGTTGGCTTTCGCCGCTGCCAGGCGCGCGCCATCCGCAAGCGGAACTCGAAGAAGGAGCTCCTCGAGTTCCACGTGATCGCGGAGCGTTGACGCGCGCGCTACGCCGCGGTGCGCCGACAGCGGGCGCGCCCACGGGATGCCAGCGCTACTACCGCGAGCCCAAACACCCAGAGGCCCGAGCGAGACGGCGTCGCGTCGCCCGGCAGCGCGCACTTGCAACCTTCGGGGTGGCGTTTGAACACCTCTTCGACCGTGGGACCGGCCTCGAGGCCCGCATCCGGGTCCCCGCTGCCGGCGCTGCCGGCACTGCCGCCCTGTCCGCCTGACCCACCCACCGTGGCATCGGTCCCGGCATCGCCGGCGGTGCCGCCGGTGCCCGCGCCACCATCACCACCGACGCACTGACCGGTCCGACACTGCCCGCCACCGCTGCACGGCGTGCCGTTCTCTTTGAGGCGATCGGTGCACGCGCCGGTCAGCAGGTTGCAGCTGCCGTCTTCCATGCACTCGTTGTCGGCCTTGCACGGGTTGTCGCTGCCCGCCGTGCACACCGCTCCTACACATTCGTCGAACGGCGTGCACGGGTTGCCGTCACTGCAGGCCATGCCGTTGAGCGGCTTGGGACTGCAGCCCGTGGCGGGAGCGCACTCTTCGCGGGTGCAGGCGTTCGTGTCTCTGCAATCGAGGGTGTCGCCGCCCACGCACAGGCCTGAGGAGCACTTATCCTCGGTCGTGCAGGCGTCGCTGTCGCTACAGACCGTGCCGTTCGGCTCCGCCGCGTGCGTGCAGGTCTGGGCCACGGCATCGCACGAGTCCGCGGTACAGGGGTTGTCATCGTCGCAGTCCAGGCCCGTCTTCGTCGCACAACGCCCGGCGCGGCACTCACTTTCGCTCGAGCACGGGTTCTTGTCGTCGCAGGTGGCTCCCTCGGGGCGCGCCGCGTTGACGCAGCCCTTGACCGTGTCGCAGGTGTCCGCGGTGCACTCGTTGTTGTCGTTGCAGTCGAGCGCTTCGCCCGCTCTGCACACGCCGGTCTGGCAGGTGTCGTTCTTCGTGCAGGTGTTGTTGTCGCTGCACGCCGCGCCGTCCCGAACGCGCTCCGAGACGCAGCCAGCGGTGGGTCCCGAGGCCACACAGGTGTCCGTGGTGCAGGCGTTGTTGTCGTCGCAGTTGGGAACCGGCCCGGCCACGCATGCGCCCGCGCGACACGACTCCGTGCCGTTGCACGGATTGGCGTCGGCGCAGTTCGTCCCGTCCTGCGCGTCCACACGCTTGCAACCGCCGGTGGCCGCATCGCACGAATCCACGGTGCACGGATTGTTGTCGTTGCAGTTCAGGGCCGTACCCTGGCAGCGGCCCGCCTGGCAGGAATCGTTTTGAGTGCAGCCATTGCCGTCATTGCAGTCCGCGCCGTTCGTCACCGGCGCCGTGGCGCAACCGCTGGTCGGGTTGCACGTGTCGGTCGTGCACGGATTGCCGTCATTGCACGTCAGCGGCGTGCCTGGGGCGCATACCCCCGCCTGGCACGTCTCCGCGCCGTTGCACACCGTAGCGTCCGCACAGCTCGTACCATTGGTCACTGGTACGGAGGCGCAGCCGCTGGTGGGGCTGCAGCTGTCCGTCGTGCAGGGATTCTTGTCGTCGCAGCTGAGCGGAGACGCCCCCGTGCACACGCGTGAGGCCCCGCTGGTCTGACAGGTATCGACCTGAGTGCAGGCGTTGCCGTCGTTGCAGGGCGTACCTACCGCCAGCAGCGTGTGCACGCAGCCGCCGCCCGAATCGCACGAGTCGGCGGTGCAGGGGTTGTTGTCGTCGCAGTTGACGCCGCCAGTGCCGCTGCACACGCCAGCCGTGCACGTGTCGGACGTGCCGTTGCAGGCGTTGCCGTCAGTGCACGTGGTGCCGTTCGGCCGGTTGCTCTTCGTGCAGCCCGACGCCGGCACGCAGCTATCGATGGTACAGAAGATGCCATCGTCACAGTTGAGCGCGGTGCCGGCGACGCACGCGCCCAAGTTGTTGCACGTCTCCGAACCGTTGCACTTGTTGGCATCGGCGCAGGACGCGCCGGCCTGCTTTTTGGCGTCGGCGGGGCACGTCGTCGTGACGCCGTCGCAGCTGTCCGCGACGTCGCACACGCCATTCACGGCCCGGCATTCGACGCCACGATTGCCGGCCGGGTGGACGCACGCACCGCTTCCGTTGCACGCGTCGGTCGTGCACACGTTGCCGTCGTCGGTGCACGCGACGCCTTGCGTGACGAAGCTATTCCCGGGACAGGCCGCGGCGGCGCCGTCGCATTTTTCTTCGACGTCACATTCACCGGTGCTCGGGCGGCATACCTTGCCAGGAAATCCCGGCGGGTGAGAGCACGCGCCCTTGCCGTCACAAACGTCTTCCGTGCACGGCAGCGAGTCGGCGCTACACGTCGTGCCTTGCGTCTTGAAGTCATTCGGCGGACAGGTCGTGGCCTTGCCGTCGCACGCCTCGGCCTGGTCGCACTCGCCGAGCGCCGCCCTGCACACCGTGCCCGAGTTTCCAGCCGGGTGCTGGCAGCCGTTCGAGGTGCCATCGCACTGGTCGACTGTGCACGGGTTGTCGTCGGTGCCGCACGTCGTCCCCGCCGTCACCTTGCCATCCGACGGACAGCGCGTCCCCTCGCAAGTCTCGGCGACATCGCACACCCCGCCCGATGCGCGACACACGGTCGTGGCCGGCGCCGCGGTGTCGAACCTGCACTGGCCGCTCACGCACGCGTTCACCGTGCACACGTTGTCGTCGTTGCAGCCGGAGCACTTCGAGCCGCCGGCGCCGCAGACCTTCGTATCCTGATTGGCGAGCGGGACACAGGCTCCACTCTCGTTGAAGCACCCCGTGCAGCACGTCTCTTTGAAGCAGCGGCCCACCGTCCCATCTTTCTCGCTGCAAAACTCGCCGTCCGCTCGGCCGACGCAGTCGTTGCAGACGTTGACGTACTGGCAGTGGTGACAGTCCAGAATTCTTGGATCGGGCGCGCAGACCGGGCGCCGGCAAGGATCTTTGTCATCCGCAGGACACAGCTCGGAGGTGCGCCCGCAGAAGCAGGTCAAATCCCTCGGCGGGAGTACGATCTGCTGCGGCGCAAGGCTCGGTGCCTGCGGCGTGGAAGCGGCGGGGCTCGGCGAAGCGGTGCTCGCCGGCTCGGGCGCGCGCTCGGGGTCGTTCGAGCCGCTGCAACCAGCCAGCAGCACCGACACCAGCAGTAGCGTAACGCACGCAAACCACTCTCCCCCTCGA
>DATDJP010000261.1:0-90714 GCA_036520475.1 Polyangiaceae bacterium | reverse complement strand
ACGCGCTCGAAGAAGCGCTGCACGTTGTCGAGCGTGAACGTCCAGGCGTCGCCCTCGTTCGGCACGAAGCGTTGCACGATGCCGAGCGTGCTCGTGGCGCCCTTCTCGTGCCGCAGCTCGAGGTGGCCGAGCAGCGGCGAGGCGTTTGCGAACTTCACGCGTTCGATCTCGCGGAGCACCTCGAGCTCCACGCTCTCGCCTTCTTCCATGCGTCGCAGCAGCTTGGCCACGAACTTATTGCCGTAGATCCAGGAGCTGTTGCTCTGCTCCCCGCCGAGCGCGCGCGCGCGCGGAAGCTTGTCGGATTTGCCACGCCGCGGAAGCGCGACGTCGGGGATACCGACCAGCTCGTAGTGCGTGCCTTTCAGGCGCTTCTTGTCCACGACGAGCTCGAGGAACTCCGCGGCGACCCGCGGATCGGCCGACGCATCCACGATGCTGCCCAGACCTTGATGCGCCTTGGCCCGCGAGCACAAGCGCGCGACGGCGTTCTCCGGTGTGTCCTTGCCAGGGCTGAAGCCGAGCACGAGCACGTACGCCTCCGGATCCCCGTGCACGTACGAAACCTCGACGAGCACGAGCTCTGCATCTCCGGCGTCCGCGCCGAGCCCGAGCGCGTCGATGATGCGTGCGGCCTTGATCTCGCGCGCCTTGCCGCGAAACCAGCGGCGCGTCTTCATGTACTCCGGCAACGCTTTTTCGAGCGCCGAACGGCCGCGACCGCGCGGGTGCAGGAGATCCTCCCAGCTGCCTTCGATCTCGATGACCTTGTGATCGCGCGCCGAGAACGTCGCCTCGAGACCCGCGGCCTTGGGGGTCGACAGCGAGAACCAGAAGAAGTTGTGAGCGCCCAGGGTGAGCAGGTACGGCCGCTGCGTGATCACCGGAAAGTCTGCGTGACCGAACAGCTCGAGCGGCCTCCGGCCCTTGAATTCGCTGAGGTCGAGCTCGACGTACTGCGAAAAGCGCGACAAGTTCGCGACGACCAAGAGCACCTCGTCCTGATAGCGCCGCAGGAACGCCAGCACCTTGCGGTTGCGCGGATGCAGCGGCTCGAGCGTGCCGCGACCGAACGCGAGGTGCTGCTTTCTGAGCGCGATGGTGCGCTTCGTCCACCACAGGAGCGAGCTCGGGTTGCTCTGCTGCGTTTCGACGTTGATCGCCTCGAAGTGGTACTCGGGATCGACGATAGTCGGCAAAATCAGCTGCTGCGGATTGACCTTGGAGAAGCCCGCGTTGCGATCGGGGCTCCACTGCATGGGCGTGCGCACGCCGTCGCGATCACCGAGGTACACGTTGTCGCCCATGCCGATCTCGTCGCCGTAGTAGAGCACCGGCGTACCGGGCAGCGAAAACAACAGCGCGTTCATCAGCTCGATGCGGCGGCGGTTGTTGTCGAGCAGCGGCGCGAGCCGCCGGCGAATACCGAGGTTGATGCGCGCCCGCCGGTCACGCGCGTAGACGCCGACCATGTAGTCGCGCTCTTCGTCCGTGACCATTTCGAGCGTGAGCTCGTCGTGATTCCTCAGAAAGACCGCCCACTGACAGCCCTCGGGGATCGCGGGCGTCTGCTCCATGATGTCGATGATTGGGTAGCGGTCCTCCATGTGCAGCGCCATGAACAGGCGCGGCATGAGCGGGAAGTGGAACGCCATGTGGCATTCGTTGTCTTCGCCGAAGTACGTGACGGCGTCTTCGGGCCACTGGTTCGCTTCCGCGAGCAGCATGCGATTTTGGAATTTCTTGTCGACGTGAGCGCGCAGCTTCTTCAGAAACTCGTGCGTCTCCGGCAGGTTCTCGCAGTTCGTCTTCTCCCGCTCGTACAGGTAAGGAACGGCGTCGAGGCGCAGGCCATCGACTCCCATTTCGAACCAGTGATCGACCACGTCGAGCAGCGCCTCCTGCACCTCGGGGTTCTCGAAGTTCAGATCGGGCTGGTGGGAGTAGAAGCGGTGCCAGAAATACGATTGAGCGACGGGATCCCACGACCAGTTCGAGGTCTCGAAATCCTGGAAGATGATGCGCGCGTCCTTGTAACGCTGCGGGTTGTCGCTCCACACGTAGAAGTCGCGCTGCGGGCTGCCGGGCGGCGCGCGTCGCGCGCGCTGAAACCAGGGATGCTGATCGGAGGTGTGGTTGAGCACGAGCTCCGTCACCACGCGCAGCCCCCGATCGTGCGCCGCGCGCAGGAACGCTTTGAAATCGCGCAACGTGCCGACGGCCGGGTGGACTGTGGTGTAGTCAGCGATGTCGTAGCCGTCGTCGCGCAGCGGCGAGGGATAGAGCGGCAGGAGCCAGAGCGTGGTGACGCCCAGATCCTGCAAATAGTCGAGACGCTGCGCGAGCCCTTTCAGGTCACCGATGCCGTCGCCGTCGCTGTCGTAGAACGACCGCACGCGCAGCTCGTAGAAGATCGCGTCCTTGTACCAGTAGCGTTCGTCGCTCATCGTTGGGCGCCTCTGTATGAGTCGGCCGTCGAGCTCCGGACGGCTCAGCGGACGAGTCGCAGGATGTGGCCGACCTTATCCATTGGATCGAGCCGCACGTAGTTGCGCGCGCCGCGCCACGTGTAGCGAGCGCCGCTGAGCAGATCCTCGACTTCGAACGGCACGTCCTCGGATAGGCCGAGCTCCGCGAGCGGCACGCTGACCATGGTCTCGTGCGGACGGTGCGGATCGAGGTTCACGATCACCAAGAGATCGTTGCCCGGCGCGCTCTTTCTGAACGCGAGGATGCCGTCGAACTCCGAGTCCAGAAAGCTCAAATTGGCCAGCTGCTGGAGGGCGGCGTTCTCACGACGCAGCTGGTTGATGCGCGTGATCTCGCCGGACAGGTTGCCCGGCGCGTCCCAGTCTCGGACCTTGACTTGATACTTCTCCGAATCGAGGTACTCCTCGCTGCCGGGACGTACGGGCACGTTTTCACAGAGCTCGTAACCGCTGTATAGCCCGTACACGGGCGCGAGCGTCGCCGCGAGCAAGAGACGAATGCGAAAGGCCGGACGGCCGCCTTCCTGCAGGTACTCGTGCAAGATGTCCGGCGTGTTCGCGAAGAAATTGGGCCGATAATACTCGGCCATCTCGCTACGCGTCAGCTCGGTCAAGTATTCCTTCAGCTCGGCGGCGCTGTTCTTCCACGTGAAGTACGTGTAGCTCTGGGTGAAGCCGAGCTTGGCCAAGCTGCGCATGCGTTTGGGACGCGTGAAGGCCTCGGCCAGAAAGATTACGTCCGGGTGGCGGCGCTTGATCTCGGCGATCACCCACTCCCAAAATGCGAGCGGCTTGGTATGCGGGTTGTCCACGCGGAAGGTGCGGACGCCGTGCTCGATCCAGTGCAGGAGCACGTCGCGGCAGGCGTTCCAGAGGCCTGCGCGATCCTTGCACCAGAAGTTGAGCGGATAGATGTCCTCGTATTTTTTCGGGGGGTTTTCCGCATAGCGGATGGTGTTGTCGGGACGGATGAAGAACCACTCCGGGTGCTGCTTCACCCAGGGATGATCCGGCGAGCACTGCAGCGCAAAGTCCAGCGCCACCTGCAGGCCTGCGCGCTCTGCCGCCGCCACGAAGCGGTCGAACTCGGCGAGCGTGCCGAGGTCGGGATGAATGGCGTCGTGCCCGCCCTCTTTTCCGCCGATCGCCCAGGGGCTGCCCACGTCGCCAGGCTCCGCGACGCGGGCATTGTTCTTACCTTTGCGGTGCGTGACGCCGATCGGGTGTATCGGCGGCAGATAGAGCACGTCGAAGCCCTGTGCGGCGATCGCCGGCAAGCGTCGCTCGGCGGTCTGGAACGTGCCGTGGACGCGAGCGTCGGACGTCTCTGAACGCGGGAACAGCTCGTACCACGCGCCAAACCCGGCGACCTTGCGGTCCACGACGATCGAGAGCACGCGCTCGAAGCGCGTGAGCTCCGCGGCGTCGTGGGGGCCGTAGCTGTCATCGAGGAGCGCGTCTGCCAGCGCGACGCGCACGCGCGTCTCGACGTCGGCCTCCGCATTGGCGAGCGCGGCGGCCGCTTTCTGCAAGCGCACGCGCACCTCTCCGGCGGCTGCAGCCGCCGCCTTGTGGAGCAGCAGTGCGCCTTCCAGGAGCTCGGCGCGCACGTCCTGGCCGGCCGCGACGCGCTTACCGAGATCCGAACGCCAGGTGCCGTAGTGATCGGGCCAGGCCTCGATCGTGAACTCCCAGCTGCCGAGGCGATCGACGCTGAACTCACCGAACCAGCGGTCCAGGTCGAACTGGAAGTCGAGCCGAGCCGTCTTCCAGGTTTCGTCAGCGGGGCCGCGGAACACCACGCGCGCGGCGATCAGGTCGTGCCCGTCCTTGAAAATGTCGGCCTCGACGAGGACACGATCCCCCTCGCAGCGTTTGACCGGGTAACGACCGGCGTCGATCTGCGGGGACACGCCCTCGATGACGACCCTGGGAAGGGTGCCCACCTGCTGCTTCATGCAGCGGGCAGTGTCATCAGCGGTTCGGAGGTGTCAAGGCTGCTGCCGTTGCAGCATTGCTTGCGCGCGGCGCATTAGACTCAGGGACGTGATGACCTGCACCAGGGTGAGTGCTCCTGCCCAGCTCAAGGTCGCGGCCGCGATGGCAGCCTTGCCCTCCTCGGGAGTGCCCGGGGCGTACTGAGCCAAGAGCTCCAGCGCCAGGACGTCCCGCGTGCCCACGCCTTGCGGCGTGATGGGCAGCGCCTGCACGAGCATGATCACGGGAATCAGCGCGAGCGCGTCCAGAAACGGCACGCGCACGTCGAAAAACCAAAATGGCAGCCACGTCCCCAGAAACTGCACGAACACGTGCGGCATGCGATAGACGAGCGCCACCACGTGTCCCTTGAGGCCGACAGCGACGAGCGGCGCTGTCGTCTGGCGCTCGGCGAGGAACGCCGGTGCCTTGTAGATGACGGCCGCGTACACCACTGCACCGACGGCGAGCACGCCCACGGTGATGGGCAGCCAGCTCACGCGTCCGACGTTGAACGGCAGCGCCACCGCGCCCATCACGAACAAGCAGCCGAAGGTCGTGACGTACACGAGGAGCGTCGCTCCCGCGACGCGCCAGAGCGGCGCGCGATACGTCTTCGAGAAGAAGTACGTCAGCCAACCTTGACCGACGTGATGATTGACGACTGAGGCCATGTACGAAGCCCCGCGGATCACGAACAGCTCGCTGAACTTCGCCGGACACACCGTCTTCGAATAGACGTAAGCCGTCGCGAACGCGTCGGCCGTGAGCAGCGCCATCAGGAACACGAACGTGAACGCCAGATACGCCGCGTAGTGCGTGCGCTGAAACGCGCCGACCAGTGCGTGCAAATCCAGCCGCCAGAGCACGTATCCCACGAGCGCGACAGCGAGCAGCAGCGGCACGTAGCGTTTCAGGTTGCCGGACGCTTTTTCGGGCGCGCCGGGACGAGCGGGCTCGTGGGCGACGGGTTGGGGCAAGGCTTCTTCGAGCTCAGGGGGCTGCGCGATCATGCAAACTACTCGTGCCTTACCACTTTACGCGCATACGACGCGAGCGACTGTTCGAGTCAGAACCGCGCATTGTTCCGCAGCGTGCGCTGCGATTGTCAGAATGCGCCAGAGGTGCAAACGGGCGCGCGCGGGCGCGGCTTGCGCGCACACTGAGCGCGGCGCACTCTCGAAGGAAATGCAAAAAAGGCCTCAGACCGGAAATCTACCGCACACGCTGATCGCCCCGAACTGGATCGGCGGCCGGGAGCGACCGTCCGTGGCAGGCAGCATTCTGCGGCGGAATCCCGCAAACCTGGACGACATCGTCAGCGTCGCTCCGGAAAGTACACTCGCCGAGGTTCAGGAAGCCTGTGAGCGCGCTCGCAGTGCGCAGCTCGGCTGGGCGCGTACCCCGGCGCCAGCACGCGCCGCGGTACTGGCCGCCCTCGCGCGCCTCCTCACGCAAGAGAAGGAACGGCTCGCGCGCTTCGTGGCGCGCGAAGTCGGAAAACCGATCCGCGAAGCGCGCGGCAGCGTTCAAGAGGCCATCGACACTGCCGAGTTCTTCCAGAGCGAGGGCCGTCGTTTGTACGGACAGACGGTGCCGAGCGAGCTGCCGAACAAGGAGCTCTTCACTTACCGGCGGCCCATCGGCGTGGTCGGCGTGATCACGGCCGGCAATTTCCCGATCGCGGTGCCGTCCTGGAAGATCGTGCCCGCGCTGCTCTGTGGAAACAGCGTGGTCTGGAAGCCGTCGGAAGACGCACCCGGCACTGCCAGCTTGTTCACCGAGCTATGGCACCTCGCCGGCCTGCCAGCAGGCGTGCTGAACGTGGTTCACGGCGCGGGCGCGGGCGCAGCCGGCGAGTACCTGATCTCCCAAGTGGACGCCGGCGGCATCGACAAGATCTCGTTCACCGGCTCGACCGCGGTGGGAAAGCGGATCGGCGAGGTGTGCGGTCGCAACCTGCAGATTCCCTCGCTCGAGCTCGGCGGAAAGAATCCGCTCGTGATCCTGGCCGATGCCGATCTCGAGCTGGCCGTGGACGGCGCGCTTTGGGCAGCCTTCGGTACTGCCGGCCAGCGTTGTACGAGCGCCGGCAACATCATCGTCGATCGGCGCGTGATGCCTGCGGTGCGCGAGCAACTGCAACGCCGCGCGCGCTCACTCTGCATCGGTGATCCTCTCGACGAAAACGTGGACTATGGCCCGTTCATCAACGAGCGTTTCCTGGAAGTGTGGACGGGGCAGCGCGCCACCGGGCTCGAGGATGGCGCAGCGCTCCTGCTCGACGGCAAGCGCATCCTGCCAGGCGAAGAGCCGCCAGGCTTCTCGGGCAACGCAGAGCGCGGTCTGTTCGCGACCTGCCGCATCTTCGACAAGGTCACGATGGATATGCGTGTCGCGCAGGAAGAATGTTTCGGTCCTACCGTGAACCTCGTCGAGGTCGATGGGCTCGACGCTGCGATCGCGGCCGCCAATGCCACGCGCTATGGCCTGTCGAGCGCCATTTACACACGCGACGCGGGCGCGATGCTGCGCTTCAAATCCGAAATCTCGGCGGGCATGACCAGCATCAACAACTCGACCACAGGCGCGGAGGCGCACCTACCTTTCGGCGGCAACGGCTGGTCGGGCAACGGCACGCGCGAGAGCGGTATCTGGGTGATAGACGCCTACACGCGCTGGCAAGCGGTGAACGTCGATCTCGCGGGCAAGCTGCAGAAAGCCCAGATTGACATCGGCGGTGCAGCGCACGCCGCCGCGCCGGACTGGGACGAGATATTGCCACCTTGACCCGTGACCTGGTGACGCAATCAGCTGCAATTTGCCACACGGCGCGCGCGGAAAGCGCGCCGTGGATCGCGAGAATGACCGCTCTTCGCGGCGCACGCTGACGCTGGCACAGCGTCTGCTTGGATGAAAGGTCGAGGACGGATTTCCATGCCGCAACTCGCGAATCTACCGACCCAAAGATCCCAGAAGCGAGTGCGAGTGCTGCTCGTCGAAGACGACTACGAGCAGCGCCGCATGGTGGCGTCCCTCCTGTGCTACGACGGCTACGACGTGACGGAGCTGTCGAACGGCGAGGAGCTGCTCGACTACATGCTGCGCCGGCAGGCAGAGGCACTGACCTACGAAGAGCCGGACATGATCCTGACGGACGTCTGCATGCCGCGGCAGGACGGCCTGTCGGCCCTCGACCAGTTGCGCGCGGCGGGCATCGCCACGCCCGTAGTTTTGATGACGGCGTATCCCGAGCAGTGTGCCCCTGACCGGGTCGATCGACTGGGAGCTTTGACCGTGCTCGAAAAGCCGTTCGATCTGGACGATCTGCGCATGATCGTGCTGAACCTCGCGCCCCGCAGTAACGGTCCGTCCAGTCGTTCGCGGAACTGAGCACCCCCGCTCAGTTCTGTTCCGAAGGCGGCGGGTCTGGCTCCGGAGGTTGGACCGGCGTTTCGTCGTCCGGGCGAGCCCAATCTGGCTTCACCCACCCGGCGTCCGACGCAGCTGGAGGAGCTGGAGGAGCTGGCGCAGCGCCGGCTTCCAGTGCCGAACGCGGAGTTTCCTCGATGCGCGGTTTGACCTCCGGCGTGGGGGGCGTTGGACGCGGGAGCCCTGCTTCCGGAGCCGCTGCCGGAGTCTCTTTGACACGCGGCGGCTCTTCGGGAGCGAGCTCCGGCGGCTCGGGTTGCGGCTCGTTGATATCCTCTGGCTCCGGAGTGACGGCTCCGGCGTCCATCTCCACGACCGGGAGCGGACGGTCCGGATCGTTCGCGGCGCGCTGGCGGAGCAAAATGATGCCGGCTGCCACCCCGACTGCCAGCGCCACCGCCGCCACGCCGAACACCAGCGGCCCAGCGCCGCTCGGCTTCGGCGTCGGTGTGTGCGACGTGGTCCCGAACTGTTGGACGGTGAGCGACGGTTTGTTGCCGCCGGCTACCAGGAGCGTCGGAGCGCGCGCGCCGTCCTCCTCCACCCTGCTGCCGGAAAGGCGGTTCGAGACGGGAGGGACGTTCTGCGAAGAGGCCGCCGCGGCCATCGCGAGCGGAGCCTGTCGCATGGAGTCGGCTTCCGGGAACGTGCCCATGGTGTCACGGCCACCCTCGATGCCGAACGCCTCGCGTAGCGTCTCCGCCATCTCGCGCGCCGATTGGAAGCGGCGCTCTGGCTCGCGCGCACAGGCGCGTCCGAACCACGCGTCGAAGCCGTCGGGGAGCGGCGCGCGGCTCGACGGAACGGGCATGTCGCGCACACAGATCTGGAGCACCAGATCCCCCAGGCCTTCGCTGTAGAACGGACGCTGTCCGGTGAGCATTTCGAACACGATCACGCCGAGCGACCAGAGATCCGAGCGATGGTCGACGGCCTTGTTGCCCTGAGCCTGCTCGGGGCTCATGTAAAACGGCGTGCCGAGCAGGGACCCGGTCTTGGTGCGCGCGCCGCTCGGCCCCAGGTGCGACAGGTTCAGCTTCGCGACGCCGAAGTCGAGCACCTTGGCCACGTGTTCGTCCTGATTGTGCACCAGGAACACGTTCTCCGGTTTGAGATCGCGATGCACGATGTTGGCGTCGTGAGCACGCTGCATGGCGCGCGCGACTTGCGTAAAGATGCGCAGCGCCTCTGCCGGTGAGAGACGACCCGCGTTGCGGATACGCTGCGCCAGCGTCTCTCCTTCGAGCAGCTCCATGACCATGAACGGCACGAGGCCGTCCATGCCGTAGTCGATGATCTGGACCACGTGCGGGCTGCGCAGCGAAGCGGCCGCCTGGGCTTCGCGCATGAAGCGCGCGATGGTGTCGGCGTCTCCGGCAATCTCGGGGTCGATGAGCTTGATCGCGACCGGCGCCTGCAAGACCAGGTGCTGAGCGCGCCAAACCGCTCCCATGCCTCCTTCACCGAGCTGCATTTCCAGCTGGTAACGGCCGGCCAGCACGCGGCCGGACTTCCATGGGTGCTCTGCCATCTAAACGCCCGCCTGAAGATAGCGCTCTCGCGACATTCGCACCAACCGCCGTCAAAACCGGTCGGCCAGCCTCTGAATGGCGGCAGGTGTGGCGGCGTCCACGAGGAGCAGCGGCAGCTCGACGCGCGGCGCCTGGATGCTGGCGAGCTTCGCGAGACTCGCGGACTGAACACGCTCCCGAATCGCGCGGCGAATACCGCACGCCACCGCTTCATCCCCCGGTTCGTTGCGATCCAGCTGGCGTGGCACGAGCAGCTCCGCGCGCTCCGCGTCATCGAACAGCGGCTCGAGCACGGAGTTGATGACGAGCATCGCGAGTGGCAGGCCGAGCTCTCCGCGCAGCGCCGCCACGAGCTCCAGCGTTTCGTTGGTGGGCATGTCCTCCGGCTGAGTGACGATCACCACGCCGCTCTGCGCGGGGTCGCGAAACATGGTCCAGGCGCGCTCCGCGTCACGCCTGAGCAGGCCCGGCGGCACCACGTCGACGATCACCTTCGGCACGCGCAGCATGTCGAGGCCGTGCCCGGTGGCGGGTGCATCGAAGAGCACCACGTCGAAGCGGCGCGATCCGTCAGGCAGCGTCTCGGTGGAATGATACCAGGCCTTGCCCAGCACCGCCCACTCGCTCAGGCCGGGCACCGCGCTGAAGAAGCTCTTGACGTATTTGTTGTCGAATACGGCGTTATAGACGGCCCGACTTCGCAGCACCATGCCGCCGTACTCACGCAGCGCCACGTCGGCCGTCAGCTTCACCGCCGAGATGTTCGGCGCAATGCTGCGGATCTCGGTGCCGAGCGGAGCCACACTGAACAGGGTCGAGAGCCGCTCTTTGGCGCCAGACAGCGCGACCAGCACGCGCCGGCCGCGCGCGGCGAGGTTTTTGGCCAGCGCCGCCGAGACGGTCGTCTTCCCCACTCCGCCCTTGCCGGTGACGAACACGAACTGAAGCTGGTCGATGGAGCTCATGCGAGAATAGATTAAGCACGCGCGAACGCCGCAAGGCGACTCGACCCGGCAGCGTGTCGTAAATCCAGGCC
Source organism: Polyangiaceae bacterium (assembly GCA_036520475.1). Taxonomy (GTDB): domain Bacteria; phylum Myxococcota_A; class Polyangia; order Polyangiales; family Polyangiaceae; genus DATDJP01. Next base: position 80,248 of record DATDJP010000261.1, on the reverse strand, counting down.
GCTGTAAACGCCTCGGGCTTACTTTTGCCGGCCCATGGTGCTAAGCCCGGGCGCCGCATGAACAGCTCACCCCGGCCATCGGGAGCTACGCGGGCCCTCTCCGCCGCGCTCTTCTCGTTTGCGCCGTTCGCGTGCTGCGTGACGATTTTGAGCGGCGCATCCGGCTGCTCGCGCTGCGGCGCAAAACCCACCGCGGAGGAATCGGACGCGCGACCTCTGAGCAGTGTCGCCGCTCCCGACGCGGGCCGAAAGCGCCGGAAGGGCATGCGCGTGCCCACCGGTCCGCGCTTTGCCGTGCTGCCCGGCAAGGGCATCAGCGCGCTCCGCCTCGGCGCTACCGTGGCCACGATCGAGCGCCACATGCAGGCCAAGTGCGAGGAGCTCACAGAGGCACGGTGTCGTTACATCACGCGAGCCGTCGACTTCGAGCTCGTGGACGGCGTGGCGCGGTCCATTTACATCAACAGCGCAGAACGCAGCGCGGGCGGCGTGGAGCCCGATGGCACGCCCAGAATGTACGGCGTATTCAACGGCGTGATCCTGCCGGATTTGATGCTCGGGATGACGCCGGAAGCGATTCGCGAGCACCTCGGACCAGCGAAGCGCGTCGAGAAGGCGCCGCCGGGCCCGCACGCGACGGAAGAGCTGCATCACTACGACGGCATGCTGCTCGAGTACGATCGCATCGCGAACACGGGGCTGCTCGCGCTCGGCGGCATCAAGGTCGTGAAGTGAGGCGTCGTCACTCCTGACGCACTCGGCGCCGCTCCTGAATCATGTGCTGCGTGATCGCGCGCTGCGCTTCTTGCGATTCGACCAGCGTCCACACGTCGTGCTCCGGACGACCTCCGGCGCTCTCGAGCAGAATGTCGGCGGCGCGTTCCGCGCTGATCGCTCCGATGTGCCGACCCGGGAGCTCCACGACGGCGGTGCGCGCGCGCAGGCCCTCGAGGGTCGCCAGCACCTTGTCGATCACGAAGCGAAACACGTGTTCGTTGAACTCGGCGCTCGCGCCGAACCCGAACAGCACGACCTTGTCGAACGGCAGCTTGGGCTTGCCGGGAATGAGCAGCACCTCTCCCAGCTTGCCGGTGGCGTAGCCCGCCGCGAGCAGCCTGGAGACGCGGCCCGCCAGGCGCCAATCCACGAGCCCCGCGACCCCGTGCGGCGGGCGTTCGTCGGCGGCGAGCGTCGCCACCAGCACTTCCGTCCCCACCTGATCCAGGTTCTTCAGCTGCGGCGTGGTGAAACGCAGATCCACGGCTCACGCCCTGCCGGATGCCTCTACCGGATCGGCCGGAGGCGGTTCGTCGGCGCGTCCGCAGTCGTCGGCGATGCGATCGAGCACGCCGTTGACGAAGGCGCCGCTCTCCTCGGTTCCGTAGCGTTTCGCGATCTCGACCGCCTCGTCCAGGATCACCGCGCGCGGGATGTCGCTGCGCGTCGACAGCTCCCAAGCGCCGATCCGCAGCACGTTGCGGTCCACGCGTGTCATGCGTTCGAGCCGCCAGTTGGTGCTCGCGGTACGGATGCGCTGATCGATCGCGGCGAGCGTGCCCGTGACGCCACGCACGAGCTCGTCTGCGTATTCGCGTCCCTCGGCGTCACCCGGTAGCTCGCGCCAAAAATCGTAGACGACTTGCTCCGCGTTGGCGCTGCCGGCCTCCACGGCGAACAGCATCTGCAACGCGGCCTCTCGAGCTGTGGTTCGTGCACCCATGATTGAAGCAGAAGCGTGAAGGCCGTTGTCAGCCGGGCAAGGGCGGCGGTCTAACGCTGTTCATCGAGACCAGCGGTACGCTCTCGACGACTTGCAAACCGAAGCCATTGATCCCGGCGATTTTTCGGGGATTATTGGTGAGAAGCCGGATCCGGTGCAGGCCGAGCTCACGCAGAACCTGTGCGCCGAGCCCGTACTCACGCAGGGTTCCACCGTGCTGGCGCGGGCCGCGCGAGCTCGGCGGCGCCCCAGCCGCCACCGGCGAGCTCTTGAGCTCACCGCCGTTCGCCATGGCGGCGAGCTCGGCGCGAAGATCGCCGCGCGGTGGCAGATACACGACGACCCCGTGGCGATCGCGCTCGATCGCGTCGATGGCTTCATCGAGGTTGTGCCCGCCTTCGCTCAAAGTAGAGCTGAAGGTGTCGGCCAAGGTCGAGCCCGTGTGCATGCGGCACAGCACCGCGTCCGGCTCGTGCAGATCGCCTTTGACGAGCGCCAGGATCTGCCGCTCGTCCACGGTGGCTTCGTAGATCATCGCACGCCACGGCGTGCGCGTGCGATCCAGCACGATTTCGCCCTCGTCCACGCGGCGCACGAGCTGCTCGGTCTGGAGCCGGTACCAGATCAGATCCGCGATCGTCAGGATGCGAAGATCGTGGCGGCTGGCGAACTGCTCGAGATCCGGCATGCGCGCCATGGTGCCGTCGTCCTTCATGATCTCGCAGATCACGCCGCCCGGCCCGCGACCGGCGAGCCGCGCCAGGTCGACCGAGCCTTCGGTTTGACCGGCGCGTACCAGCACGCCACCACGCCGCGCCTTGAGCGGAAACACGTGACCGGGCGTCACGATGTCGTCGGGCTTCGCGCCCGAGTTCGACGCGACGCGGATGGTGTGTGCGCGATCGGCGGCGCTGATGCCCGTGGTCACGCCGTAGGTCGCCTCGATGCTGACGGTAAAGGCCGTGCCGAGCGGCGGACCGCCCCGCCACTTCGGCAGGGTCATCATCGGCAGCTCGAGCCGGTCGATCTGGTCTTCCGTGAGCGCCAGGCAAATCAAGCCGCGCCCGTGCGTGGCCATGAAGTTGATGGCCTCTGGCGTCACGAGATCCGCGGCCACGACCAGGTCGCCCTCGTTCTCGCGATCCTCGTCGTCGACGAGGATGATCATCTTTCCCGCGCGCACGGCGTCGATGGCCGCTTGCACCCGTTGCAGGTGCTCGGGATCGATGTCGAGCGGCCGCGGGGCCGCGTCGGGGGCGGCGCGCAGGGATTGGGATTCCGGGGGTTGACGATCGCTGCTCATAGAATTCCGGCGCGCGTCAAGGACGCGGCGAGTGTGGCGTTCTGTGCGGCGCGTGTGCGCAGTAGCGACAGCGCTTCCGGCGCGTCGGCGGGCCGCTCGGCTGCCTCCAGATACTGAATGACGTAGCGCGCGAGCAGATCGACCTCGAAGTTGAGCTCGCGCCCGGGCTCGAGGTCGTTCAAGCTCGTCACCGCGAGCGTGTGGGGGATCAGCATGATCTCGAAGCCGACGGGGGTGAGGGCATTGACGGTGAGCGACACGCCGTCGAGCGCCACGGAGCCCTTTTTCGCGACGTAGCGCCGAAACTCATGGGCGATGGCGAGCTCGACGCGCAGCGCTTCTCCCACGCTCTCGCAAGCCATCACCACGGCCAAGCCGTCCACGTGACCGCTCACCAAGTGTCCGCCGAGGCGTTGGCCGAGGGCCAGCGAGCGCTCGAGGTTCACGGCGCTGCCGGCCGAAAGCCGTCCCAGCGTGGTCTTTTCGACGGTCTCCAGCGAGACGTCCGCCGCGAACCCTTCTGGAATCAGCGCGGCGACGGTCAGACAAGCCCCGTTGACGGCGATCGACTCACCGAGCTCCAAAGGTCCGAGCGAGCAGGCGATCTCCAGTCGGTAGCCCGGCCCTTTCGGAACCACGCCACCTAGCACACCGGTGGCTTCGACGAGTCCGCTGAACACGGCGCCTACATAGCACCGCGGCGACGCGACTTGCTGCAATAGGTAAAACCCGGCAGTCTCCAGGCGAGGCACGCCATGGGCCATATTCGCGTGATTCGCCTGCTGGGCTGCGCGTCGCTGCTGGCCGCCGCAGAGACCGCCTGCGGACCGAGCGTGCAGACGATTTACGAGGGAAACGTGCGCTTCGAGCACTGTTATCGCCTCGACCTCGACACCAGCAAGGCGCCGTCTCATCGCCACGCGTGCTGGCGCAACTGGCTGCAGGTCTACACGTATGCGCAGCCTCGCGACCGCATCGAGTACGCGCGACGGCGCGTGCGCTCGCTCGAAGTCGGCGACCCGGACCGACCGGTGCTCAACGTGGGCCGGTCGCGCGCCGCGCCGCGCAGCTGGTACATATCCGGTCCCGCTCCGGTCAATGCTCACGCGCCACCGCCCGCGACCGCGCCCGCGCAGGCCGGAGCCGTCGACGCAGGGGCGCTGCCGCCCGCTGAACAGTGCACGGCCGGCTGCCGGGCCGTTTGGCAGGAATGTTTGGCGTCCTGCGGTTCCGGGGACGGGGGCGCTACTCCGGGTTGCGGTCGCTGTGAGCCGGACTACCTCGCGTGCATGCGGCGTTGTCTGGAATAGGCGCGCTTTTTTACATTAATTGACCGGATCCGCGAAGCAGCGCTAACGACAGAGATCCGAGCATGGTAAACCCTGCCCCGTCACGCTCCGCCTCCGAGGCGCTCGCCACTCCGCTGCCGCGTGTGATGCGCCCTCAGCGCGCGCTGCCGTCGGAGGCGGTTCGCCCCACGCGCGCCGAGGTCAACCTCGCGCACTTACGACACAATCTGCGGGTACTGCAGCGCACCGCCGGCGGCGCGTCGGTCTGGGGCGTGCTCAAGGCGGACGGCTACGGTCACGGCGCCAAAGCCGTTGCGCGCACCCTCGAGCGCGCAGGCGCAGCGGGAATTTGCGTCGCGCTGCTGGAAGAGGCGATCGAGCTCCGGCAGGCCGGCATCCGCATCCCGATCCTGGTAATGGGCGGCTACTACGGGCGCGCCTGGGGTGAGTTGCTGCGACATGAGCTGACCCCGGTCGTCCACGACCCGGGGCAGGTGGAAGCCCTGGCGCAGGAAGTCCGTTACAGCGGAGCGGAGCGCATTGGCGTTCACCTGAAGGTGGACACGGGCATGTCTCGGCTCGGCGCGCTGCCGCGCGATTTGCCCGGGGTGGCAGCGGCTATCGCCCGCCATCCGGAAGTAGAGCTCCACGGCCTCATGACGCACTTCGCGTGCGCCGACGAGGGCGACGTCGCGCTGATCGACGCACAGCTCGACCTCTTCGACGACGCGACACGGCAGCTGAAAGCGCTCGGTCTGAACGCGCACGTGCGGCACGCCGCCAACAGCGCCGCGCTACTTCGCAGCAGCCGCGCCCGCCTGGACCTGGTGCGCCCGGGAATCGCCTTGTTTGGCGTCGAGCCCGCCCCCGGCTTGTCCGGTGAGCTTCGCCCGGCCATGCGGGTGCAAACGGAAATCGTGGCCCTACGTGAAGTGCCACGTGGCCAGGCCATTGGCTACGGAGCGACCTACGTGGCGGGCCGGCCCACGCGCGTCGCCACGATTGCCATGGGTTACGCCGACGGCCTGAGTCGTGCGCTGTCCAACCGCGGTGAAGTGCTCGTGGCCGGCCGGCGAGTGCCCATCGTGGGCGTGGTCAGCATGGATATGACGATGACTGACGTCACCGACATCCCCAGCGTCAAGGTCGGAGACGAATGCGTCGTGCTCGGCTCCCAGAAGGGCGCCTGCGGCGAGGACACGATTTCCGCAGAAGAACTGGCCCGCAAGCTGGGCACCATCCCCTGGGAAGTGCTGACGAGCATCTCGCGGCGTGTGCCGCGCTTTTACCGCGAGCCTTGAGCGTGCAGAGGGTGGCCGGAGCGCGCTACCCTGGGGTGGCACGGCAGGCCCGATGACCCAGGACAACACGCAGACCACCCAGACGATCTCCGGCGGTAACCCCTGGCAGGACGCGACCCTGCCCGAGCAGGATCCGATCTTCCATCTCGCGATCGCCTGGTCGCTCGACGAGCCCGATCGCGTCGGCGAAGTCGCGCGCGCGGACAGCTCCTGCGTGCTCGGGCGAGGCGAAGGCCTCGAGAGCGATCCTTTCCCCCGGCTCTCTTTCACGCGCCAGCGGCCGAGCCTCTCTACGAGCACCGGCCCGCTCATGAGCCCGCGCGTGTCGCGCCTGCAGCTGATCATCGAGGCGCGAGAAGAAGCGCTGGACGTGCAGTCGGTGGGCCGCTGCCCGCTGCTGATCAATGGGGCGTCGTGTGAGCGCGGCGTGCTCCAAGAGGGCGACACGATCACGTTGAAGGACTCGCTCGTCCTACTCGTCGTGCGCCGCCCCGCGGCGCTGCCACCGCTGCGCAGCTACCCCTCGAACCTGATTGGACCATTCGGCGCGCGCGACGCCCATGGGCTGGTGGGCGAAAGTCCGGAGACCTGGCAGCTCCGGGACGAGCTCGGCTTTGCGGCGCGCTCGGGGCAGCACGTGCTTTTGTACGGCGAAACCGGCGTCGGCAAGGAGATCGCAGCGCACGCCCTCCATGCGCTCTCGCCGCGCCATGCCCAGAAGCTCCTGGCACGCAACGCCGCGACGCTCTCGGACGCGAGCAGCGACATCGAGCTGTTCGGCACGGTTCGCGACTACCCCCAGCAGGGGATGATCGAACGCGCTGGATTGCTCGAGGAAGCGAGCGGTTCGACGCTGTTTTTGGACGAGGTGGGCGAGCTCTCGGAGCGCATCCAGGCCCATTTGATGCGAGTGCTGGACCAGCGCGGCGAATACCAGCGGCTGGGGGATTCGGCGACGCGGCGCGCCGAGCTGTGCTTCGTGGCTGCCACGAACCGCCCTCTGCAGCAGCTCAAGCACGACTTCACGGCGCGCTTCACGCAGCGCGTTCACGTGGGCGGGCTGTCGGAACGTCGCGAGGACATTCCGCTCTTGATTCACTGGCTGCTACAGACCGCGGCGCGAAAAGATCCGCAGCTCGCCGAGCGCTTCTTTCAGGACCAGGGCGCCGAGCTCGGGCGCGCACGGCTGGATTCTCTGCTCGTCGAGGGTTTGCTGCGGCACCGGTACACGCAGCACGTCCGCGAGCTGGAGCGGCTGTTGTGGCTGGCGCTGGGGACGAGCCAGAGCAATTTCGTGGCGCTGACGCCGGAGGTGCGGGCCGAGCTCGTCGCCGACAACGAAGCCAGGAACAGCCCGGAGCCCTCGCGCGCGGAGATCGAAACGGCGCTCCGCGACAGTGACGGCAACGTGACTCAGGCAACGCGCGCGCTCGGGCTGCGCAATCGCTTCGTGCTGTATCGTCTGATCAAGCGCCACGGTATCGTTCTGCGCACCCCATGACGCCCGGTGACGTCGTCGCCGATCGGTTCGTGATCCGCGAATTGGCCGGTTCCGGCGGCATGGGCAGTGTGTACCGCGCCTACGATCGCTCGCTCGACAGGGACATCGCGCTCAAGCTCCTGCACCAGGCTTCACAGCACGACCACGCGCGCTTCGTGCGTGAGGCGCGCATCCTCCAGCAGCTATCGCATCCGCGCATCGTCCGACACTTCGCGCACGGTCTGTACGGCTCCGGCGTGCCCTACCTCGTCATGGAGTGGCTACCAGGCACGAACCTCAGCGTGCGCCTGCGCGAGGGGCCGCTGAGCGTGGCGGCCAGCGTCGGCGTCGCGCTCGGCACGGCGCAGGCGCTCGCGGCCGCGCATGCCTCGGGGATCATCCACCGCGACGTCAAGCCGAACAACCTCATCTACCCGACGACGGATCCGAGCGCCGTCAAACTCCTCGACTTCGGCATCGCCCGGCAGCTCGCGTTCAGTCACGGCCACACCGAGCGCGGCGCGTTGCTGGGTACCCCCGGCTACCTGGCGCCGGAGCAGGCGCGCGGCGAGGCCGAGGTGGACGCGCGCGCGGACATCTTTTCACTCGGCTGCGTGCTGTTCGAGTGCCTGACGGGACGGCCGGCATTTTCCGCCAACCACATGATGGCGCTCCTGGCGAAGCTGGTGTTCGAAGACGCCCCGCGCGCCTCCGAGCTGTGCGACGAAATTCCGCCTGCGCTCGATGATCTGCTCTGCCGCATGCTGTCCAAAGATCCCGCGGAGCGGCCGACGCACGCGCTCGATTTGCTCGAAGAGCTCGAGTCGATCCACGCCGCCCTCGCGCGGCCGACCCTGGTCGGTCCGCGTTCGTCCCGGCGGCTTCTGACGCACCACGAGCAGCGCCTGGTCAGCGTTGTGGCCGCGGCAGGCCAGGCGCACGACACGCTCGATCCGCGAAGCAGCGGTGCGGAGGACCAGCTCATGTCGCTCGACGAAAGCCTGGCGCGGCTGGGTACTCGGCTGGAGCGATTGGCGGACGGATCGCTCATCTGCGCGCTGACGGATGCCGTGGCCACGGACCTGGCGCGGCGCGCCGCCCGTTGCGCTCTGCTCTTGAACGACTGGTTCCCCGGGGCGCCCGTGGCGGTCACGACGGGCCGCGGACTGTTCGCCGGGCGCCTGCCGGTCGGGGAGGCCATCGATCGCGCCGTGGCGTTGATTCGTAGCCTCAAGCACCGGCCCGCGACGAGCGTGCTGGCCACTCCCGTACAGGTGCACGTCGACGACCTGACCGCCGATCTGCTCGACGCGCGCTTCGACGTGCGCCGCGGCAAACGCAGCTGGCTCCTGGTCGGTGAGCAGGATCCCATCCAGGGCGGACGCACCCTGCTCGGCAAGACCACGCCCTGTGTGGGCCGCGAACGCGAGCTCGGGTTTCTCCACGCGAGCTTCGCGGAATGCCAGGCGGAATGCTCCACGCGCGTGACGCTGATGACGGGGCCGCCGGGTGTCGGCAAGTCGCGCCTGCTCGCGGAATTCGTCACGCGACTGAGCAGCGATCCCGCGCCCAAGGAGGTCTGGTTCGCGCGCGCGGACATGGTCGGCGAACGCTCGCCGTTCGCGCTGCTCGGGCAGCTGGTGCGGCACGCGGCGGGGCTGCGTGGGGGCGAGCCGAACGCGACGAGCCGGCGCAAGCTGCGCGCGCGCACCCACAAGGCGCTGGGGGACGCGGACGTCGAGCGCGTCGCGGAATTCCTGGGCGAAGTCTCGGGTTTGCGCTTCGGTGAAGGGGGAGCGGAGCTGTCCAGCGCGCGCGGCGACTCGGCGTTGATGGGCCGGCACATCGAACGCGCATGGTGCGAGTTCGTGGCCGCGGAATGCCGCGCTCACGCGCTGCTGATCGTGCTCGACGACCTGCAGTGGGGCGACTTGCCCAGCATCAAGCTCGTGGGGAGCGCGCTCGCGCAGCTCTCCGATCGCCCGCTGATGGTGCTCGCTCTCGCGCGCCCCGGCGTGCACGACGTCTTCCCGAGCCTGTGGGCGGACGTCGGCGTGGAAGAGCTGCGCCTGTCGGCGCTGTCGGCGAAGGCCAGTCAACGCATCGTGGAGACGGTGCTCGGGCCCGACGTGCGCAGCGAGGTGATGAGCGCGATCGTGCGGCGCGCCGAAGGCAACGCGTTCTACCTCGAGGAGTTGATCCGCGCGGTAGCGGCGGGTCGCACGGAGCTGCCGGAGACGGTGCTCAGCATGACGCAGGCGCGGCTCGATGCGCTGGACGTCGAGGCGCGCCGCGTGCTGCGCGCTGCCAGTGTCTTCGGCGAGACGTTCTGGAGGTCGGGTGTCCTCAGCTTGCTCGGCGGTAAGACCCACGAAGGAGAGCTCGGCGCGAGCCTGGCTCGGCTGCGCGCGGAGGAGCTGATCGTATCGCGCAGCGACAGCCGCTTCGCCAGTGAAGAGGAGTTCGCGTTTCAGCACGCGCTGGTGCGCGACGCCGCCTACGCGGCGCTCACCGAGCGCGATCGCGAGCTCGGCCATCGACTGGCGGCGCGCTGGCTGGAAGCCGCCGGCGAGAGCGACGCCACGCGTCTAGCGCAGCACTACGAAGGCGGTGCGCTGCTTCCACAAGCCGCGGCGTGGTACCGCCGGGCAGCGGCGCAGGCGCTCGACGGCAGTGACCTGGACGTCGCCATCGAACGGGCTCGGCGCGCCATGGCCTGTGGCGCCGAGGGCGAGCTGCTCGGCGAGCTCTACATGATCGAGGGGGAAGCGCGCTCCTGGCGCGGCCAGACGGCGGAGGCCGAGCAGTGCGGAGCGCGCGCGCTGCCACTGCTCCCGAAAGGTGGCCCGGCGTGGTGCTGGGGCGCGGGAGCCACCTTCATGCTGCGCACTCAGCTCGGCGACGTCGCCGGCGCCGTGCAGATTCTGAGCGAGCTTTCCAGCGTCGTCCCGACCCGCGAGGCAGTGACGCCGTTCGTGAAAGGCTGCGCGCTCGCCGTGGGGTTTCTTTGCTATGCCGGCCTGTACGACAACGCCAAGGCGTTCCTGTCGCGCATCGACGAGCTCGCCCATGACAGCCCCGACCTGCTCGCAGAGGCGTGGGCGGAGTTCGCGCGTTCCTTCGTGCTGGCCTTCTGCGACGGCGGGGTGCAGGCGTTTCACGACGCCGTGCAAGCGAGCCTGCGCAGCTTCGAGCGAGCCGGCGACGCGCGCGGGCAGACCGTGCTGCTCGTTAGCCTCGGGACGAGCCAGCGCGTCCTCGCCCAGTATGCCGCTGCGCGCGAGACGTTGGCCGACGCCCAGCGCGGCGCGAAGACCCTCGGGCTCGAGCTGTTCTCGGCCGCTGCAACGCTGCAGCTCGGCATCCTCCACGGCGAGCTCGGCGAGCATGGCGTGGCCGCCCGCCTCGCCACGCAGGCAGCCGAGGAGTTCGAACGACAAGGCAACCAGATCTTCTCCGGGTTCGCGCGCACTCACGCCGCTCGCGCACAGCTGGCGCTCGGCGACGCGAGCACAGCGGCCGAGCAAGCCGAAGCGGCGCGTGAAGTTCTTCAGCTCGCGCCGCCATTTCGCGCGCTGGCATCCAGCGTGCTCGCGGAAGTCCTCCTGGAGCAGAAGCTCGTCTCGCGGGCGCTCCCGCTGGCAAGCGAGGCACGCGCTGCCCTGGCCGAGCTCGGCTGCGTCGCGGAGGGCGAAGCGCATATCCGGCTCACGTACGCGCGCGCGCTCTACGAATCCGGACAGCAGCACGCGGCGTGCCAGGCCATCCATGAAGCGCGCGAGCGCCTGCTACAGCGCGCGGCTGACGTGAAGGATCCCAATCTGCGCCGGCAGTTCCTGCACAAGCCCGCGCTGCACGCGCGCACCTTCGAGCTGGCTCACGGCTGGCTACAGCGGTGAGTGGCTGGGAACTGGACGAAACTCACCGCACAGGGACGCGATCGGTACCAGCGTGAGATTCAGGCGAGCAAGCGGTTGACCTTCGCCGCGCAGATGAAGTCGTTCATCGACAAGCCTCCTGTCGCGTGCGTGGAGAACCGAACACGCACGCCGGCGTAGGAAACCTCGAGCTCTGGATGATGATCTTCGCGATGCGCGGTCCACGCCACGGCGTTCACGAACGCCATCGTCTCGTAGTAGTCCTTGAAGCGGTACGCTCGGAAGATGCCGCGTCCGTCCACCTCCAGCGCATAACCCTCGACCTGCGGTAGGAGGCGCGTCACTTCGTCCGACGACAGTCGCGGAGTGTCGGCCGTACACGCGATGCAGCGATGGCTCGTCAGGTCGGTCATGCGGATCCCTCCTTCATGGTGCTCAGCCCGGGTGACGGAATCGAACGCGCTTCCGGCTCGGGGGCCAAGAGCAAACGCGGTTCGTTCAGAGCCCTGGCCACCGGGGCGAGCCGCGGATCCTCCCGGATGGTGCTGACCAGCTTCTGCATGCTGTCGAGGTAGGCCTCGCGTCGGAGCTCGCCGCGCAGCAGCTGCACGCGCAAGAACACGGCCGCGGTTTGAACCACGTCGCACAGGCAGTAGTTCTCCACCTCGCTGAGCCGACCGGCCTCCACCAGCGGAGCCACGTCCCGGCCATCCATGCCAACTTTCCCTGGCATTCCGCAGAGTTTGGCGACGATGTCCAGCCGAGACGCCCGCGTCGCTCCGAAATCAGCAAGGTAATCCATTAGATCCAGGTGACCATCGGCCGTGTAGCGGCGGCGCACCTCGGGGTCTCGGTAGTAGGAGCGAAGCGGAATGCCGTGCCGAAGGCAGCGCATGGCGATGACGGGCAGGTCGAAGCCTCGGCCGTTGAACGTGACGAGCCACGGCCGGCGCTTTTGCATCAACTTCGCGAAATCACTTAGTATTTCTGCCTCACCGCGCCCGTCTCCCAGCAGACCCAGCCGACGGATCTCGTAGTCTCGATCGAGCCAGAGCGCGCCGAAGGCGACCACCCGGTGGTGCGGCGGCCCAGGCAGCCGGTCCGGGTCGGCGTTCGGGACAGCCAGCTCTGGGTCCACGATGGTCTCGATATCCAGGATCAGAAACGACTTGCGCATGGTTTGCATCTCGCTGCGGCGTACTTTTTCGGTGCCTGACCGAACGCCTCGGGTTATGCGGGATCACGGCTGTTCGCGGGGCTACCCCGCACATTTTCCGGGATTTTCGGCTACTTGACAGTCCGGACAAGGTCGTGGTGACGTGCGCGGACAAGCTTCCGGGTAAGGCCACATGGGCCTTGCCACTGACCCATTCATTTCCACCGGGGCCGGGAGGCCGCCGCAGACGGGCGAGAGCCCGACTGCGAGGTCGGCGCCCAGCCGACGGCCGAGCATGGCCAACAACACATTAGTTATCAACTGTGACCTACGAGAGACCCGCGTTGCGCTGATCGAAGACGGCATCATCGCGGAGCTCCATATCGAACGCGCTGCGGCCCGCGGCACGGTCGGTAACATCGTCCTGGGCCGAGTGACGCGCGTGCTGCCCGGCATGCAAGCAGCGTTCATCGACGTCGGCATGGAGCGCGCGGCGTTCCTGCATGTCGAAGACCTGATCCGTCCTGACGACTTCGAGGCGTATCTGTCTGGTCGCGCTCGCGACCCAGACGCAGATCCATCCGGAAAGGGCGAAGGGGGGCGCCGCGTCTTCACTGCTGCCCGTACGGAGGACGTCGAGTTCGAGAGCGGCCCTGCGCGCTCGCAACCCATCGCCGCCCCCGCCGCCGTTGACGAGGGGGACGACGACGACGACGACCAAGAGATCCTCGTGAGCGCGGCCACCGCGGCCGGTACCGACGGCGTCGACGAGGACGAGGACGAGGACGAGGACGACGACGACGACGACGACGACGACGACGACGACGACACCGAAGAAGAAGACGACGCCGAGGGCGACGCCGAAGAAGACGTCGACGACACCGAAGAAGACGACGCCGACGACGACGCCGAGGGCGACGCCGAGGGCGACGCCGACGACACCGAAGAAGACGACGTCGAAGAAGAAGAAGAGCAGGAAGAGGAAGACGACGAGCGCGAGGAAGCGAGCTTCGCGGAGGAGACCACCTTCGCCGAACGAACGCCTCTTTCCAAAGACGCGGCGGCGCCAATCCGAGAGGGCTCCGCGGCAGCCGCGCCGGCGCCCGACCCGCGCGGGGCTCCCGCGGACCGCGGACCGCGCAACGGTAGCTCGGCGGCAGCCCCGGCGCATGCCCGGCACGCGCGCCAGCAGAGCGCCGAGGAGCGCGGCGACGCCGGCGGTGACGAAGATGCGGCCGGTAAGAAGCGTCGTCGGCGACGACGGCGCCGCAGCCGCGGTACGGCCGATGGAGCACCCGAACCGAGCGCTGCGAAGCCCGTGAAGACCCGCGAGCCGCGCGAGCCCGTGAAGACCCGCGAGCCGCGCGAGCCACGGCGGCCGATCCCCCGCCGGGACCCGCGCGCTGCCCGTGAACGCGGAGGCAAGCGCGGCGCCGCGAGCTCGAGCCGCGTGGCGCGCTCCGTACCCATCACCGAGGTCGTCCGTGAGGGCGACGAGGTGATCGTCCAGATCTCGAAGGAGCCGATCGGAACGAAGGGCGCGCGCGTGACCAGCCACGTGTCGCTGCCGGGTCGCTACGCCGTGTACTTGCCCACGGTGGAACACGTCGGCATTTCGAAGCGCATCGGCTCTCCGCGCGAGCGCTCCCGGCTACGCGCCGTAATCGAAACGCTGAAGCCGGAGACCGGCGGCTTGATCGTGCGCACCGTCGCCGAGGGCCTCACCAAGAAAGCCCTGAAGGCGGACATCGGCTACCTGATCAAGCTGTGGGCAGAGATCTCGCGCAAACACGAAACGGCCAAGGCGCCGTCGGTGCTCTACGCAGAGCTCGACCTGGTGCTGAAGACGGCGCGCGACCTGTTCACCGACGAGATCGACAAGATCGTCATCGACGACAAGGACCAGCACGCGAGACTGGTGCGCTTCGTCGAGATGTTCCTGCCGGAACGCGTCAAGGACATCGAGCTGTACGCGGGCGACGAGCCGATCTTCGACGCCTACGGCATCGAAGACGAGATCAGTCGCGCGCTCAGCCGCAAGGTGCCCCTGCCGAGCGGCGGCTATCTGATCATCGACCAGGCAGAAGCGCTCACCGCCATCGACGTGAACACGGGGCGTTACGTCGGTAAGGGCAGCAAAGATCTCGAAGAGACCGCGCTCAAAACGAACCTCGAGGCCGCCCTCGAGATCGCGTACCAGCTGCGCTTTCGCAACATCGGCGGCCTGGTGATCCTCGACTTGATCGACATGGAGCACGCCGGAAACCGCGACAAGGTGTGGCGCGCGCTCGAGCACGCGCTGGCCAAGGACAAGGCCAAGACCACGCTGAACCGCATCAGCGAGCTCGGGCTCGTCGAAATGACGCGCAAGCGCACGCGCGAGAGCTTGAGCCGCGTGCTCCACGAGCCGTGCTTCTACTGTGACGGCACGGGTCAGATTCAGTCGCGCACGACCATCGCCTACGAAATCTTGCGCCAGATTCGCCGCGAACGGCAAAGCTTGCCGGGTTACGTCGTGATCGTGAACGCACACCCTGCCGTGTGCGACTTGATGACTGGCGAAGAAAAAGCCGCCGTCGTGGACGCCGAACGCCGCTACATGCGCCGCATCGAATTCAACGCGCGCCGCGAATACCACATCGAGCAGTTCGATCTGCAGGGCAAGTAACCCCGAGTGATGCCGAGGTCACCATGAGCGACAGCCGCAAGAACGAGCGCGTCACGATCAACAAGGAGTTCGATTCCTTCGATCAGTTCATCCAAGAGTACGTGACGAACATCTCTCGCTCCGGCGCCTTCATCAAGACCAAGACGCCGTTGCCGGTAGGCACCGAGGTGAACCTGCGTTTCACCGTGATCATGGACGACATCGAGAGCATCGAGGGCATCGGCGAGGTGGTGCGCGTGGAGACGGACCCACCAGGGATGGGCGTCGTCTTCAAGGAGCTCTCGAGCTACTCGAAGAACCTGATCGAGAAGCTCTTGACCGCCAAAAGCGGCAAGTAGCGCCGTTCAGCTCTTCGCCACGCGGCGCGCGCCGAGCTCCCACTCCTCGGCCAGCTGCAAGATGCGCGCATTCTCTGGTACGCGCGACAAGAAGCTCTCGCGCAGCTCTGGATCGTCTACCCGGGCCGCGCGGTCCATCAGCCGCTCGCGCGCGGACGAAAGTGCGGCGCTGGCGTGCGCTTCCTGACCGGCAGCGAACAGGGCTTCGGCGTACACGAGTCGGACGAACGCGTCGCCGTGGTCGTGAAGACCGCTCGGGACGTCGAGTAGCTGGAACGCTTCGCTCGCCGCGCGCAGCGCGTCGGTCACGCGCCGCTCCGCCAGCAGCGCCGCAGCGAGGATTCCCACCGCATACGCGCGGAGGCTCGCGGGGACGTCCCGCTCGCTCGCCGCCACGCGAGCCTGGGCCTCGGCGCGAGCGTACTCGGCGCGATCCAGATAGAGCCGCGCCAGACAAATGTGCGTAAACGCGGCGCCGCGGTGGTCTTGCTGTGCTTGAAACTCGTCCAGCGCGACTTGAAACAGCTCCTCTGCCTGTTCGGTGCGCTGTTGGCGGGCGAGCGCGAGGGCGAGATTCACGCGCGGTACGGTGGGCGCGATCCCAATGCGTGTGCCAACGGTGAGCGCCACGCGCAGCGCCGATTCCGCGTGCTCGTAGTCTCCGAGCGACAGCCGCAGGGCGCCCACGCAGATCCTCGCCACGCTGTGCCAGCGCTGATGTCCCGCTCGCTGAAAGTCTTGGCTCGCGGCCTCGTGCAGGCGGAGGGCGGCGGCCACGTTGTAGCGGGCGACCTCGAAGCCCGCGTAGGTCGATTTGATCACGCCCGCTGTGATCGGATCCTTTTCCGCAAGCGGCTGCCCGTGGCGTTCGAGCCATTCGAGGCCCTTCTTCGCGAGCGCCATGCGTCCCACGTCGATGGCATGGCCAGTGGCGATGGCCAGCGCCATCACCCATAGCTCGGCCGGCTTCTCTGGGGCATTGGTCAAGAGCAGGTGGGTCAGGCGCTCGACCTCCTCGACGTTGCCGATCAGCGCGCTCGCCCAGATCACCTGATGCGCGGCGTGCGCCCAGCGCTCCGCGATCTCCGGAGACGCGGTGTGCGGCTCCAAGCAGCGGAGCGCCTCGGTGCCGCACTGAACTGCGCGCGTGTACTCGCCGCGCCAGTTGTGCGCCTCCGCTTGAATCAGGCGCACCCGGCCCAGCGTCTCTCCGCTCGCACCGCAAGCTGCGGCGCGGTCCGCGTGCGCCAGCGCCGCGACCAAATCGTCGCCGCCGAACGCCTGCTCCGCGGCGCGCACGTAGCAAGCCAGCGCGCTGCCCGCTTCGCCACCGCGTTGGTAGTGCTCCGCGAGCGCGACAGGATCGCGCTCGCCAGCGCGCTGCAGCCATTCGGCGGCGAGCCGGTGGCCGAGCGTGCGATCCTCGTCGGTCAGGGTCGCGTACGCCGCGTCGCGGATCAACGCGTGCCGAAACGTATACTCGGTTTCGGCGGCGAGCTTCGATTCGCGGCGCGCGCGCACCCATTCGCGATCGACGAGCTCTTGCATGAGCTCGCGCACCAGAGTGCCCTGAGCAGCGCCGGCGAGCGCCTCCACGCCGCCCTCCCAGAACGATTGACCGAAGATGCTGGCGGCGCGCAGGACCTGCCGCGCCTCCGGAGCCAACCGACCGAAACGCGCTTGAACCATCGCCAGAACCGTAGCTGGCAGCTCTTCGGGATTGCCTTCCGCCGCGGCGCGGATCAGCTCCTCCAGATAGAAGGCGTTGCCTCCGGCGCGCTCGACGACGCGGTCGACCAGCGTGTCACTGCCTTGCGACCCCAACACGGAGCGCACGAGCTCCTCGCAGGCGTGCTTGGGGAGCGCGCGCAGGCGCACTTCTTCAACGGGCCGGTCCTTCCACAGCCCCGGAAACATGTCCTGCACCTCGGGTCGGGCCAGCGCGAGCACGAAGAACGGGCTAGCCTCAAGGTTACGCAGCGCCGAGTCCACCAACTTGAGCGTGGTCCAGTCGCCCCAGTGCAAATCCTCGAGCACCAGCAAGACCGGCGCCTGCTCACACTCAGCCGCGAGCCAATCCTCCCAGGCTTGCGCGATCTGGTCGCCCATGAAGCGGGGATCGCGGCGCGCAGCGCGCAGCTGCATGCTGTCCTGTTCCGAGAGCTGCACGCCTACGAGCTCGCCCAAGAACTCCATCACCCGCGTTTGGGAGCGCGTCCCGACAGAGCTCTCCACGCGCTGCTGGACTTTGAGCCGAGAAACGCTGGCCGGCTCGCCCTCGACGATCCCGAGCGCCCCGCGGACCGCCTGCGCCAGTAAGCCAAACGGCGAACCTGCGCGCGTCGGATCGCCCCACGCCTGCCAGATGCTGACGCGCTGCGGGCTGGCGCTCAAGATGCGGGTGAACTCGTAGCGCAGGCGCGATTTGCCGGCTCCAGCCGGCGCCATGATCAGCGCGCCGCGTGCCCCCGGCTCCGAGACGCATTCGCGGAGCAGCCCCTCCAGCATGGACAGCTCGCGTTCTCGCCCGACGCAGCGTGTCGGCTTGCCGAGCAGCATGCGCCCGGTGTCGGGCTGCTCCTTGGCAGAGAGCAGGTACCCCTCGCCGGAGCTCGACAGCATTAACTGAAAACGCGCCTGAAGCAGTCCGGCCGTTGCTCGATCGACGCGTATCGTCGAGGCAGCCGCAGGCGGGGTCTGCGTACCGGCCGCGAGCGACGTGAGCGCCTGCGAATCCAGGAGCGTCGCCGCGCGATCGATCACTTCACCGATAGGCACCACACCCTTGACCAGACCGGGGCCGGTCGCGAGCGCCATGGGCAGTTTCGGCAGCACGCTGTGCATGCCGAGCGCGCACAGCGCCGCCTGCGACGCCAGGTCGGTCGCCGCCGCGTCCGGCTCGAACACGACCACGACCGTGCCATTGCCCAGAAATTCGAGCTTTCCGCCGTGCCGCGCGGCAATCGCGCGCAGGCGCTGCGCTTCCTCGGAGTTGTGCCCGGTCGCCAGCGCGGGCAGGCGCCGCGCGCGACTCCTGCGATCGCGAATCATGAGCACCGAGAGCAGCGCTTGCTCGCGCCGCGTGAGCGAGGCAGCAGGACTCGAGCCCAGAGCGCGATCGGCGCTGTGTTCCTGCAAGAGCTCCGACAGCTCGCCGAGCAGGGCGCGGGCATCCGCCGGACGCCGCTCGGGATCTTTCGACAGCATGCGCTGCACGAGATCGTCGAGCTCGGGCGGCAGCTCCGGACACGACTGTCGCACACGTGGCGCGGGCTCGACGAGGATCTTCGTGAGGATGGCCGTCAGGTGTTGACCGGCGAACGCCGGCCGCCCCGTCAGACACTCGTAGAGCACACAGCCGAGCGAGAACACGTCCGCGGGAGCCGCGACCACGTCGTCGCCGCGCGCCTGTTCCGGCGCCATGTAGCCCGGTGTGCCCACGACGCTGCCCGTCTTGGTCGCTGCCGGCAGGTTCGCAGCGCCGCGCGCCAGGCCGAAGTCGAGCACTTTCACGGCATCGATCTGACTGTCGACGAGGAACAGGTTACTGGGCTTCAGATCGCGATGGATGATGCCGCGGGCGTGCGCGACTGCGACCGCTTCCGCCACACGGCGAACCAACCGCAGCGCCTCCGGCACGGAGAACTTGTCGCGACCGGCGAGCGCTTGCGACACGTTCTCGCCCTCCAGCCACTCCATGGCGAGATACGGCACGCCCCCGTCCGCGATGCCGTGGGCGACGTAACGCACGATCCCCGGATGGTGCAGATCGGACAGGATGCTCGCCTCGCGCACGAAGCGCTGCACCATCGGCCAGCTATCGGCATTCAGGAACTTGAGCGCGACGCGCTGGCTGCTCGTCAAATCGCGCGCACGGTACACGGAGCTCGTGCCGCCGACGCCCGCGAGCCCTTCGAGCTCGAAGCGATCGTCGACCAAATCTCCGGCGCGCATCGCTCGAAGTATCCGCGAGGTTCAAGAGCTCGTCCACCGACGCTGCTGCGTTCGGGTCTTCACAATCCGACGGCGCGCGTTCTCACAATTCCGAGGTGGCACCGGTAATACCAAAGTCCAGCAGTTCCATCTGCGTGCTCCCGTCCAAGCCCGACACCTTTACGACACCAGAAATTGGCACGCTGAAGTGCACCCAGCTGGGTCCTGTCTTGGGAACGTTGGGAATGTTCGCCGGTTTGTCGTTTTTGTAGCACCGGGGAAAGTGCCCAGCCCGCACCGTGACGTCCTCGCGCGGCATGCGGGCGAGATCGGGCAACGACAAGAAACCCAGAAAATGCTTGTACATGCCCTGCATCGTTTTCAGGAGCGCTCCCTTGAATTCCTGCACGGTTCCGTTTGGAAGCTTCACCTTGGCGGCCTTGATGTTGGAATTTTGCGCGTCACGCACGCTCTTCAGCGTGAGCTCGATTTGGAGCACCGTCTTGCCTTGTGCGGGGTGCTCCGAGACCACCTCCAAGCGAAAGTCGTCCCCCCGCTGCTCGATGATCTTGTAAGTGAGAGACGCGTCGCTACCGCCCATGGTGAGGCGGTGTCGCGTCCATTGTCCCGCGGCCCACTCGAGCGGTTTGTCGGGGCTCGCAGGGTGCGTCTTGGTGCCCGCGGGCGGAGCGCTGCCCGGCGATCCGCTGGGCGCGAGCGACGCGACCGGCGCGGCCGCCGCGGACGCCGCGGACGCCGCTGCGCTGCTCTGGGCCGGCGCCTCCTCCTTGTTCAGCGCCTTGCACGCAAGAAGAGCACTCAGAACCAGGGCCGCCAGCGCAGGAGTTTGCATGGTCGTGCAGCGAACCAAGGACCACGGCCAGGCGTCAAGATCCGTCTGCCGGAGGCGTTCCCGAGCGCTGGTACTGAGCAAGTGCGCAGATGCCTGGAACTTTGAGCGCCGAAACGCCGCGTGCACGTTGCGCGGCGGCAGCCGAACGCCTAAAACACCGCCGCCATGTACCTGAACGTCAAAACGCGCCGGCAGAAAGATCGCACCAAGGGCGTGTCCCACAAGTCCAAGCTGAAGGCGAAGAACCGCCGCCGCCGTCAGCAGATCAAAGCCTGAGCGTCGGGCGCGCGTGTCGCCGGTTCAGAAGGCGTCGTCGTCGTCGCCCGGACCCAGTACGCGCCGCGCCAGCTCGTAGTCGAAGCCTGCGCGCGCCAACCGCGCCAAGTCTGCACGGTGATGCGCCTGCCGCTCCTCCGGTTTGCGATACGGGCCGAGCTTCTTCTTGCGCACGAGCTCGCTGGCCGCACGGAGCTCCGCGTCTCCTGTGCGCGCATCGCGGCTCGTGAGCGCCGCCTCGACGTCGTCCTTTGCGACGCCGCGTACACGCAGCTTGTGCGCGATCTGCCGCTGTGACGCGCCACGCGCGCGCAGCCCAGTCACCAAATTCTCCGCATAGCGCCGATCGGAGAGCAGACCCGACGCCACGTAGCGGCCGAGCAGCGCCTCGATGATCTCGCTCGCAGCAACTTGGTCGGTCTCGTGCACGCGTGCGGCGCGGCGCACGTGAGTCTGCAGCACGCGCCGCAACCTCGACACGGACGCGTCGAAACGGTCCAGATACCGGAGTGCCGCGCGTTCCAGCGTCTCCCGGTCCACGGGCGGCGGCGCGCGCCGTTGCTTCTTCGGCTCGCTCCCCGTCAACCGCCGCGTCTGAGCTCGGTGAGCACCAACTTGCTGACGGATTTGAGCGTGTCGAACACCCCGATGCCCGTGCGCGCATTGGCCTCGTAGTCCGGCACTTTCATGGGATTGATGAGCTCACGGAGCTCTTCTACGGACACGATGTTGGGTAGATCGCGCTTGTTGTACTGCACGACGTAAGGAATCTTTTCGAGCGAGTAGCCTTGCTCGGCCAGGTTCGTACGCAGATTCTCGACGCTCTCCTGATTTGCCTCGAGCCGTTCGATCTGGGAGTCGGCGACGAAAATGACGCCGTCGACACCCTTGAGGATCAGCTTGCGGCTGGCGTCGTAAAAGACCTGCCCCGGCACCGTGTACAGGTGAAAGCGCGTCTTGAAGCCGCGGATTTCGCCGAGCGACAGCGGCAGAAAGTCGAAGAAGAGCGTGCGCTCTGTCTCCGTGGCAAGCGAGATCATCTTGCCCTTGGCTTCGGGGTTGGTGCGCTCGTAAATGTACTGAAGGTTCGTCGTTTTGCCGCACAGGCCCGGCCCGTAATAGACGATCTTACAGTTGATCTCCCGGGCCATGTAGTTGATGAAGCTCATCGCCCGGTGCCCTAGAGTCCTTGAGGAAGTTTTTCCATTACGAGTCAGCCAGGGGAATTCGAGGTAAGGATTCGGGGCCCGTGGTCGCCCGAGTTAGTCGTTGAACAGATTGTCGATGTCCTCGTCGGTGATCTCGGCGAACGGCGAATCCGCGCCGGGTTCATGCACCTTGCTGAGCAACGCCTCGAAGATGCGATTCAGCTCGTCGCTCGCTTTGCGCACGCGCAGCCGCACCAGACCGAGGCTCGACTTCGAGTCGAAGATGACCACGAGAATGACGCGGTTGCCGACGAGCTGGATGTGAATGTTCGCGTTTTCACCCTCGTGAAACTGCGTCGCAAACTCGTTCTCACGTAGCAACTTGGCGATGCCGCCGGTGGCGGCGATGTTGCCGGCCGTGAGGGACGCCAGCGACGTGGTGTCTATGTTCTCGACCTCGCCGCTAGCCGCAATCAGCTGCCCATTTTTGTCGACGATGAAGACGACCTTGGCGTTCGCTTCCCGAACCAAACGGTCGACGACCGTCTGGATCTGGTTGAACTCCTCTTCGTACATCACCATCTGGGGATTGACCATCCGAGCCTCCGCGAGCGTTCTCGCTTCCGTGTCCGGGTTCAGACCGGCGAGCCCCAATCCGCCTCCGCGTCCCTGGTTGGCTGGCGCGTACAGCGACCAGCCCGGCGGGAGCGGCAATGATTAGACCCTCGTCCATCGGCGAACAAATCGTAACTGAATTCAACCCTTCTATCCGAGCGCTCCCGAGCCAGCAAGCTCGCGATAACGTTCTTCCACGGCGATGCGGCGAAATCAGCGGGGAGCGCGGCCACCCGGGGGGCCTCGCCCCGCACTTCAGCACTCCGCGCGCGTGGCTCTGCGAATAGAGTGCTTCTCCTACCCCGTTCCCGGCTTCGGATTTGCGGGCGTGGGAGGCAAAAGCTAAGAGGGGGCACTGCTGGCGAGCAGCAAACCCAGAGGTTCAAAGCCGCCCGTGCACCGCTTCCTCAGACTTTCGATGAATAGCTTTCGTGCTGCCCTCCCGTTCGTGCTGCTAAGCGCCACGCTGGCGCTGCCCGCCCGAGGCGCGGCCGCCGTGTTCCACCCGGACTTGACCCATGCCCTGGAGCGGCTCGATCGGGCGCGTGGCGCCGACACGTACACCGCACTTCGACGCGTATGGGCGACCTGGGATCGCGCCACTCCGGCACACGTCGAAGAGTCGCTGCTAGAAGCGGAGCGGTCAGCGCGTTTGGCTCCAGCGGAGCGGGCGTACGCGGGGCTGCTGGCCGCATACGCGCGCAGCCGGCGCGGCGATCTGAAGGCGGCGCGCAGCAAGATCGCCACTCTCGGCTACATCGATCGCTGGCTTACCGTCGGCCCCTTCGACAATGAAGGCAAGAGCGGATTCGACGAGGAGTTCGGGCCGGAGCTCGGCTTCGGCGAGCCCCTCGTGCCCGGGCGCGCCTACAATGGCAAGCTGCGCCCAGTGCGTTGGCGCGCGGTACCGCAGGCCTTCCCGTACGGCTTTCTGGATACCTCAGCGCTGATGCGGCCCGAGCAGAAAATCTGCGTCTACGCCACGACCTTCGTGAGCGACAAATCGCGCCAGAAACGGCGGCCGATCTCGCTGTGGGTGGGCGCCGCCGGCGCGTTCAAGGTGTTCTGGAACGGCGAGCTCGTGCTGCTCGACGGCGCGTATCGCGGTCACGATGCAGACCGCACCGCTCGCAGCGTCGTGCTCGAGCCCGGTCAGAACAGCCTGTTCGTCAAAGTCTGCGGCGAGGACGTCGCGCCGATCCTGTCCGTGCGACTCGCGGGCGTGAGCGGAGCGCCCGACCCGAATCTCGTCACGAGCAACGACTTCGCGGCCAGCGCCGAGGTGTCTCAGCGCATCGCCCAGCGCAAGAGCCGCACTCGCGCCGGCGCGCCGAATCCAAAGGCGCCGCCGGTAGCAGACGACAAGCGCGCGGAGAGCGCGAGCCCAGCCCGACTTTCGCCGCACACCGGGCCCGAAGGACCGCTGCAGTACTTCGCCAAACGCACCGCACAGAAGGGCGCCAGCGCAGCCGATTTGCAGGCTCATGCGGAGTATCTGGTGCATACGGAAGGCGACGACCGCACCACGCACACCGCGCGCGATCTGGCGCGGCGGGCAGCGGAACGTGCCCCGACACTCGAGCGCGTGCTCCTCGCGAGTGAGCTCGCCGAGGACAGGAACCTCGCGCGGCACTGGCTGGTGCGCGCCGAAAAACTGGCCGGCGGCACCGCGCACGCCAACGTGGACCTGCTGCTGGCGCAGGCTGCGCACGCGCAGTCCGGGCCCAACTGGCGCGCCGCCATCCCGCTCTACGACCGGGTGCTGGCGCTCGATCCCGACAATGCTCGGGCACTTTTTGGACGCGCGCAGGCCTACAACGAAGCCGGCCTGAAACGCACGGCGCTGGCCCTGCTCGAACGCGCGATCGAGCGGAACCCCGAGTCCGTGAACCTGCTCAACATGTACGCTTCGCAGCTGCGCGCGCTCGGGCGCTCGAGCCAGGCGAGCGTGGCCGAAGCTCGCTACTCGGCGCTGCGGTTCGACGATCGCGCCTTCATCGCGGCGCGTATCGAGCTGGCGCTCGCGCGGCGGGATCGGGCGGCGGCAGAGCGCTGGGCGGAGCGCTTGCTGGAAGCCGACCCAGACAGCCAGTGGGCGCTCGGCGCGGCCGCGCGCGCGTACCGGCGTTTGGGGCAGCCGGAACGGGCGATGGCCACCTACCGGCGCGCTCTGGAGCTTGCGCCGGAAGACATCGGCACCCTGCGCACGCTTGCTGACTTGCAGGGCGAGCTTGGCCAGCGCGATCAGCAGCTGGCGGCTCTTCGGGAAATCTTGCGCATCCGCCCGCAGGATCGCGCAGTTCGCGAGTACGTCGAACAGGTCGAGCCGGAGCGCACCCGCCCCGACGAGGCCTACGCCTGGGACAGCAAGCGCTTCCTGCGTGCCCGCCACGCGCCGGCTCAGGGTCACAACCGGCGCACGCTGCGCGACTTGACGGTCACCACCGTGTTCGAGAACGGCCTCTCCAGCAAGTTCCGACAGGTGGTGTTCCAGCCGCTGACCGACACGGCGGCAGCGGCGGCCCGGCAGTACGCGTTCCAGTACGAAGGCGACCGCGAAGTCGTGCAGCTCCGAGGCGCGCGCGTGTATCGCGGTGACGGCAAGACCGACGAGGCCATCGAGTACGGCGAAGCCGCGGCCGACGATCCCTCGATCTCGATGTACACGTCGGCCAAGAACTTCTACGTCGAGCTGCCGCGGCTCGAGCCCGGCGACGTGGTCGAGCTGCGCTATCGCATCGACGACATCGCGCCCAACAACGAGTTCGCCAACTACTTCGGCGACGTCGTGTACCTGCAGTCGAGCGAGCCCGTCGCGAACGCCGAGTACGTGCTGATCACGCCGAAGAGCCGCACGCTCTACGTCGATCAGCGTGTGCCCGGCTTGAGCCAGCGCGTGCATGACGCCGGCGCGCAGCGTATTTACCGCTTCTTTGCCGCGAACGTGCCCGAGATCGCGCCGGAGCCCGCGATGCCGTCGTGGCCGGAGGTGCTCGGCTTCGTGCACGTGTCCACTTACAAGAATTGGAGCGATCTCGGCCGCTGGTACTGGGGCCTGTCCAAGGATCAGTTCGATCTCGACGACGAGACGCGTCAGCTCGCGCACGAGATCACCAAGGACGCCAAGAGCGAAATCGACAAGATCCGCGCAGTCTACGACTGGGTCGTGAAGAACACGCGCTACGTCGCGCTCGAGCTCGGCATCTACGGCTACAAGCCCCGGCGCTGCGTGCAGACGGTCGCGCGCGGCTGGGGCGACTGCAAGGACAAGGCCACGGTGATCGTGACCTTGCTCAAGGAGCTGGGCATTCCCTCGACTCTCGTGATCGTGCGCACACAGATGCGCGGTGACTTCCGCTCGAACTTGCCGAGCCTCGCGCCCTTCGATCACGCGATCGCGTACGTGCCGTCTCAGAAACTGTACCTGGACGGCACGGCAGAGTTCGCGGGCGCGAGCGAACTGCCCAAGATGGACATGGGAGCTTTGGCCCTGCTCGTGAACGAGGGCAAGGCGGAGCTCACGCGGCTGCCGAGCGCCGATCCCGAGAAGAACGTGACGACACGCAAGCTCGTCGCCACGGTCGCCGCGGACGGCGCGGCGCGCCTCGAGCTCGCCTTCGACACACGCGGCGTGGCGGCACCGGAGTGGCGGCGCCGTTACCACGCCGACGGCACGCAGCGCGACCGCGTGACCGCGGACCTCGGCCGTGAGTTCCCGGGCTTCGTGCTGGATCCCGGCGCTCCGGGGATGACGACCGAAGGGCTCGGAGACTTCAACCAGCCGGTCGAGATCAAGGTCCGCGGGTCCGCCCCGGTGTTCGGGCGGCGCGAGGGAGCGCAGCTGATTTTGCCTGCGACGAGCAACGTCCGCCTGACCCCGACCTATGCTTCGTTGTCGCAGCGCCGGCAGGACGTGCACCTGATCGCCTTCTCGACGGTCGACGAGACGTTCACGTTGAAGCTCCCCGCTGGCTCGCGCGTGGTCTCGACGCCCGTGAACACGCATCACAAGGCGCCGTTCGGATCGCTCATGATCGACGTGCAGCGCGGCGACGACCACGTGACCGTGCACAGTCGGCTGGTGGTGCGGGCCACGCGTGTGCGACCCGCGGAGTACGCGGCCTTTCGCAAGTTCTGCGAAACGGTCGACCGCGCGCTGAGCGTGCCGCTGATAGTCGAGCCCGCGCGCGCCGCGCGCTGAGGAAAGGCGACGGGGCTTTCGTATGCAGAGTAACATGTCCGGGGAACAGCGCACCGCGAGCAGGCAGAGCGGGCGACGCCAGCGCGTCTTGCCGTGGCTCTTGATGATCGCCGCCCTGCTCGTCTCGTGCGCAGCGAGGCAGAGCACGGAGCCCGAGTCGGCGCTCGACGTCTTGCGGCGTGAAGCCGACGACAGCGACGACGGTGAGCTTCTGGCAGAGTGGCTTCTGGAAGAACTGATCGCGCCCGGTGGCGACGTCAAGCGCGCGCAGACTGCCAGAAAGCAGCTGGATGCGGCGAAGGCCCGCGGCATGCTCGCGCATCTGGCGCGCGCGCTCGACGACTCGCTGCACGGGCGCATGCTGGGCGTGTCCGACGAATTTCTGCTGGCGGCGCGCGCGGCGCGCACGTCTTCCGACGCCCGCGCCCCCTACGTGGGGTGGTTCGCGATCCGCCAGGCGCTCGTCCACCGCTCCGCGACGCCAGAGCTCTGGAAGCGCTCCAAGCAGTTCATCGAAGAAGCCATGCGCGATCCGCGACAGCTCGGTTGGCGGGCGCGCAGCGAGCTGGTCGAGTGGTGGTCCGAGGAGGCTTACGCCGAGGCCGCGGGCGACGTCGAACAGTTGGCGGCGCATCATTTCGGATGCGCCCGGCACCTGCGCCTGGCGGGGCCGTTCGGGCGCGGGGTCGCACGCGACGCGCTGCAGAGCTTCGCCGCCGAGCGTCCAGGACCGTGGCCGGCGCACTTCCCGGCGGAGCCGGGGCTGACGCAGGCGCCACGCATCCTCGAAATCGAACAAAAAGGTTGCATGGCCAGCGTCAAAGAGCCCTCGAACGACGGCATCTTCTACGCCGAGACGTACATCGAGCTGCCGGAAGAGCGCGAGCTCTTGCTCGCGGCACAAGGCGCGCTCGGAATCTGGGTGGACGATCGCCAGGTGCTGAGCCGCGACCCACGCGAGTGGGGGGTGTGGCCGCGCTTCGGCGCTCAGCTTCGGCTCGGCGCCGGCCGACACCGCGTGCTCATCAAGCTCGCCGACCGGCTCACCTCGCTGCGCATCATGCACCCCGACGGCCGTCCGCTGCACCTGCGCTCGAGCAGCGACGCGAGCCCTGCGTACACGCTCGCGCCCCCGCGCATCAGCGGCGAACCGAACCTGATCTCGCGCCACGTCAAGCACGGCACGGTCATCGATCCGCGCGACACCGTGCTCCGTTACATCGGCGCTTACCTCGCCAACGTCGAGGGCCAGGGCGACGTCGCGTCGGTCTGGCTCGACGCGCTGATCGGCAACACCGAGCGCGCGACGGGGCCGAGCCTGCTGCTCGCGGCCACCCTCTTGGACAACGATCCGCTGTTCGATCAAACGGCGGTGCGCGATCTGTCGCGCGATCTGTACGAGCGCGCCGTGCGCAAGGACGGAAAGCTGTGGCAGGGGCGGCTCGCGCTCGCGCTCTGGGAGGCCGAGCGCGCCGGAGCTTCGACAGCGGTCCGCACACTGCGCGCCCTGAGCCAGGAGTTCGCAAACGTCCCCGCCGTCCTTTCGGCGCTCTCGCGGCTGTACGGCGAGCTCGGCTATTCTGCGGAGCACGCGCAGGCCGTGAAGGAGCTCGCGCGCCGCTTCCCCGACGACGTGCCGGCGCTGGCCTCCGCGGTGGAAGTCTACGAAGCCGACGGCGACCACAGGCGCGCCGACGCGCTCGCGGCGCGGATTCGAAAGCTCGACCCAGACAGCGAGATCCAGTTCAGCCGCGCGCTCGAACGCGAGGACTACGCGACGGCGCTCGCGGAGCTGCGGCGCTTGGCGAAGCGCCATCCCGATCGCGAGGATCTGGAGGAGCGCATCCACGACGTGCTCGTGCGCGCCGGCAACGAGGGCGAGACGCTCAAGAAGCTGCGCGCCGCGCAGGGCAACCAACCGCGCGACGAACGGGCGCGTCTGGCGCTGGCCGACGCCGAGTATGCCGGGGGCGATCTCTCCGCGCTAAGGCGCGCACTGGCCTCCGCCGTGGAGGCGGGCAGCACGACGGACCAGATCCGCGACGCACTCGAGCTGGTGGACGGCGTCAGCGAGCTCGAGGCGTATCGCATCGACGCGCGCACGGCGATCCGGGCCTACGAAAAGGCCGGGAAGCACCTGCCCGGAACCGCGGCACGCGTGCTCGACTACGCCGCCGTCTGGGTGCGCTCGGACGGCACGAGCCGCATGCTCGAGCACGAAATCGTGCGCCTCCAGAGCGCGGAGGCGATCTCGCAAATGGCCGAGCGGCGGCGCCCGCAAGGCCTGATCCTGCACATGCGAGTGATCAAAAAGGACGGGCGCATTCTCGAGCCAGAGCTCGTCGCCAGCAAACCGACCGTGACGTTCCCGCACCTCGAGGTCGGGGATTACATCGAGACGGAGCACATCTCGCGTCAGAGCGCGTCGCCCATGGCCCAGGATCAGTACTCGGGGCCGCACTGGTTCTTCCGCGAAGAGAACGTCGCCTACGCGCGCAGCGAGTTCGTGGTGATCGCGCCCAGGGACAAGCCGCTGCAGATCGAGACTCGCGGCAACGTTCCCCCGCCGCGAGTCACCGAGCATGGCAACGTGATCGTACGCCGCTACCGTGTCGACGACAGCCCCGCGGCGCCGAACGAGCCGGGCAGCGCGCCGGCACAGGAGTTTCTGCCGAGCGTGCGCATCGGCTGGGGTATCAGCCTCGAGAGCCGGATGCGCGCGCTCGCCGACACCGTGGCGGAGGTGGGCCCGACGGACCCGCGCATCGTGCGCATCGCGGAGCGCATCGTCGATCCGTTGCCCCGCGCGAAGAAGGCCGAGCGTGCTCGCCGACTGTACCGCTGGGTGCTCGGCAACATCGAAGAGGGCGAGGAGAGCGACGGCCGGCGCGTCGTCACCGCGAAGCGTGGTAACCGCTGGCGTGCGTTCATGACCCTGTGTCGTGCCGTGGGCATTCAGGCCAGTTACGCCGTCGCCAAGAGTCGCCTCGCGCCACCGCCCACCGGACCCCTGTCGCGCGCTTCGCTGTTCAGTGAGCCGCTGCTACGGGTAGACACCGAAACAGGGCCGCTCTGGCTCACCCTGAACAGCAAATACGCGCCGTTCGGCTACGTGCCCGCAGAGGTCCGCGCCATGCCCGCGTACCTGCTCGGCGGCGCGGCGCCGGAGCTCGTGCAGGCGCCGGCCCAGGGCGCACCCGACAGCATCGTCTACGAGGGCTCCGGGAAGCTCGCGGCCGACGGCTCGGCGCGTCTGAACCTGGTGCAGCGCTATTACGGCAAATACGCGACGAGCCTCCGCGGCGGGCTGGCCGAGGTCCCCGAACGGCAGGTGCGCGACCTGCTCGAATCGCGACTGCTCGGGCCTTCGCTGCGTGGGGCGCGCTTGATCACTCACAAAGTGGAAGCGCTGGAGCAGCTCGACGCGCCGCTCACCCTGCGCATGACCGTGGACGTACCGAGTCTCGCTCAGCAGAGCGGTGGCGGGCTGTTGCTCGAGCCGCCGTACGCGCCGCGGCTCAGTCAGCTAGCGACGCTCCCCTCACGCCAGACTCCGCTGCTGCTCGGCGACGCCACGCACCAGGAGGTCCGCCTCAGCTTGGAGCTGCCGCCGCAGGCAAAGGTCGCCAAGCCGCAGGCGCGCGTCGTGCACGACGGCGAACGCCAGGTCCGGATCCGCGACCGGCTCGAGGGCAGCACTCTGGTGCTCGAACGAGTGATCGCCTTCCCCGCAGGCCGCATTCAGCCGGCCGAGTACGCAGGCTTCGCCCGCTTCGTCCGCTCCGCGGAGAACGCGCTCTCGACGAGCATTCGCATCAGCCTGCGCTGACGCGGCGCTACTTGGCGCTCTTGCGGGCGCGGTCGTCCGCCTCTTGAAAGCGCTTCTCGATGCGGGTCTTCACCGCAGCCGAGTCCGTCGCCAGCTTCTTGTAGTGATTCAAGCGCGCTTTGCGCTCGGTGACGGTTTGCGGGTGGCCTTGCGCCCTCGGCTGATCCTTGATGAACGCCTCGTACTTCGTCCAGGCAGAGAGCGCCTCGTCGTGCGCTTTGCGGCGTTCGGCGAGGTCCGCGAGCACGAACAGCACTTTGGCTTTCAGTGCGTGATTGACCCCCGCGTAACGAAGTGCGGCGTCGTACGCGAGCCCGGCCTCCTTCAAGTCTCCCTTGGCGAGCTGCGCTTGACCGACGCGGTAGTGACCGGCGGCGTTCTGCGGCTCCTGCGCCAGCGCTTCACGGTAAACGCCGAGAGCGCCTTCCACGTCGCGGGCAACGAAGAGTCCATCCCCTTTTTTCACGAGCTCCCAAAACGGGCTGATACCGGTGATACCCTTGGGATCGCGCCGCACGCCGGCGTCCTTCTTTGCCCCCTGCGCGAAGCTCGGCGCGCCCGCGAGCAGAGCCGCAAACAGTACCGGCACCGTCCATCGCTTCATGGGGTACAGGCTAACATAGGCGACCGAGGCGAGAACTAAGCCCCAGGGTCTCCACCGGTTACTCATCCACAGGGTTGTGGATTACCTGTGCATTGGCTTCTCTCATGATTTCCCCCTATCCCTGGCACGCGCTGCGACGCGTCACGAGGGAGACGCTGAGCGCACAGCGCGCTGCCCGCCGGCGTATTTTCCGTATCGTCGAGCTCGAGCGGCTCGCAGCTGCGGCCGCCGAGGTGCTGCAGATGGACGTCTCGTTCACGCCGCGGGATCCCCCCGCCCTGGGCGCCGAAAGCACCACCTGGTCGCGGCTCCGTTTTCAAAGCGTCGAGGGCGATGCGCTGTTCTCCCTCTCCCCGTCCCCAGCGCTGGCCAACGCGCTCTTGTCGCGCATTCTCGACCGGCCCGTAGCCCTTGGCCTCGCAGAGCGTCCTTTGGACCCCGTGCTCCTGGGCGCGCTGACCGCCCTGGTCGTCGAGATCGCGCGTCGCACGGGCGCGGCGGCGCCGCTCCGGGGCACGATGTCGTCAACCGAGCCCGAAACGGAGCTTTCGCTGGAGGTCACGGTGGCGCTCGACGGTCGTCCCTACGAGCTCTTGGTAGCGGTGAACGGCGCAGGGCAGGCCACACGACCCGACGCGGCTCTGGAGCTGCGCTCACTCGGGGAGCTCCCTATCCGCTTGCCGGTCGTCGTCGCGCTGGCGACGCTCGAGCGCGCGGAGCTGGCCGCGCTCGAGCCGGGGGACGCGTTCGTCCCGGGCCCGGCGTTGACGCTCGAGGGGGCGAAGCGCGGTGCGGCCGTGCTCGCGGGCGCCGTCTCCGAGCACGGCGTGGCGGTGACCCTGACGGAACAGGGTGGACTCGTGCTACGGGGCGAGAGGGTCGGGCTGGGGGTCGATGGAGGTTCACACATGACAGACAGCGAGCAGACGGGGGACGCGGTGAACCGTACGGCGCTGGAAGCGCCGGTCGTCGTGCGCGTCGAGCTCGGCTCCGTCACGCTCCTGGCGCGCGAATGGGCGGAGCTCCGGCCAGGCGACGTCATCGAAACAGGACGCCGCGTCGCGGAACCAGTGGTGCTGCGCGTCGCAGGTCAAGAAGTCGCTCGCGGCGAGCTCGTGAACGTGGATGGCGAGCTCGGCGTGCGGATCCAGACGCTGGTCAGCGGGAGCAGCTCATGAGGACTGCGTTCGGGCTCTTGTTCATCGCCCTGACCATCGGGTGCGACAAGAAAACCACAGCGGCAGCCGCGGGCGTGGCGGCGCCCGCAACCAGCGCCAGCGCGAAGCCGCCCGAGCAGCCCTGGTTCGTCGGCACCTGGTCGGCGACTTACACGGCGCGAGCGCGCGACGTTCAAAGCCCGAAAGACGGCTACGTCAAGGAGTGGCGTGACGTCGACGCCGGAGACTTCACTGGCCCGGGCACGGTGACTCTGCAAATCGACGCGAGCGGCCGGATCACGGGCAGCGTCGAAGGCGCGCTCGGCTCGCTCTCCGCAACGGGCGAGGTCAACGACGACAGCTTGCGCGTGACGCTGCAGCCCAAGGCAGCCGACGCGGCGCAGATCACGAGCGCGTACCTGATCGCAGCGCGCGCCGGCAACGGCGCCAAGGGCACGTTGTCCGCGTCCACCGGTGACAGCTTGCGCGTGCGCCAGGCGGACATCGCGCTCGCGCGCACCAGCCCGAGCGCGGGTCAGTAGCCGATTCTTGTCCACCGTGCTGCTCGATGTGTCCGTCCTCCGCACGGAGGCGCGCGTGCGCGGCATCGGGCGCTACGTCGCGGATCTGGCGCTCGGGCTCACGCGCGCCGATCCCGGCGACGCGCTGTCGGTGCTCGGTTTGGAACGGCTGCCTTGGCTGGGCGCTGCACACGCCACGAGCGACCTGGCAGGCGCTCTGGCGAGGCTCTCCGCAGCGCCACAAGAAGACCACCTGGCCTGGGCGTACCGCCTGCGCGTCGGGCTCGCGCGCGCGGCTCGCCAGCTCGACGCGGATCTCGTGCATACGGGTCACCCGAACGCGACTCCCCTGGGGAAATTCAGCTGTCCGCGCGTCACCACGTGTCACGATCTGATCCCGCTGCGCTTTCCGGATCGCTATCTCGACTGGCGCGACGGCTATCGCGCGGGTCGCGAGCGACTCGACTACCGCCGCTACCACTCGGCCGATCACGTCATCGCCGTCAGCGAGAGCACGGCCAGCGAGCTCGTCACCCTGCTCGGTGTCTCAGCGCGCAAGATCAGCGTCGTGCACAACGGGGTCGACCTCTCGCGCTGGTCACACGTCGCGCTGGGCAGTGACAGCCAGGTGCGAACGGCGCGCGGCCTGTTGGACACGCCCTACCTGCTCTACGTCGGCGCCGCGGATTGGCGGAAGAACTACCGCGGCATGTTGTCCGCGCTGGCACGCTTGAAGAAGGAGGGACGCCTCGGCGATCTGGTGCTGGCATGGGCCGCGCAGCTCGACACGGCGAGCACAGAGCGCGTGCGCGCACTGGCCGAGAGCCTGGGTGTCGCGCACGCCGTGCGGCTGCTCGGCTTCGTGCCCGACGCGGAGCTCGCGGCGCTCTACCGCGGGGCAGTAGCGCAGCTGTTCGTGTCGCTCAGCGAAGGCTTCGGCTACCCCGTCGTGGAAGCGATGGCCGCGGGGTGCCCCGTGATCACGAGCGATCGCTCGAGCACCGCCGAAATCGCGGGGGATGCGGCCTGGCTCGTGGACCCCGAGGACCCCGCGGCCATCGCCGAGGCCATCGCCGGCCTTTTCACCGACGACGCGGGGCGCCAGCGCTTGTCGGCGCTCGGCACGGCGCGCGCGCGACGCTTCAGCCTCGAGCACATGGCGGAAGGCACGCTCGCCGTCTACCGGCACGTCCTCTCTGCGTGAGCTGGGACGCGTGCTATTGTCCGGCGCGTGGACGACATCGGAGACGCTCTGGCGAATGTCCGCGAACGCATCGCGCGCGCCGCCGAAGAAGCTCAACGCGACCCGGCTTCGATCCGGCTGGTGGCGGTCAGCAAGACGAAGCCGGCGGAGGACGTACGCCGCGCCTACCTCGCCGGGCAGCGCGACTTCGGCGAAAACTACGTGCAGGAGCTGATCGAAAAGGCGGCCCAGCTCACCGATCTCCGGGATCTGCGCTGGCACCTCGTCGGGCATCTCCAGAGAAACAAGGTGAAGAGCGCGCTCGACGTCGTGTCTTGCGTTCACAGCGTGGACTCCACGCGTCTCGCGCGTGAGCTCGGCAAGCGCGCGGCCGCTCTGCAGAGCGATCCGAACCTCTCCGAACGCGCGCGCCTGAGCTTGCTCGTGGAGGTGAACGTCGGCGGAGAGGCGCAGAAGAGCGGCATCCCGCCCGCTGAGCTCGGACCGCTCTTGGCGACCATCGAACAGGAGCCAGCGCTGCAACTGGCCGGGCTCATGACGGTGCCTCCGCACACGCCCGATCCTGCGGACGCACGCCCGTTTTTCGAAGAGCTCGTGCGTTTGCGCGACCACCACGGCGGCGCCGAGCGCCTGCCGGAGCTCAGCATGGGCATGACGCACGACCTCGAGTTCGCCATTTCTGCGGGGGCCACCATCGTGCGCGTGGGCACGGCCATCTTCGGTTCGCGCAACCGCAGCGTCGCGCCGGAATGACGGCACGCCATGCCGAAGCGTCCGCGTTCACCGCCGGCTGAACAGCCGACCTTGCTCGACGCCGCGCGCTCTCGCGGCGCGCTCGGACAGCAGAGCCCGCTGGCGGATCGGATGCGCCCGCGCAGCCTGGACGAGGTCGTCGGACAGCGCCACCTGCTCGAGGCCGGTAAGCTGCTGCGTTCGTCGATTCAAAACGATCGCGTGCCGTCGCTGATCCTGTGGGGTCCGCCCGGCTCCGGCAAGACGACGCTCGCGCACGTGATCGCGCACGCGACGCGCACGACCTTCGTGCCGTTCAGCGCCGTGCTGGGAGGCGTCGCCGAGCTGCGCGAGGTCATCGCCGCGGCGAAGCAGCGCCGCGCCTACGAGGGCCGTGGCACCACGCTGTTCGTGGACGAGATCCACCGTTTCAACAAGAGCCAGCAAGACGCGTTCTTGCCGCATCTCGAAGACGGAACCGTGGTCCTGATCGGCGCCACCACGGAGAATCCCTCGTTCGCGGTCAACGCAGCCGTCCTGTCGCGCTGCAAGGTTTTCCGACTCGAAGCGCTCGACGAGGCGGCCCTCCGCGCGTTGCTCGAGCGCGCGCTCGCAGACCGCGAGCGTGGCCTCGGGCAGCTCGCGCTCGAGGCCGACGCGGATGCCCTGGGCGCCATCGCGCACGCGGCCCGCGGCGACGCGCGGCGCGCGCTCGGCATGCTGGAAACCTCGGCCGCGCTCCTGCCTGAAGGCGGGAAGCGCATCGACCTGTCGCTCGTCGAGCGCGCCCAAGAAGAGCGCACCCTGCTCTACGACAAGGCCGGCGAAGAACACTACAACGTCACGAGCGCGCTCATCAAATCGCTCCGCGGCAGCGATCCCGATGCCGCCATCTACTGGCTGATGCGCATGCTCGAGTCCGGAGACGACCCGCTGTTCGTGCTGCGCCGCCTGCTGATCTTCGCCAGCGAAGACGTGGGCAACGCCGACCCGCGCGCGCTGCCGCTGGCGGTCGCCGCCGATCAAGCCTTTCGGCGCATGGGCATGCCCGAAGGGCTGTACCCGATCGCGCACGCCTGCCTGTACCTGGCGAGCTGCCCGAAGTCGAACTCCGTCAAGCGCGCGTTCGAGGCGGCCCGCGCCTCCATCGAGCAGCGTGGCGCCCTGCCCGTTCCGAAAAAGCTCCGCAACGCCGTCACCGGGCTGATGAAGAACGAGGGGTACGGCCAGGGCTACCGCTACGCGCACGACCACGCGCAGGGGTTCGTGCCCGGAGAAAGTTACCTACCCGACGAGCTCGCGGGCACGCGGTTCTACGAGCCGTCGTCGCACGGCCTCGAAAAGAGCATCGCCGAGCGGCTGGCGCGTATCCGCGGCACGGCGCAGGAGCCGCCTCCGGACGGCGATCCGCCGCCCGAGTGACGTCGCCTCACGTCGAGTCTACGACGCAGATGTCCGGCAGGTTGCGGTAGCGCTGTGCGTAATCGAGGCCGTACCCCACGACGAACACGTCGTCGATGGTGAAGCCGAGATAGTCGATGTGCACGGCCTGCTGCATGCGGCTCGGCTTGTGGAGCAGGGCGCACACCTTGACCGTGCTCGGACCACGCGCCTGCAGTTGCTCGCTGATGTACGCGAGCGTCAGGCCGGTATCCACGATGTCCTCCACGATCAAGACGTGATCGCCTGCGATCGGGCGCGTGAGATCCTGTGTGATCTGCACGACACCCGTCGTCTTGGTGTTGTTCCCGTAGCTCTGTACGCCGAGAAACTCGATCGAGAGCGGCAGATCGATGGTGCGCGCCAGATCGGCCGCGAACACGAAGCTGCCCTTGAGCAGCGCCACGAGCACCAGCGAACGATCCGCGTAGTCGCGGGTGATCTGCGCGCCCAGCTCGGCTACGCACCGCTGAATCGTGGCGCTGTCGTACAGGACTCGTGAAGCACCTTCGCGCGCCGTTCGCTCCGTCATGACTGCTATCGATTGCCGTACCGGGGGAGCTCTGTCTCGTCAACTCTCGGCATGCCGAAGGCGGACAGCCAGAAACCATCGCCGCTGCTCTGCCAGATGATCGAGCCGAGCTGATCGGTTCGTAGCGCCAGCACCGCGGCACTCCGAAGCCGCGTCAAGGTGCTCACGTGGGGGTGGCCGAAGCGATTGCGCATGCCGCACGAAATCGTGGCGACCCGCGGTCTTACAGCCGCGATCAGCGCCTCGCCGCTCGAAGTGCGACTGCCATGGTGGCCCACCTTCAAAAACTCGGAGCGCAGCCGTGAGCCGAAGCGTGCGACCAGCGCGGCCTCTTCATGGGCTTCGGCGTCCCCCGTCAAGAGCGCCCGCTGCGTGCCGTGGCGCAGATGGAGGACGAACGAATTGTCGTTCGCCCCGAGGCCCGGCACGAACTCGGGACAAGGCGCCAGCACTTCCAGCTCGCCCTCGCCGAAGGCGTGCTTCCTGCCGCACAGCGCGCCCGGCCGGCGCACCGCAATCTTGCGACGGCGCAACTCGGCGAGCAGCTGTCGATACTGCTCGCCCGCCCCTTCGCGCTCGCCTTGCCCGGTGTCCCAGAACTCTGCGATTGGGACGGCGCGCACCACGGAAAGAAAACCACCGAAGTGATCGGGGTGCGGATGACTCAAGACCGCGATGTCCACGCGCTTGCGGCGGCGTTCACGCAGGAGCGGCGCGATGATCGAAGCACCGGGATCCACCGGGCTTCCGACGAAGCCGCCGGCGTCCACGATCATCAAACGCCCGTCGGGCAGATCGACCAAGGCCGAATCCCCCTGACCGACGTCGAGCACGGTCACGCGCAGCACGCCGCGTGGCGCACCCGCGCGCACGGCGGCGCGCTCCAGAATGCCAAGCGTGACCAGCGCGCAGATGAACGCCAGCGCGGCGTGCGCGCGTTTCAGACGCCGCAGCGTCACGGCCGTCACCACCAGAACGGCGAGCTGCCAGGCGTTCGGCGGCGGTACGGAAAACGCGAGCCAGGTGGCGCGCGCGCTGGCGTGCGCCACGGCCTTCACGATCAAGAGCGCACCGGATGCGACGTGGGCAACGCCGAGCTCGAGCGCGGGGAGCCAGCCCAGCAAACCATGGAAAAGACAGAGCGGCAGCGCCACGATCTCCCCGAACGGCGACGCGATCAGGTTGGCCAGCAGGCCCGCTACAGTGAGCTCTGGACCGAGTAGCGCGAGCAGCGGCGCGCACGGCACCATCGACGACAGCGTCGCGACCGCGGCCAGCGCGACGTACCGAAGCGGCCGCCATCGAACGCGCTCGAGCGGTCGCGCCAGCGGCTGGCCGAGCCAGATCAGCCCACTCGTCGCCGCTGCCGACAGCATGAATGAGAGGTCGAACGCCGAAAGCGGGTCGACCACCGCGCCCACGCCGAGCGACAGCCCGAGAGCGCGCGCGCCGCTCGGTTTGCGTCCGAGCGCGCGCGCGAGCAGCGCCGCCGTCAGCATCCAGGCAGCGCGCCAGGCAGAGCCGCTGCCCCCCGCAAAGTCCGCGTACAAGAGCGCGAGCCCCGCGCCGACCGCTGCGGAAGAGCGCGCGACGTCGTGGCCGGCCGCGAAAAACGGGACGCGCACGAGCACGAAGCGCAGCGCGTGAACCAGCGCCACGACGGCGAACACCAGGTGCGTGCCGCTGACCGCCAGCATGTGCGACAGGCCGCTCTTCTTGAAGGCAGAGTCGTCCTCGCTCGTCAGATCGTTTTCGCCGAGCACGAGCGCGCGCGCCATGGGAGCGGCAGCGGGGCTGAACGTCGCCTCGATACGGCGCCGGACATGACCCCGCGCCCGATCGATGGCCGCCGCCACGCCACGCGCGCGTGCGGACGGAGCCGCCGAGAGCACGGCGCCGCTGACCACCGACCCTCGGCGCGCCGCGCGCGGCCGGGGATCGGCCAGGCCCAGATTTCTGAACATTTGAATTGGCGCGATCTGAACGATGACGTCGAGCTCATCACCGCGCGCCAACTCCCCCGGACCGCCGTACAGGCGCGCAGTGAGGTCCGGCAGCGCGGCGCGGTCTTCGCACTCGACGGCACAGAGCTCGGCCATGTACTGCACGCTGCCGCGCGTCCACGTGGGCGACGACAGCACGCGCGCTCGCGCCGAACAGCGCTCTGGCGCCGCGAGAAAGGCGCGGGCCTGCGCGTGCGCGTGATCGAACTCGAGCAGCGCGGCGTGCGCCCGCACGGCGCCGAGCGCAAAC
Source organism: Polyangiaceae bacterium (assembly GCA_036520475.1). Taxonomy (GTDB): domain Bacteria; phylum Myxococcota_A; class Polyangia; order Polyangiales; family Polyangiaceae; genus DATDJP01. The sequence continues at coordinate 41,817 of DATDJP010000261.1, read as the reverse complement.
AGCGCTGCACAGGCAAAGCCGCGCCCGACGCCGAGCTGTCGCCCGAGTAAGCCCACGAGCGCTGCCACGGCGAGCAGCGCGGGCAGCGGCGCCACCACCGCCAGCGCGCCGGCGAGCAGCGCCGCGCACGCGCAGAGTACCGCGTCGGATCGCATGGCGCGCGCCCGTATGCAGATCCGCAGCCAACGCCGGCGCTCGCGCGGACACTGGGTGCTCGCTGGCATGCCACCTGGCGAAAACACGGCGCGCCACAGCGCGCCGCGACTACACTTCCGGCGTGTCACCTCCGCTCGAGTTTTCGCGCCGCACGTGGCTCGTGGCGCTGGCCGCCGCGGCCTGGGCTTGCCAAAGGCAGCGTCCTGCCTCGGCGGGCGCGCGGCGCATCATTTCACTGTCCCCGAGCACGACGGAGGCGGTGTTCGCGCTCGGCGCCGGCGACCGTCTCGTCGGGCGATCGCGCTTTTGCGACTACCCGCCCGCCCTGGTCAAGCGCGTCCCGGTCGTGGGCGGCTTCGTGGACCCCAGCTTCGAAGCGATCCTCGGGTTGGTACCGGACCTGGTGGTCGGCGTGCGCGGCCCTGGCGGCCGCGGACTGCACGATCGTTTGAGCGCGCGCGGCATCGCCACCTATTTTCCGCCCACCGACAGCATGGGCGAGATCGAGGGCATGCTGCGCGGCATTGCCGAGCGACTCGCTGAGCACGCGGGCGGAGAACGTCTCGTGTCCGAGATCGAAAGCGAGCGCCGGCGAGTGCAGGGCGCGCTCGCGGGCCAGCCGCGCCCGCGGGCCCTGCTCGTGTTCGGCGTGCGGCCCATCGTCGTGGCCGGCAGCGACGGCTTTGCCGGGGAAATGCTCGAGCAAGCAGGCGCCGTCAACGCCGTCACCTCGGGCTCGCGCTACCCGACCCTCGGGATTGAACAGGTGCTCGCCCTGAATCCGGACGTAGTCGTCGACGCCACGGGCGCCGCCGCGCACGAGGGCGAGGGATTCAGCGCCGATCTGCCGGGCTGGCGTGAGCTGCCCGCGGTGCGTCAGGGCAAGCTGGTACGGATACGCGACGAACGCGTGCTGCGCCCGGGGCCGCGCATCGCGGGCGGCCTGATAGTGCTCGCGCGCGCTCTGCACCCGGGGGTCGAGCTCACGAGATGAAGCAGCGCGCCGATCTGCTGCTCGTCGAGCAGGGACTCGCCCCGACGCGCGCGCGTGCTCAAGCGCTCTGCCTTTCGGGTCGCGTCTTCTGGGGCGAGCGGCGTATCGAGAAGCCGGGTACGCAACTGCCCGCCGACGTGACGCTCGCGGTGCGCGGCGACGCGCGCTACGTGTCGCGCGGCGGGCTCAAGCTGGAAGGCGCGCTGGCGACGCTGGCTGTCGAAGCTCACGCCAAGATCTGCCTGGACGTCGGCGCGTCCACGGGAGGGTTCACCGATTGTCTGCTGCAAGCGGGCGCGGCGAAGGTGTACGCCGTGGACGTCGGCCGCGCGCAGCTCGCAGAAAAGCTGCGTAGGGATCCGCGCGTCGTGGTGCGAGACGGGGTCAACGCGCGCCACCTGACGCGCGCAGACTTCGAGGACTCGCTGGCCCTGGTCGTCGTGGACGCTTCGTTCATTGGCCTGGAAAAGCTGCTGCCGGCTATCTCCACGCTGCTCGCGGCGAGGGGCGAGCTGCTCGCGCTCGTGAAACCACAGTTTCAAGTGGGGCGCGAAGCCGCGCGCCGCAGCCGCGGCGTCGTGCGCGACGAGGCGCTGCGCACGAGCGCGATCGCCGAGGTCCGCGTTGCGCTCGCCGAAAGCGGCTTCGAAGTAGTCGCTGGCTGCGACTCGTCAGTGCCGGGGCCGAAGGGCAACGTCGAACACTTCCTGTACGCCCGCCGCCTCTGAAGCGTACAGGACGTCAGAGTAGCAGCACCCAGATGTCGTAGAGGGCGTGTGTCCAGACGACGGGGGCGAAGCCGCGGAACGCGTAAATCACGGTGAACACCAGCCCGCACACCCAGCGGAACACGAACGCCTTCGCCTCGAAGGGCTCGGCCAGCGCGCCGTAGTGATGCCAGGCGCTGAACGCCCCTGCGGCGACGACGGCCCAGCCGACGGTCACGAGCGTGCTCTTCATGGGCAGCGCGATCGGGAAGAGCAGGCGGATCAGCTTCGCGCCGAGCCCGAACAGCACCACTCGGAACGCGATCTCCTCGTAAAAACCTGCGCCGAGCGACATCACCAGGCCGGTGAATGCGTCGAGCTCGCCGGTTGCGAGAAACACGCGACCGACCACGTAGCCGGCGATCAGCCTCATGGCGACGGCGTAAAGCACGCCCTCGGCGGCGATCAGCCCGAAGCGTTCCCAGCGCAGCGCGTGCCCCCTGCCCAGGATGATCAGCAGCATCACGTACACCGCGCCGATGGCGACCGTGAGACCGCTGTAGAACATGAAGTTGTTATCGGCCAGCACCACGAGCTCGCGCGTCACGAGGTCGGCCGCGTTGCGCACGGGCAGAAAGATCACGCCCAGGTGGTAGCCGACGAAGATCGGCAAGGTGAGGCCCAAGTCGATCCAGGGCCCGCTTCCGCTGCCAATCAGGTGCTTGGCTCTGGCTTCGACTTCGGCGCGTTTCATCGTGAGAACGGCCCAGGCAAAGTCACGGGCTCGGTCGCAGGTTGTACACCACCCACATGACGAGCATGGCCCAAGAGAGCACGATACCGACGAACGCGCCGTCTCTCAGCATTTCTTGGGTGGGGCTCTCCGCACGCGGACGGCTGCGGACGAGGTGCACGAACCTGAGGACGCCCAGCACGACGAAGAGCGTGCTCACCCACAGCCAGTCCGTTTGAAAGAAGGCGCGCGTGCGGCTATCGAGCGTGTAGGCGATGTAAGTGACGACCGTCGCCGTGGCCGTGGCCACGAGCGAAAGATCCAGGCCCTTGCGCGAATAGGACTCGAGCGCGGCGCGCTGCTTGCTTGCCCCCGACGCGGCCGCAGCCAGCTCGTGGCGTCGCTTGCCGAAGCCCAGGAACAGGGCCAAGAGCGCCGTACACAGCAAGAGATAGTGCGAGACGTGGATCCGGGTCGCAAACCCTCCACCCACGACGCGCAGCACGAAGCCGGCGGCGATGCACGCGACGTCCAGATACGCGACGTGTTTCAGGCGCAGCGAGTAGGCGAGGTTCAGCCCGAAGTATGCCGCCGTGACGACCAAAAACTCCCAGGACGTCATGGCTGCGCCCGCGAACGACGCAGCGATCAAGATACCCGTCAGTGCGCGAGCGGCACTCGTGGGCACGCGACCCGACGCGATCGGACGGAAGCGTTTGACCGGGTGCCGCTGGTCGGCCTCCCGATCGGCCAGGTCGTTCATCGTGTAGACGGCACCGGCCAGCAGGCAAAAGACGGCAAAGGCGCCCGCAGCACGCGCGAGCAACAACGTATCGAAAATCTCTTTGGCGAATACGACCGGCGCCAGCACGAAGATGTTCTTGACCCACTGGTGCGGTCGAACCGTGCGGATGACGCCACCCAGTCTCCACAGGAGCGATCCATCCTGACGGGGCGGGGGCGGCGGCTCACTCGTGACGTAGGGGCGCAGACCGGAGTCCGCACGAGACGAGGGCGGGGCCTTTTGGCGCTCGGAGTCCGCGGGCCGAGAGGACGACGGTTTTTCGGCGGGCTGATTCGACATCGGCGCTGGCGGGGACATTACCGCGCACTTTGCTGCCCCGCGCAGCGAAAAAGAAAGCGCGAACCGCCGCGCACAGCGGCGGCTAGGCGAAAGCTCATCCGCTATTATCCTCGTCGCGTGTTCCCGACAATCGAGTACTTGGCGTTCATGATGCGCTGGCACGGCCAGGTTCGCTGCGATCTTGCCTCGAGCGGGATTTCCCCGGTGCCGGCTAGCGAGCTGGGCGTCATCGATCTGGACAACCCTGTCTCCCGCGAGCAGTTTCGGCTGGGAATAGCGGAGCACTTCGGGGTGGCACAAGCCGAAGTGACGCCTTGCCTCGGGACCTCGGGTGCCTTGTTCACCGCGTATGCCTGTGTGCTTGGAAGCGGCGGGCGCGCGCTCGTGGAAACGCCTGTCTACGAACCTCTCTGGAGAATTGCAGAAGCACTCGATCGCGGCGTCAGTTATTTCGAACGGCGAGCCGACTCCGCATTCCAGATCGAAACGGAACGCGTGCTCTCGGCGTTGACGGCGGATACTCGGCTGGTCGTCGTGACGAATCCGCACAACCCCACCGGAGCGATCACGCCGGCGGCGGTCCTGGCAGAGCTCGCGCGGGAGCTCGACGAACGCGGCGTGTTTCTACTCGTCGACGAAGTCTACCTCGACACTGCAGAGCCGGGCGTCACGGCACGCCGTCTTCGGCCCAACGTGCTGGCCTGCTCGAGCGCAACCAAGTGCTGGGGTGTGCCGTGGGCGCGCCTCGGCTGGCTGCTGGCTCCGGCGGAGATCGGCGTGCAGGCCGCGCACGTCGAACGCTGCACGACAGGCTTCGCGCCGCCTCTGGCGTGGGCGATGGGCGTGCGCGTGTTCGAGCGCAAGTCCGCGCTACGCGAACGCACCCGCACACTACAAGCCGGCAAGCGGGCGCTGATCGACGCCTTCGTCGAGCGCCAGAGCGGACGGCTCCACTGGTGTCCGCCGCCGGTAGACAGCACCTTCGGCTGGCTGCGTGACGTGCGCGGGCGCGATCTGCGGATGCTGCTCGAGCGCGCGGTGCAAGAGACCGGCGTGTTCGCCGTGCCCGGCGAGTTTTTCGGCGACAAGGCCGCGCTGCGTCTGGCCTGGACGAGCCCCACGCAGGCGCTCGCGATCGGGTTGCCACTGCTCGAGCAGGCCCTTCTATGAATGACGCCGTCATGACCGCAGGAGCGCGCCGTCACGCGGAGCTCGTCGAGCAGATCCGCGCGCACGATCACCGCTACTACGTGCTGGACGATCCGGTAGTGAGCGATCGCGAGTACGACGCGCTCTACGCGGAGCTCCGCGAGATCGAAGCGAAGCACCCGGAGCTCGTCTCTCGCAACTCACCGACTCAGCGCGTGTCGGGGAAACCGCGCGGCGACTTGCGCAGCGTCGTGCACGTCGTACCCATGATGTCGCTCGACAATACGTACACGCCGGAGGAGATCGGCGAGTTTGCTCGGCGCGTGCACGCCGGTCTGTCCAGCAAGGCGCGCGTCGTATTCTGCGTCGAACCCAAGCTCGACGGAGCCAGCGTCGAGCTCGTGTACAAGGACGGCGAGCTTCACTCCGGCTCCACGCGCGGTGACGGCGTCAGCGGCGAAGACATCAGCGAGAACCTGCGCACGATCCGCTCGCTGCCCGTACGGCTGACACGCCCCGTTTCGCTCACCTTGCGCGCAGAAATCGTGATCTTTCGGCGAGATCTCGCGCGCATCAACGAGGAGCGCGTCAAGGCCGGCGAGTCGCCCTTCGCCAACCCGCGTAACGCCGCAGCCGGCAGTCTCCGCATGCTGGACCCGCGCGTCGTCGCTCAGAGGCCGCTGCGCGCCGTGGTCTGGCAGGTCGTCGAGGGTTCACAGCTTTCCAGAAGGCATTCCGGGGCGCTCCACGCGCTCGCCGAGCTGGGCCTGCCTACGCACCGGGAGACTTACGTGTGTGAGTCACTCGACGACGTCGCGCGAGCGATCGCGGCGATCGAAAAGCAGCGTCCGGACTATCCCTTCGAGATCGACGGCGCAGTGATCAAAGTCGATGCCTTCGAGCAGCAGGCGATCCTCGGCGCGACGGCCAAGTTTCCCCGCTGGGCGATCGCGTACAAGTTCAGCGCCGAGCGCGCTCGCACTCGGGTCAAAGACATCGTCGTGCAAGTCGGCCGCACGGGCACGTTGACTCCCGTCGCGATCCTTTCGCCGGTGCTACTCGCCGGCACCACCGTCGCGCGCGCGTCGCTGCACAACGCCGACATCATCAAGAACCTCGACCTCCGGCTCGGCGACACGGTCACCATCGAAAAGGCCGGTGAAATCATCCCTCAGGTCGTGGCCGTCGAGCACGCCGCGCGCGCCGAAGAAAAGCCCGCGTTCGTCATGCCCGAGCAGTGTCCGAGCTGCGGCACGCCCGTGCTGCGCGCCGAAGAGCAAGTCGCCGTGTACTGCCCGAACCCCCATTGCCCGGCGGTGGTGCGCGGCGCGATACTGCACTTCACGCGGCGCTATGCCATGGACATCGATCACCTCGGCGAGAGCCTGATCGATCAGCTCGTCTCGCGCGGGCTCGTCGCCGACGTCGCTGACCTCTACGATCTGACGGCCGAGCGCCTGCAGGCCCTCGAGCGCATGGGCAAGAAGAGCGCGGACAACGTGATCCGTTCGATCAGCGCGTCGCGCGAACAGCCGCTCAGCCGTCTGCTCACGGGCGTGGGCATCGACCACGTCGGCCAGGTCGCGGCGCGCCAGCTCGCCGACGCGGCCGGGTCTCTGCCGGAGCTGCTAGCTTGGAGCGAAGAGGATGCGGAGGCCAAGCTGTCGTCGATCGCCGGCTTCGGACCCAAAATGGCGGCGAGCGTCAAGGCGTTCGTGTTCGGCGCCGAAAGCCGGCAACTGCTCGAGAAGCTCCGTATCCGCGACGTGTCTCGATCCGAACCGCGACCCGCCGTCGTCGCGGGGGGGGCGCTGTCGGACAAGTCGTTCTGCGTGACCGGCGTTTTGAGCCGCAAGCGCGAAGACGTGCACGCCGATATCCGAGCGCACGGCGGAGAAGTCCACGACAAGGTGAAAAAGGGCACCTCGTATCTGGTGATTGGCGAAAAAGTCGGCAAGAGTAAGCTCGACGCGGCCAAGAAGCACGGCGCGCAAGTCATCGACGAAGCAGCGCTCGCCGCGCTCATTGAAGGCGGGCCGGGGGACCCGGAGCATTAGGTCTTTTGCGGAGCTCGCGCATGAAAAACGACTCGATAAAGCGGTATGTTCGCGTGCGCGACAGCAGCGACGCGCTCGTGTGGGCGCTCTTGGATGACGGCTTCGCCCAGCGCCTCAGCGCCGCGCCCTGGCAAGGCGGAACGGCGATGGGCGAACGGCTACCCGCGTCCGCGCTGTCATGCCCCGTCGCGCCGAGCAAGATCATCGGTATCGGGCGCAACTACCGCGCTCACGCGGCCGAGCTCGGCAGCGACGTCCCCGACGAACCGCTGTTGTTCCTGAAACCGCCGTCGGCGCTGCTCGATCCCGGCGGCATCGTCGAGCTGCCCCCGCAGAGCCAGCGCGTGGAGCACGAAGGGGAGCTCGGCGTGGTCATCGGCCGGCGCTGCCGGCGCGTCACGGCGAGCCAGGCGCTCGACTACGTGTTCGGCTACAGCGCCGTTTGTGACGTGACGGCGCGCGACCTGCAGAAGAAGGACGGTCAGTGGACACGCGCCAAGGGGTTCGATGGGTTCTGTCCCGTAGGGCCGTACATCGTCACCGGTGTGGACCCGTCGGACCTCGGCATTCAGGTCCTCGTGAACGGACAGGTTCGCCAGAACGGACGCACCCGCGACATGATCTTCCCCGTCCGTGAGCTGGTCGCGTATACCAGTCAGGTCATGACGCTCGAGCCCGGCGACTTGATCTGCACCGGCACCCCGCACGGCGTCTCGCCGCTAGTGGCCGGGGACCGCGTCGCGGTGACCATCGAAGCAATCGGCTCACTCGAATTCAGCGTCGGCCATCCCTGAGCACGCCCGCGAGCTCGATGGCCTTCCTGCCTTCCGAAGCACCACCGCCCCGCCGGCGCGCGCTGGTCTACACCGCCCTCGGCTGCGCGCTGGTCGGCGCAGCGCTCTTTCTGGTCGTGCGCACCGCCGGACGCGAGCGTCAGACCGCGCCGCGCTGCCCACCGGGTCTGGTCGCCGTCGAAACGCGCTGCTGCGGCGCGGGGCAGACGCTCGTCAGCAGCCACTGCTCTGGAACTCCGACGAGCTGCGCCGCCGGCATGCACGCCATCGCCGGCGTTCGCGGCGGCTGTGTCGTCAACGAGCGACGCGTTTCGTTCACGGGCGGCGTGCTGACGATCGCGCACAGCGATTGGGAGCCGCGCGCCGAGGTGCAGCCGCGCGCAGTGCGCATCGGACCGTTCGAGATCGACGCACACGAAGTCACGCTGGATCGCTGGCAGCGCTGCGTGACCGCGGGCGGCTGCCGCTCTCAGCCGCTGACGGAACCAGGTCAGCCGGTCGCCAGCGTGACACCCGCCGAAGCGCTGCAATTTTGCCGCTTCTTCGGGGGACGCCTGCCGACGGCGGACGAATGGCTGTTCGCGGCGGCAGGCCCTAAAAGTCGGCGCTTTCCCTGGGGCGAAACCGGCCTGGTGTGCCGGCGCGTCGTGTTCGGGCTGGCCGAAGGCCCGTGCGCCGACGGCGCTGGCACGCCCGAAGTGGTGGGCTCGAGGCCCGACGGCAGGACACCGGAGGGCCTCTTCGACATGGCGGGCAACGTCGCCGAGTGGACGCTGGAAGCGCCCTCGAAGCAGAGTCGTGGACGGCCCGAGTTCGCAGCGCGGGGCGGCTCGTACCGCTCCAAGGTGGCAACGGAGCTCAAGAGCTGGTCGCTGGAAATGACCGACCGACCCGCGCCGCATATTGGCTTCCGCTGTGCGTATTCATCAGAATGAGCGCCATGTGTTCTCTCTCTCCGAAAGGGCGAGCATGAGCGCCGCCGTGTTTTGCATCGGCACGGAGCTCACGCGCGGCGAGCTCGTCAACGGCAACGCTACCTGGATCGCCGATGCGCTCACCGCGATCGGACTCGAGGTGACGGAGCTCGAGTGCACGGACGACGATCGCGCTCGCATCCGCGCGCACCTCGCGCGACTTTGCCAGGACCACGATCTCGTCGTGTGCACGGGCGGTCTCGGCCCGACCACGGACGACTTGACCACGGAATGCGTCGCAGAGTTGCTCGGCGTGCCGCTGGAACGCCACGACGAATCCCTGGCCGTGATCCGCGCGCGCATGGAGCGCTTCGGGCGCGTGATGGCGGCCTCCAACGCCAAACAGGCCGATTTTCCGCGGGGCGCGCGCGTGCTGCCGAACCGCCACGGCACCGCGCCGGGCTTCAGCGTGCGCATCGGCCGAGCGCTCGCGTTCTTCTTGCCCGGGGTGCCTCGCGAAATGCGCGGCCTCTTCGAAGAACACGTCGCCGCGGACGCCCGAGCGCTGGTCAGCGAGCACGTCCACCAGGTGATCCTGCGCAGCTTCGGGGTGACGGAGTCGGCGATCAACGATCGCCTCGCCGGCATCGCTGAAGAGCATGGCGTCACGATCGGTTATCGCGCGCATTTTCCGGAAATCGAGGTGAAGCTCCTCGCGCGCGCGCACGAGCCCGCCGCCGCCGCCGCGAGCGCTCGCGCCGCAGCCGACGCGGTGCAAGTGCGCGTCGGTACGGACATCGTGTACGGCGAGGGCCGGCGCGCGCTGCCCGAGGTGGTGGGTGCGCTGCTCAGCGAGCGTCAGCTGAAGATAGGCCTGGCCGAGTCGTGCACCGGCGGGCTGGCTTCGATGTGGCTGACGGATCAGGGCGGATCCAGCGCTTACTTCGCGGGCGCCGTGGTCGTATACTCGAACGCGCTCAAGCACGCGCTGCTCGGCGTGCCGAGCGAGCTCCTCGAACGGCACGGCGCCGTGAGCCGCGAGGTCGCCCTGAGCATGGCCGAATGCGCGCGCTCACGACTCGGCGTCGACGTGAGCCTCTCGCTCACCGGCGTCGCCGGACCGAGCGGTGGCACGCCGGAAAAACCCGTGGGACTCGTGCATTTCGCCGTCGCCACTGCGAGCGGCGCCACGGCGCGGCACATCCAGTTCCCCGGCACTCGCGACCAGGTGAGGAAGCTCTCCGCGTTCGCAGGCCTCGCGCTCGTGCGCCGCGTGCTCTTGCACGGCCACGAGGAGCGTTGAGTGGCGTTCACCGCCGGCGTCAGCTGACGCCAGGCATTCAGGCGTGCGCCTGAGTCTGGGGCTGAGCCGCGACACCATCGCCGCCGCTCTGCCGCTCGAACGTGAGATCGCCGCCCGGGGCGCGCTGAATGAGCACCTTGTCGCTCGGCTTGAACTCGCCGGCGAGCACGCGCCGCGCCAAGCCGTCTTCGATGTGCTTCTGAATCGCCCGCTTGAGCGGCCGCGCGCCGAACTGTGGGTCCCAGCCCACTTCGGCCAGAAAGTCCTTTGCCGAATCGCTGACCTCGAGGCTCAGATCACGCCCTGCCAGCCGCTCGCGCAAGATCTCGAGCTGGATGTCCACGATACGCCGGATCTGATCGCGGCCGAGCCGCCGGTACACGACGATCTCGTCGAGGCGATTGATGAACTCCGGACGGAAGTGCTGGCGCAAGGCTTCCATCGCCGTCCTGCGTGCAAGCTCGGCCTTGTCTTCGTCGTCCAGCTCGCGGCGCTCTTCGATGGTCGCGAGCTCGGCCGAGCCGATGTTGCTGGTCAGGATCACGACCGTGTTGCGAAAGTCCACCGTGCGCCCCTGACCGTCGGTGAGCCGGCCGTCGTCGAGCACTTGCAAGAGCGTGTTGAACACGTCGGGGTGCGCCTTCTCGATTTCATCGAACAGGATCACGCTGTACGGCTTGCGGCGGACGGGCTCCGTCAGCTGACCGCCCTCGTCGTAACCCACGTACCCCGGCGGCGCGCCGATCAAGCGAGATACGGCGTGACGCTCCATGTACTCGCTCATGTCGATGCGGATCATGGCGCGCTCGTCGTCGAACAAAAACTCCGCCAGCGCGCGGGCCGTTTCGGTCTTACCGACGCCCGTAGGACCCAGGAACAGAAACGATCCGATCGGCCGCTTCTGATCGCCGAGCCCCGCGCGCGAACGGCGCACGGCGTTGGCGACCGCGACGAGCGCGTCTTCCTGGCCGACCACACGCTCCTTGAGGTTCTCCTCCATCCCCAAGAGCTTGTGCATCTCGCCTTCGAGCATCTTGGAGATGGGCACACCCGTCCATTTCGAGACAACGACCGCGATGTCTTCGTCGGTGACTTCCTCGCGCAGGTACGAGCCCTTCTCCTGAACGCGCGCCAAATCGCCGCGCAGGGCCTCCAGGCGCTTCTCGATCTCCGGCATCTTGCCGTACTTGATCTCGGCCGCGCGTCCCAGATCGCCGCTGCGCCTCACTTGCTCTTCTTCGGTGCGGAGCTCCTCGTGCTCGCGCTGCTTGTCACGCAGCTCGGCGATGATCTCCTTCTCGCGCAGCCACTGGGCGCGCATGCTGTCGCGCTCTGCCTCGAGGTCGGCAACCTCGCGCGCCAGGTTCGTGAGGCGCTCCTTGCTGGCCTTGTCCTTCTCGCGCTTGAGCGCCTGCTCTTCGATGCGTAGCTGCAAGAGCCTGCGCTCGAGCTGGTCGATCTCCGCCGGCATGCTGTCGATCTCCATCTTGATCTTGCTGGCGGCCTCGTCCACGAGGTCGATGGCCTTGTCCGGCAGGAAGCGCTCGGTGATGTAGCGGTTCGAGAGCACCGCGGCGGCGACCAGCGCGGCATCCTGAATGCGGATACCGTGGTGCACCTCGTAACGCTCCTTCAGACCACGCAGGATCGCAATCGTGTCCTCTACGGAGGGTTGATTGACGATCACCGGCTGAAAGCGCCGTTCCAGCGCCGCGTCCTTTTCGATGTGCTTGCGGTATTCGTCGAGCGTGGTCGCGCCGATGCAGCGCAGCTCGCCGCGCGCGAGCGCCGGCTTGAGCATGTTGGCGGCGTCCATCGCGCCTTCGGCGGCGCCTGCGCCCACCAGCGTGTGCAGCTCGTCGATGAACAGAATGACGTTACCGCCCGACTGTTCGACTTCCTTGAGCACTGCCTTCAAGCGATCCTCGAACTCGCCGCGGAACTTCGAGCCGGCCACCATGCTGGCCAGATCGAGCGCCAGAATGCGTTTGTCCTTGAGCGACTCGGGCACGTCGCCGGAGGCGATGCGGTGCGCGATACCTTCGGCGATCGCCGTCTTGCCTACACCGGGCTCGCCGATCAGCACGGGGTTGTTCTTCGTGCGCCGGCTCAGCACCTGCATCACACGGCGAATTTCCTCGTCGCGACCGATGACCGGATCGATCTTCCCGCGCTGGGCGAGCGCCGTCAGATCGCGCGTGTACTTCTCGAGTGCCTGGAATTTCCCCTCTGGATCCTGATCGGTGACACGCTGGCTGCCGCGGATCTCCGCAAGCGCCCGCATCAAGCGGTCGTAGCTGATGCCGTGCCGATCGAAGATCGCTTGCACGTCCTTGTCGTGCTTGGAGGCGGAGAGCAGGAAGTGTTCGACCGAGACGTAGTCGTCCTTCAGGCGCTTGGCCTCGTCCTCGGCGTTGTTGAGAAACGGCAGCGTGCGCCGACCGAAGCTCGGTTCCGAGCCGCCGCTCACTTGCGGGAGCGATCGCACGCGCTGCTCGAGGTCGGCGATCAGCGCCTTGGGGTTTGCGCCGGCCCGCTCGACCAGTGGCGCGCCCACCCCGCCCTCCTGCTCCAAAATCGCAATCAGCACGTGCTCCGGGATCACCTCCGGATTGCCGCGCCGCATGGCGCCGTCGATCGCCGCTCGCACGGCTTCCTGGCTCTTCGTAGTCAACCGATCCGTTCGCATGGCTCAACACCCCATTCGCATGGTCAACACCTCGCCGGGCTCGCGCTTCGGAGCCTTACCCCTTTCAGGGTCGCATCCGCCGGCACCACCAGGCGTCGTTCACTCCCACGTCCGAGCACGAACCGTGCTCGTGACCTGCAAAGTAAGTCGCACTTTGGTCAGATCAAGAGCGACCTGTGCATTCTCGCCCCACCCTGCGTCGTGGCTCAGCTGGGCCTGGCGGAGCGCTGTCAGATGTCGAGATTTCGGACGTTCAGGGCGTTCTGCTCGATGAACTGGCGGCGGGGCTCGACCTGGTCGCCCATGAGCACGCTGAACAGCTCGTCGGCGCGCACCGGGTCGTCGATACGCACCTGGAGCAAGGTGCGGGCGTCGGGGTTCATGGTGGTCTCCCAGAGCTGATCGGCATTCATTTCACCCAGGCCCTTGTAGCGGGTGATGTGCGTGCCTTTACGACCGCGCTCGGCGATGAAGGCGTCGAGGGCGTCGGCGTCAGTCAGCGTTCTGGAGTCGTCTTTACCGTCGCTGGTCGCGACGTAGGGCGCCGGCGGGATGTCGTTATCGATGACCGTGAGCTCGTGGTACTCCGCTGAATCCACGAGCTGCCAATCGACGACCGCGACGCGCGACGACGCGCCCGGCCGAAACTTCACGGTGATGCGGCCGGCGCCGTGCTCTTTCTCCCAGCCCACGTCGACGCTCATGGGAGTGAGCTCGGGATAGCGCTGCTCGAGATACGCCCGCAGCTTCTCGGCGGCCGTGTTCACCTTGTCGGCGTCGCGCACGTCCGCGAGCGTCATCTTGCTGGAGCGGAGCAGCGCCGCGACGACGCGGTGGTCGCAGCGACGATCGATCTTGCCCAGGATGCTGCGGAACGCGCGCAGATTACTGGCGAGCTTGAAGAGCGGCATGCCCATCAGCGGCGGGCCTTCTGCAGGTTGGATGATCAGGTCGTCGATGCCGTTTTCGATCAAGAAATGATCGAGCGCGCCTTGATCCTTCAGATAGAGCTCTTTTTTGCCCTTGCGGACGCCGAACAGCGGCGGCTGCGCGATGTACAGAAAGCCCTTCTCGATGAGCTCGCGCATCTGCCGGTAAAAGAACGTGAGCAACAGCGTACGGATGTGGCTGCCGTCCACGTCGGCGTCGGTCATGAGCACGATCTTGTGGTAGCGGACCTTCGTCAGATCGAACCCGCCGTTGTCGCCGATTCCGCAGCCGAGCGCGGAGATCAACGTCGCGACTTCTTGCGAAGCCAACATGCGATCGAGGCGGGCGCGCTCCACGTTCAGGATCTTGCCTTTGAGCGGCAAGATCGCCTGAAAATGCCGATCGCGCCCCTGTTTGGCGCTGCCGCCGGCGCTCTCGCCCTCGACGATGTAAATCTCGGAAATCGTCGGATCCTTGCTCTGGCAATCCGCGAGCTTTCCGGAGAGGGACGTCATGTCCAAGACGCCCTTGCGCACCACTTCGCGCGCCTTGCGCGCGGCTTCGCGCGCCTTGGCGGCCAGCGACGCTTTCTCGATGATCTTGCGCGCCGTCTGCGGGTGCTCTTCGAAATAGCGCGTGAGGTGCTCGCTCACGCAGGTCTCGACGACGCCCTTCACCTCGCTCGACACGAGCTTGGCTTTTGTCTGCGAATCGAACGAGGGATCCGGATGCTTGACGTGGATGACGCTGATGATGCCCTCGCGCGTGTCCTCGCCCGAAAGGCCGCTCTTCAAATCCTTGAACAGGTTCTGCGCCTGGCCATACGCATTCAACGTCTTGGTGAGCGCCGTGCGCAGACCCGTCAAATGCGTGCCGCCGTCCTTGTTGTGGACGTTGTTCGTGTAGCAGTACAGCTGCTCGACGAAGCTCGCTGTCCACTGAATCGCAAAATCGACGTGGATGGTCGTGTTCTTGCCCTCCGCCGTCACTTCGGCGTTGAACGCGACCACGTCGTCGTGCACTGGCTCTTTGTTCTTGCTGAGGAGCGCGACGAACTCCTGAATGCCGCCCTTGTATTCGTAGGTTTCGCTGCGCCCTTCCCCGCGCTCGTCCGTCAAGGTGACGTTCAAGCCGGAGTTCAGAAACGCGAGCTCACGCAAGCGATTGGCGAGGATGTCGTAGCTGTACTGGGTAGCCGAGAAAATCTCCGTATCCGGCTTGAACGTCACCTTGGTGCCGGTAGCGGGGGTTTCGCCGATCGGCGTGAGCGGCGCCTGCGGCACGCCGCGGTGGTACTCCTGGAACCAGAGCTTGCCCTCACGCTTGATCTCGAGGCGCAGCGTTTCGCACACGGCGTTCACCGCGCTCACGCCCACCCCGTGTAGTCCCGCGCTGACTTTGTAACTGGCGTGATCGAACTTGCCGCCCGCGTGCAGCACCGTCATCACGACTTCCGCCGCGCTGACGCCGCGCTCGTGCATGCCGGTCGGAATACCGCGGCCGTTGTCCTCCACGGTCACCGAGTCGTCGAAGTGCACGGTGATGTTGATGTGACTGCACAGGCCGGCCAGGTGCTCATCGACCGCGTTGTCGACCACCTCCCAAACCAGATGATGCAACGCCGATCCGTCGTGCACATCTCCGATGTACATGCCCGGCCGCTTTCGAACGGCCTCCAGGCCTTCCAGCACGGTGATGTTTCGCGAATCGTAATCGCTTGCCGAGATGCTTTGTTCTGAAGTCGCCTCAGTCGTCAAAGTGTGTTCCTGAGTTCGAGTCGGGAGCAGCGGCCCTGGAACTGGCGTGGGCGCCGATATCGCGCTTTGTAACGCACCGGCGACGCGCTCGCGCAAGCAGGGCCATGGCTCGCGTTCGCGAGAGCGTAGAGACTCTTGGATATAGTCATTCGGGGGCCCTCCCGCAAGCAGAAACTGGCTGAAAAACCGCTGGTTTGGCGCGATTTTTCGTCTCGTTTCGCGACACGAGCCGCGCACCGGCTTTCAGTCCTGCAAGGCGCCCGACACAATCCGCCAATCGGCGCGCTCGGCCGAGGCGACATGCGGACTCGTGAACAGCTCTGGACGGGTCGTGGTCACGAATATTTGACTCTGGCTCTGGCGGAGAAAAGCATACACGGCGCCCGTTCGACTCGGGTCGAGCTCGCTCGAAACGTCGTCCAGGAGCAGGACGGGCTCGATCGCCCGTGCGTCGCGGATGCACGTCAGCTCCGCCACCTTCAGGGCCAGCGTCAAGACACGCTGCTGGCCCTGGGAGGCGTGCTGGCGCGCAGGCCGGCCATCCACGCTGAGCGCGAGCTCGTCGCGCTGTGGGCCGAAGCTGGCCCGCCCGCGTCGCAAATCGACGACTCGCCGCTCGGCGAGCTCCCGCACGAACACGGACGCCTCTTCCGAGCCCCCCGGCTGGTAGCCCGCATGCAGGGTCAGGCCCGGTGTCGCCATGTGCGTAAAAGCCGGCAGCAAGGCCCGGATGACCTCCTCCGCTGCACGGCGTCGGGCGGCCTGCAGGCGCGCGCCGTACTCCGCGGCCACCTCTTCGAAAGCGGATAGATCGCTCGCGCGCACGCCTCGTTCGTCGAGGGCGCGCTGCCTTTCCCGCAGCGCGCGCACGTAGCGAGCGCGGTCGTCAGTACTGCTCGGTTCGAGGAACAACGCCACGCGATCCAGCAGTGTGCGGCGCTCCTGCGCGGGACCGCTCACGAGCTCCATGTCGCCCGGATGGAACACCACCACCGGCGTGCGCACGGCGTACTCCGCGAGCCGTTTGGGCCGCTTGCCGTCGATGCTGAAGCCGCGCCGACTGACCCCGATCAGCGCGCGCTGTTCACGCCGCTCGCGATCCTGGCGAATCTCGGCGAACACGCCGCACTCGGCGCTGCCCTCCCGCACCAGCTCGCGCAAGTTGTCGGTGCGGAAGCTCTTGCTCGTCGCGACCGCGTACAGCGCCTCGAGCAGGCTGGTCTTTCCCTGTCCGTTGTCGCCAGCGATGACGTTGAGCCGCGCGGCAGGCCTGAGCTCGAGCTCTCGAATGTTGCGGAACTCGCGCACCACCAGGCGCTCGAACGACACTGAGGCCATGGTCCGTCGCGCGCTCCGAGTTGGCCGGGCCGCCTCCGCGCCCGCGTCAGATGCGCATCGGCATGATCACGGCCAGGTAGCTCGAGCTCACGCTCTCGCTGCCGGGCTTGAGCACCGCGGGGTCGAGCTCGCCGCTGATGCCGAGGACCACGTCTTCATCGTCGACCGCGCCGAGTACGTCCAGGAAGTAGCGCGCGTTGAAACCGATGGTGACCTCGGGTCCGTCGTACTCCGTGCTGACCTCGTCGAAGCCGGCGCCGCTCTCGGGGCTTTCGCTCTCGAAACGCATGCGTCCCGCGCCGAGCGTCAGCTTGACGCCACCCGTGCGCTCACTGGCTGCGATCGAGACGGCGCGTAGCGCGTCTGCCAGGAGCCCGCGCGGCGCGCGAATCGCGCGCTCCGTCGTGTCCGGAATGACCTGCTGGTACGGCGGGAACTGCGCGTCCACGAGCTTCACGCTGAACTGAAAGCCCGCCAGCTTGAAGAACACGTTGGGTCCGGTCTGCACCATGCTCAGGCTGCTGCCGTCTCCGTCCGCGTCGCCTCTGCCCGGATCGTTTTTGGCCTCTTCGCACAGGCGCTTGAGCTCGAGCACGCCTTTCAGCGGAATGAGCATGCTGGCGTTCGCCTGCTTGCCCAACACCCGCACCTCCGCCTTGCTCAGGCGGTGTCCGTCGGTCGTCACCATCCGCACGTGATCGCCGTCCCACTCGAAGAGCGCGCTGTTCAGGTGCAGGCGGGTCTCGTCCGTCGAGATCGAAAAGTGCGTGCGCGCGATCAACTGCGCCAGCGCGTCGACGTCGAGCTTCAGGACCGGCGCTGCGTCGTCGGGCTGCGGCAAGCTCGGAAACTCTTCGCCGGGGATGCCGTGCAGCGTGAAGCGACGCGCCGACGTCATCGAGCGAATCGTGGTCGACGAACCCTCGGTCGTGGCGATCGCGAGCTGCCCCTCGGGCATCATTTTGACGCGCTCGAACAGGTCGCGCGCGCCGACGGCGATCGACCCGGGTTTGTCCACCTGCGCGGCGATGTGTCCGCTCACGGCCAGGTACAAATCCGTGGCTGCCAGGCGGAGCTTGTCGCCCCCCTGCGCTTCGAGCAGCACGTTTCCGAGCACGGGCATCGTGCTTTTTTTGTCGGCCACCCCCTGACAGCGCGCCAGGATGCGGAGCAGATCCTTCTTGCTGACCACCACGTGCATCGCGATGCGGTCTCTACCCGGGGACGCCCGGCGCGGCTAGCACTACCGCGCCGGCTTCCGATGCCGTCGGCGGCTGGTGGGATTCAGGCGGCAGAAGCGCACAGCCCTCCCAGATCTCCTACTCCGGATCTAAGAGTATTAAATAAAAGTAGTCGTCGACGTAGGGGCTGTGGAGAGTGGGGGAAACTCCATAAATCATTGAACGCCTTCAGTAATTTAGCTTAGCCCCCTGGGGGCGCTCGGGAGGCGTTGCTGTAGCGGGACTGGGACCAAACGCCCCGCGAGGCGGAAATGCAGTGCGCATACGTAGCTCATCCTCAGCCTTTTCCAGAGGTTATCACCACGCTGTGGAGAGCCGATCGAGGGCGCTGGCGCGATGCGCGCGAGGACGCTCGGGAGCGGTTTCAGACGCCGCGGGGCTTTAGCTCGCCGTGGGCGCTGCGCGTTCCAGGGGAGCGCGTTTGCCGGCGGCCCGCGAGGGGTCTCCGCGGCGGCCTGGAAGGCGCGCCACGGCCTCCACGAGGCGCCGTTTGGCGCTCTCGTAAGTGGCCGGACCGATCTTGCCGGCGCCTCGGGCACGCTCGAGCGCGACCAGCTCGTCGAGCAGGAGCTCGCGGGCCGCGGCCAGCTCTTCGCGGGCCAGTCTCTTCGGTTGCGCGGGCTCCCTGCGTGCCGCGGACAAGCCGACAGCGGCGAGGCTCGCAGCGAGCGCGACGGCTATCCAGCGGCCGAGGCCTTTGGTGGGAAGGCCGTTCACGCTGATGGCGAGCTCGCGCAGCTGGTCGTCACCCTGACGCATCTCGCGGGCGGTGAACAGCAGGCGTTGGCCGTTGGCGTCCACGGTGGGCTGCGCGGGTTCGAAGCCTTCCACGTGTAGCGTCATGCCGGGTGAGCTCTGAGCGACCACGCGCAGGTCGGCGACGTGCGGCGGCAGATCGAGTCGAAAGTTCACCTCGGCGTCGCCGTGGTTCGGCACCTGGAAACGAAACTGCGTGTCGTGCTGCCCTGGGGCGAAGGTGCCCGTGAGGCGCACGCGGCCGCCGCTCTCGGCCACGAAACGCGCGTCGCTCATGCCTTCTTCCGCGGTGAAACCCTTGGCTTCCGGCGGCAGATCGAGCGTGAGAGTCGATGGCACCCAGGTGACGGTCCCGATGTTGAAGACGCGGTACATCACCTGGAACTGAAAGACGTCGTCGCGCGGCTCGATGAGAATGATGCCGCGCATGCCCACCATCGCCGAGCGGATGTCCTCCGTGACGGGAAACAGGTGCAAGAGCACGCTCTGGCCCGCCTCGCCCTTGAACTGAAACGGCGGCGACGAATAGGTGGCCGGGCCGCGCGGCACGGTGACGCGGTAGCTGAAGTCCGTGGCCGTCTTGAGGCCGCTGAAGCGCACTTTGCCCTGGGCGTTGCTGCGCGAGACCTTGTTCTGGCGCGCTTCACCCTCTGCGACCGTCTGCTGCAAGATGCCGAGCTTCACTTCGACGTTGGCCTGAGGGCGCTCTTGCGCGTCGACCAGCGTCACTTCCACTGTGCCCGCCGGCAGCTTGGGATCGACCATGGACCGGTCCGCGGGGGGGGCGCGCTTGCCGTCGCCGCCTTCGGCTTCGACGCTGGGGTGTCCCGCCGGTACCTCGCCGCGAGCGCTGTCGGCCCCGGAGGGTGCCGGCGCTACCGGGGGATGTCCGGGAGGGAGGGCGGAGCCGGTGGCCGCAGCGCTCGCCGGGGGAGTCGGGCGGGCACTGGCAGCCGGCGCCGGCTGGGCGCCCGCTGGAGTGGCGGAAACACCCGCCAGCAAGACGCCGCACAGGCCGACAGCAGCCCGCAGGCGCGGCGTGTGGAGAACCGTCATGAGGTGGCCTCGAGTGCGACGCCACAGCGCTTGCAGAAGCGCGCGTCGATGTCGTTTTGCAGCTGGCAAGCGGGACAGCGCTGGCCGGGTACGGCTGCGGTCGACTCGGGCGCCGCCTCGGCCTCGTCGGGAGCCAACTGGGCGTCCGCGGCCTCGTCGGCGTGCGAGAAGGGCGCTTCGGCGTGCGCGGCGCTCTCCACGTCATCCGGCTTTTCCTCGACGACCGGGCGCGCTTTGCGTTTCGCCTGCTTCTTCCGCGGGGCGCCGCCGTCGGCACGTGCTTTCATGCGTTCGGCGACCAGGACGTCGATCTCGGCGCGCAGTGGCCCGAGGTTCGTGTCGAGCGCGCGGATCAGAGCCTTGGCTTGCTGGCGGTAGCTGGACGAAAGGTTTCGGTAGTCGTCGTCGCTGATTTTCCCGAGGCTTTTTTCGAGCTCGAGATCCTTCAGCGCGCGCAGCACGGCGCGTTTCTGTTCCTCTTCGGTAGAGGGTGCAGCCATGCTCAGCGCGTCTTCCAGGGTGAGCACGCCGGAACCGGTCAGGCTATGCAGGCTCCACCACAGTAGGCCGATCACGGCAAATAGCGCTCCGCCGGCGAGTACCAACAGCGCAAGGCTCAAGCCGACGCTGACACCGACGACGACCGCCGCGATCACGGTCAGAGCAATCCAGGCTGAAACCAGGTCTTGCGGCCTGTTCAGCAGCTTTTGCAGGTCGGGTGGGTTCACGTCTGATCGTGGTCGCGCCGTGAACGCCGACCGCGCGCGGCGGCGACGCCCAAGCCGAGACCGAGAAGAGGAGCAGCAGCCATGGCGAGATAGTGGCCGTTTCGTAGCTCAGTGCCGAACGATTGCCTACCGCTTTGCACCGCAGGCGCCCGGTTCGCCGAGCGCGTGGTCGCCAGCGCCAGGCTCGGGCTCATCGCGATCAGCACCGCCAGAAGGGTGCCAGTCGCGATTCCCGCCGAGGCTCTGACGTAGCCCCACGCGCCGAGCTCGCGGAGCGTGAGCTCGGGCCAGAGCGAGACCGACGCCCCCATGATGAGCACCAGGAGGCCGACCCAGATCCAGGACACGAAGGGGTTCACGTGAAACTGCAGGGTGGCGCGTTTGCTGGTCGGGTCCACGGTGCCGACGACGGCGTACAGGTCCTCTTTCCAGCTATGCAGGAGCGCGATTTCCGTGGTCGGGCTCTGCGGAGAGCGCGTGTAGATGAACTTCGCCGGGCTGATGCGGCCGATGAACTCACCGCCGCGCGAGACGTCGAGGTCCGCAAAGATCATGCGTTTGCTCATGTCGGTCTGCTGCTCCGGTGTGCAGCGCGGATTGCCGGGGCACATGCGCGGCCCGACGTACGTGAGCTGATACTGCCCCACGTCGTATTTTTGGCCCGGCACGAGGCTCGTCTCGCGCTCGATCTTCCAGGCCACGCCCGCGAAGCCGAGGAACATGCAGATGATGCCGAGGTGCACGATGTAGCCGCCGTAGCGTCGGCGGTTCTTGCTGACCAAACGCACGAGCGCGGTAAAGACGCCCTCTTCTTCGCCGCGGCGCACGTTGCTGGCGCGGCGAGCGGCCACGCCACGCGCGAACTCCTGCACGATCACGGCGACGTTGAAGGCGGAGAGCGACACCGTCACGAGCGGCAGCACGGCGCCGAACTTCTGCAGCACGGCGCCCCAGATCCCCGGGTAAAACGCGTCTTTGTCCACGATGGCCGGGTAACCGAGCCGGCCGCCCAGGAGCAGGTGCAAGGTGGCCATGCTGCAGAGCGCGATCAGCGGGAACATGAAGGCGCGCTTCAGAGACACGTTGCTGGTCTTGCGCCACCCGAACAAGGGAGCCACTCCCATCAGCGCGAAGATGATCAGCCCGATCGGCGCCATCCAGCGATTGAAGAAGGGGGGTCCGACGGTGACGCTCTCGCTCCAGAGCCATTCGCTGATCTTCGGGAACAAGGTGGCGACGAGGATGAACGTCATGCCGCCGAGCAGTGCCCAGTTGTTCACGACGAACATGGCTTCACGGCTGGCGACTGCCTCGATCTGTGCGCGCGATTTGAGCAGGGGCAATCGCCACACGATCAGGCCGGCGGTCACCGCCAGGATGAAGCCCATGAACCAGACGAAGTAGATGCCGATGTTGCTCTGCGCGAAGCTGTGCACGCTGGCGATGAGGCCGGAGCGCGTCAAAAATGTGCCGAAGATGGTCAGGAAGAACGTGAAGCAGATCAGGAACACGTTCCAGATCTTCAGCATGTTGCGGCGTTCCTGGATCATGGTCGAGTGCACGTACGCCGAGGCCGTGAACCAGGGTAAACAGGCCGCATTTTCCACGGGATCCCAGGCCCAGAAGCCGCCCCAGCCGAGCTCCTCGTACGCCCAGATCATGCCGAGCACGTTGCCGATCGACAGGAACAAAAACGCGAACAGCATCCACTTGCGAACCGCGATGATCCACTCGCTGTCGAGGCGCCCCGTGACGAGCGCGGCCACCGCGAACGCAAACGGCACCGCGCACCCCACGAAGCCGGTGTAGAGCGCGGGCGGATGGATGATCATCCAGTATGTTTGGAGGAGCGGGTTCAGTCCTTCGCCCTCCGCGCGCGCACCGGAGATGCTCGTCCAGAACGGGTTGGCCGCGAAGATCATCAACACCGCGAAGAAGCTCACGATCACCATCAACGTGGCGATCACGTAGGGCTGGAGCTGCCGGTAACGGCCCTTCAGCCAGCGCACGCAGGCCGCGTTGTAGACGCTCAGCAAAAAGGACCACCAGAGCAGCGATCCGTCCTGGCCGCCCCACAACGCCGAGAACAGGTACGGCGTGCTCATCGAACGGTCGCTGTAGCGAGCTACGTAGCGAATGCGGAAGTCGTGCGTGATGAACGCGTACGCGAGGAGCAGGACGCTGAAGGCGACGAGCCCGCTCGTGGCGTACGCGCCCAGGCGCGCGGAATGCAGCAGGCGCGGCCTACCCCGGCCGGCAGCGCAGGCGACGGCGAAGGTGTACGCCGCGCTCACCAGGATTGCGTAAAGGACGCCCGTACCGAACTGGGGGAGGGACTGCCACATGAGGTCGGGCGGAGCTTAACCCGAATCCACAGGAAGCGCAGGGACGGCACAGGGGGGGTGGCGCTCAGGTCTCTTGGGAGACGATCGTGCCGACGTTTTCGCCCAAGCAGACGCGCTTGATGTTGTCCCGGGCCATCTTGAACACGCGGATTGGCATGCCGTTTTCGCGACACAGCGCCACGGCCGTCGAATCCATCACCCCGAGGTGGTCGCTCAAGAAGCGGTCGTAGCTGACGCGCGGGAGCATCTGGGCCTCGGCGTGCCGCGCCGGATCCCGGTCGTAGATGCCTTCTACCTTCGTCGCTTTAAATATGCCGTCTGCACGGATTTCCATGGCGCGTAATGCCGCAGCCGTATCCGTCGAGAAGTAGGGGTTCCCCGTGCCTGCCGCGAAGATCACGATGTTGCCGGTATCGAGGTGGCGGATGGCGCGCCGGCGGATGTACGGCTCGGCGACTTGTTTAATCTCGAGCGCCGTCATGACGCGCGTCGGCACGCCCACGCGCTCGAGGGAGTCCTGGAGCGCCAGCGAGTTGATGACGGTGGCGAGCATGCCCATGTAATCGCTCTGCGCGCGATCCATGCCTTCGCTCGCGCCGCGCAGTCCGCGGAAGATGTTGCCGCCGCCGACCACGATGCCGATCTGCACACCGGTCTGGTGCACCTCGCGCAGCTCGCTCGCGACGGCCTTCAGCGTGGAGGCCTGGCCGACCCCGGTTGCTTCGCCGCCGAACAGCGCCTCCCCACTCAGTTTGACGACAACGCGACGGTAGCGAAGCTCGGGAGTATTCACGCGCTACCCTCTAACGCAGCACGGCGCTTCCTGCCATCCACAATCTCGCGAACTCGAGCGGCGCCCGGGGGAGCTCGGAACAGGCTCAGTGGAAGCCGAGGGTGGGGGTCCGATGCGCGCTCACGGCCGGTGAGGGACGCGCCGAGTCACGCGTTTGGCGATGCGCTCCCGCGCCCCGATCCGAAGATAAATCTTAGTTTGCATGCGAACTAAGATGGCGAAGCGAACAGCGCGTCGATGCGCGCCGGCTCGACGCGCCCGCCGGCTCGACGCGCCCGCCGGCAATGAGCTCGCGGAACGCTGGCTGAGAGGGCCGCTGCGCGGGAGTTTTGGGGTAGCGGGCCCCGAAACCTGAGGGTGGGGCCCCGCTGAATTCACTTCAGCGGGGCGGGAGCTGCGCTCCCGATGGAACGAAAGGCTGTAGACCCGCATCGAAGATGCGCGGGTCTACAGCGGGACGTTGCCGTGCTTCTTCGGCGGGTTGCTCTCGCGCTTGTTTTTCAGCATTTCCAGGCACACGGCCAGGCGCTTGCGGAGCTCGTGCGGGAAGATCACTTCGTCGATGAAACCGAGCTCGGCCGCCTTGTAGGGGTTCGCGAACTTCGCGCGATACTCCTGGACGAACTTGGCGCGCGCGGCGTCCTTGTTCTCGGCCTTTTCGATCGCGTTCTTGTAAACGATGTTCACCGCGCCATCCGGGCCCATCACGGCGATCTCGGCGGTGGGGAACGCAAAGTTTGCGTCGCCGCGGATGTGCTTGCTGCTCATGACGTCGTACGCGCCGCCGTAGGCCTTGCGCGTGATGACGGTGAGCTTCGGCACGGTGGCTTCGCAAAACGCGTACAGCAGCTTGGCGCCGTGCGTGATGATGCCGCGGTGCTCCTGGTCCACGCCAGGTAGAAAGCCCGGCACGTCGACGAACGTGACGATGGGTATGTTGAAGCAGTCGCAGAAGCGCACGAAGCGTGCTGCTTTCAGGCTGGCGTTGATGTCGAGCACGCCCGCCAGGTAGGCGGGCTGGTTCGCGACCACGCCGATGGACCGGCCGCCGATGCGCGCAAAGCCGACGACCATGTTCTTGGCGTAGGCCTCGTGCACCTCGAGCAGGTAGCCGTCATCCACGGTGGCGCGGATCACGGTCTTCATGTCGTACGGCTTGCTGCTGTCTTGCGGGACCAGGCTGTCGAGCTCGGGGACTTCGCGCTCGGCCAGGTCCGAGGTCGGCTTGAGCGGCGGGTCCTCGGTGTTGTTCAGCGGCAGAAAGCCCAGGAGCTCGCGCACCTTGGCGATGCATTCGCGGTCGCCCGGAGCCGTGAAATGACACACGCCGCTCTTCGATGCGTGCGCGCTGGCGCCGCCGAGCTGCTCCTTGCTGACTTCCTCGTGCGTCACGGTCCGGATCACGTCCGGGCCCGTGATGAACATGTAGCTCGACTCCTCGACCATGAAGATGAAGTCGGTGATCGCGGGCGAATACACGGCACCGCCGGCGCACGGCCCCATGATGCAGCTGATCTGCGGAATGACGCCGCTCGAGAGCGTGTTGCGGAGGAAGATGTCAGCGTAGCCGGCGAGCGACTCGACGCCCTCCTGAATGCGCGCGCCGCCGGAGTCGTTGAGGCCGACCACTGGTGCGCCGACCTTCATGGCAAGATCCATGATCTTGACGATCTTCGAAGCGTACGCCGCGCTGAGCGAGCCGCCGAAGACCGTGAAGTCTTGCGCGAACACGAACACGCGACGTCCGTCGACCGTGCCGTAGCCGGTGACCACGCCGTCGCCGAGCACCTTCTGCTCCTGCATGCCGAAGTCGGCGCAGCGGTGCGTGACGAAGCGATCGACCTCGACGAAGCTGCCGGGATCGAGGAGCAGGTCCAGCCGCTCGCGGGCGGTCAGTTTGCCGGCTGCGTGCTGTTTCTCGATGCGCGCCGCGCCGCCGCCTTCCAAGGCCTTCGCGTTCAGCCCCTCGAGCTTCGCTATTGAATCCAGTTTTGTCGCCGACATGGGGCCGTCGGCTAGCACGAGCCCGTCGGCGAGTCACTCGGATCGACGTAGTCCACCTCGACGCCGCGTGGCGTGCGAAAGCGCGTGCGCCCGGGCGCGCTCGCCACGACGTAATCGGGCCCGGCCGGAACTTTGCCGAATCCCCCGGGCGTATCGACGATGAACTTGGGCAGGGCAATCCCGCTCAGCCGCCCCTGCAGCTGCTCCATTATTCCGATGCCGACGGCCAGCGGCGTGCGCAGATGCCCCGTGCCGCGCACCGGGTCCATTTGCAAAAGGTAGTACGGCCGGACCCGTTCGCGAACGAGGCCGCGAAACAAGCGGGTCAGGACCGCGGCGTCGTCGTTGACGCCACGCAACAGGACGGTCTGGTTCATTACCGGAAAGCCGGCGTCGGCCAGATCCCGGCACGCCTGCTGCGCGCGGGGTGTGAGCTCCTTCGGATGGTTGAAATGGGTCATCACCCAGAGCGGGTGGTACGGGCGCAACGCCGCCAGCAGCTCGGGGTCGATGCGCTGCGGCAACACGACCGGAACGCGCGTGGCGAGACGGATGGTCTCGACGCTGGGGATGGCGCGCAGCGCCGAGAGCAACGAAGCGATGCGCGCCGTGCTCATGCACAGCACGTCGCCGCCGCTGACGATCACGTCGCGGACCTCGGGATGCTCGCGCAGATACGCGAGCGCCGGCGCGAGGCGCTCGAGCGAACGTGGACCGCCACCCGAGCCGACCATGCGACTGCGCGTGCAGAAGCGGCAGTACACGGCGCAGCGGTCGCTCACGAGCAAGAGCGCGCGATCTGGATAGCGCTGGATCAACTCGGGCGCGACCTCGTGCGCCTCTTCGCCGAGCGGATCGCGAAGATCCCCCGGGGTGGTCACGCTCTCGGCGGCGTGTGGCACGACCTGACGGCGAATCGGACAAGCCACGTCGTGTGGATCGCACAGGCTCAAGTAGTAAGGCGTGATCGCGAGCGGAAAGCCTTCGGCCAGCGCGGCACGGACGCCCGCGTGCTCGTCCGGAGTGAGCTGGATGCGAGCCGCGAGATCTTCCAGCGAGCGCACCGAGTGACGCAGCTGCCAGCGCCAGTCGTCGAGCGGCTCCGGCTCGGGCCGGTGCGGCTCAAGGTGCGGATTTCGGGCGGGGTGCATCGGAGCCTTTGCCGAGCGCGGGGACCTTCACGCTTTGCAGCGCGGTCTCGTCGATCTGAACGGGGTAGCGCTGCCGGAGCTCGCGCTCCAGCGCGCGCTCCGCGTCGTGCAGCCGCCCTTGCATTATCGCGACACGAATCGCGCGTTCGGCTTCGGCGTAGGAACGCGTGCGGGCGTCCGTCTTGCCGGTCAGGCGCACGATGTGAAGCTTGGCGCCGTCGCGCACGAGCTCCGGGTACACGCCGCCGAGCTTGTCGATCTGGAACAGCGCCTTGCGCACGGGTTCGGGCACGGCCGGATTGTCGCCGCGCGGAGCGCCGGGTGCCGAGACGATGCCGATGTCCCCGACGAGCTCCGTAGGCGCCAGCGGGCCTTCTGCCGGCAGTTTGTCGAGGGAATACTCGCGCACCAGCTTGCCCCACTCCGTGGCGTTCGCCGCGGCGGCGCGCTCCAGCGCCTGCCGCGCGCGCCGTTCGTCCGATAGCACGATGTGGGAGGCGCGACGGCGCTCGGGCTCGGAGAACTCCGAGCGGTGCTGGTCGTAGTAAGCGCGCACCTCGCTCTCCGGAAGGCTCGCCGGTGCTGGCAGCTTGGCGCGCGCCAGGCTCTGCACCTCGTCCCGCAGCACTTGTCGGACGCGCTCCTCGACCTCGGGACGCTTGTCCAGACCGCGTCGCCGCGCTTCACCGGCCAGGAGCTCGGCGTTGATGATCTGGTCGAGCAACTTCCGGCGGCGCTCCGGTGTCTGGTAACGCAGCCGCTCGAATTGATCCATGCGCTCCAAGGTGGCCGCATACTCGCCGAGGGTGATGTCTCGTTCGCCGACCTTGGCCAGCACTTTGCCCGCCAATTCAGGCGAAAGGGCCAGGGGTCGCGCGCTTGCCGACGCGCTCGGCAGCGTGCCCTGTTCCGGCGGCTTGGACTTGCAGGCCCCGGCGACGAGCCCGCTGCTGCACAAAAGGAGCCCCAGGGCTCCCGCGCGGGTCAGCCGGTGACGAGGGGCGTTCATCGGTTTTCCGGATACTACGGCGTTCCCGCTTAAGCCAGGCCCGTGGGCGGCACCGGCTCGCGGGCGAAAGCGGCTATGTGAGCCAGATCAGCAGCAGCACGGCCAGCACCACGACCAGCACGGCCGCGCCGAGGATCCAATCGCCATCCGAGACACGGGCACGATCGTAGGCGGTCACCGCGCGGCTGTGTGTCTCGACGGTGAGCGCGGCCTTGGCCACGCGCGCATCGGCCTCGACCAGGCCGTGCAGCATGTCGGGGCCGATGCTCATGCCGTCGCGATGCTTGAGGAGCGCGCGCCCGACGTCGGCCAGCGCGGCCTGACGGCGGCGTTCGACCTCTGAAAAGCCCTGGGTGCCCTGCGCGAGGCGCTGCTTGAATTCGCGGTCGAGCGCGCGCCGCTCCGTTTCGACTTCCCGCACGCGCCGCGCCAAGTCGGCCAGCTCGCGCCGGGCGCCCTCGAGCTCCGAGCGCGCGCGCTGAAGCTCCGCCGCCTGACCGGCCAGCTCGCTTGTGGCGTGCTCGAGTTGCTCCGACAGCTGCGCCAGCTCTGTGACCTGCTCCGGCGCCAGCTGACCCTCCGGCAGCCCTCCGGCCAGCGCGGCCTGCGCGGCGACCGCCTCCGTGGAGCGGATTTCCATGCGTAAACGATCCTGCTGCGCGATGAGCCGCTTGTGGGCCTGTTCGCGCTCGACGAAGCCGCGCACACGCGCCTGCTCGGCGCTCGTGGCCACTGCGTAGGGTCCGCGCCGCGCCGCGAGCTCGAACTCCAATTTCTGGGTGCGTGCGCTGTATTCGGCGTTGGCGCTGGCCAGCGCCTGACCGTGTTCGCCCGCCGTTCGCTCGATCTCGCGCACCGTGTCGAGCAGTGGCGACAGCTGCGGGTCGGCTTCGATCTGGTGCCGTTTGCCGGCGGCGAGTCGGCTTAGCAGCTCGTCGCGCTCGGCAACGGCCGCCGCTAAATCGCTCCGCCGGGCCTCGAGCAGGCGTCGCAACGCACGCCGCCGCAGGCGCACGCGCAGCGCGTAAGCCGGCCACGCGATCCACTGGCTAGGCACCGGGCCGAAGGCGGCCACGCGCGTGACCTCGGCCGCGTCGACGGAGAGACCCGCCCGATCGAGCTCACCGGTAGGCCAGGGTCCAGAGGCGCTCTCGGGTGCGGCCGGCATCGCGATCAGGAAAGAACCCCGCGTGCGGCGGCGTCGAGCTCGGCTAGAAGCTCGACGTGGAACGCCTGGAACGCCGAATCCTCGGGCCATCTGGGCGCACCGTCGAGTAGCTGGCGCGCCTTGCCTAGCTCCTGGCGATCGATGCACGCGACTGCGGCGGCGTAACGCATCGGCCAGTGGACGAGCGGGTTACGTCGAGCGGCGGCACGCAGCACCCGAATGTCCCCGGGGCGCGTGTCGTGGGCGAAGGCACGCGCGAGCGCGCCAATGGCGCTGCGCAGCGTGACGATACGCGCTTCGAGGAACGGCCCTGCGGCGGGCAGCGGCAGCGCCACGAGCTGCTGGGCCTTCGTGAGCGCGCTGTCGCGCTCGCCCTCGAACGCGTCGAGCAGAGTCTCCACGAACAGCCGATGCTCGAGCGCGGCTTCCCAGGCGGCTCCCTTGGCGGCGCGGCCCAGTGCGGCGCGTGCCCGCTCCGTCATGCCGTTCGCGGCGAGCGCGGTGGCCGCGATCAGCGGAGCCATGGTTTCCCGATGAGGCAGACGATCGAGCGCGCCGTGCCACGCGGACAGCACGGCCTCGACGTTTCCGGACACGAGCAAGCGGCGCGCGCGCTTGCGCGCCGCGAGCTGCGGAATCGCCACGAGCACGGCGCTGCCGGCAAAAAATAGCGCGAGCCACGGCATGCGCAACGCCAGGTGAATGGCGAATGACGCGAGGGCGGCCGTGGCTACGAAGGGCAACCACGCCATGAGCCGCGCGCGCAGCGGCGGTCTGACGAAGACCTGCACCTCAAAACACTGTGATCTGGCGCACTCTGAGTCAAGCGCCGAGCTTGGTCAGGCTCGCTCCAGGTTCGCAGAGGGGCGAAGGGAAGGGCCCGTCACACTCGCTTTCCGCTACCGTTGCTCCCTTCCGGGCCTGGCGGGGTTCGAGGCGCGCTGTTGACGGACCCACACTGCGCCGCTTCAAGGGTCTCTTAACGCAGCATTCGCCTCGTGTCCAGGAGCGCCTCGTCATGTCACAGCATCAACTCAGGACGCTGGGTTGGGCCTGGAGCAGGGCCGCCTGAACCGCGAGAACTTCCAGGCAGCGGCGCACCCGGGTCCCGACGTGCAAGGTCTCGAGGACCTGCTGGCGCTCCTCGGACTCGATGATGAGCTGGTGTGCGCAGGCGTCGACGGTGGCTGCTGGGTCGTGCAGGTCTGGGAGCTCGAGCTCGAACTGGGAATCGCGCTGCCGCAGCTGAGCGGCAAAGCGAGTCGCGCTGTAAACGAGCGACGCCAGATCGCCGTCACCGACCGCGCCGTCGTGCGAGGGCAGCACCACGGCGCGTGCGCGCCGAAAGGGACCCGTGAACGGAAGCTCCTGCAGCTGCACGCGGGCCACACCCCGCAGCACGATGTTGTAGCGGCCATCGGACAAGGCCTGGTGTTCGATCACCTCGCCCATCCCCGCCACCTGTGCGATCGCGGGCTGCCCTGCGCTGTCGCTGGGTCCGTTGGTGAGTAACGTAACGGCCATTTGCTTCGCGCCCGCCAGCACGTGTTCCGTCATGGCGCGGTAGCGCAGCTCGAAGACGTGCAGCGGGAGCAGCATGCCGGGAAACAGCACGGCGGCCGGTAGCGGAAACAGCGGCAGCTCTTCGATGACCGTGCCCGGTCGATAGTCGTGCTCGCTCATGTGCCGAACATCTCGATCACGCCGCCATTATGCGCGCGGTTGGCCTCGAGGGCGTAGTGGATGAGCGTGCCCGCCACGTCTTCGGCCGTCATACGCGCTTCGAAGCCGCTGCCCTGGAGCATGTCCGTGGCGACGGATCCGGGCAAAATTGCGACGGCCATCAGACCGGAATCGGAGATCTCCGCGGCGAGGCTCTTCATGAGCCCGACGAGCCCCCACTTGCTCGCGGCATAGGCCGCGGCGCCGGGGCTGCCGAGCGTCGCCGAGATACTGGCCACGAACACGAGGCGCCCGCTGCCGCGCGCGCGCATCGCCGGCAGAAAACCGCGCGTCAGCAGAAAGGGCGCGCGCAGATTTACCGCCAGCTGCGCGTCCCAGTCGCGCGTGCTGGTGGCTTCGATGGCGGCGCGGGCGATCGTGCCTGCGTTGTTGATCAGCACGTCGGGTGTGCCGAGCTCGGCGAGCACGCGCTCTGCAGCGCCTTCCACGGCGTCTGCCACGCCCAGATCACACTCGACGACGCGGGCTTCTGATCCCGCCGTTTCCACGAGCCGCCGGGTATCGTCGAGCGCGGCGGAGTGCCGTCCGAGCAGCGCCAGGTTCACGCTGCGGCCGGCGAGCGCGAGCGCCGTCGCGCGTCCGATGCCGCGGCTCGCGCCGGTCAGCACCGCGAGCGTCACGGAGTGGGCTCCGGCTTGCCCAGCGCCAGCGCGAGCTGCGCGGCCGCCTCCGGCAGCGCCAGTGAGCCCGCGGTGGCGAGCGTGCGCACGCTCGCGTCCGTCTGGCGCGTGCCGCGCGCGTTCATGCAGCTGTGCACGAGCACGAGCTCGCAGCACGCGCCGACCGCGCCGGCGTGCTCCACGAGCGCCTGCGCCACGCGTTCGCCGATCGTTTCCTGAAGCGTCAGACGGCGCGCGTA
This sequence comes from Polyangiaceae bacterium, assembly GCA_036520475.1. Lineage (GTDB taxonomy): Bacteria > Myxococcota_A > Polyangia > Polyangiales > Polyangiaceae > DATDJP01. Next base: position 10,359 of record DATDJP010000261.1, on the reverse strand, counting down.
GGCGTTCACCAGGCTGGCGAGCGTGCCGATGCCGAGCAGGCGATCGCCCGGTATGTACGCCACCGTGGCCTGTCCGAGCGCCGGCATCAGATGGTGCGGGCAGGTCGTGGCGACCGCGATCTCGCGCAACACGACCAGGCTCTGGCCGACATCGTTCGTCGCGCGATTCGAGCCGCCAGCGAGCAGCGCGGCGACGTCCGCGTCATAGCCGGTCAACAGATCCGTGCTGAAGGCTTCGCTCACGCGTGCGGGCGTGTCCTTGAGCTCCGGATCGCTGTCAGGGTCGAGCCCGAGCGCGCGCAAAAAGGCGGCCACGGCCTGCTCGGCGGCGCGGATATCGATGGGCATGTTCAGCTAGACATCAATTCAGCAAGCGCTCCCGCAAGGGCGCGAGCGGCCTTCGGCCGGAGAAGCCTGTCTCTAGCTCGTGGTAGTAACCGAGCGACTCCTCGCCATACTTCCAGCAGAGCCAGACGAGGCGTCCGTCGATACGGCCATAAAAGTCGACGAGGCCGAGCTGCGGGTCTTTGATCACCGCGCCCAGCTCGCTCACCTTTCGCCAGCCGTCCTCGTAGTGAGCGATGCGCTCGCGTAGATCGCGCTTCAAGCGCGACACGTCGTCCACGTCGTTCGCCTCGTCGTCGAGCGAGCGCGGCAGACCGCCCGCGAGCCGGGCGAGCTGGGCCAGACGCTGCTCGATGTCGCCCTGCTGCTCGAGCTGGGCGGTGACGAGGTGCGCCAGCGTGGGAATCAGCGCTTCGACTTCCTCGACGGTGAATACTCGAGGGCTCATGCGACGACCTCTCGCAAAAGAGTAGGAAGCGCTTTGGGGTCGGTCAAGGCGCGCCCCCGTCGCTGCAATACAGAACCCAGCGCTGCCCCACGCAATGTGCGGATGCGCCGCCGGCATGGCAGCTGCCGCCGAGCTGGAAAGCCGGTCCGAGCGGGCAAATCAGGCCTTCGGCGACGCACCCTGCCCTGGCGCCGTCGATCCAGATTTCGTTTTCCATGAGGCTGCCTGGTTGAACGTCGCGGCACGTGCGCGGGTTTTCCGGGCCCTTGCCCTGGGCGGTGTAAGGCGCGGGTCGCTCGCTCTCGCTCGAGCACGCGAGCGCGGCCAATGCGCAGATGGCTCCGGCCACGACGCGGAGCGCGCCCGATCGCGCTGTCAACCCGTGGGCCACAGCGCGATCGCGAGCTTGGTCAGAAAAAAGTCAGCGATCAAGATCGTGATCGAGATCACGACCACGGTGCGCGTGGTGCTGTTTCCCACGCCCGCGGTGCCGCCGGTGGTCGTCATGCCGAAGTGACAACCGACGAGCGCGATGATCGCGCCGAAGAACGGCGTTTTGAACATGCCGCTCAGGAAGTCCATCAAGGTGACGGTGCCGAGCGCGCTGCGCAGGAAGAACGACGAGGGGATGTTGAACTGCAAGTCGGTGATCACCATCGCGCCGCTGAAGCCGAGCACGAGCGCAAAGGACGCGAGCACCGGCATCACGATGATGGCGGCCAAGAGCCGCGGCAGCACGAGCTTCTTCAAGGGATCGGCGCCGAGCGCGCGCACTGCGTCGATTTGCTCGGTGACGTTCATGGAGCCGACCTCGGCCGCCATGCCGGCGCCGATGCGGCCGCCGACGATCACTGCCGTCAGCGTGGGCGCGAGCTCGCGCGCGAAGCTCATCGCGATCACTCGGCCGGTGTACTCCATGCCGCCGAATTTACGCAGGCCAAAGGCAAACTGGACGGCCATCACCATGCCGATGAACACGCTCGTGACGACCACGATGCCGAGCGACGCGACCCCCAGCGACTCGAGCTGTTGGAGGAAGGCCTTCCATTCGAACGGCCGCTTGAACGCGGCGCGCACCGTGCCCGCCGCCATTTGTGACATCACGCCCAGGTGCGCGATGAGCCCGAGCGCGCGATCGACCAGGCGCTCCATCGGACCGGGATCGGTCGGCGGCAAGAAGCTCGGGCGTCCGTACATGCTGAGACGGCCCGTCGAGTTGGGCGCGTCCTCGGACGCAGGCGCGTGCTCTTCACTGGCCTTCGACTTCATGACGGGCTCAGTGTCGAAAAGCCCCTCACGAAGCGTTCGAACTCGGTGCGTCCCGTGGCGTCGGCCGTCGCGTCGCCGATGTAAACGAAGTCGTACACGCAGCCGTCCTTTTTGATCACGTAGACGCTGAAGTGTTTCGGTACGCCGTCGAGCTCGGCGATCATCTCGGTGCGCAAGGCATCGCGGCCGTCCAGACTCACGATGTCTTGAGACAGCACGCGCCGGTCCGTGAAGTGCAGAAACAGGTGATGGGTCAGTGCCTGAAGCGGCACGTCGTCCCCATCTTTGCCACATCGGCCGTTTACGGCAACCGTGGCCGCGTGCGCGTCATCGCGAAAGGCGAGCAGCGCGCTGTCCGACTCGATCGAGCGCCAGTTCGCCGGCCGAGGGCCCACGCGGAACGCGAGCTCGTCGTTTTTGTACACCTGGCCGTCGAAGGGCGCGGACGCACACGAAACAGGCAGCCACAGGCCGAGAAAGAGGACAGCGGCGCGGGGATTCAAGCCGAAGAGAGTGAAGCTCATCTCGAGCTTGCGCACGTTAGCACGTGCGTTTTCCGTCACGCCTGCAAAGGTGCTCGGCCGCGCCGCGCGTGAAACCAGCGGATGTCCTATGGTGTAGGAGCTTTCGATGATCCCGATCAGCGACCAAAACCCGACGCGCACGCGGCCGCTGGTCAATTGGGTGCTGATCGCGGCCAATCTCGTGGCGTGGCTGTACGAGTACTCCCTGCTCGTGAGCGGCGCCGCCTGGGTCGTGCCCGGTTACGGTCTCGTGCCAACGCGCTTCGTGGCCGACCCCCTGGGCGAGGCATTCACGATTTTCACGAGTATGTTCATGCACGGGGGTTGGGAGCACGTCGGCGGCAACCTGCTATTTTTGTTCATTTTCGGGGACAACGTGGAAGATGCCGTGGGCCATCTGCGCTACGCGCTCTTCTACCTCGCCAGCGGGCTCGCGGCCGCGATCGCCCAGGTCGTCATCGACCCGAGCAGCCCGATTCCGATGGTCGGCGCCTCCGGTGCGATAGCCGGGGTGCTCGGGGCCTACCTCGTGCTGTACCCGCGCGCGCCGGTCACGGTGGTCAACCCGATCATCCCGCTCTGGTTCATCTTCGGGCTCACGCTGGTATTTCCGGCCTGGCTCGTGGTGGGGGAATGGTTCGTGTGGCAGCTGCTCCGCGGCGTGGGCTCGCTCGGCATGCAGGCCGAGGGAGGCACCGCTTTTTTTGCGCATATCGGCGGGTTCATCGCGGGGCTCCTGCTGATCCGGCCGACCATGCACGGGCGCAGCAAGGCCGAGGCGACCACCTGGCACGGCTGGCGACCGCCGCCGCGTATGCCGCGCTACTCGTATCCGAACGAGGAGCGGTATCGGAGCTCCGGTCCGCGTCCCGGCCGCTGGGATCCGTGGCGCTGACTCGCGGCGCCGGGATGATGTAGCCTCCCCGCCCCCACGATGAGCCTGCTGCCCCGCCTATACAACACACTCACGCGCACGACCGAGGAGCTCTCCGTCAAGGAGCCTGGCAAGGTGGGCATCTACTGTTGCGGGCCGACCGTGTACGACGTGCCACACGCGGGTCATGCACGCGCGGCGCTGGTGCCAGATTTGCTGGTGCGGCGGCTGCGCGACAAGGGCCTCGCGGTCACGTACGTGCGCAACCTGACGGACGTGGACGACAAGATCCTCGCGCGCGCTCAGCAGAACGGCGAGCCGCCGCTCGACCTGTCGCGGCGCATGAGCGAGGTGTACCAGCAGCAGATGCGCGCGATCGGCTGCCTCGATCCCGATCGCGAGCCGCGCGTGAGCGAGCACATCCCGCAAATCTTCGATCTGATCGCGCAGCTGATCGAGCGCGGCGCCGCGTACGTCGTGGACATGCCCGGCGGCACCCGCGACGTCTACTTCGCCGTGCGAAACTTCGATGGTTACGGCAAGCTCTCGCGCCGGAACATCGAGGAGCTGCGCGTGGGCGCGCGTATCGAAAAGGACGAGAATAAGCACGATCCGCTCGACTTCGCGCTCTGGAAAGGCGCGACGTCCGACGCCTGGGGTTGGGCGAGCCCATGGGGCTACGGGCGGCCGGGCTGGCACATCGAGTGCTCGGCCATGAGCGGCGCGTACCTCGGGCACGGCTTCGACGTGCACGTGGGCGGGATGGACCTGATCTTCCCGCATCACGAAAACGAGATCGCCCAGAGTGAAGCCGCGCATCCCGACGCGGGCCCGTTCGCGCGCTGCTGGATGCACAACGGCTTCGTGAACGTCGACAAGGAAAAGATGAGCAAGTCGCTCGGCAACTTCGTGACGGTCCGCGACGTGCTCGAGCGCAACGACGCCGAGGCCTTCCGCTATTTCCTGCTGTCGGTGCACTATCGCGGGCCGATTCAGTTCGAAACGGAGCAAAGCGACGGGCGCGTGATCTTCCCCGGCGTTGACGAGGCCGAGCGGCGGATGGACTACCTGTACGGCACGCGCGCGCGCCTGACTGAGCTCGCGGCAGGCGCTGGGGCCGCCGGAGGTCGCGTCGCGCCAGATCTGGAAGCGAAGCGCGCCGCGATCAAAAAGGCCGTCGAGCAAGCCGAGGCAGCGCTCGACGACGACCTGAACAGCGTCGTGGCGCTGGCCGCGCTCGGCGAAATCGCGACGCAGAGTAACGAGCTATGCGACCTGGCCACGAAGCGCCGCAAGGACGCGGCCCTGGTGAGCGGCTCCGTGGGCGTCGCCAGGGACGCGCTGCAAAGCCTCGACGCGCTGTGCCGCGCGCTGGGTTTGATGACGGCCAGCGCGGCGGAATATGCGACGCGCACGCGCGAGCGGCGGCTGCGGCTGCGCGGGCTCAGCGCCGCCGAGATCGAAGCCAAGGTGCAGCTTCGCGACAAGGCGCGCAAAGACAAGGACTTCGCGCTCGCCGACCGCGCGCGCGACGAGCTTCTGGCTCTGCGCATCGCGCTCCGCGACGCGCCGGATGGCACGCTCTGGTCGATCGAGCAGTGAGCGCAGACCCCGCTCAGAACTGAAGGCCGGCGCGCACTTCCGCGGTGATGGCGCTCTCGAGCGTATCGATCGCGCGCGCGAGCTCCGGTGCGTCCGAATCGGGAAGCTTGATCAGAAAGCGCACGTACAGATCGCCCTGGCCGTTCTTGCGCTTCACGCCGCGGTCCTTGAGCCGCACCGTCTGACCGCTCTGAGCGTGCTTGGGTACGGTCAAGGTCACGTCCCCGCTCGGCGTGGGCACGCGGATCTTCGCGCCCCGAAACGCCTCGCCGACCGTGATGGGCAAGTCGAGGTGCAAATCGAGCCCCTCGCGCTCGAAGTAGGGGTGCGGCCGGACGCGAATCGCCAGCACCAGGTCGCCCGGCGGTCCGCCGAACATCCCCGGCGTACCGTGCCCCGGAATCCGCACCTTGTCGCCGTCCCCAGCGCCAGAGGGAATGCGCACCGTCACCGGCTCGCCGCCGTCCTGAAGTGTCAAGCGGAGCTCTGCGCCCTGCACGGCGGACACGAAGTCCACGGTGACTTCGCTGGCGATGTCCGAGCCGCGCATGGCGGACGCCTGGCTACGCCCCCCGGCGCGGTTCCGAAACAAGTCGCCGAACAGATCGCCAATGCCGGCTCCGCCGCCTTCGGCTCCGAACAAGTCCTCGAGGCCGCCGCCGGCGCCGCCGCCGCCGTTGCGCCGGAAGCGAACCCGCCCGCCGGCGCCGGCCGCCCGCCGGTAGGCGCGGGCCGCGTCGGCATCGAAGCCTTCGCGCAGCCCGTCTTCACCGAACTCATCGTAGAGCTTGCGCTTCTCGGGGTCGCTCAGCACCTGGTACGCGCGGTTGACGGTCTTGAAGCGGGCCTCCGTCTTCTTGTCGCCGGCGTGCTTGTCCGGGTGCAGCTTCGCCGCAAGCTTGCGAAAGCTCTTCTTGATCTCGTCTCCGCTCGCGTCGCGCGCGACGCCGAGCTCTTGGTAATAGTCTGCTGCCACGAACGCTCGAGCTTGAACCTAAACGCGCCCGGGCCGCGCAGCAAGTCGGCGCCTGCCGACCCCTACCCGGCAGCGGACCACGAGCGAGTCCGTGTCGTCGTCGGGCGGCAGCTCACTGAAGTCGGCCGTGTACGCCACCTGCCCGAAGCCGTTGTAATGGAGCAGCGCCTCGAGCTCGCGCGGGAAGAACTGGCGGTGCGTGAGCGGCACCGAGAACGGCGCAGCGCCGGACACGGGCGTAAATTCGATGGTCACCAGCAAGAGCTGCCGGATCGCGTCGTACTCGAAGGTCTCCGCGTAGCGTACGAGCTCGCCGCTGCTCGGATGGCGGATGCGCGGCCCCCCATATTTCTTTCCCGGATCGCGGTTCAGGTCGTCCGCCCGGGGCACGGACACGTCGAACACCAGCTGCCCTCTGGGCGCGAGGTGAGCGCGGACTCGCGCCAGAAACTCCTCGACGTCGCTGCGCGTGTAGAGGTGCAAGAACACGTTGAACGGCGCGATCACGAGCGGAAAACGCCGGCGCAGCTTCACGTGCCGCATGTCCCCGTGCACCGCTCGGACCCGCCTCCGTACCTCCGGCGTTTCGCGTGCGAGGCGCGCGGCCAGGTCCTGCAGCATGGGTTCGGACAGGTCGATGCCCACCACTTCCACGCCCGCGCGCGCCGCGGGCAGGGCGACCCGTCCGTTGCCCACTCCGTACTCGAGCAAAGGGCCCCCGGAGAGCTCGGCCAAGCGCACGTAGTACGCGACGTCGCGCGTTCGCGAGGCGTACGTCTTTGCGTAGTAAAGCGGGTCCTGGTAGTGCGCTAACGCGCCCGCGTCCCCAGCGTGTCCCAAGGCATCGAGCGGCGCGATGCCGCGCCGGCGCGCGGTCACGACCCGGTCAGGTCAGCGTCAGCTCGCTGATGTACTCGCGCACGACTTCGATACTGTCACGGTGAAAGCGCACCTTGCCGGCGGCGATCTCACGCAGACTGACGACCGCGGGCTTGTTCTTCGCGTTCACCAGCTGCCGGTTGCCCTTCATGAGTTGCCGGCAGCGGCTGGAGGCCAACACGACCAGAGCGAATCGGTTTTCTTCCTGCTCCAGACAATCTTCGACGGTGACGCGCGCCATACGGGGACAAGCTCCTTGCCGAGCGGGAACGTTCGGGGCGCGAAACTTAGTAGAGCCTTCCGCCCTGCGCAAGCGACGTCCGGATCCAGTAGCCCAAGAAGGCGCGTAAATGTCTAATCTTCTTGCAAAATACTGCGATTCGGCCAAAGTGGAAGGGAGCCCAGATGCGGAGATTTCAGCTATATTTCTGCGCAGTGCTAAGCTGAGTCGTGCAGGCAGCTGTGAAGCGCATCCTGTTCGTGGATGACGACCGCGACGTCCTGGAGTGCCTCGAGCAGCTCTTTTCGACAGAGTACGAGGTCGCCGTCGCCCCGAACGGCAAAGACGCGGTCGCGCTCGCCAGCGCTCATCCCTTCGATCTGATCGTCCTCGATTTGATGATGCCGATCATGGACGGCAAGAGCGCGGCGCTCGAGCTGGCGGCGCGAGGCATCCGGACGCCGATCCTCGTCGCGTCGGCATCCGCGGACCTGCGCGTGACCGCACGCCTGATCGGCGCCGCCGACGCGCTGCTCAAGCCCTACGATTTCGCGGTCATGCAGAAGAAGATCGCCACGTTGCTCGCGCAGCACCCCTGAGTCGTCGCGCACACACGCACTGGCGCTTCAGTACACCGTGTTCGGCGTACGCTGCGGCGGCGCGCCAAACACCCACCAAAACAGTCCGGCAGAGGTAAGACTCTTCGGCGGATCGGCCGTTCTTGGCTCAAGCGCATTCTTGAGAATTTCAAGGCCACCCCCAGAGCTTCCGAGCGAGCCGCTCCCCCCGAAGGTCACGACCGATGATGACCCGGAGCTCGCCAGTCGCGCATCGTTGATCGTGTGGGCGGGCGTGGGTGGCGCACCGCTGTGTGTGGCCTTCGCCGCTCAGCAGTTCTGGGTGTTCGACTCCGTCGCTGCGGCAGTGACGTTGCTCGTTGCGGGCTTGGCCATGCTGTGCAGCCCGCTTCTGTCGCGCATCTCGCTGACGCTCGCCGGTCATTTTCAGATGGCCGTGCTGTGCGTCGCGATCGGCACGCTGAGCTATCTGCGCGGCGGTTTGATCCCCAACGTGATGATGTGGACGCTGGTCGTTCCGCCGACGGCCGTGCTCTTCGGCGTGAAGGGCTTCTTGCCCGGAGTCGCCTGGACGCTGTTCATCCTCGTGGAGCTCGTCGTGCTGCACACGTTGATGAAGCTCGGGTACCCCGGCACGACGCCGCGCCACGGCACGGGCCTCGGCGGCCTTTCGGCGCTCGTGGTCGTCACCACCGCGATTGCCATCACCTATGACGTACGCCGCAAGCGACACGAGGCGCAGCGCCGAAAGCTCGAAGAGCTGCTGTTCCAGAGCAAGAAGCTCGAAAGCGTCGGCCGGCTCGCCGCAGGGATCGCTCACGACTTCAACAACCTGTTGACCGTGATCCGTACGCACGTGCGCTTGCTCGAAGGCTCCGTAGCGAGCGGGGACAACGCGACGCAAGATCTCGCGACCATCGACGAGGCGGCGACCAAGGGCGCGCACCTCACGCAGCAGCTGTTGGCGTTCGCTCGCCGCGGCATCCTGCGTCCCGAAACCTTTGCCGTGGACGAAGTCGTCACGCAGGTCCGCGCGCTGCTCGCGCGTGTGTTGCCCGCGAACCTGAACGTGATCGTGCGCGCTGACTCCGCCCCGCTCTACGTCACGGCGGACCGCCAGCAGATCGAGCACGTGCTCATCAACCTGGCGCTCAACGCGCGCGACGCCTCACCGCACGGCGGGCAGGTTCGGATCACGACGCGCCGCCTCCAAATCGGCCGGCGCGCCCCGGAGCCGGGCGTCGACCTGCCCCGCGGTGAGTACGCCGTGCTCGAAGTCTCCGACGACGGCGTCGGTATCACCAAGGACGTCTTGCCGCACATCTTCGAGCCGTTCTTCACCACCAAGATCGACAACGGTGGCACCGGGCTCGGCCTCGCCAGCGCTCAGGGCATCGCGCAGCGCGCGGGCGGCACGATCAGCGTGCGCTCGGAGCCGGGGCGCGGCGCGACCTTCAACGTCTATCTGCCGGCCGCTGCCGCACCGCACCCGCTGGTCGAATCCTCACCGAGCAAAGCCTCGCCCAGCGCCGCCTCGGCCGTCCCAGGCGCCGACGATCCGAGCTCTGCGCCGTCCGCGCCCGCAACCATCCTGCTCGTGGAAGACGAACCCGCCGTGCGCCGCGCCACCAGCCGCCTGCTCGCGCGCCAGGGCTATCGAATCCTGGTCGCCGAAGACGGCGCTCGAGCCGTCGAGCTCGGCAGGTCGCACGCCGGCGTCATCGACGTGCTGCTCACCGACATCGTGATGCCCGAGCTCTCCGGCCACGAAGTCGCGCGCGCCCTGCGCGAGACCCGCCCCGATCTGCGCGTCGCGTACCTGTCCGGCTACTCCAACGACCAGGAAGTAGCGCGCCAGGTCGGCATGAACCTCGCCCGCTTCATCCAGAAGCCGTACGACCCCGACGACCTCTTGCGACAGGTTCAAGAGCTAACCGGCAAAGCCCGCGCCCTCGGCTGAAGGGCACGAATCGCTACCGCACGCCGAGCACAGCAGCTACACTCCGCGCCCTCAGACGACAGCTCAAAACTCGGAGGAGTGGCCGAGCGGTTTAAGGCACCGGTTTTGAAAACCGGCGTACTCGCAAGGGTACCGTGGGTTCGAATCCCTCCTCCTCCGCCGGGGTTGCCCCAACTCGCAGGTGCTCGGCCCTGCGGGCCTGCGCGCCTGCGGTCTTCCCCAAAGCCGTGCTCGCAGCTTCGCTGCTGCGCGCGGCAGGGGAAGACAGGCTCAGCGCGCGTGGACCGTCGTCGCCAGTCACGGCGCGCTCGCCCGCCGCAGGGGTTCCTCGAAAACGACTTCTAGTTCGCATTCGAACTAGCCTCGCGAATCGAAAGGGCAGTCGCGCTGCACCGTGCACGCCCATGCCCAGCATCCGCGAAGTGTGTAATGCATCGCCGCTCAGCGAGTGGACGCGAGCTCCGCGATGGCCGCGCGTAAAACGGAGACTGCGCGAGCCGCTATGGGCCCGAACTCCGCCTGGCGAAGTCGGCCTGGATTGAAGCGCCGATTCGCGTCCTGCTCGAATCATCGATCGCTGTCAGCGTGAGGCGTTCCAGCAAGAGGTCGCGCTGGACTAATCCGTGACGAATTGCCGCCTCAATGAAACGCTGGTCCTTTTCCCTTCCGGCAACATACTTCGAG
>DATDJP010000260.1:0-79952 GCA_036520475.1 Polyangiaceae bacterium | reverse complement strand
GCAGGCGCGCGAGCCGTGAGGAGGTTAGAATGACCGGCGGCATGCCCGGGCCTTCGACTCTCAAGTCTCCGCTAGCTCAGGAGATTCCGAGCGGTAACGATCCGCGGGTCGGTTCGGTGCTCGCCGACCGGTATCGCATCGACGCGCTGCTCGGTGAGGGCGGGATGGGCCGCGTCTATGCAGCCGAGCACGTGCTGATGCGGAAGCGCTTGGCGGTCAAAGTACTGCATCGCGAGCTCACCACGGTGCCGGAGGTCGTGCAGCGCTTCGAACGCGAGGCCATGGCGGCCGCCAATATCGACCACCCGAACGTCGCCGCGGCGACGGACTTCGGGAAGCTGGCGGACGGTGCAGTATTTCTCGTCCTCGAGTACGTCCAGGGGAAAAACCTGCGAGATGAGATTGCGGCGGGTCCGCTCGGTGTCGAGCGCGCCCTGCACATTGCTCGGCAGATAGCCTCGGCGCTCGCCAGCGCGCACGCCCTCGACATCGTGCACCGGGACTTGAAGCCCGAGAATGTGATGCTCGTCGAGAAGTCGGGTGATCCCGATTTTGCCAAGGTGCTCGATTTCGGGATCGCCAAGGTTCCGATCGGCGAAGCGACCCCCGGGGCTCAGCGCTCGTTCTCGCCAATCACCAAGGTGGGCATGGTGTTCGGCACCCCCGAGTACATGGCGCCGGAGCAGGCGCTGGGGCAGCCGGTGGATGGGCGAGCGGATCTGTATGCCCTCGGCGTGATCACCTACGAGATGGTGAGCGGCGTACGGCCGTTCAGCAGCAAGAGCCCCGTTGGTATCCTCGGGCAGCAGCTTTCGAAGCCGCCGCCCACGTTCGCCGAGCGCGCGCCCGGCGTGATCGTTGCGCCGCCCGTCGAGCAGCTGATCGTACGGCTGCTCGCCAAGGACGCGGCCGATCGCTACGCGAGCGCCGTCGAAGTCCTGGAGGCGCTGGACAACCTGCTCGGAGCGCCGCTCACGCGCGGTGGACGGCGCTTCACGCAGCTCAGCGGCTCCCCTAACTCCGTGCGCGGATCGAATCCGAATATACGCCGCCCGCAGCTCAGCTCGTCCGCTGAGATTCGCAACTCCTCTCCGATCGGAGAGCCGCGCGCGGAGTCGGGCCGCTATCCGAGCTCGGCACAGCCGCCGGTCGCGTCGTCGCTGGCCAAGGACGGCAGTCGAACCGAGCTTCTATCGGCGGACTCGCTGGCCAGCTCGCCGCTGTGGGCGCAGGGTCCGACCGAGCCGCAGCCCTTCGGAGGGCAAGGCGACGACGGCGAGTCCAGCTTTCAACCCGTCACCAAGTCTCCGCTCGGAGAACGCCTGCTCGACTGGGTCGATGATCGCCGGCGTGTGCTGCCGGGGCCGGTGCAGACCGCGCTCCGCGATGTTCCCGCGGTCGGTCTGCTGGCGGGCGCAGCGGTTGCCGGCGTCGGCCTCTTGGCCGCGGTCGTGCTCGTGGTGGTGGCGTTGACGAGCTCCGCATCGCCGCCGCCCGCAGCCCGCGTCAGCACCCCTGTCCCGCCCGCGGGCGCCGCGCCGGCGTCTGCGACCCTGGCGAGCAAGCCGCCGACGGCGGAGCTCGAAGCGGCTCGCGCCAAGGGCGCCCCGGGACTCGAAGCGCTGGCAGAGCGCTATCCGAAGAACCTGGACCTGCTCCTCGAGCTCGTGAGCGCTTACGACGGGCAGAACGATCATGCCCGAGCAGTGGGTGCGATCGGGCGCGCCTTGTCGCTCGATCCGAAGTTGGCTGAGGACGCTCAGATCGCGACCGCTCTGTTCAAAGCCGCGCAGGCCAAGGCCAGTAGTGACGCTAGCTTTGCGCTCCTGGAGGGGCCGATGGGTAGCCGGGGCGCGGACATCGTCTACGACCTGGCGACCACCAAGGGCGTCCGGCAGAACATCAAGCAACGCGCCCTTTCTTGGCTCCAGACCAAGGAATTCGACCGGGCGTCGTCGGCGTCGCTGAACATCGCCGTCGCGCTTCGTCAGGCCCAGTCGTGCCAGCAGAAGCACGCGCTCCTGCTGCGTGCGAAGAACGTGGGAGACGAACGCAGCCTGTCCGAGCTGCAAAAGCTCGAGGCCCGCACCGGCTGCGGCCGCCGCAAACGCGACGACTGCTACGCGTGCCTCCGCAAAGACGATCGGTTGAAGCAAGCCGTCACGGCGATCGAAGGCCGCAAGGGCTGACGGCTCTCTTTGCGGCGCACGGCCTCACTGCGTGTGCGCAAGGCCGGCGTCGGTCAACGCGAGGGCAATGACGCGGCGGAATTCCTCGATGGGTTGCGAGCCGACGATGGCGCGACCGTTGATGACGCACGTGGGGGTCGCAGGGACGTGCTGTGCGTCCGCAAGCGCCACGTCGCGAGCGATGGCAGCGTCGTGCCGCTGTTCGTCGAGCGCGCGGGCAAAGCGGTCTGAATCGAGCCCGAGCGTGCGCGCATAGCCGAGGAGCGCCGCGCGATTGGGCTCGCCTCCACGCCAGATCAAGTCGTGCATTCGCCAAAAGCCGGCGTTGCCGCGCTGCGCGTGCGCCTCGAGCGCAGCCGTCGCGGCGAGCCGGGCATGCGGGTGCAGGGGCAACGGCAAGTTGCGCCACACGATGCGAATCCGTCCGCGGTACTCCGCCTCGAGCGTGTCGAGCGTGGGCGTGAGGTCCGCGCAAAACGGACACTCGAAGTCGCTGAACACTTGCAGCACCACGGGCGCGTCCGCGGGGCCGCGGCTCGGGGCGTCCGGAGGGACGGGCAGCTCGCGCCCGGCCGGCGACGCTGACGGCGATTGGGCCGTCGCTGCGCCTTGCGCGTTGCAGCCGAGACCCGCACAAAACACGAACAGGGCAGCCCAATGGGCCGCCCTGTTCGCCGCGCGCCCTAGAGTGATAAATGGCTTGGGAACTTGACGAAACGCGAAAGAATAGGGACGCGATCGGTACCGCGTGGGGTGGGGCCCCGCTGAATTCACTTCAGCGGGGCGGGGCGGCGCGTGCCGCCCCGATGGAAAGAACCCGCGCTCCTTGCTTCATGGAGCTGCGGGAGCTCGCACTGCAGCGGCGGCTCCGCCGCCCTGCGCTTCCTTCATGGCGCGCGCAATCACGCGCTTGAACGCGCCCGCGGGCTGCGCGCCGCTGATGAAGTAGCCGTTGACGACGAACGCCGGCGTGCCGCTGATGTCGGCTTTCTGCGCCGCGTCCGCGTCGGCCTGGACGCGGGCCTTGTGCTTACCCGTGTCGAGCGCGTTCTTGAACTTGGCCATGTCGAGGCCAATGCTCTGCGCGATCTTCTCCAGGCTGGCGCGCTCGAGTCCGCCGGGCGTGCCCTGGACTTCGAACAGCGCCGCATGGAACTTCCAGAACGCGTCGTTGCCCTTCTGGACGAACGCCTCGTGCGTGGCTTCTGCGGCGGGCTGAGCCGCCTTGTGGAACGGCAGCGGCAAATGACGCCACACGATCTTGATCTTCTGACCGTACTCCTTTTCGAGCTCGGTGACGGTCGGCTCCACGCGCTTGCAGAACGGGCATTCGAAGTCTGACCACTCCTGGATCACGACCTTGGCGTTCGCGCCTCCCTTGTACGGAGAGTCAGCCGGCGGCGGCGCGACGTTCTTCTTCTCTGGCGGCGGCGGCTCTTTGCCCTGCTTCATGATCTCGTCGTAGATGCGCGCCTTGGGCGTGCCCTGGGCGACGAGCGCCTTGGCCTTGGCGAGCTCTTCGTCGATGACTTTCTTGAAGTTGTCGAAGGGCTGCGCGCCGGTGATGCGACGGCCGTTCACGAAGAAGTGCGGGGTGCCGCGCGCGTTCACGTCGCTCGCGAGATCCTGGCTCTGCGTGAACTTCTCGTCGAATTTCTTGCTGTCGATGTTCGTCTTCACCGTGTTCCAGTTCAGGCCCAGCTTCTGCGCGTACCCTTGCAGGTCGGTGTCCTGGAGCGCCGTCTGGTTCTCGAACAGCATGTCGTGAGCTTCCCAGAAGCCCTTGTTACCCTTCTCCTTGTACGCCGTGCGCGCCAGCGCTGCGGCCGGGTTCGCGCGCTGATGGAAGGGCAGCGGGTTGTCCTTCCACACGAAGCGCACGTCGTTCGGATACGTCTGCGAGATCTGCTTCTGCGTATCTTGCACGCGCTTGCAGAACGGGCACTCGAACTCCGAAAACTCGACGATTGTGACGAGCGCGTCCGGCGGACCCTTCACTGGGTCGTCGGGCAGGACGGCGACCTTCCACACCGACTTGTCCTCTTCCGGCTCCGCGGCGGGCTTGTTGGCCGCCTCTGCGGGTGCGGCCTTGGCGTTCTTCTTCGTCAGCTCGACGTACACGTCAGCCGGCTTCGTGCCCGCTGCGACGAGCTTCTTGGCCTCGGCGAGCTGCGCGTCGATGACTTCCTTGAACTTGTCGAACGGCTGCGCGCCGCTGACCTCGACGCCATTGACGCGAAAGTTCGGCGTACCGTTCGCGCCGATCTTCTGTGACGTCGCCAGATCCTCGTCGACCTTGGAGGCGTACTTCTTGGCGGAGTACGCTTCTTTGAACTTCGCCGCCTCGACGCCCGACTCGGTCGCCCACTTCTCGTAGTTGGCGTCGTTGAGCGACTGCTGGTTGGCGAACGCCAGGTCGTGGAACTTCCAGAATGCGTCGCTCCCACCGATCGCCATCACGGTCGCGGCCGCCTCGTGAGCGCCGCGGGCCGCTTTGTGGAACGGCAATGGGTTGTGCTTCCAGACGATGCGCACCTTGTCGCGGCCGTAGGTCTCCTTGATCTGCTTCATCGTCGGATTGACGCGACTGCAGAACGGGCACTCGAAGTCGCTGATCTCGACGATCGTGACCGGAGCGTCGGCGTTGCCCCACTGCGGATCTTTACCGGTGACCGGTACGGGCGACGCGCTGTGGTCGAGCGACCCAGCGGCCATGCCGCTTTCGGCGGAAATGCCGGTACCCTTGCTCTTGTCGATGCCGTACATCAGCCCCATTCCTGCGATGAAACACAGGAAGAAACCGAGTATGGCGGTTCCCTTGTTCATGATTCGTTCTCCTGAAATGTCTTGAAACTTGCGGTAAACGTGGCCCAGCCCGCTTCCTACCGGAGCGCTCCCGAGCTGCCAGGCGAGGGGCGGTGGGCGGTGAATGGCGTGGAACGTTCCCGGCTGCCCTTTAGCGCGAGAGCGGCAAGCGCGGAAACGTTTCGACTGCTTCGCGCAGCCGGCTCAGCCTCGAGGCGGCCGATAGATTCCGGCGTCGAAGACTGCCGGCGGTCGTGCGTCGTCGTCTTCGCCCAATCGAGCGTGAGCTCGCGGCGCCGAAAGCGTGAGCCGCAAGGCGACGGGTAGGACGCGCTGGCCGAGGTCGAGCGTCAGCTCGGGTTGCTGCGCTGGAGAGAGGGGGGCGAGTCGCAGCGCCGCTTCCACGTCGTTCACACAACGCACGACGCGCAGCTCGCGCTCGGGCGCGAATCGCATCGGCACTGGCGCCGCGATGCTCTGCGCCAGCGGGTCACACACCGGCGCGGCGGCGCGGGCCGAGGCGCCGCTGAACATGGCGAGGAGCGCGCAGAGCAGCGCGAGCTTTCGCACGCGCGCATGAACGCTCCCTCTGTGAAACCAGAACTTCATCGAATGCGGACCCGCGCAGTCTAGTCGGAGTCTTCTGCTGCACAACGGGGGAGGGCGCGAGTTCATTCCAAGTGCACTGGACGTCGGTTTGTTGCCCACGTTCGCCTACATTGGCACCATGGCCGCATGCAGGTCGCCGATGAACTCCGTAAGGGCACGGAATCAGAGCCGAAATTGGCAGACTCGCCGAGCGTGCGCGGGCCCGCCTCCGACCTGCCGCGACAGTTCGAGCGCTGGACGTTGCTCAAGCAGATCGCGCGCGGCGGCATGGGCGAAGTGTTCCTCGCGACCACGGGCGGCATCGAGGGCGCTGAGCGGCCCTGCGTCGTGAAAATCATCCGTCGCGAGCATGCGGCCGACAAATCGTTCCTGGCGCGCTTCCTGGACGAAGCACGGATTCAGGCGCAGCTGCAGCACCCCGGGATCGCGCAGATCTTGGAGGCGTCCAGCGACGAATCCGGAAAGCCGTACGTCGTCGTCGAGCACGTCGAGGGCAGGAACCTGGCCGAGGTGCGCGCTCGCGCCAATCAGCTGAAGCTGACGATCGCTTGGCCAGAGGCGGTCGCGGTGGCCGTGGCCATGGCGGAGGCACTGTCGCACGTGCACGAGCGGACGGACGCCAGCGGACGGCCGCTGTCGATCGTGCACCGCGATCTGAGCCCGCAGAACGTGATGCTCGCTTATGCGGGCGACATCAAGCTGATCGACTTCGGGACCGCGCGCGGCGAGAACCGGCGCTGCCACACCATCGCCGGTATCGTGTACGCGAAGCCCGGCTACGTCGCGCCGGAGGTCGCCAACAACACTCCCGGAGGCGTCCCCGCGGATCTGTATGCCTTCGGCATCATGTTGTGGGAGCTCCTGGCCGGCCGTCGCTTTCTCTGCGGCGAAGCGCGCGAGCATATGGCGCTGGTCGGAGCCGGTCAGCGCAATCCGCCGGCGCTCGCCGCGGAGCTGGGCGCGCCTCACGACCTCGATCGCGTGATCGCGCGCTCGACTGCCGCGCGCATCGAAGACCGTTACACGTCAGCCCGCCAGGCCGCGGCGGAGCTGATCGACGTCCTCAAATCCGCTCCCAGCTTGCCCGACGGCGAGCGTGGTGTCAGGCCCCGCGTGGCGCGGCTGATGCAACGCCTGTATCCGGCGGAACCCGCGCGTTCACGTGGTGAGTTCGCGGAGCTGGTGCGCGTAGCGCGCCGTCTCTCCCCCGCAGCCAGCGCCGCACCCAGCGCGCCGGAGCCGCTGGAACCCCTGCCCGACGGGATGTTGGCGGGCACGCGCTATCGGCTCACACGCGAGGTCGGTCGGGGCGGCATGGGAGTGGTCTACGAAGCGGTGCACATCGACCTCGGCCGGTCGGTGGCCATCAAGGTATTGCCGCGCGAGCACGCTCAGAGCCAGAGCTTCGAGCAGCGCTTCCGCGGCGAAGCGCGCGCGATCGCCAACCTGCAGCACGACAACCTCGTCCGCCTCTACGACTTCGGGATCTCCGCGGATGGCCAGCCGTTCTACGCGATGGAGCGGCTCGAGGGTGAGAGCATGGATGCGCGCCTGCTCCGCGAGGAGTGCCTGCCGTGGCGCTCGGCCTTCGCGCTCGGAATCCAGGCGTGTCGCGCGCTGGAAGCGGCGCACGCGGCGGGTGTCGTGCATCGCGATATCAAGCCGGGCAACCTGTTTTTGACCAAGACGGGGGCGCTCAAGCTGCTCGATTTCGGCGTCGCGAAGTGGACCAGTGAAGAAGACGCTCGCGAGCGCACGCGTACCCCCACCGGCGGCGCGATCACCGGTACTCCGGAATACATGGCTCCCGAGCAAGCGTCGGGGGGCGCGGTGGACGAGCGCAGTGATCTGTATGCGCTGGGTGTCGTGCTCTACGAGCTCGTGACGGGGAGCTTGCCTCATCAGGCGCAGAGCACGGAACTGCTCCTAGAAGCGAAATTGCGAATCCAACCCGAGCGGCCCGGCCAGCGGGCTCCCAAGAGAGGACTGACGAACATGGTGGACGACACGCTGCAGCGCTCGCTCGAGCGCGAACCCTCAGGACGTTTTCAGAGCGCAGCAGAGATGCGCGAAGCACTCGAAGCTGCGCTGCGTGAACCGGACGTGAGGCGCCGTCGGCGGCGTGCCTTCGGCTTCGCGCTCCTCGGCATGCTCGCGGTGGCGATCGGAGCAGTCACGGCCGTGGCCAGCACTCAGCCGGACGTGCGGGCACGCGCTCTGGCGATGGCGGCGCCAGCGCTCGACCGTCTGCGTGGTCTCGGTCGGGCGCCCCAGGCAGAGAAGGCGGCATTGTCCAGCGTCGCGCCGGCGGAGCACGCCGCCGCGGCGGAAGAGGATCAGCCGACGGATCGTGGCGCTCCTCCGGCCAGCGAGCAGGGCGCGGCTGCCGCGGAAGAAGCCGAAGCGGAGGCCGAGGAAGAGGCAGAGTCCGCCGAGGCTGCGGTGATCGACGCCGACGAGCCGAGCGACAACGCGGCAGCTCCGGAGCAGGAAGTGGCGAGGGCGGACGACGCGGAAGGCGCGGGCGAGAAGGCAGCGGGCGCTACGGACTCTTCCGAGACGGCAGGGGCGGCCGATTCGGAACCTGCGGCCACCGACAAGCTGGGGCAGCAAATTGCCGCGGCCCAGGCGCTCATGGAGAGCGGTAAGCGTATCAAGGGCTTCAATCAGCTCCGCCGTATCGGCAGGAACAACACCACGGAGCCGCGCGCCCTGAAGGCGTGGTCCGAGGCGTCCGCGCGCATGAAAGGCTGGGGCGAAGCCGTGCGCGTAGCCACCCAGTGGGCCGCATTCGACAAGAGCAGTGAGGCGCAATTGCACCTGGCGCGCATGCAGCGCGCGACCGGTCGCCGCGCGGAGGCGATCCGAACGCTTGCACGCCTGGCGAAGAGCGACCCGAGCTGCGATGAGGCCCGAGAGCTCCTGAAGACCTATAGCGGCGACAGCCGCGTCGCACAGCGCTAGCCGCTCTTGGGGTGGGGGGCCCGCGCGCCCCCCAGTGCGTCTTCCGGGGGGACGCCCGGCCCGGGAATGTGAGCGGGGGGCGATCGCGGCCGCGCTGGCCGCTCGCGGGCGGGCTGTGTTACGAGCCTGGCTCCCCGCCCATCCGCGATGGCATCGATTCCCATTTCACCCGGTGAGAACGTCATCACGAGCGGCTCTCCGACGCGCCTCGTGCTGCGGCTCGCCTTGCCGACCGTTTTTGCGATGCTCACGCAGAGCATCGTCAACGAAATCGACATTATCTTCTTCTCGTGGCTGCCGTGTCCCGAGTCGTCGAACGCGCAGGCAGCGCTGCTGCCGTCGTTGATCCTGCTCTGGCTGTTCGGCGGTTCACTGAGCGCGATCTCGGTGGGAACTCAGGCGATCGCCGCGCGGCGCTTCGCCGAGAAAAAGCCGCTCGACGCGGGCGCGGTGCTGACCAACTCCTGGTTTTTCGCGGCGGCTGCCGGGGCCGTGTTCACGGCGCTCGGCTATGCCGCGCTGCCTGCGGTGCTGAGCCTGATGATCAAGGTGCCGGACGTGCGGGCCGCAGCGGAAGCGTACCTGGAGTGGCGGCTGCTCGGCATCGCCTCGATGGTGATCACCTTCTCGTTCAAGGCGTTTTTCGACGGGATCGGCCGCACCTACGTCCACATGGTCAGCGCGATCGTGATGAACCTCATCAACATCGTGCTCTGCATCGCGTTCATCTTCGGCAACTGGGGAGCGCCGCGCATGGGGATCGCCGGCGCGGGCCTGGCCGGCTTCGTGTCCACCTGGGTGGGCCTCGCCATCATGATTGGCTGGGCCGCTACACGGCGTTACCGGCAGTCCCATCGGCCTTACGATCTGCGGAACCTGTCGCGCGGCCTGACCTGGGACATCCTCAAGCTGTCGATTCCCAGCGCTGTGGCGACGGTGGCCGTGATGAGCGGCTTCGGGCTGTTCTCCATGATCGTGAGTCACCTGGACAGCATTTCGGGCGCCCAGGTCGTGTCGGCGGCATGCCCGGGTGGCCGTGCCGAGCCCGTCAACAGCGCCGCCACTACGGTCATCGTCGGCGTTCTGAAGCTGACATTCACCGCGTGCTTGGCGTTCGGCACCTCGACGGCGACGCTGGTCAGTCAGTCGCTCGGTGAAGGAGACGGCGACAAGGCGGCGCGCTTTGGCTGGGTCTCCGTGCGGCTCGGTGTCTACATCTTCGGCGTCGTCGGGCTCATCGAAGGCGTGCTCTTTCCGAGGCAGATCCTGGGCGTGGTGACGCAAAGCCCAGCGGTGCTCGAAGCGGCACTGCTACCGATGCGCATCATGGGGATCTGCACGCCGCTGATAGCCGTGGGGATGATTTTGACGCAGGCGCTGTTCGGTGCGGGGAACAGCCGCTTCGTGATGATCGTCGAGCTAGTTCTGCACTTCTTGTGTCTCGTGCCGCTGGCCTGGCTCATGGGCATCACGTTGAATCTAGGCCTGCCCGGCATCTGGGGCGCCTCGGTCGTCTACGTGGTCCTGCTCACGAGCATCATGATCTGGAAGTTCGCCCGCGGCGATTGGAAGACCATCCGCATCTGACGAGCGGAACGCCCGATGACGCTCAGCGCTTCATTCCTCGAGCTTGAGCTCGTCGTCTTCGTCGGTTGCGCCGGCGTCTCCGCTTTGAGCTCCTGAGTCCAGCTTGACCTCGTCCTCGCCGGTACCCATGAGGTCCTGGAACAGCTCGTCGTCGGTCTTTTCGGTGGCCGTCTTTTCGTGGCCGTCGTCGACCTCGTCGGCACCCTTGATGTCCCTGCCGTCAGCCGAGAGCCATTTCTTGCGATCCTCCTCCGTACAAGGAAGGGGATTGTTGCGATCTTCCTGCACGCACTCGAGGAGCCAGGCTTCACGCGGCGGCTCGCCGAACTTGGCGGCCTTCTCCTTGGCTTCGCGGATGTCTTTTTCGACGGCCGCGGTGCTCAGCCTGGG
Source organism: Polyangiaceae bacterium (assembly GCA_036520475.1). Lineage (GTDB taxonomy): Bacteria > Myxococcota_A > Polyangia > Polyangiales > Polyangiaceae > DATDJP01. The sequence goes on along the minus strand of DATDJP010000260.1, from coordinate 69,408 downwards.
GAACAGGACGACGATCACCAGCGACAAGATCATCATCCCGAGGAACGGGATGCAGATCCGGTACAGGTGCACCATCGGTCTGTTGAACCGGAAGCTGGTCACGAACAAGTTCTGACCGAGCGGCGGGCTCAAGTAGCCGATCTCCATGTTCAGCAAGAACATGATGCACATGTGAAACGGATGGATCACGAACTGCGCGGCGAACGGGATCAAGAGCGGCACCGTCACGAGGATGGTGCTGAAGCCGTCCATCACCATGCCTTGCAAGTACAAGAAGGCGTTCAGCACGAGCAGGAAGTGCCAGCGCTTGCTGACGCCCATATCCGTGAGCGCCTGGTACACCTTCTGCGGCAGCTGCTCGCTGACGATGTAGTTAGTGAGCGAAATGGCGGCTGCTAGGATCAGGATCAACGCGCCGGCGAGCGCCATGGCGTTGCCAGCGAGGCGCGGCAAATCCTTGAACTTCAGGTCCTTGTGGACCATGAATTCCACGGCGATCACGTACGCAGCCGCGATGCCTGCCGACTCGTCGATGTCAGCCAGGCCGGTGGCCAGACTGCCAAGAATCAAAACCGGGATACCGAGCTCCCACTTGATGATCCAGAACGCGCCGCGCATTTCGGATAGGCGCGGGCTCGTCCGCGGAATCTTGTGACGCACCGAGATGTACGCGGCGTGCAGCGAGATGATGACGATGACGAGCAGGCCTGGCAGCACCCCGGCCTTGAAGGCCATGTTGAAGTCGATGCCGGCGACCAGCGAGTAGATGAGGATGGGCAGCGAAGGCGGCAGGAGCAAGCCCACCGACCCCGAGGTCATCACGAGGCCCAGCGCGTAGTCCTTCGGGTACCCGTGTCTGATCAGCGCCGGGTAGAGGAGCGCACCCACGGCCACGATGGTGACGGCGCTACCGCCCGTCAGCGTCGTAAAAAACGCGCTGGCGATCAGACACACGATTGGTAGGCCGCCCGGGAGCCAGCCGAAGAAGGCGTCCGACGCCCGCACGATGCGTTCCGGCGCTTTCGATTCTGCGAGAATATAGCCCACGAACGTGAACAGCGGAATCGTCGTCAGGATCGGCGACTGCGCGAAGATTTCCCCCAGCACGTCGGGGGCCAGGAAGCGGACGAAATGAAGATTCGGATCTTCGTGCGTGAGCCACGCCAGCTGTGTGCCCCCCGCCATCACCGCGAAGACCGGTGCACCGGCCAGCGCAAACAGGAGGACGAGAAGCACAATCATCCGGCGTGCCCCTCCAGCGGCTCGGGCTGGTGTTTCGTCCCGATATCCATGTGCGCTTCAGGGTCCACCTTCATGTGTCCGCTGAGCGTGAGGATCGACAGGAGCAGAAAACGCAGGCCGATGATCAAAAAGCCGATCGGGAATACCAGGTTGGCGGCGTCCGTCAGGCCACCGCGCGGCTCTCCACGATCCGGGATGGTGATCATGGGTGAGCGGGTCGCGTCCGGAGCGATGCGCAAATGCTCCACCTTGTCCTTGCCGTAGCGCTCGACAAACCCGGCCTCGTCCAAAAAGCGGTTCCACTGCTCGCCCGTGAGCCAGCGCGAGTAGCGTTCGCCCCTCATGACGTGGGGTAACGCCATCAGGTCGAGCTTGATCTGGTTCCTGGTAATGAAGCCGTATTCGCTGACGCCGTGCGCGACCTTACCGATTTTCTTCCCGGCAGAGTCGTCGAGCTTCGCTTCGAAGTTCTCGATCGCGATGTGATCGAAGTAGCCCCAGGAGAGTCCGAAGCACACGGCACTCGACACGAGCCACGTGACGATGGCTGCTGTCGTCCGCGCTCGCGGCCCGATATACCGGGTCACCAGGTCGATCGTGATGTGCTTGCCCGCTGCGGTCGCGAGTGAGCCACCGAGCAGAGCGAGCAGGATCGTGAGCCGTGTACCAACCCCGCGCAGTCCGCCGACCAGCGTGAGCGTGGAGGCCTGCTGGTACCAGTTGAGCAGGTTCGACGACCAGTCGACCCCGACCCCGCCCCAGGCCTTGGAAAGAACGACGCCGAGTAGGAAGCCAGATACCGATGCCGTGTGACGCACCGCCGGCTTTTGACGGGCGGTCACCCAGTAGCCGATGGTCCCGAGCACCACGGCGCCGAGAATGGCGCGTAGCACGATGCCAGCAGCCGAGCCGCCCGGCCCCGTTGACATTCCCTTGAGGCCGACCCAAAGAGCCAGTGCCACGACTTCGAGGAGCAGCACCACCGTGCACAGGCCGACTTCGAACTTCGTCCAGACCTTATCGATGAGGGCGAACGGTCTGCCCCACGCCTTTCCTTCGCGCACGCCGTGGTCCGACGGCTGGATTTGAGGCGCGGCGGAAGCGTTTACCTGCTCCGGTTCGTTGGGACGATGCACCGATTTCTCCCGGCTTTCGCCTTGGCTCTGAGCGACATCTCGCGGCCGGGAAGTTAGGTCAAATCAGGTTGTCTCGTCACCATTTCGTTGATCGTCGCTTTAGAAAAAAGTAAGGGCCGACACTTTCGTGCCGGCCCCTCGGCTTGCGCGCGCTTCTTACGTCACATGCTGCGCTGTGTCAGCACGCGCCGATCTTCGTGAGCACGTCGCCCGGCATCGCGCCTTTCAGACGCTTGCAAGCGTCCGTGAAGACCTTCTTCCAGGCCGCCTTTTCCGCGGCGGTCGGCTCGTGGACCGTCATCTTCTTCTTGAGCCGTCCGAACGCCGCCTCGTCTTCCTTGCGGATAGTCTTACGCAGCATGTTCGAGCCCTGCTTACCTGTCTCCTTCAGGATCTCGCGCTGCTCGGGCGTCAGCTTGTCGAGCTCGCGTTGGCTCGTAATCTGAGCGCCGATTGCGTAGTACGTGCCGTACGTGTTGATGTGATCGAGGCGCGACGTCCACTGCAGCTGCTCGGCTGCCAGCGAGGGCGCGTTGATGACGTCGATGGACTTGGCGTTGAGCTTCGGCAAAAGCTCCGTCACGCTGGTCGGCACCGGCGAAACGCCGCCGATCACTTCGTAGATTTTGGGAGCGATGATGTCTTCCGCGATCATTCCCGGACGCTTGCCGCGCAGGTCGGTCGGCAACTTGACCTGGAAGCCATTGGCCATGTTGCGGCCGACACCCACGTCGCCCCAGCCGCTCACGTGAAAGCCGGCCTCTTTGAACGCCTTGTCGAACTCGGGGGTCAGCGCGTCGCGCTCCTTGTCGAGCTCTTGCCAGCTCTCGAAGGCGCCCGGCATGCTGAGCGCGAGCACGGGTTTGTAGACGTCGCTCAAGCCCGTCGCCGTGATCGCGGCACCAGCGAGCTGGCCCGATTTGATCTTGCCGACGACTGCGCGCTCGGGACCGGCGGTGCCGTTCCAGAGCCACACGACCTCGACCTCTCCTTTGGTCTTCTGATCGACTGCTTTGGACACTGCCTTGAACACCTTGCCCCAAGGGCTGCGAGGCGGGGCCAGGGTCGCAAATTTCAGCGTTGTTTTCGCCTCTGCAGCGGGGGCGTTGCCAACCATCACACATGCCGCGGCGAGAAGCGCGGCAGCCACCTTTCGGACCATTTCGAAGACCTCCTACGTACGGTAACTACGGCTAAACCGTCCAGCTTCAGGTGAGACGGGCCGGCCGTGAAATCGGATCACTGGTTGTAGAAAAAAAGTGCGAGGGATGCTCGCACAAAGTACTGAACGCCCGTTCAGATTCCGTGGAATCCGCACTCCTCCTGCCAGATCTTGTTGCTCAGGTAGCGGCGGGCGCGGCGCTTGGCGATGGTGTTCTGGAGCCGCGCTTCGGGGAGCGCGTCGGGGGCGCCCATGACCTCTTTGAGCAGCTTGTCGTAAGCGGGGCGGTTGCCCTTCATGCAGTAGTAGGTCTTGGCGAAGTTGAGCTGAGTGCTCAGGAACTTGCCGCCGTTGATCTGCATGGCGCGGTCGAAGTGTTTCTTCGCCAGGTCCAGCTCGGACATCGCGTGACGCGCGCTGTAGGCCCCGAGGATCACGTGACCCATACCGTCGCGAACCTTTTCGTCGAGCGCCACCGAACGTCGCACGATCTCTTCGCCGATGTAGAGCTCGCTGACGATCTCCGGAATGTCTTTGGCGACGTTCACCAGACCGATGTGTGCGAAGCCGATCCAGAGCAATTCTTCGGCCTGATCCTGGTCCTTGAAGTTCTCGGCGAGCCACGCGCGCAGCTTCGACGTGTTGATGCGCGCTTGCTCGAAACCCTCGGCGCGATGACCCAAGAGCTCGACGCCGTAGTGCATGGCGCGGCGGTATGCGGCGCGCGCGCGCGCCAGGTGATACTCCGCGAGCGCATCGTCACCCTTGTCGTACGCGGTCTCGTAGTCGTCTTCCATGAACGCGAACGCGACGCCGGACCAGCCGCGCGTCAGCATGAACAGCGCGTCGGTGTTGTTGGGCTCGAGGTGATGCATACCCTCGAGCTGTCCCATGCCGTTCTGGGCAACGGCGCGCGCGATGTCGTAGTCGTGTAACGTGTTGATCGCTTCGGACCCCTCCAAGGTTGCGTTGACCTGTCCGTCGATCAGCACTCTCTTCAAGCAGCCGCCGCTGCCGAGACAGAGGGAGATGAACAGCAACGCAGAGCCGATCCCTCGCGCGAAACTCATGATGCGCGGATCTACAGATGTTCTCGCGCGGATTCAACGCTGCCCGCTCAGGGGCTCGGCTTTCTTCGGTGTAACAGCACCGAGCAGGCCACGTCCGTCCGAACCTCGGGGTCGTCGTCTGCCAGCGCGGACGCCGCCTGAGCGTAGTCGCCGAGCTCGAGCAGCGAGAGTGCTGCGATGCGCCGTTCGTCCGGATTCCGGCGCTCGAGCGCCGCGATCAGCGCGCCGCGTACGGAGCCGTCTCCGGCTCGCGCCAGCGCGGCGCGGGCCTCCAGTGCTATGGAATCGTTCGACTTGCTCAGATATCGCAGGTGCGCCCGCGCCGCGCTACGTGAAGCGGAATTTTCGGCCAAGCGTGCGAGCGCGGCGACGCGAATCGAGAGCTCGGGGTCCGTCGCTGCTGCGTGCACCGCTTTGCGAACATCGCTGTCCCAAAACGGCGCAAGCTCGATCGCCAGCTGGCGCTCTCCTTCAGCACCTTCGCGCACCGCGCGCGCGAGAATTGCGGCTCCGAGAGCCGCGTCCGCGCCGGCCATGCGGGACAGGATGGCAGCGGCAGCTACCGACTGTGCACCGCGCATCGACTCGGCCGTAGCGACCAGGCGCTGCCGTCCGCCCGAGTGCACCAGCTTGGGCATCGCCCAGGCATCGATGATGGCTTTTCGTTCGTCTTCGTTGGCCCGCGGCCACAGGTCATCGAAAGCTGTCACAACCTGCTGCCCGCCACTCGCACCGGCGGCCCGCATCGCGAGCGGCCGCGCCCGCGGATCCGGGTCCAGCCGCGCCGCCTCGAGCAGGCCAGGAACGTCCCGGGGATCTGCCGCTTCGAAGGAGGCCTCGAGCGCGGCGCGCCGTGCTCGTTCATCGGGGTCCACGAAGAAGCGCCGTCTCCGTGCCGCGTGCGCACTACTGCTGCTGGCGCGCGCGGCGACGGCTCGCCAGGCGCCGCTCGCTGCTCGAGCGTGACGCTCGACGAGATCGTCGGCATCGAGCTCGCCGCGCTCGTACAGCAGCAAGGCGGCGAGCGCGGCCGCGTCGTCCGAGCGGCGCGCGCGCGCCCGCAAAACCGGCGCGAGAGGGCGGCTGCAAGCTCGCACACGTTCCATCCGCGCCTCGGCAACCTGTCCGCGCGAGCTGTGGATCTCCCGGCTCGCGACGGCGGCCGCCAGCTCTTCGACGGCCGAGCGATCCAGATCGCCATCGGCGCGCTCAGCGCGGATCTGCCGCTTGAGGGACGCCAGATCGCCGTGCAACGCGGTTTCGACTGCGGGGTTCGACGCGCAACCGAAAGCCGCCAGCGCACAGCCGATCCAGAGCTTCCTCAGCATCACTCGGTGATAGCTTGGCGCCCCCCTCGCTTGCAAGAAGTGCGGGGGGGGACACCATGCGTCGCTCCATTCACTTCGTCCTGAATCCCCACGCTCGGCGCCTGGCCCGCGAGCCGCGCTTGATCGGCCGGATCGAAGCCATGTCACGCGATCGCGCGCAGGTCTGGGTTACCCGCACGCTCGATGAGCTCGATGAGGCGGCGCGCCAGGTGGCGCTGGATCGGCCCGAGCTGGTGGTGCTCTGCGGCGGAGATGGCACCTTCATGGCGGGCGTGACCGCTCTGGAACGCGCCTACGCGGGAGGCCGTTTGCCGACGCTGGCGCTGGCACCGGCGGGCACCGTCGCGACCGTCGCGCGCAACTGGGGAACACGCGCCGGCCTGCTCGCCGTCGCGGAGCACGTACTTCGCGGCGAACCGTTGCTCTCTCGCGAGCGGCCCACGTTGTGGGTGCGCGAGCACGGCGGCGCGTCGCGGGTGGGCTTCACGGTCGGAACGGGCCTGGTGGCGCGCTTCTTCGACCGCTACTACGCCGCGGGCGCCGGCGGGACGCCTGCTGCGCTGGCGATCGTCGCGCGCATCTTCTCCGGGTCGCTGATAGGCGACGGCTACGCCAAGAGCGTGCTCGAGCCGCTGCCGTGCACCGTCACGATGGACGGCCACGAGCTGCCTCCGCGCGCGTTCAGCTTGGTCGTCAGCTCGGTACTTCAGGACCTCGGGCTGCACATGCGCGTCACGTACCGCGCTGGAATCGATTTCGACCGGCCGCACCTGGTGGCGTCGGCGCTGCCCACGACCAAGCTGGGGCCGCAGTGGCCGCGTGTGCTGCGTGGTCTGCCGCTACGGGGCCCGAGCTGCTTCGACTCCCTCGTGACGAGCTTCAGCGTCACGTTTCCGGGTGGCGCGCTCGGCCCTTACGTCCTCGACGGGGACGTCTTCCACGCCAGCGCGATTCAGGTGAGCGCCGGCCCACGCCTCCAGGTGCTGTCCGTACTGCCCGTCAGTTGACGACGTTTTCGGCCTGCGCCGTCTCGTCGGAACGGGCGCTCTCTGCGATCTCGTTGCGGCGCTCGAGCGCGGCGGCGACGAAACGAGAGAACAGCGGGTGAGCGGCCATGGGGCGGCTCTTGAACTCGGGATGAAACTGACAGCCGATGAAAAAGCGATGGCTCTCGAGCTCGACGATTTCGACGAGCCGATCGTCGGGGCTCGTTCCGCTGAGTGAAAGACCGGCGCGCGCGAGGCTCTCCCGGTACTCGTTGTTGAACTCGAAGCGGTGACGGTGCCGTTCGCTGATTTCGCCCGTGCCGTACACCTGCGCTGCGCGGCTGCCCGCCTTCAGCGTGCACGGATAGGCGCCCAGACGCATGGTGCCGCCCTTGTCGCGCACGCCGCGCTGGTCGGGCATCAGGTCGATCACGGGGTGGGGCGGATCCTTCTGGAATTCAGTGGAGCTCGCGCCCTTGAGGCTGCACACGTTGCGCGCAAATTCGATGACGGCGAGCTGCATGCCGAGGCAAATTCCCAGGAACGGCACGCCGTGCTCGCGCGCGTAGCGGATCGCCGTCACTTTGCCCTCCACGCCGCGATCCCCGAAGCCGCCGGGGACTAGCACTGCGTCCAGGCCGCTCAACTGCGAGAGCGGGTTCGCCGTCTCGAGCAGCTCCGAGTCGATGTACTCGAGCTGAACGGCGACGTCATTGGAGAGACCACCGTGTACCAGCGCCTCGTGCAGCGACTTGTAGCTGTCCTTGAGGTGCACGTACTTGCCGACCACGCCGATGCGCACCGAGCCGTTCGCCGGTTTCTTGAATTTCTCCACGACGCGCCGCCAGGCTCCGAGCTCCGGCTCGCGCGACCAGATGTTCAACTTTTCGGCGATGCAGTCGTCGAGCCCTTCGGCGTGCAGCACGAGCGGTAACTCGTAGATGCAGGAGACGTCGACCGCCGCGATCACGGCGTCTACCGGCACGTTCGAGAACAGCGCGATCTTTTCCCTGAGCCCGCGCGCGATCGGCCGATCACAGCGACACACGAGCACGTCGGGTTGAATGCCGATCTCGCGCATCTCGCGCACGGAGTGTTGCGTCGGCTTCGTCTTCAGCTCCCCTGCCGTCGGGATGTGCGGCACGAGCGTGACGTGCACGCTGATTGAGTTCTCCGCTCCCGCTTCGAGGCGCAGCTGACGAATCGCTTCGAGGAAGGGCAGCGACTCGATGTCGCCCACGGTGCCGCCGACCTCGATGATGGCGACATCCGAGCCAGAGGTGGCGTCGTACACGCGGGCTTTGATCTCATCCGTGATGTGCGGGATCACCTGGACTGTCGCACCCAGGTACTCGCCGCGGCGTTCCTTGGTGATGACCGCCTCGTAAATGCGGCCCGTGGTGACGTTCGCCTTGCGAGTCAGCCGGCAGGACGTGAAGCGCTCGTAGTGTCCCAGATCGAGGTCCGTTTCGGCGCCGTCGTCCGTTACGAAGACTTCGCCGTGTTGATACGGGGACATCGTTCCCGGATCGACATTGATGTACGGGTCGAGCTTCATGTGCGTCACGCGAAGCCCGCGGGCCTCCATGAGCGCACCGATCGAAGCCGACGTGAGACCTTTGCCGATCGAGGAGACGACTCCGCCGGTGACCAGGACGAACTTGGTTCGTCGACTCACCGCACACTCTCCATCTGTCGGGTCGTATCACGACTTTTTGCCATGCGCATCCCTTGACAGCGAACAGCCGGATTTCGCGGCGATGTTTGCAATGCAGCCACGCGTGCGCGCGCGGTCAGAATTGGCCGAACACACCGAGACCGACGCCGCCCTGTGGAGCCATCACGGGCAGCGCTTGCACGCGCAACGAGCTCGTGCGGCGCGTGGGGGTGCGGCGCGCCGCGCTCGCTCCAGCGGACGTCGGAAGAAACAGCGCTTCGCCGACGATGGCCAAGCCGCCGACTTGGCCGATGCCATTCATGGTCGTGAGGATGGCGCGCGCGACCACCATGAAGGTGCTGCAGTCCGGGTCGCCGTCGGCGCAACCGGTGTCCGCCAGCGCCATCCACGGGCCCGCGACTGGAATGCGCAGATCGTTCGCACCGGGCGCGTCCGGCCAGGCATACGAGAACGCGAGTCCGCCGCCGTACCACGCGAGGCTCGACCCGGCACCGACAGCAAGTAATCCCCAGCGCGTCGAGGGCGGCGGATACTCTCCCGGATCGTAGGTGGTGACGCGAACCGGCTCGTCGGCGCGGGCGCGCTCGGGCAAAAAACAGCCGAGCGAAAGCGCCATGGCGAAGGCGGAAGCCAGACGCCTCCGGCGCGGGGTCATGACGCTCCTTTTCACGCCACGGCTTTTCGCGCGATCGCCCGCGGAGCGCAAGCCCTACGGCAGAGCCGCCAGCGAGAGCCAGCGGCCCTCGGCGCTCAGAGAAAACGCGCGCGCGCGTTTCGACACGATCGCCACCTGATCCTCGTGCCAGAGAGGGACGACGGGCAGATCCGTCGCCATGAGCTCCGTGAGCTCAGCATACAGGTCCCTGCGTTCCGCGAGGCTCGTGGCTTCGGAAGCGCGGTCGAGGAGCACCGCCGCTCTGGGGTTCCTGTACCGCGCGCGGTTTCGACCTTCTTGACCTTCGCCGGGTACGGCGCGCGGATGAAAGAACCACTTGAGCAAATTGGGCTCCGTCAGTTCCGGCATCTGCAGGCTCGCCAAATCGAAATCTCCAGAATCCATGCGCGCCAGCAAAATGCCCAGATCGAGCGCGACCACTCGTACCTCGAGGCCGGCGTCTCCCAGCATTTGCGCGAGTGCGCGCGCGATCGTTACCCGTGCGCGCTCCGTGCTCGTGAGCAGGGTGACGGCAGGGAGACGCGAAAGGACAGGGCGTGCCGCGTTTGCATCGTAGGGCTCGGCGGCAGGAGCGCGCGGATTCGACCAGTGGCCGGGCGGAAATATCGTGGCGGCGGGCTCGGCGCGGCCGCCCAGTAAATGCGCGATGATGCGCTCGCGATCGATGGCGCGTGCGATCGCCTGGCGCACGGTTCGCGAGCGGAATGGCGCGCGATCGTTCTGCATGAGCAGGTAGGTCACGTTGGCGCCGCGCCGTGCGCGGAGCTCGAGGCGCTCGTGCCGTTCGAGTGTGGGCCACAGCACGGCGGACAGGGCGTTCGGCGCGATATCGCTACGGCCGGCCAGTAGGCGAAGCGCGCGCGCATTCTCGTCGCGCACGGTGCGGACCACGGCGCGGTGCGAAGGCCGAGGGACCAGCCCGGTCTGCGCAGGTTCGAGCGTGACTTCTCCGGGCTCGAAGTCACGGATGCGGTAAGGACCGAGGCCGTCCAGTGCACCAGTCGACGAGGGCGCGGAGCGCACCTGGTCGGCACGCAGGATGGGAACCTCCAGGTCCGTGAGCAGGCTGGCGCGGGGTCCGTGGAGCGCGAGCACCAGCTGGTGCTCCGACTCCACGCGACACTCGGCTATTGCCCGCACCACGGCGCGGTGCGGGCTCGCGAGCGCCGGATCGTTCAGCGCGCTCAAGGTGGCGCACACGTCGGCCGCGTGGAGTGGCCTGCCGCTGTGAAACGCGATGCCGCGCTTCAGCTCGACGCGCAACGTCAAGGCGTCGAGCTGGCTGAAGCGGGAGGCCACGAGCGGTATGGGCGACAGCGTATCTGCGTCGAGCCCCACCAAGCCGGCGTGCACCAGCCGCGTGATCTTGATGTCGAGGGAGCGCGTGCTGTAGCGCGGATCGAGCGTCGCTGTTTCCGTGGAAACGACGATTTCGATCGGGCGTTCTGCGCTGCCCGCGCCGTCCGTGCAGGCGACGGAGAGCGGCGCAAGCAGGCTCGCTCCGCAGAGCCACAGGCTGCCGTGGAGGCGGACCCGGGCCGGTCTACTTGGCCGAGGCCGCTTGCACTTCGTCGAGCTGGTCAATCGAGCGTTGATACTCCCCGCGATCGGTGATCGTCATCGACAGGAAGAGGATCACGAACAGCACCGACCCGAGAAACAGGACCAGGTGGATCTTGCGATCCCAGCGCAAGTGCATGAAATACATGACCACCAGCGCCGCCTTGATGGTGGCGATGACCATGGCGACCACGAGGTTGCCCTGACCGCCCAGATCGACCTTGGTGACCGCTACTGTCGCGACGGTGAGCACCAGGAGCGCAGCCAGCACGCCGACGAGCAGCGAAATGGGGGTGGTGTGAGCGAGGCCGTGATGCTCGTCGTATTCGTGCTCGTCGCGTGGATCGGGCGGCTTCGGCTTATCTTCGATGGTTTGTAGACCGCTGGTTGTCTTGACGATCATGTCGGGCCCCGGATGCCTTCCCGAGTCGAGCGCCGGATCCGCGTCGCCGTCTTCGTCGCGGCTCTGGGCATCGGCGGGAGAGAGTTCAGTCGTGCCAGTGGATTTCCCGTTGTGGTGCTCGTCGTCCACTGCTGAGTGGTCCTTCTCGTTCGTTGCCATGACGTCCTCGTCGCGCGGCGACAATCAGTGAATCAGATAGAGCAGCGGAAACAGGTAGATCCAGACGAGATCGACGATGTGCCAGTAAAGCGCCGAGTAGTCGATGGGTCCGAAATAGTTCTCGCCGAAGACGCCCTTCATGGCGCGGAGGAGCATCCAAACCCAGACGATGATGCCGGCGATGACGTGGATGCCGTGCAGTCCGGTCATGAAGAAGTACACGCTGAAGAACACGTGCGCGTTCTTGGGGTGCTCGAGCAGCACTCCGCCGGGCCCGAGCACGCCAGCCTGACGCAGTGGCCAGGCGTCGGGTCCGAGCTTGGCTGGGATTGGCGCTTCCTGCGCGCTCTCGGCGAGCGTCGGGTTTGGCGCGACTGCCACGGCGGCGGGTGCCGGAACCGGGATGTCGCCGGTCTTCGTGGGGGTCTCTGGCTGGGTGCCGCCGATCGCCGACTGGGCCGTTTGCTGCGCGGGTTCCGCCGCCTGCTGCTGGCCGATGCCGGCTGCCGGCTCCTTGCGGGGCTCGCCGGATTTCGCTGACGGCTTGTCTGCGCTGGCACCCGGATCGCCGGGAGCTACGGCGACAGCGCCGCCCTTCGCAGCTTGCTCTTCCCCCGGTTTTGCACCAGGGGCGGCCTTGGCATTTTCGCCGGCCTGCTGAGCAGCCACGCCCGGAGCGGCTGCAGCCTGCTCAGGCGTGGGCGCCGCGCCTTCTGCGGCTCCGGCCGCAACCGTGGGCGCGGCCTCGCTGGCGGCCGGCGCGGCAGCGGCACCTTCCGCGGAACCTGCGGCGGGCGCTGCGGCTGTAGCGCCTTGCTTCTGCTTCGATTGCTCGCGCAGCTTGTGAGCGAGCTCCGCCGCCTCGGGGTGCTTTTTCTTGAACGATTCGAGCTCCCAGACCTCGTGTTTGGGATCGAAGCGCACGCCGAAGAGCGGCTTCTCGGCTCGGCCCGGCCAGGTCAGGCCGTCGTGGAACTTGTGCGAGTACTCGACGTACTTCACGCACATGAACGTGAAGGCGCAGGCGATCGTGATCACGATGTTGATGATCAGGCCCTGCTTCTGCTTGAGCTGCGCGCAGCGCACCGCCCAGGCCGCCGTCAAGCTGCTGCCGAGCAGCACGACCGTGTTTACGGCTCCGAGATTCGTGTCCAGGTAGTAGTGCGCCCACACGAAGATTTCGGGATGCTGTGCGCGGTATATGGTGTACGCGCAGAACAAGCCGGAGAAGAACAGCACCTCGGTGACCAGGAACAGCCAGATGCCCATCTTGCCGGCATCGAACTGCTGCTGCGGTGTATCGAAGTGGTGCTGGAGAAAGGGGTGTTCGTGATGGCCGCCGTGCTCGTCGTGACCGACGTCGTCGCCGTGCCCGTGTAAAGGCTCCGCGCCGGCGCCTTTCGGCGGTCCCTTTTTCTCCAGCACTTCTGAACTGGTTTCCGTCATTTGTCAGCGTTCCCGTAAGCCGCGAGCGCGCGGTGTTCCTGATAAGTCTGAAACTCGATGATGCCGGGGCGCACGATGGCTCAAGCCCTGCCGGCCTTGGGCACGTATCCGCGAATCTTCTCGTCGTACACCATGTCCTCGTAACCGTCGTAAGGACCGGCGTCGATCGTGGGGACGGTGCGGAAGTTGTAGTAGGGCGGGGGGGAGGCCGTCTTCCATTCCAGCGTGGCGGCACCCCAGGGGTTGGCCGGCGCGTCCACCTTCTTGCGCAGGCTGCGGAGCAGCGAGACCGCAGTGATCAAGAAGCCGACGCCGAGGAGGTACGCGCCGACAGTCGAGAGCTGGTGGAGACCTTCGAACTCCGGCAGGTAGTTGTAGTAGCGGCGCGGCATGCCGCGCGTGCCCAGCACGAACTGCGGGAAGAAGGTGACGTTCAAGCCGACGAACACGAGCACGGCGCCGAGCCGTCCCGGGCCCTCGTTGTACATGCGCCCGGTGAACTTCGGCCACCAGTAGTGCAGACCCGCCATGAACGCCGTGATCGAGCCGCCCATCATCACGTAGTGGAAGTGAGCGACGACGAAGTACGTGTCGTGCAAGTGCACATCGACGCTCATTACGGCCAGGAACACGCCCGTCAGTCCGCCGATCGTGAACACCCACAAGAAGGCGAGCGCGTACAGCATGGGCGTATCCAGGTGGATGCGCGCCTTGTACATGGTCGAGAGCCAGTTGAAGATCTTGATGGCGGTGGGGATGGCGATCAAAAACGTGATGGCACTGAAGATCGTGCCCGCGAGCACGGATTGGCCGCTCGTGAACATGTGGTGGCCCCAAACTAGGAAGCCAAGGACCGCGATGGCGATGCTCGAGAGCGCGATGAACTTGTAACCGAAGATGCGCTTGCGTGAGAAAACGGCGATCACTTCGCTGACCACGCCGAAAGCCGGCACGATCATGATGTAGACCGCGGGGTGCGAGTAGAACCAGAAGAAGTGCTGGAACAGGACCGGGTCACCGCCGAGCGAGGGGTCGAAGATGCCGATGCCGAACGCGCGCTCGACGATCAACATGAGCACGGTGATGCCGAGCACCGGCGTCGCTAGCACCTGGATGATGGCCGTGGAGTAGAGCGCCCAGATGAACAGCGGCAGGCGGAACCAGGTCATGCCTGGCGGACGCAGCTTGTGCACGGTCACGATGAAGTTGAGGCCCGTGAAGATCGAGCTGAAGCCCAGGATGAACACGCCGAAGGCGGCGGGGATCACCGCGGTGGTCGTGCTGGTGCTGTAGGGCGTGTAGAACGTCCAGCCGGTGTCGATGGCGCTCAGGTACATCGACACGATGAAGAACAGCGCGCCCATCACCCACAGGTGATACGAAAACAGATTCAAGCGCGGGAACGCCACGTCCTTGGCGCCGAGCTGGATCGGCATGATGATGTTGCCGAGCGCCGCGGGAATACCGGGGATGATCACGAGGAACACCATCACCGCGCCGTGCAGCGTGAACATCTGGTTGTAGGTGTCCGCGCTCATGATGGTGCGGCCCGGAGTCAAGAGCTCCGTGCGCACGAGCAGCGCGAACAGGCCGCCGAGCGCAAAGGACGTCAGCACGGAAGTCAGGTACATGAGGCCGATACGCTTGTGATCGAGCGTCAGGGCCCACGACAGGAAGCCCTTGTCGTGCGTGAGGTAATTGTCCTCGGCTCGCGACCCGTGCGGCTCGATGACGTCCGCTGTGGTGCTGGGTGAGGCCATCTCGTCTATTTCCTTTTTGCCGAAGCGTGCTCGTCGTGGCGCTACTTGAGCGTCTTGATGTATTCGATGAGTGCAGTGAGCTGATGGTCCTTGAGCTGACCCTTGTAGGTCGGCATGGACGGCGGATAGCCCTGCACGAGCTTGACTTGCGGGTCCACGATGGACTCGCGGAGATAGTTTTCGTCGACCTGAACGGTCGAACCGTCCGCGAGAGCCTCACTCTTGCCGAAGACGCCCTTCCAGGTCGGACCAATCAGGCGGCTGCCGTCGAGCGAGTGGCACTGTTTGCAGCCCTTTTTGACATACAGCTCGGCACCGAGCTCCGCCGGCGGCTTCTGCTGTTCGAGGAGCTCGGCCTGCTCGAGGTATTTCTCGTAGCCGCCGGGCGGGTGCACGATCACCTTGCTCAGCATGTCGGAGTGCGACGTGCCGCAGTACTCGGTGCACTCGACGGGAAATTCGCCCGTCTCGGTGGCGTGGAACCAGAGCTCGGTGTAGCGGCCGGGCACGGCATCCATCTTCACGCGGAACGCCGGCACCCAGAAGCTGTGAAGCACGTCCGTGGAGTTGATCAAGAGCTTGACCGGTGTGTCCACGGGCACGTGCAGGACGTCGTCGCTCCAGCCGTTCGCGTAAGTGAAGCTCCACTTCCACTTCTGGCCGGACACATGCACCTGCAGAGCGTCTTTGGGCGCCGTCCGCAGATCCACGTAGCCTTTGAAGCCCCACACGAAGAGCGCGATGCAGATGACGAGTGGGATGAACGACCAGGTGATCTCGAGCGTGGTGTTGTGATCCGCCGTGACTTCGACGCGCTCGTTCGCGACGCGCGACTTCGCCCGATACACCATGCAGAAGTAGATCATCGCGCCGAGAATCCCGACGCACGAGATCACCGACAGCCAGACCATCACGTCGAACAGCCAATCGATTTGACCGGCGACCGTCGAGCTCCGGGTGGGCATCCAGAAGTACGGCGAATCCGGGGATTTCGGCAGAGCTGCGGGCTCAGGCGTACCGGTGGGTGCAGCAGCCAGGATGGGGGCGAGAAGGGATGCAATGAAAGAAGTCATGTGCGGTGCTCTGAGCCGGGGTGGCTCAGCCTTTTTTTCTTACGGAGCTCGACGCGCCAGAGCAGGGTGAGAAATCCGCCGAGAGCCACGACGGCGAAACCGCCGCCGAGGCGCATGATGTTGCGAGCGACCGGCGCATAGCGGCCCTCGCTCGAGTCGTAGTGAAAGCAGAACAGCAGCAAGCGGTCGACTGTCGTGCCGATCTTTCCTTCGGAAGCTTCGACGAGTGACAGGCGCAGCGTTTTGGGATGGTACTCGAGGCCGTACAAGTAGCGGGAAATGTGCGCCTTCGGCGTGGCGATGGCGATCGCCGCAGGGTGCACGTATTCTTTGCGTTCTTCGTTGTAGGCGTACTGGAAGCCGAGCGCCTTCGCGAGCGCACGCACGTTGCGCTCGGAACCGGAGATGAAGTGCCAGCCTCCCGCGGCCTCGGGGCGACCGTACTGGCGCAGGTAACGCGCCTTCGTCTTGCTCGCCGTCTGAGGGGTCTCCGCCGGATCGATGAGCAAGGTCAGGATGCGGTAGTCCTTGCCCGCCGTGAGCTCGACCTGCTTCAGCCCATCGACCACGGCCGTCAGCTGGAGACTGCAGAGCATCGGACAGTTCGAGTAGTTGAGCGTGATGAGGACCGGCAGCTTGCCGTCGAAGTAGTCTCCGACGCGGACGGAGCGCCCGCGGTCATCCCGGAACTCGAGCCCCGGCGGTAGGCTCTGGTCGAGCTTTTCTTGCACGTCCACGCCGGCCAAACGTTTCGGCAGTGGGTCGGTGCGCTCGGCCGGTGCCGCCTTCTTCTCGCTCGCCGAAATGTCGGGCCGCGCAGCGGCTTGCGCGCTCAGCGCGCACAGCAACGCCGCGAACGACACGGCCAGAATTCGACGTCGAGGGTCCATGCACTCAGGGGTTCGGCGGTGCCGGGGAGTTCGGCGCGGGTTTGCCGGCGGGAGCTTGCTGGGGTGCGCCCGGTGCGGGCTTCGGCGCGGTCTTGCCGGTGGGCGTCGGTGCCTCGCCCTCTGGGGCCGCGGTGCTCGAGCCGCCGTCGCCGGTTGTGGCTGCGGCTGCTCCGGCATCGCCAGGCGCCGCAGCAGGTGCAGCACCGGCGTCGCCGGCTGCGCCTTCCGTCGCCAGGCTGGCGTCCTTGCGCAGGTCCTGAATCACGAGCTCCATCGCGCGCTCCACGGGCACGGAGACCAGCTCCTTGTTCTTGTCCACCCAGGCGGGTTCAGCGCTGAGCTCCGAGCGCTGCTTCGTGACAAGCTCTCGGATGCTGCGCATGTTGGCGCTGACGCCCTTCTGATCGCCGTGCGCCTGCGTTTCGTAGCGCACCAGCGCGGTGAGTGCGGCGGCGATGCCGAGTACGGAGATGGCGAGTACGGCCACGATGGTGGCCATGGCGCCGGTATTGACCTTGTCCGCTTGCGTTGCCATAGGAGGTGCCCGTCAGAGGTTCTCGAAGGCGAGCGACTGCTCGAGCCGCGGGTCCTTCGTGGGGATGAGGTTGACCTTCCTGGCCTGATACGCCGCGCCGGCGATGAACAGGCCAGCGATTCCGACGAAGCAGGTGACGTCTAGCACATGAAACGGCACGCGCTCGGGGCTGAGCTGCGGCATGATCAGCCAGAACATGTCGATCCAGCAGACCGCGAGCAGCCAGACCGCCCAGAAGGCCAGCGTCTTCTTGTTTCGCTTGATTTGCCGGGAAATCAGCCCGACGAACGGAATCACGAAGTGCGCGAACAGGAGCACCGCCGAGACCATGCCCCAGCTGCCTTCGAGGCGAATCCGATACCAGGCGGTCTCTTCCGGGATGTTCGCGTACCAGATCAGAAGGAACTGCGAGAACCCGATGTAGGCCCAGAACACGATGAAGGCGAACATCATCTTGCCGACGTCGTGGTAGTGCTCGACCGTCACCACGCCCACGAGGCGGTTTTTGCCCTGCACCCACATCAGCGCCAGCGCGAGCGTGGAGTGGAACGTGAGCACGCACGTGGCGAAGTAGTAGACGCCGAAGATCGTGGAGAACCAGGTCGGGTCGAGCGACATGACGAAGTCGATGACGCAAAACGTCAGCGTCAGCGCGATCAGGATCATGGCCGCTGGCGAGATCTTCGCCATTCTGCGGTGCTCGTCCTTGCCGGACTGATCCTGCCGGAGCGAGTGCACCTTGAAGAAGTTGCCGAGGAACGCCCAGAACGCGAAGTAGAAGATGAACCGTACGGCGAAGAAGCCGATGTTCAGGTACGGCGCCTTGTGATGAAGCAGGTGGTCGTGCTCCACCTTGTGATGGTCCGCCCAGGGATACAGGCTCGAATTACCGAGCAGGAGCGGGAGCACGATGGGCATCGCGAGGAGCGCCAGCAGCGTCATGTTCGAGCCGAGCAGCTCGGCGACGCGACGCACCACAACGCTCCACTTGGCGCCTACCAGGTGCTGCAAGGTGATCCACCAGAGCGCTCCGACGCCAATCGACAGCGCCCACATGAACGAGACCAGGTAGGAGTGGGAGAACTGCCTGAAGTCTCCGTATCCCATCAGCAGGCTCACAGCGACGCCGAGCACGCCGATCGTGCCGGCCACCTTGAACAGGCCCCCCGCTTCATCTTCGATGCGAATGTTGGCGTCCGCTGACGACTTTCCTCCGGAGCCGCGCGCGCTACCCGAGCTCTTCGCTTTGTCTTTGTTCTTGCTGGTTGCCATGGCTGTTGCAAAGCCTCACTTCAAAGATGCGCGCTCGGCATCGGACAGGTCGTTGATGCTGGCGGCGCGGCTGCGCTGGAGTGCGCGCACATAGAGCAGGATCGCCCAGCGGTCCTCTGGTTTGATCTGCGGCCCGTAGGCGGGCATGTTGCGCACGCCGTTGGTAATGGAGTTGAACAGCTCGCCCACCGGCATCTTGCGCAGGTGTTCCTGGTTGATGTTCGTCGGCGGCACCCAGGTGCCCTGTGCCAGGTCCTGCGCTCGATTGTTGACCATGCCGGTGCCCTCGCCGGTCAGGCCGTGACACGGCGCGCAGAAGATCTCGAAGCGCTGCTTACCGCGCGCCATGTTCTCCGCCGTGGGCTCGACCTGCGGCGGAAGTGTGCGGGCCCAGCCGCCATCCACCCGGCCGCGGTACAGGTGATCGTCCTCGCGCAGGTCTCCGCTCGCGACGGTGCCGGGCACGGGCAAGCGATCGGAGCGCTCGTCGTCGAAGAACGGATTGTTGCGCTGCGACTTGAAGTAAGGCTGCGAGTCCATGTCCTGGATCATGTGGATGCGCGGCTTCTCGGTGTGCGACTCGCGCGCCGCTGCGAACAGCGCGAACGGCACGAGCGAGGCCGTGGTCACGATTACCAGGCCGTAAACCAGGCCGCTGGGGAAGCGATCGGGCGTGACGCGATCTTCCGGCACGTCGTCCAGGAAGACCGCATGGGTGCCATCGAGCAGATTGCGCGTGGCGCTCTCGTCGAACTTGGGGTCACTCGCCTGAATCAGCAGGAAGAACTTGTCATCGGTGACGCGCGCGAAGCGGCGCTTGAGATCGAGCGGGTGCGACGGGTGAGGCAGCCGATTGAGCATCAACATGCCGCCCAAACAGGAGAACACGCTGAACAGAACCGTGAGCTCGAACGCGATGGGAATGTTCGCCGGCAAGCTGAAGATCGGTTTGCCGCTGATGAGCCAGGGGTAATTGAAGGCGTTCGTCCACCACTGGAGCAGGATGGCGGTC
Source organism: Polyangiaceae bacterium (assembly GCA_036520475.1). Taxonomy (GTDB): domain Bacteria; phylum Myxococcota_A; class Polyangia; order Polyangiales; family Polyangiaceae; genus DATDJP01. The sequence continues at coordinate 50,020 of DATDJP010000260.1, read as the reverse complement.
GCCAAACCGGTGAGTCCGCCGAAGAAGACGATCCAGGGCAGGAGCGTCATCTTGATGCCCATCGCCTTTTCCATGCCGTGAATGGGGAACGGCGTGTACGTGTCCCAGTCCCGGTAGCCGGCGTCGCGCACCTGGGCGGCAGCCGCCTTCAGCGCGTGGGGCGTGTCGTACTCGGCGAGCACGCCGTGCAGCGGTGCGTCCTGGGCCACGGCTTCGGTCTCGGTGTCTGTCTCTCGCGCGCTCATACTCAGTGCTCCTCGCCGTGCGCGTGACTGATGGGGAGACCCATCTTTTCTTCGGCCATCGCGACCATCGGCAAGTAACGGCAGAACAACAGAAACAAGGTGAAGAACAGCCCGAAGCTGCCGGCCAGCGTGGCGTAGTCGAGCGGTGTGGGAATGAAGTAGCCCCAGGAGGAGGGCAAGAAGTCGCGGGCGAGCGAGGTGCAGACGATCACGAAGCGCTCGAACCACATGCCGACGTTCACGAGGATGCAGATGGCCATCATCGCCGCCAGGTTGGTGCGGATCTTCTTGAACCAGAACAGCTGCGGGAAGAGCACGTTGCAGCTGATCATCGTCCAGTACGCCCAGGCGTAGTTGCCGAAGGCGCGGTTCACGAACGCGAAGCCTTCGTACAGGCTGCCGCTGTACCAGGCGATGAAGAACTCCATCCCGTACGCGTAACCAACGAGGGTGCCCGTCGTGAGGATGATCTTGTTCATGTTCTCCAGGTGCTTCATGCGCACGATGTGCTTGAGCCCGAAGAACTGGCGCGCCGGCACCATGAGTGTGACCACCATCGCGAAGCCGCTGAAGATGGCGCCTGCGACGAAGTACGGCGGGAAGATCGTGGTGTGCCAGCCCGGCAGCTGCGCGACGGCGAAGTCGAAGGACACCACCGAGTGCACGCTGAGCACGAGCGGCGTGGCGAGAGCCGCGAGGATGAGATAGGCGCGCTCGTAGCGGTGCCACTGGCGTGACGAGCCGCGCCAGCCCATCGCGAAGATTCCGTACATGAAGCGGCGCACCGTGGAGGTGGCGCGGTCACGGAAGGTCGCAAGATCCGGGATCATGCCCATGTACCAGAAGAGGATCGAGGTGGTGGCGTAGGTGCCGACCGCGAACACGTCCCATTCGAGCGGGCTCCGGAACTGGGGCCACATCTGCATCTGGTTCGGAATCGGGAACATCCAGTACGGAACCCAGGGGCGGCCGATGTGGATGCCGGGGAAGATGGCGGCGCAGATGACGGAGAAGATCGTCATCGCTTCGGCGAAGCGGTTGATGGCCGTGCGCCAGCCCTGCCGAAACAGGAACAACACGGCGCTGATCAGCGTGCCGGCGTGGGCGATACCGACCCAGAACACGAAGGTGACGATCGGAAAGCCCCAGGCGACCGGCATCATGTTGCCCCAGGCGCCGATACCCGTCCAAAACACGTAGCCGACGGCGGCCCCGAACATGCCGAGCATGCTGAGCGACATGGCCAGCGCGATCCACCAGGCCTTCGGCGGTTTGGGTGCTTCTACGACGCGCGACACCGCATCGGTGATGCGCGCGTAATCGTTTTCGCCTTTGGGCGGGCGCTGAAAGACTTCGACGTCGCTGACTGCGGCCATGGTTCAGCCGAGCTCCGGGTTCGGGTTTTTGATGCGCGCCAGGTACTCCAAACGCGGTCTGGTGTTCAACTCTTGGAGCATGGCGTACGAGCGGGGGATCGCCTGCCGCTTCGTGACTTCCGCGGTCTTGTCGTTCAGGTCACCGAAGACGATGGCCTCGGTCGGACAAGTCTGCTGGCAAGCGGTCTTGATCTCGCCGTCCTTGATGGGGCGGCGGGCGTTCTTCGCCTTGATCTTCACGTTCTGGATGCGCTGCACGCAGAACGTGCACTTCTCCATGACGCCGCGAGCTCGAACGGTGACCTCCGGGTTGTACACCAGGCCTTTGACGTTTCGATTCTTGCCCTCGTCCAGGATGTCGGCGTAGGGCGTCGTGCCGGTCGTATCGAGGTGGTAGTTGAAGTAGTTGAAGCGTCGCACCTTGTAAGGGCAGTTGTTCGAGCAGTAGCGCGTGCCGATGCAGCGGTTGTAGACCATGTCGTTCAAGCCCTCGTGGCTGTGCATGGTCGCGCCGACGGGACACACGCTCTCGCAGGGCGCGTTCTCGCACTGATGGCAGGTGACGGGCTGGAACACGGTCTCCGCTTCCTCGGGCGTGCCGCGGAAGTAGCGGTCGATGCGGATCCAGTGCAACTCGCGACCGCGCTCCACGTTCGCCTTGCCTACGACCGGAATATTGTTCTCCGATTGGCAGCCGATGACGCACGCGCTGCAGCCGATGCAGCGGTTCAAATCGATGCTCAGGCCCCAGCGGTGCCCGTCGTACTTCACCGGGTCCTTCCACAGGTTCAGAAGGGGCGGATGGTGCACGACGTGGTCGACGAAGTTCGGGTCTTCTTTGTACTTCGCGAAAGTATTCTCCCGAATCAACTGCGGCAGGCGACTCTGGACACCCGTGTGACCGGTCTGGTCGATCGTGTGCAGGTCCTGGGACGCGCCGACCAGGTAGCGCTCGCCGGTCGCCGTTACGCTGAGGCCCCCGCCGAATGTCATCAGCCCGGTCGAGCGCAGCCGGTACGTATCGAACCCAGGCGGAGCGTCCTCCGCGCCGATTTTGCCGCCGACCGTGCCGGCGTGCTTTCGGCCGTAACCGAGCGCGACGCGCACGGAGCCTTGGGCCTGATTCGGTGAGAGCAGCGCCAGCATCTGGAGCTGCCGGCCGCCGACCGAAAGATTGACGAGCGTGGCGTCGGCGACGCCGAGCGCCTTGGCTGTCTTCGGATGGAACAGCGCGGCGTTATCCCAGGTGTGCTTCGTGAAAGAATCGGGCAGCTCTTGCAACCAGGCGTTGTTCGCGAAGCGCCCGTCGTACACCCTGTAGTCCGGGCCGAACGTAATCTCCAGCTGTCCGTTTGCGACCTCCAGGCCACCGAGCTCGCGCGCGCTGAATTCGAGCTCCGCGACGGGCTTCAGCTCCGGAGTTGCGCGCGCTGCAGCTGAGTTTGCGACCACGCCGTCGTGGACCGCTTTACGCCACGCGCGTTCGTCCTTGAGCGCGCCCTCGTGCGTGCGGCGTACGATGTTCAGGCCCTTGGTCTGTGTATCGCCGAACAGTTCCGCCAGCGCCTCGATGGTCGAGCGCGTGCCGTGAAGCGGCGCGATCAGCGGCTGCACGATGCTGACCGTGCCGTCCCAGGCGCGCACGTCACCCCACGCCTCGAGGTAGTGCGACACGGGCACGTGCCAGCTCGAGCGCTGTGACGTCTCGTCTTCGTAGAGAGCGAGGTGCACGGAGGTCTTCACCTTGCCGAGCGCTTCCGTGAACGGCACGTCGACGGGCGCCGAGTATACGGGGTTGCCGCCGAGCAGGATCAGGGTGTCCACCGCTCCGCCGTTCATGTCGGCGACGAGCGCCTTCAGCGCGTCCAAGTGGGCGGGCCGCTCGGCGTCCTCGTCCTCGACGTAGGAGACGGTCTCGCCGGCGTTACCGAGCACGGCGTTGATCCGATGCACGAGCGCGTGCACTTCGGCAGGCTGCTGCGCGCCGACCACCACCGCACCCTTGCCGGGGTTCGCGGCCAGATCCTTGGCGACCGCGGACAGGAACTTCTGCACGGCCGGATCTTCGAGGAACGCGGCTTTCGGCTTGGGCTGGGCCGCCCCGAGCGTGGCGGCCGGCTTGGCCTGCGCGCTGAGCTCTGCATCCAGTGCGGCGACGAACGCCTTGATGAGCTCCGAGCGGAGGGCCAGCCGATGGTCGGCCATGACGCCCGTGAGCGACGCGGCGCTCTCGACCGCGTAGACGCGGTTCATCGTGCCCTTCTCGGGGACTCGCCCCGAAATCAAAGCGCGTGCGTTGCTGAGGCCGGCAGGGTGGATCTGCGAGATGACGTCGGCGTCCAGGCTGAGGACGACGGCAGCCTTTTCCAGCGCGAGCTGCGCGCGGTGCGGCTTTCCGAAGGCGAGCACGCCGCCTGCGCGTTCATTGTCGCGCGAGACCGGCTCGTATTCGAACCAGCGTGCTTGCGGGAGCTTCTCGAGAAGGCGCTTCTTCAGGTCCGCCAAGGTTGGCGAGGAGTTGGCCTCGCTCAGAATCGCGAGACCCTTGCCGGCGGCGCCCGTCAGAGCCTCGAGGCTCGGGCGCAGCGCGGCGCGGAACTCTTCCCACGAGGACAACGTGCGCTTGCCAGAGGCGAAACGCGCGACGCTGCGGCTTCGATCCGGATCGTACAGCTCGAGCACGCTCGCCTGATGGAAGATGTTGCTGGCGCCCAGGCTCGTGGGGTGCTGCGGATTGCCTTCGACTTTGATGGGACGTCCGTTGTAGCTCCTCACCATCAAGCCCGTACCGAAGCCACCGAGGTCCATGGCCGTCGCGTAGTGACGAGCCTCACCGGGGACGTAGCCCTCCGGGCGCCGCGAGTGCGGCATCAGCTTGTCTTCTTTCCAGCGGCAGCCCGTGACGCCGGCGAACGCGAGCGATGCGCCCATGAGCTCCATGAAACGACGCCGGCCAGGTGAATTGGGCGGCTCCGCCTCGAGCGGTTCGGCGAACTCTCGTTCGACGAATTCGCGAAATTCCGGAGTCTGTTCGAGCTCCGCGACGCTCTTCCAGTACACAGGCTTGTTACCGTTTCCGTTCAGCGATGACATGTCGAGCAATCGGTTGGAGGATTGATGTTGTTCTTCTCGCGGAGCTGCTTACCGAACGCGACCGGATCCCCGGGCGGGCGCCAATCCATCTTGGTGGCGAACTCGGGCGGTCTGAGGTGCTGTTCGGGTGCGCGATGGCAATCGAGGCACCAGCCCATGCTCAGCGTTTCCTGCTGATAGACTTCGACCATCTGATCGATGCGCCCGTGGCATGACACACAACCCACGCCGCGCGTCACGTGTGCGCTGTGGTTGAAGTAGACGTAGTCGGGAAGGTCATGCACCTTCTTCCACTCGACGGCGCGCCCGCTCGCGTCGCTCTCGCGTACCGGCAAGAGCTTGGGGCTCTCCGCCCAGACGTTCTTGTGGCAGTTCATGCACGTCTGAGTCGCCGGAATCGCTGCCATGGCCGTCTCGTCCACGGTGTTGTGGCAGTAGCGACAGTCGATGCCGAGCTCACCGGCGTGCAGCGCATGGCTGTACGGCACGGGCTGCTTCGGCATGTAGCCGACGTCCGTGGTCTTGGGTGAGAACCCGTACCAGATGAGGCCGGTCAAATAGAGAGGCGCGATGCCCAGAACGACACCGGCGATATCTCTGGTTTTGTTCGCCCACCGCGGAAAAACGAAAAGCTTCATCGCTCGAAAACCTGGGCTGGGGTAACGCTGCTGCGTCGCTCCCTGCGAGCGAGCATGGGCGTCGAATACAAGTTCACTAAGCCGGCCGCGCTCGTGATCGGCGTGGCCGTTGGATTTCTGAGTGGGGCAGAGGACTGCTTACGGACGTTCGTTGAACGCTGGCGCCGCCGGTCGGCGGTTCCGGGTCAGCACAGGCGAAGCCGGCCAATTTCTAGGCTTTTTCGCCTGTTTACGACCCGAGCCAAGCGCGAATGCTCGAATTTGACGCGCGGGTTATGAGCCCAACGAATGGAAATGTAAAGTAGATCGACTTCAGGCCCTAAAAGTGACTGTTTTCACTAGGGAATTTTCCGCGCCGCTGGGCGCGCACGCGCATCTCTTTTGGAGGGCGCTCGAAGCCGTTGCCAGCGTGCCGCTGCGCGGTGTCGCGGCGCGCTCGGCGCTTCTGCGCACAAAAAAAAGCAACCCGGCGGTGTGCCGGGTTGCTCGTTCTCTGGCTTCGTGCGCGGACGGAGGAGCGCGCGCAAAGCTGAACGCTGATCAGAATTCGCGCATCTGTTTGCGGATTTTCCCGATGGCTTGCTCCTGCAGCTGCCGAATGCGTTCGCGCGACAGGTTGTACTTGTCGCCGATCTCCTTCAGCGTGAGCTCGTCCTCGTTGTCGAGGCCGAAGCGCCAGCGGATGATGCGCGACTCGATGGGCGTGAGAGTGGAGAGCAGGCGCTGCACTTCCTCGGCCCACTTCTGATTGGCGAGGCTGTCGTAGGGAGAAAGGTTGTTCTCCTCGACCAAGAAGTCGATGAAGCGCCGGCCGTCTTCGTCGCCCACGGGGCGATCGAGGGAGAACGGCGTATCGGCGTACAGGTCCTTGACCTTGTCGAGCTTCTCCTTCGGGACGCCCGTCTCCTTCTCGAGCTCGTCGAGCGTCGGCTCGCGGCCCGTCCGCGCGATGATCGTTTGAGTCGCGCGCGACACGCGGTTGTACGTGTCCAGCATGTGCACCGGGATGCGTACCGCGCGACCCTTGTCGGCGAGCGCGCGGCTGATCGCGTGGCGAATCCACCACGAAGCGTAGGTCGAGAAGCGGTAGCCACGCGTGTGATCGAAGCGCTCCACGGCTTTCATCAGCCCGATGTTGCCTTCCTGAATCAAATCGATCAGCGGCAGCCGTCCGCGGTTGTAACGACGCGCGATGCTCACGACGAGCCGTAGGTTCGCCTTCACGAAACGGTTCTTCGCATGCCGCTGGCGCACGTCCGTTTCCTTCACGCGACTGATGAAGCGCTTGTACGCCGGTGTCTCGGCGATCGCCGGGCGCTCCTCCTCGTCACCGGTCGGGATCACCACGTCGCGCACCACCTTGTTGGCGTTCGCCATCCAGATGCGATCCGAATCCGGCAGACGCACTTCGCGCGCGAGCACCGCGCACAGCTCGGTCCAGCGGCGCACCTGCTCCGCGAGCAGCTTCGAGCGCTGCTTCTTGTAGAGCTTCAGCATTTTGCGCAGCTCGAGGGCGTTCAGCGTCGACGGTCGATCCTCTTCGTTGATGCCCTGGATGTCTCGCTCGAGCTGATTGAGCACGTACTCCGCAGCGGGCAGATACGAGAGCAACGCAGTCCAGTGATCGACCTCCGCTTCCTCGACGGATTGGGCCGCCTGCAGCTCCTCGTCCGGTCCCATGACCTGATGGGTAGCCATGTCTCGGAAGTAACGAGAGAGCATGGAGTCCGAGGTGGTGTCGACCTCGGGGCTGCTTGGTTCGGTGGATTCCAGACCTTCTGGATGATCCGCCGGAGGCGCAACGGAACCCGAGTCGTAGCCTCCGCTCAGACTTTCGGGCGGTTCTGAGCGCAGCGCCGAAGCGCGCGAAAGGCGCACCGACGTCTGCTCGGAGTCGTCGTCTAGCTCGGTGAGATTGGCTAGGGCTGCGTTTCGCTTCTGGGACATGTTTCCTTCGCTGGCTGGGAGGGAACGTGAACTTTCCGTGCTCGTCTTGGCTCCTTGAGTGGACGCTGCTCCGCCGCGCTTCTTTGCGGATTTGTTGAACCCGCCAAACGCGGACTTGATTCCCCGTCGCGCGGGTGCGCGGCCCTTTGTGCCGGCGCTGGAATCACTGCCGTCTTTCACCTGTGCAACTCGTTTGGGCTTTGCGAAATGCGGATTGGGCGACTCGGCGGCTTTAGCGGAGGCGGGGGCCGCTCGCGGTGGTCCGTGTGAAATCGATGCAAAGTTCGTACCCGCGTTAGGGGCGCGTCCTTCGGACCTGCTCTCTCCGTCGGACGTGCGGCCATAGGAAACGTTCTTGGAGTCCATCAACTTGCGCGTTATCGGGGTTTCGGGTGGCTAATCGAATCGCGGTTTCGGGCGGCATTGGCAGGCCCGTGCAAGCGGGCTCTGAGGAAGTTCTTGTTTCTTATACGGACGCCGGAGACAGCGGGATCGGGCGAGGAGAAGCCCCTGTAGGCTTCTACGGCCTGGTCTCCCGGGAGTTGCTGGGGGATAAGCGAATTCTCGGTGGTCTCGCAGTCGGCATCGCAGGCTTTGCGTTGGCGCAGGCTGCGATGGCCCTGGCGGCGGGCTCACTCGGCCGGGTTTTGGTGGGCGGAGCGGCGGGCCCCGCATCAGACGGGCCGCTTGGGCTTGCCCTCGTCGGCCTCTGTTATGTCGGGCTAGGCGCCGCGGTCGTCAAGTCAGTCTCATCGATTTTGCTTGCGTTTGCCGAAAGTCGTGCAAGCACCCGCGTCGGGTCGGCCCTTCGGTCAGAGATCACTCGGAACCTGCTCCGCGTGGGCCTACATGACGCTGCGCCCAGGGTCCTCGCAACTATTGCGGTGCGGATCCGAGAAATCGAACACGCGACTTCGGCTGGCGTCCTCCGCTCGGTGCATGCCGTGGCACAACTCGTGCCGCTTGCAGTTGCCCTGATCGTGGTGTCGCCCGCGCTGGCGATTGGCTCGGCCTTCGTGCTGGCTCCTTTCGCGTATGTTCTTTCGACGCTGCGCCGCCGCTGGCGGAGAGCAAGCGAGCACTCGCAGGCCCTCGTCGAACAACTGCATGCCGGAACGGACGAGCTCGTTAAAAACCTCGACCTGTGGCGCAGCTACGGCAAAGCCGAGCATGTCGTGGACTGGATGGACGGCGCCGCGACCCGCGCTGCCGTAGTCGCTGCGCGCGTGGACGCGACGCGGGCTGCGCTGTCGGGCGGGAACGAGGTCCTCGGAACGCTGGCGTTGCTCGGCGCCATCGCGCTCGCTTCGCGCGCGGGCGTTTCTCTCGGCGACGGTCGATTGGTGGGTTTTGCGGCCGTCTTTTTCATGGCCTATCGCCCACTCCGGGATTGGGGCGACGCCAAGGCGTATTACGCCCGTGGCGTGATCGCGACCCGTGCGCTCGTCCAGCTACGTGGAACGTTTCAGTCGCAAGGCGTCACGCCGACGCACGCACCGGCGAAGGCCTGGCCGCGCGCGATGCTGCGTGTGCGCAACTTCGGGAGTACTGCGGGGGGCCCGCGCACGACGTTTACGCTCTCGCCGGGAGAGATGTTGTGCGTCGTCGGTCCGACGGGTAGCGGCAAAAGCACGCTGCTGCGCGCCTTGCTGGGCCTGTTGCCCAGCGCCGGGCGTGTCGAATACGCAGGTGTCGAGCTGCCGGACGGCGCCGTCGGGCCGAGTGCTCGGCCCTTCGCCTGGGTTCCGCAGGACGCCCCGCTCATCACCGGGACGCTGGAGGAAAACGTTACCCTGTTTTCGCCTGACAGCTCTCGCGCGCGCGAAGCGCTGGCTTCCGTCGGCGCTGCACGCCTGCTCGATGCGACAGGAGCCGAACGCATCGGCCCTGGTGCCCGTCCACTTTCGGGAGGTGAAAGCCGTCAGGTAGCCATCGCTCGTGCGCTCTGCACGGGCGCGCCCATTCTGCTGCTCGATGAGCCCACCGAGGGCCTCGACGAAGACGCCCAGCGGCAGGTCATGCGAACGCTGCTGAGCGTGCGTCCTTCGCGCGGGTTGCTCGTGGTGACGCACCGCGCGGAGCTAGCCGCGATCGCCGATCGGGTGATCGCCATTGGCGCGGACGCCGAAGCCACGGCAGCGCCGAGTTCTCGGCCGCTGCCGCTTCAGAACTGAGCGAGAAACCGCGGGTCGTTCTCGAAGAAGAAGCGGATGTCCGGCACGCCGTAGCGCCGCATGGCCACGCGCTCGACGCCCAGGCCGAAGGCGAAGCCCGTATAGCGCTCTGGGTCGACGCCGCAGTGGGCGAACACCTCGGGATGAATCATGCCGCAGCCCAGTAGCTCGAGCCAGCCTGTGGCCTTGCACACGCGGCAGCGCTCGCGCGAGCCGTCCTCGACGCTGCAAAACACGCAGTCCGCGTCCATCTCCGCGCCCGGTTCGACGAACGGGAAGTAGCTGGGCCGAAACCGAACGCGCGTGCTCGTGCCGTACAAGCGGCGCGCGAACTCGCTGAGCACGCCTTTGAGCTCCGCAAAGGTCACCTTTTCGTCCACCAGAAAGCCTTCGATCTGGTGGAACATCGGCGAGTGCGTGATGTCGTCGTCCGGGCGGTAAACGGCGCCGCCGCTGACGATCGCCATGGGGGGCCGGTGCGTGCTCATTTCCCGCACTTGCACGTTGCTCGTGTGCGTTCTGAGCAGGACGCGGGCGTCTGCCGGGGCGCCGGAAGCGTGCACCCAGAACGTGTCCTGCATGTCGGTGGCCGGATGGTCCGGCGGAAATGCGAGCTTCGTGAAGTTGTTCTCCTCGAGCTCGATTTCCGGCCCATCCGCGATCTCGAAGCCGAGAGAGCGAAAAACGTCCAGGATCTCTTCACGCACCTGGCTGAGGGGGTGCAAATGGCCGCGCGGCACCGGCACGCGGCCGGGCAACGTGAGATCGTAGGCCTGCGCGGCCAGGTCGGCGCGCCGTGCGAGCTCTGCCAGCGCGCCCAGGCGCGCCTCGAACGCACTCTCGACGCTCTGCTTGACGGAGTTGACCCGTTCCCCGATGGCCTTGCGCCGATCGGGGGGGACCTGCGCGAGCCCGCGCAACAGGCTCGTCAGCTCGCCCTTTTTCCCGAGTACCTCGGCGCGAATTGCCCGTAGCTCGGGCTCGCCTTCAGCCTGGGCGAAGCGCTCGGAATACCGCGTCGCGAGCTCCTCGAGGCTCGCCTCCATGGAAAGCCCCGAGCTCTGCGCGTCGGACACGGTGAACAGCGCTACGTTGGACTCAGCTCGCCGATTTGGCGAGCTCGGTCAACTGCTTGAAGCTGGCTGAGTCGTTGACCGCCATGTCCGCCAGGATCTTGCGGTCCAGGTCGACGCCGGACTTCTTCAGGGCGGCCATGAGGCGAGAGTACGTGGTGCCATTCTCGCGGCAGGCGGCGTTGATGCGCACGATCCAGAGGCGACGGAAATCGCGCTTGCGGAGCTTGCGGCCGACGTAAGCGTACTGCCACGACTTCCAGAGGACGTGCAGCGCCTGGCGATAGCGGTTTTTGCGGCCTCCCCAAAAGCCTTTTGTTTGGGCGAAAACGCGCTTGTGACGGCGACGGGGCTGCGGGCCTCTCTTGACGCGGGACATCCGAAATCCTCCTGCACTCAGTCAGCCCGCGGCATCAGCCGTAGGGCAACATGATCTTGATGCGCTTTTCGAGCTCTGCCGAGACCATATCGTTGTCCCGGAGGCGACGTCGGCGCTTACGCGACTTGCCGTTCATGTTGTGCTGCGCCCCGCACTTCGGCCGGCGCACGCGGCCGGTGCCGCTCAACTTGAAGCGCTTTTTGGCGGCCCGGTTGGTTTTCATCTTCGGCATGTGGCACTCGATTCTGGGGCCCTGGCTCGCGGCGACAGCGCCGGAGCCGAGGTTCTCACGGCTCGCACCCGCCTGACCACGCATGGCGCGGCTACGGGGAGCGCGGTCTTATGACGGAACGCGGGCAGCTCGTCAAGTCAGTGTGCAGCGCCTTTTGCCGAGGCTTTGCCGCCGAGCCCGGACCCGTGCCCGAGCGAGACCCACCCTTGAGGCGCTACCGCCGTTTGGCCCGGCCGGAGCGTGTGCTAAGGCCGCGACGAGCATTCGAGCGGGAGCCACTCAAAAACATGCCGCGTCGCGAAGACATCAAGAAGATTCTACTGATTGGCTCGGGCCCCATCGTGATTGGGCAAGCCTGCGAGTTCGATTACTCGGGTACCCAGGGGGCCAAGGCGCTAGTGGGCCTGGGTTACGACGTGGTGCTGGTCAATTCGAACCCAGCCACGATCATGACCGACCCGGAGCTCGTGCGGCGCACGTACATCGAGCCGCTCGAGCACGACACACTCGCCGCCATCATCGAACGGGAGCGGCCCGACGCGCTCCTGCCCACGCTCGGTGGACAGACGGCTTTGAATCTCGCGCTTGCCCTGCACGAGAGCGGGGTCCTGTCGCGTCACGGCGTGAAGCTCATCGGCGCGCAAGTCGACGCCATCAAAAAGGCGGAGGACCGCCAGCTGTTCAAGGAAGCGATGGCGCAGGCGGGGCTCGAGTGCCCGCTCTCGGGTTATGCGAGCAACATCTCCGAGGCGCGCGCCGTCGTCGAACGTACGGGCTACCCGGTGATTCTGCGCCCGAGCTTCACGCTCGGCGGCGCCGGCGGCGCGATCGTGGAGACGCCCGATCAGCTCGAGAGCAAGCTCGAATGGGCGCTCTTGCAGTCGCCCACGCATGAGGTGCTCGTCGAAGAGAGCGTCATTGGTTGGAAGGAGTACGAGCTCGAAGTGATCCGTGACGCAGCGGACAACTTCATCGTGGTCTGCTCGATCGAAAACATCGATCCCATGGGCGTGCACACGGGCGACTCGATCACCGTGGCGCCGGCCATGACCTTGACCGATCGCGAATACCAGCGCCTGCGCGACATGGCGCGCACGGTGATGCACGAAATTGGTGTGGAGACGGGCGGCTCGAACGTGCAGTTCGCCGTCGATCCCAAGACCGGTCGCGTGCTGGTCATCGAGATGAATCCCCGTGTGTCGCGCTCGAGCGCGCTCGCCTCCAAGGCCACGGGCTATCCGATCGCCAAGATCGCCGCGAAGCTCGCGGTCGGTTTCCGGCTCGACGAGCTGGAGAACGACATCACCGGCACCAGCGCCGCCTTCGAGCCGACCATCGACTACGTGGTCGTGAAGTGGCCGCGCTTCGCGTTCGAGAAGTTCCCTGGCTCGGATGCGCGCCTCGGCACGCAAATGAAGAGCGTCGGCGAAGCGATGAGCATCGGTCGCACGTTCCAGGAAGCGCTGCAGAAGGCCGCTCGCTCGCTCGAGACGGGCAAAGCGGGCTTCGTGAGCCTGTTCGATCGTGTGGACTACCGTCTGCTCGCGGTGGAGCCGAATGCGTCGCGCGATTTGACTCACGACGCCCCGCCCACCGCCAAGCCGCGGCCCACTTTGCCTCCGCCCAGCGACGACGAGCTCGCGAACTCGGTGCGCAAGGTGATCGGCGTGCCGACGGCAGATCGATTGTTCTACGTCGGCGACGCGCTCCGGCTCGGCATGTCGGTCGAGGAGGTGCACGCCCGCACCTTCATCGACCCCTGGTTTTTGCGTCAGCTGCAGCGCATCGTGCAGCACGAAAGCGTGATCTCGCGGGCGCCTGAGCTCGCCAGAGACTTGGTGCGCGAGAGCAAGCGCCTCGGCTTCAGTGATCGGCAAATCGCGGCGCTGCGCGGCATCAGCGAGGACGAGGTGCGCAATTGGCGGCACCAGCACGGCGTTCGCCCTGTGTTCGGGCGTGTCGACACGTGCGCCGCGGAGTTCGCGGCGCGCACGCCGTACCTGTACTCGACGTACGAGACGGAGAGCGAGAGCGAGGTCAGCGACCGGAAGAAGGTGATCATCCTGGGCGGCGGGCCGAACCGTATCGGGCAGGGCATCGAGTTCGACTACTGCTGCTGCCATGCCGTGTTCGCGCTGCGCGAGCTCGGGATCGAGACCATCATGGTCAACTGCAACCCGGAGACGGTCTCTACCGACTACGACACTTCCGACCGTCTCTACTTCGAGCCGTTGACCCTGGAAGACGTGCTCGCCATCTGCGACGAGGAAGCCTCGCGCGGCGAGCTGCTCGGCGTGATCGTACAGTTTGGCGGGCAGACGCCGCTCAAGCTGGCGGTGCCGCTCGAGCGCGCCGGCGTGAAGCTGCTCGGCACACCGGCGGACGCCATCGACCGCGCCGAAGATCGCGAGCGCTTCGACGAGCTGCTCTCGAAGCTCAATATGGTGCGCCCGCGCGCGGGCATCGCGAAGAGCGCAGAAGAGGCCAAGCGCATCGCGCAGGGTATCGGCTATCCGGTGCTGGTGCGTCCTTCGTACGTGCTCGGCGGCCGCGCCATGATGATCTGCTGGACGGACGACGAGCTGGATGCGTACGTCGGGCTAGCCATCGAAGCGGCGCGTGAGGAAGGCGGCTCGCAGGTCCTCTTGATCGACGAGTTCTTGAAGAACGCGATCGAGGTGGACGTCGATTGCGTATCGGACGGCAAGCACGCCGTGATCGGCGGGGTCATGCAGCACATCGAGGAAGCAGGCGTCCATTCAGGCGATTCCACGAGCGTGCTCCCGCCCCACGGTCTGGATCCCGAGATCGTGGCGCGCATCGAGCAACACGCCCGCGGCCTGGCCCTCGAGCTCGGGGTCGTCGGCTTGATGAACGTGCAGCTCGCGGTGAAGGACCGCGAGGTGTACGTGCTCGAGGTGAACCCGCGCGCTTCCCGCACGGTGCCGTTCGTGGCCAAGGCGACGGGCCGGCCCCTGGCGAAGATCGCCGCCAAGGTGATGGTCGGCAAGCGGCTGCACGAGCTGGGTGTCACGGACGGGCTCTTGCCGATGCACGTCGCCGTCAAGGAGAGTGTGTTTCCCTTCGCGAAATTTCCGGGCGTGGACACCATCCTGGGGCCGGAAATGCGCTCCACGGGCGAAGTCATGGGCATCGCGACGAGCTTTGCGCAGGCATTCGGCAAATCGCTCGCCGCCTCGGGGTTTGCTTTGCCGCATCACGGCCGTGCCTTCATCAGCGTGCAGGACGACGACAAGGCCGCCGCGTGCCTGGTGGCGCGCCGGCTGCGAAATCTCGGATTTTCCATCGTGGCGACGGGCCGTACCGCTGAGGCGATTCAGCGCGCGCGCATTCCCGTCGAGCGCATCAACAAGGTGGCCGAGGGTTCGCCGCACGTCGTCGATGCGATTCGCGAAGGCACGATTCAGCTCGTCATCAACACCACGCAAGGCGCCAAGGCCATCCGCGACAGCTACTCGCTGCGGCGCAACGCCCTGCTCGCGAACATCCCGTACTTTACGACGATGGCCGCTGGGACGGCCGCGGTCGACGCGCTCGAGGTCGGCGCCCAGGTGGGCCGCGGCGCCGTCAGCGTCCGCAGCCTCCAGGAATGGCATGCGAGAGGATAGCGCCGGGTAGCAGGTCGAAAACTGGCGGTTGGGCGGCAATGTCGCCCGGGGGGCTGACTTGGGGTAGGTTTTGAGGGTGAGGCGTCGCCGCTATCCGCTGGATCCCTTGCGGAGCTTACGCGATGCGAACGTGCGCGCGCGGACCCTGGACCTGGGGCGCTCGATTCAGAGCCGCGAGCAGGCGGAGCAGAGCCATGCGGCCGCCGAGGTCGCCCGCCGCGCGCGAGAAGAAGCGGTTCGTGAGGAGCAACGTTCCGAACGCGCACGGCTGGAAAGCGGCGCGCTCCGGGCGGCGGACCTCGAGGCACAGGCGCAGTGGGCGCGCGGGGAAGGGCAGGGCCTCGCGGCCTTGTGCGAGCGCGAGCGCCGCGCCACTGAGCAGCTCTTGAACGAGCGGCGGAACGAGGAACGCGCACAGGACGCGCTGGCGCAGGCGGAGCAGGCCGCGCGCGTGGTGCAGAAACACCAGGGCGCGTGGCAGAAGGCGGAGCGCACGCGGGCGGAAACCGCCGAGGAGGACGAGGCGCTCGATGTCCACGTTGCACGGGCAGCGAGCCCCCAGGCGCGAGGTGGCTCGTGAAATTGTTCTCGTCGTCCGCGCGGGCGCGCGGGGCGTATGCGGCCCTATTTTTGATGGGCGCCGTGGGCATTACCTGTTCAGCTCAGCGGCAGCGGAGCCCCGCCGCATCCCCGCGGGTGAGCGCTCCGCTCGACGAGACAGCGCCGGGTGCTCGAGCGGCGCGCTCGCGCCTCCCCAAGGTGCAGGAGCTCTCGCTCGAAGAGTTCATGCCGCTGCTCGCCTTGCCGGAGCTCGGGCGGGTGACGAGCGCCGTCGAGCAGGAAGATTTCGCGCGTGCCGGCGACGAGCTCGAGGCGGTCCTGCGCAAATCGCCGCCGAGCGCGGAGGACGCGCTGCGCTTTCAGCTGGTGCTGGGACGGCTACGCGAACGAGCTGGGGACGCTGTGCGCGCTGGCGCCGCTTACGAGCGGGCGGCTTCACGCGCATGGGCGCTCTCCGATTACGCTCGCCTCGCCGCGGGCCGCGTCCTGGTCCGGCTCGGCAAACATCGCGCTGCGCTTGCGCGGCTCACGCCGGAAAGTCAGAGCGACATCGTGCGTGAGGAGCGACGCCTGCTCGTCGCGGAGGCCGCCGCGAGCAGCGGCGATTTGACGCTCGCTATCGAGAACTGGCGCGCGCACCTCCAAAAAACCGACCTACCCCCTCAGAACCGGATGCCGATCGCGCTGTCGCTTTCGGACGCGCTGCTCACGCAGGCGGCGCTTCCCGCTGGGCCGGCGGCGCCCGCCGCGGCTGCGAGTGGCCCGAACCTGGCCAAACACGCGGCGTTCGGCGTCGAGGGGGACGCGCGTGTGCTCGAGGCGCTGAGCTGGGCGCGGCGGACGCGGGCTCAGGCGATAGACAATCCCGAGCTCGCGGAGCGTTCGCGTACGCTCGAGCAGCGTGCGCTCGAGCTGCTGCCGCCCGCGCAGCGCGCGCGCGTGGCGCTGACAACGCCGGAAGAAGAGCTCTTGCGCGGGCAAGCGCTCCACGACGGCAAAAAGTACGAGGAGGCAGAGGGCGTGGCGCGCGCAGTGCTTTCTCGCCTGGGCAAGGCACCGGCGGATACCACGTCGGCGTGTGCCGCTGGGATCTTGCGCGCCAAGTCACTCGCCGGCATGAAGCAGTGGGGCAAAGCAGCCGACGTGCTCAACGAGCACCTGCGGTTTTGCCGTTTCGATCGCGAGGAGCTCGCGCGCGCGCTGTTTCTGGCGGGAAAATACGCGGCCGCTGATGGACGTCACGCGCTGGCGATCCAGGTCTCCGAGGAGCTGGAGAAACAGCTGCCCGAGCACCGTCTGGCAGACGACGCTCGGCTCCGGGCGGCGCTCAGCTACTACGAGCTGGGCTCGGAAGCGCGGTTCACCGAGCTGCTCACCACCATGCCCGAGGACTACCCAAACGGGGACATGGTGCCCGACGGCGTGTTCGGTTTGGCGCTCCGCCGCATCGAAAAAGGTGATTGGTCGGGCGCTGCGTCGGTGCTCGAACGCGCCGCGGCGCTGGTCGCGAAGAACGACAGCGTGCGCGGTCATGAGTTCTCGGGTCGCGAACGCTATTTCCGCGCCCGTGCCTACATGGAAACGGGCGAACGCGAGCGCGGCCTGGACGAGCTCGAGGCCATCATCCGCGATCTCCCATTGTCGTATTACATGCTGCACGCTTATTCCCGGCTCGTGGACATCGACCCGTTTCGTGCCAAGCAAGCGCGCGACGCGGGCATCGCACTCGCTGTGAAGCAGCCTTTTTCGTTCACCCGTCCGCGCGAGTTCTCGGCGCCGGGCTTCGTGCGCGCCATGGAACTCTTGCGCGCAGGCGAGTTCGATTTCGCGCACCGCGAGATCGCCGCGCTCGGCCTGTCGACGAGCGAGGTGGCGCCCCAGGTGCTGTGGGGAATCGCCCTGTTGTATGCAAAGGCCGGCTCGGCCAAGTTGTCCCACGCCGTGGCGCGTGGCCTCTTGAGTGACTGGCTGGCGCGCTGGCCGGCTGGCGACTGGCTACGCGCCTGGGAGCTCGCGTTTCCGCGGCCCTACCGGCCCTCGGTCGAGGCCGAGACGAAGAAGAACGGCATTCCCGAGTCCCTTGCGTACGCCGTCATGCGGGAAGAGTCGGCGTTCGATCCGGACGTGGTGAGTCCGGCAGACGCTCACGGGCTCATGCAGCTGATCGTGCCGACTGCTCGTGAGTTCGCGCGACCGCTCGGTCTGCCGTACGATCCACGCTCGCTCAAGCGGCCGCACGTGAACGTGGCGCTAGGCTGCCGCGTGCTCGGACAACTCACGGCGCGCTTCAAGAAGAATCCATTGCTGGCCATCCCCGCGTACAACGCGGGCCCGGGGCGGCCGGTGCGCTGGCTCAAGGAGCGACCGCGAGTGGACTTCGACGTTTGGGTGGAGCTCATCCCGTTCAATGAAACACGCCGCTACACGAAGCGCGTGCTCGCGAGCCGCGCTGCGTACGCTTACCTGTACGAACGCGAAACGGCGGATCTTTCCATGGCGCTGCCGAGCCAGCTTTCGCTCTGAAGCGTCTCACCGCGCTGGCAGCCGGTACACGACTTCGGTCCCGACCACGAGGTCGTGTGCGGCGCGCTTTTGTGGGTGGAACGCCGCGAGCACCAGGCCGGCGATGTAGAGCAGCGTCAGGAGCGCGTTGCCGATGACGATCGCCGTGAGCAGCGCCTGCAGCGCGTCGAGCTCGCGCGGCTGCAGGCGTTCCAGGATGGCCTTGAGCGCGCTCGTGCCTTCGCTGAAGAGGATGATGAATCCGATCAGGAACGGCAGCCACATGCTCGACAACGTTCTGGCCATGGAGCGAGAGAGCCCGAGCTTGCCGCCATCGACGCGACGCACTTGCAGGTTGAAGAGGTACTTGCCCGCCGTCTGCCCCGTCAGGCCCTGAGCCACCGTCACGTAGACGAGGTGCACGAGCAGGCCAACCCAGCCCAGGAGCGCGACCGCGGCGCCGAGGGCGGCCACGTCGATGGCTGCGGCTGCCCCTCGCGCCCAAAACCCCGCGCGTTGTGCGCTCGCGGGTATCGCGCCGACCAGCGCCTCGGAGAGGTCGGAATAACTTTCGTAACGCTGCGCCGGATCCTTGTGCAAGAGACGCGCGATCACGGCGGCGAGCTTCTTCGGTACGTTCGGCGCGAGCTCGTGCAAGGGCGCCGGATCGCTCGTGAGACGCTGCGAGATCACCGCTACCGCGCTGTTGCCGTGAAACGGGGCGCGGCCACTCAGCAGGTGATAGAACGTGGCGCCGAGCGCGTACATGTCGGCGCGCTGATCCACGTGCTCCGCGAGCGCCTGTTCGGGCGCCATGTACAGCGGGCTGCCAATCACGGCACCTTCGACCGTGATCGCCGCGTCCGCGTCGCGTAGAACCTTGGCCACGCCGAAGTCGGCGATCTTCACCGTGCCGTTGCGATCGACGAGCAAGTTGCCGGGCTTGATGTCGCGATGGATGATGCCTTCTCGTTCCGCGTCCGAAAGGCCGCGCACGATTTGCAGCATGAGCTGTCGCGCTCGCTCGGGGTCAAGGAGCTCTCCGCGTTCGAGGTATTCCTCGAGTGTGCCGCCCTCGACGTACTCCATGGCCAGGAACGACAGCGCTTTGCCGTGCGGCCCGCGGGTGCGACCGACATAGTAGATCTGCACGACGTGCGGCGAGTTCAGCTTGGCTTGAGCGCGCGCTTCACGGGCGAAGCGTTCGTGGAGCTCGACGCTGCCGGCGAGCTCGTCCAGGAGCAGCTTGATGGCGACGGTGCGATCGAGCGACTTGTCGCGCGCCCGGAACACAGCGCCCATGCCGCCACGTGCCAGGGGACGTTCGATCTCGAAGTGGTCCAATGTCGCACCCACCCACTCACTGGGAATGGTTTGCGACACTGCCGGTGTTGCTCGAAGACCACTGTCCACGACGGTCGCCGAGTCTGCGTCAGCGGAGCCCGTAGCGCCAACCGCAGGTAGAGTATCGAGAATTTCCAAGCCCTGGGCGCGCATGCCGGCCGAAACTCGCAAGCGCCGTGCCATGCGCGGCGAGGAATGGAGAGGCTCAGGTCGTGAAGCCGCAGTCCTCCTGGAAGACGGTGCTCTTCAGATGGCGGCGGGCACGGCGTTTGGCGATCATGTTCTGAAGGCGCGCTTCGGGCAGGACGTCCCCTGCTTCGGCCACTTCCTTGAGCGTCTTTTCGTACATGGCGCGGTCGCCTTTGAAGCAGTAGTAGCGCGTCGCCATAGTCACCTTCGTGGAGAGGAACTTGCCGCCGTTGATCTCGAGCGCGCGATCGAAATGCACTTTCGCTTCGTCGAGCTCAGCGATCGCGGTGCGCGCGTGATAGGCGCCCAGGATGGTGTGCCCCATGCCCCAGGACAACGTCTCGTCGAGCTCGATGGAACGACGGACGATCTCTGCGCCGACGTACAGCTCACCCACGGTCTCGGGCACGTCGGTCGAAGCAGCGACCTCGCTCACCCACGCAAAACCGACCCACAACAGATCCTCGGCTTCGGATTTGTGCTGGAAGTTCTCCAGCAGCCATGCGCGGATCTTCGCGTGGTTCTTGCGAGCCTCGTCGAAGCCGCGCGTGTGCAGCTTCAACAGCTGAATGCCGTAGTACTTGGCGCGGCGGTGACCGGCGCGGAGCCGGAGCAGGTTGTACTCCGCCAGCGTGTCGTCTTCCTTTTCACGTGCGACGTCCCAGTCGTCTTCCATGAAACCTGCGGCGGAACCCGACCAGGCTTTCGTGAGGAGGAAGAGACCATCGGGATTCTCGGGTCTGAGGCTGTGCATGCCTTCGAACTGTCCGAGGCTGCCCTGGCTCACCGAACGCGCGACCTCGTAGTCTTGCAGTGTGCTCACCGCGTCCGAGCCCTGGCGTGTGCTGCGCAGCTGACCGTCGACCAGGATGTTCTTGAGACACCCCGACGTGCTGAGCGCGAGCATGGCTCCGAGCAGCGAGCCCATGAAACGCGAGACCCTGTACGAGGAGAGGCGAGGCATGCGGCTCCAGGCTGTCATGCCGCCTTTTATCGCCCAATCTTCGCGAAGCCGTCAACGACGCTCGCGAGGCCTCGCGGCGAGCGGGCCTAACAGGCCAGGGAGCGCGAAAAAAGCGAGCTGTCACATCGCGAACGGCGCTATACGCGAAAGCCCGTCACACAGGAAAGATCGCATGTCCGAGCACGATTCCCAGTGTCTGGCAGCTTTTCCGGAATGGTTGCAGCGGCTGCCCGCCGACACGCGCGCGTTCGTGAACGTGCTCGAGCAAGAGCATCTGCCCGAAGCCGTCAGGGCACGAGCTGCGGCGGCCCTCCAGCACCTGGTAAAATCCGTGGACCTGGTGCCACAGGGCATCGAGGAGCTCGGGTTCATCGAAACGGCGTTCGTGCTGCGTGCCGCTGCCGCGGACATGATCCGTGAGTCGTCGTTGTCCGGACAGGTTGGCGAGACGCCGCACGGAGAAGCGCCGGCCGCCGAGCTGAACGGTGAGGTTGCGACGCTCGCCGACGAAGCGGGACTGCTCGAGGGCTTTTTGGGGCCCGATTGGCCGCGCTTCACGCGCTACATGGCGTCCCTCGACGAGGTCGTCGTACGCGGTCACTCCGTGAGCACCGTGCTCGTCGATGCCGAACGGCGTTCGGAGCTCTGCACCAGAATAGGCTCCTTCGCCGCGGGCTACCGGGCACCGCGCTTCGCCGCCGACCCGAAAAGCCTCGTGAAGATACGAGCCTTCCTGAACGTAAAGCTACCCGAGTAGCTTCACGTGCCCGAGGCGCGCTGCTGGCCGGGTATGGAACGGCTGTTCGCGTTCTCTGCGGGCTGAGGCGGTGCAATCAGCTCGTTGAGCAAGTCCCGGCACTCGGGCTTGCCTTTGAGGTGGGCCAGCAAAATCGCAGAGGCGTCCGTGAACGCCTTCTCGTACTTCAGGGCCTCTCGAGCGCGCGCTGCGACCTTCTCCCGGCCGGAGGCCAGGTCTTCCTCGAGCGCCTCGGCGTAGCGAGCGAGCTGGCCACGTAGCTCCTCGATCTGCCGGCGTAGATCGCGTGCGTGCGCTTCGCGG
Source organism: Polyangiaceae bacterium (assembly GCA_036520475.1). Lineage (GTDB taxonomy): Bacteria > Myxococcota_A > Polyangia > Polyangiales > Polyangiaceae > DATDJP01. The sequence goes on along the minus strand of DATDJP010000260.1, from coordinate 28,614 downwards.
CCCGAACGACGGACTTCGCGCGTTTGAAGCCACTGGCGCTTGGCTTCCACCATGGCCGAGGCTGCTCCCGCGTTCTCGAAAATGGCGCGCGTGCCCTGGCCAGCCCGGTCCGCCTGATCCGCCTGCGCGACCTTTTCCTTGGCGACTTGCTCGGCGCGCAGGACTTCGCGACGCGCGGCTTCCTCTTCTTCCCCATAGCCGGCCGCTTCGCGCAGCCCCCGGGACTCTTCTTGTGCGAGCTCCTCGACCTTTCGGCCAATTTCCGCGCGGAGTGCCCGGCCACGCCGCTCGAGTGCTTCGAGCTTGCGCGTGTGGCTGGCGACCTCTCCCTCCAGCGAGTTGGCCTTGGCAGCCACATCCCACAGACCGGCAAGAGCCGCGGACACCTCGGCTGGGACACTGCCCGACGGGTGAGCGCGGGACACCATGCGTGAGAACAGGCCCGCTCGCCCGGCCCATTCGGTGACACCGGGTGAACGAGGAGGAGGGGGAGGGGGAGGCGCCGCGGGCGCTGCTTCGCTCTGCTCCTTGTCCCAGGAAGTGCTCGGCAGCGAGCGCTGCAAGGCCTTGAGCTCTTCGAGCAGGTGATGGCCGTCGCGGTAACGCTTGCGCGCTTCCTTCTCGAGGAGCTTCAGCACGATGCGCTCGGCGACCGGATGGCAATCCTTGCGAATCGTGGTGGGACGCGGAGACGGCGCCGTGCGCTGCATCTCGAGCAAGGTGTCGCGGTCGCTTGCGCGGAACGGCAGCTGCCCCGTCAACATCTCGAAGAACAGCACGCCGAGCGCGTACAAGTCGGACTGTGGACCTGCTTGTTCGCCGCGCGCTTGCTCGGGGGACATGTACTCGGGCGTTCCGAACACGGCGCCCTTGGGCGCGAGCCGCGGATCGTGCGCGAGCGCTGCCAGACCGAAGTCCAGGATCTTCACGAAGTCTTTGCGGCCGCCGCGCGCCGTGAGCAGGATGTTGTCGCTCTTCAGATCGCGGTGAACGACGCCGAGGTCGTGTGCGCGCGACAGAGCGGCGCCCATTTGCTCGAGGATATCCACGCCGCGGTTGATGGGCATCGGGCCACGAGCGAGCTCGGTCGAGAGCGGCGTGCCGACGAGGTACTCCATGACGAGGTACAGCTCGCCTTCGTCCGTCTCCCCAATGTCGTGTATGTCGATGATGTGCGCGTGGTCGACGCGGTTGGCGGCGCGCGCTTCGCGTAACATCCAGGCGCGCAGATGCGTCTCCCCGCGTAAGTCGGGGCGGATGAGTTTTACCGCCACCACGCGATCGATGAGGACGTGACGGGCTCGATAGACGATGCCCATTCCGCCCTCGCCGATGCGCGCTTCCAGCCGATAACGGCCAGCGATGACCTTGCCAAGAGCCGGATCTTCGGCTCCACGACCCCTCGACGTGCCGGACTTCTGCGGCGCAGGCTGTGCCATGATTTTAATCGCTGGGGACAGAGCCCCGAGCGACAGATGTTACGGCAAGAGGCACGAAAGACAAAGGCCCTCGCCAGGCCTCGCGAAGCGAAAGATGCTCACCCGTCAGAAAGAGAAGTTGAAGACCGGGATGCGGACTTCGGTCGCCTGCTTGACGCCCATCTGCTGAACGTCGCGCTTGGTGTACACGTCGCGCACTTCCACCGCAGGTACGCTCAAGCTGAGCAGCCCCTGCCCCTGGTCGAAGCCGACCAGAGACGGCGGCGTCAGCGTACGGGGGACGGGTTGATAGGCGCTCAGACGAGCGCTAACCACCCTGCGTGCTCGCCGCGCTTTGCCCTTGTCGGTCTTCGAAGTTGGACCTGCCGCGGGCGGCGTGACGGCCGGCGACGAACTCGGCTGCGGCGGCTCCGCGACGGGTTCATCCGCGGGCGGGCGATCCTGAACGTAGTCCGCCGGCGGCTTGTAGGAGGTTGTGGACAAGACGGCTACCGTCGTGGGAATGGCGAGCACTAGACCGCCCGCGAGCAAGAACATGGGCACGCGAGCGCTGCTGGCCTCCTGCTCCACGAAATATCCCCCGACGCCCCCGGCGACGCCCCCGGCGATCCCGCCGACAACGTAGGCCCAGGGGGCTCTCACCTTGAAGGCAGCTTCGAGCAACATCACGGCTTCGCCCCCGAGCAGGGCACCCCCCACGACACCCTTTGCGGTGGGCGACGCCTCCTCTTTGCCGATAGCTCCGACATGAGGAGAGGAGAGAGCAACGGTCATCGTGGCAGCAGCAGCGATCAACATCGACGAAAGGCGCGCGCGCATGGTTCCTCCAGCAAAGACTAAGGTGTCCCCGAACTCCCGAACATTCGGCCGGCAGCATAACACCTCGTGACTGCTCGGGAAGGGTACTTGAGAAAGCTTCCCATTTGGAGACGATTTTCCGGGTTTCGCCCCCTCACGCGGGTCTTTGATCGGGCTCTCTGGCACGCCACGGCGCTGGCCTGGTGCGGCGTGTTCGGCGCCGGCGTGTGCGCCGCCGGCGTTCGGCTGCTCCCCTGGCTGCTTTCGCCGGACGTGCCTCGCGAAGTCGCGCTGCAATTCGCGAGAGTGCTGGTGGGCGTGGCTGGTGAAGCGGCGTACGTCGTCGGGTTGCCGCTTGGAGCGGCGCTCGCGAGCGCGCTGCTTCATGAACGCGGTGAAGCGCGGGCGCTGTTTGCGCTCGGCGTATCGCCGCGGCAGATCGCGCTCGGTAGCTGGCGAACGCTTCTACTTCTCGTCGTGTCGTGCGGTGCCGTGAGCTGGGGCGTCGGCACAGGTCCGGACGCGCCCGGCGCCTTCGCAAACCGACTGCTGGAAGCGGGCAAGACGAGCTGCTCGAACGCTCACGTGCAGAGCAGCGCCACGGTGCCGCTCCTGGACGTGACCTGGCTGTGTTTTCCGGGCCTGGCGCCGCGCTTGGCGGGCAGCGTTCCGGGCGCTCGCCAGCGCGTCTGGTTCACCGCGGAAGGTGCCTCGACAAACGCTGACATGACGCAAGTGACGCTGCGCGGCGCCGAGCTCGCGTTTCGGTCAGGCGTTGGGAAACGGGTCGCGCGCGTCAGCGTCGCCGAGGCGCGCATCACGGGCCTGGCTTGGCCCGCTGGAGTTGACCGCGGCGGTTCTCGGCGCGGCCTGTCGGTGCTGCTGATAGGGGTCTGCGCGGCGCTGACGGTGATGGGTGTGACGTTGCGCTTTGCGGCGAGTCGCTTGTCTGCGACGGCGTTGGCCGTCGTCGGCAGCGTGGCTCCTCTGGCTGCTCTTCGGGCTTTGGAGGGCTCGGCCGTGACCGTCGCCGTCGTATTCGTGCCCCCGCTGATCGCCGTGAGCGCCCCGCTGCTTGGGCTCGGGGCCGTGCACACCTGGGGGCGCTTTCACCCGGGGATTCGGCGTACCTGACGTTCTCTGCAGGAGGCGCGATTCCAGCCGTTGCCCGGAGTGCACGCCGGTGATAGGAGACGGCGGCCTCGGCCTGAGGGGTCCCCCCCGACCCGTCGAGAAATGCCGCAGGTCAGCACGAAACACCCGGGCCTCAGCCGCTACAGCCTGAGGCGAAAGCCAGATGCAGAGCATCCACCCCGCTACTTCTGGGGGCATTCGCCCGTCCGCTCCCCTCGCTCGTGATTGGGCCGAAGTCGCTCGGGACCTGGTCCAGCTGACCAAGCCGCGCGTCACGTCGCTGGTTTTGATCACCGGCGCGTGCGGGGCGCTCGCCGCTCCCGGCGCGCTCAGCTGGTCGAGATTCAGCGTCGGGATGGTCGGTGTGCTGCTCGTCGTGGGCGCCGCGAATGCGTTCAACATGTACCTCGAGCGGGACACGGACGCGGCCATGCAGCGCACGCGTTTGCGTCCGCTGCCCGCCGGTAGGTTGAGCCCCGAGACGGCATTGTGGTTCGCCGCGGCGCTGGCGCTGGTGGGCCTATCCGGCGTGCTGCTGTTCGTGAATGGCGTTGCGGCCCTGCTCTCGGCGCTGGCGCTCGCTTCGTACGTGCTGGTCTATACGCCGCTGAAGCGGGTCACCCCGTGGGCCCTGCACGTGGGCGCCGTCCCCGGCGCGATCCCTCCGCTCATCGGCTGGGCCAGCGTCACCGGCACTCTGGATGCGGGCGCGCTGAGCCTGTTTCTGATCCTGTTCGTGTGGCAGCTGCCGCATTTTCTCGCGATCGCGATCTTCCGTCAGAGTGAGTACGAAAAGGCGGGGCTGCGCGTGCTTCCCGCCGTGAAAGGTCTGCGCGCGACGAAACGCGAAATTGCGCTGTACTCGCCCTTGCTGCTGGCGGTGAGCCTGCTGCCCATCTGGACGAACGGCGCCGGCGCGGCCTACGCGAGCGTGGCGGCGCTGTGCGGTGTGCTGTTCGCTGCGCTCGGCTTCTACGGTTTGCGCGCCGACGCGGGCACGAGCTGGGCGCGGCGCCTGTTTTTCGCGTCGATGCCGTATCTCGTCGTCGTCTTTACCGCATTCGTCGCCGCTGCCTGAGCCCGGCGCGCGTCTCAGGACGCGGCTTCGGAGTGGCGCAGCTCGGTGAGCTCGACCGTTCTGAGCTCGGCAGGATCGAGCAGGCAGAGCAGCGCCGCGACCACCAGAAACAACGCCAGCGCCGGGACGTCGCTGCCGGTCCTCGAGAGCAGCGCCAAACCCAGCGCGACCTGAAGCGACGTCGGGCGGCGCTGCCAGAACACGACCGCAGCCCCGATCAGGATCGCCATGATTTCGAACGCCTGTCTCACCCACAACGGGGCGAAGGGCAGCGGATGACGGACGAGCTCCGCGAGCGAACGTCCGAGCAGGATCTGCACGAGCCCTGCATCGTACGACGCTCCGCGCTGCGCCAGGAGGACGCACAGCGCCGTGCCCGCGGAGAATGCGATCAGCGCCGCCAGGCGAAAGGGGGTCCCTCGTGGCGCGAGCCATACGAGCGCCACCGCGATCATGATCAAATCGAGCCCGAGCGCGAGGGTCGCCAGGTTGCGCGACAGGTCGAACAGCGTGACGACCGCGCGCTCACTGGCGTCGATTGCGACCAGACGCGACCCCATGTGCGCCAGCGCGGCGAGAGAGGTAGCGCCGAGCACCAAACCCACGGCGCGCGTCGCGGGCCTGCCGAGCGCCTGCGTCGACGCGATCAATGCGGTGAGCGAGCTGAGCAGACCCAGCCACTGAATCATGCGCGGTGCCAGGGGCCCTTGCATGGCCGCGCTGACCAGGCTGATGGTGAGGATGGCGGGCAGCGTGAGAAACCAGTAGCCGTGTCCCAGCGTGCGCGCTCGGCGCAGCACCAAGAGCAAGCGAATCACCAGGAGTGAGCCGAATACTGCCGCGAGCTGCGTCAGCATGGAGGCTGCTCGCTCGGCGCACCAGATCCAGCGCCCGATACCCGCCTGCGAGCCCGGCAGTGCCGGTACGAGCGCGCGCCCGAGGACGTTCGCGAGCACTGCGATCGAGGCAAACAGGCGCAGCGCTGCGCCGGAGCTCATGCCGTGCGCTGTCTCAGGAGTCGCACGCGACTTCTGAGCCCCCTCCCCCGAAACGATCACTACATTCGAGACACGCCACTCGGCCTGATCGTCTACCGCAGCGCCGCACGCTTTTCCAGCGCGCGATCACGCGGGCCCAATAAGCCGTGCCGCTCGTCCGGCCCTGGCGGCTCGGATGGGTCGTAGGGCCGAGGTTTCGGTGCCGGCAGCTCGGGCGGAGCCGTCTTCGGCTTCACCTTCAACATGTAGGGGCGCGCGAAGTACGTCGAGCAGGCGTAGTAGGGGTCCCGGTAAAACTCCCAGTGGAAGTAGACGTTGCCATCCGGCGAAATGATGGCTTGCGGCGGGGTGCCGAATGGCTGGGCACGCTGCACGGACTCGAGCGCGGCAATGTCGAACGCGGTGACACCGCTCGTCTTCGTGATGCCCATGCGCACGATCTTGCCTTCCTCGCGATCGAGCACGATTTCCAGGTTCGTGCTCATGTCGGCCCGATTCAACGGATGCGAAGACGGCAAGCGGTCCAGCGACGCCAGAAACGAGTCCGCGAAAATCGGGTGCAAGCGGTTGTGAATTTGATTCAGATAGCTGGCGAATGGGACGCGCGCCGTGTTCAGCGCGGTCTGATTACCCGGCTTCACGCTGGCCACGTAGTTTTCTATGGCTGCGCGCCAGCGCTCGATACCCGTTGCGCGCCAGGAGCCGCGGTGGGCGCTCTTGCGACGCTCGGCGTCCGCTTGACGCTCCTTGGTCAGGCGATCTTGCCCCACCGCCGCGTAAGCCATGCGCGGACTCAGGTTCAGGTTCACGCCGCCCGGCGTCGTGCCCTGCGCGCCCAAACCGAGCAGGTTGAGCGGGCCATGGTTGTGCTTGTTCGGCGGCAGGCGCTTCTTTTTGCTCGGCTGGGGAGCGCGTCCACTGACTTGGGGCTCCGCGCGAGCCACGCCAAACGCGCCCTGTTGGGAGCTGAGCGTCTCGGGTGAAGAATCCAGGGGACGCAGGCCGGCTTGCGCTTGCTGCTCGGCCTGAGCGAGTTGCTCCGACTTGGCGGGCTTTCCGGCTTTGCCCGCCGCTTCACGCACGTTGGGGTTTCGATCGGCCGCTGCCACCGAAGCAGCGCCGCTGCTGGATTCGGCGCGCGGCGCGAGCTTCTCTCCGCGCTGCTCCCCATCGTTCGGAGCTCGATCGGGCTCCCCTGGTCGGTCTTCGGACTGCGCGACGCGCGACTCGTCCGAGTCTCCCGGTGTCTTCTCGGCACTGGCATGATTGCCGGCAGGCGTCGGATCCTTCTCGTTCTGATCGGTGGACGTCACGCGTGCGCGCGTCTGCTCGGCGACTTTGTTCGCTTCGTCGGCGATGTACTCGGCATTCGGGTTGTCTTCCTGCTGCTTGTCCTCGACGTGCTGCTGCACCGCGATGCGGTTGGGCGTCTTGATTTTCGGCAGCTCCTCCGGCGGCTTGGTTTCTTCTTTCTTCGGCTCCGGCTCTTTCTTGGCGAGCTCCGGTTTCGCTTCGGGCTTTTCTGGCTTCGCTTCGGGCTTGGCCGGCACGGGTGGCTTCGCGCGCGGCTCGGCGGGGGCCTTTGCCTCCGCCTCGTCGGGTGAGGGCTCGGACGACTCCGAATCCGGGCTGGGCTCGCGCGGCGGTACCGGGGCCGGGTCTGTTTCGTCGACCAGCGTGACCTCGAACGATTGCGTCTTCTGTCGGACGTGGCTCTCGACATTCAGCGCGAAACGCTGAATGTCGAGGCGCTCCTCGATCAGCTGCGAGACTTCATCGGCGCCGCCACCCCATACCAGGTGCACCAGGATCGCGGTCGCGACCCACAGGAAAAGGGGAATGTTGGAATCGCGCGGCATCGGTCACGCAGCGGCGGAGAGCCGCCGTCACATGGAAAACTAACATTCGCGCCCAGGCCCAGCAATCGAACCAGGGACGAAGAGCGACTCAAAGCTTGCTGATCGCTTGCCAATTTTCGGCGATCTCTTGCGCCGTCCAGATGCCGTCGGCGGCTTCCTTGAAGCGGCCGGGACTTTCGACGACCTTGTAAATGCTCATCTTTGCGCCGGTCACCGAGAGCACCGTGCCTGTCACGTCACGGCTCAAGTCGCTCGCCAGAAAGAGATGTGCGGGCGCAACGTGCTCGGGGCTCATACTGCCCTCGATGTTTTGCATCATGGGCAAATCTTCCGTCATGCGCGTCTTGGCGATGGGGGCGACGGCGTTGACGCGGATGCCGAAGCGCTGAAGCTCGATGCTGGCCGTGCGCGTGACGCCGTAGATGCCGGCCTTGGCGGCGGAGTAGTTGGTCTGTCCGAAGTTGCCGAGCAGACCGGACACGCTCGTGGTGTTCACGATCGTCCCGCCCTTGCCGCGTTCCTTCATGTGCGCAGCCGCTGCCTGCAAGCACAGGAAGGTGCCTTTCAGGTGCACGTCGATCACGGCATCCCACATCGGGAGATCCATCTTTAGCAGCGTCTTGTCCCGCAGAATGCCGGCGTTGTTGATCAGCACGTCGAGCTGGCCGAACTCGTTGATGGCCGCCTCGACGATGTTGCGCGCCCCGTCGGCGCTGGCCACGCTGTCGCGGTTTGCCACCGCCTGCCCGCCGGCGCCGCGGATCTCCGCCACGACCTGATCGGCGGCCGTCGCGTCCGAACCGGAGCCGTCGCGAGGCCCGCCGACGTCGTTGACGACGACCTTTGCGCCCTCTTTCGCCAACAAGATCGCGGTAGCGCGCCCAATGCCATTGCCGGCGCCCGTGACGATTGCAACTTTGCCGTCGAGTAGTGCCATATCGGCGCGGTTCTGTCCGCGCCTGCTGCGGCTGTCAAGTCTCGTCGTGGCCGCCGAGATACCGTGGATTTCGCCGACGAGCCGTCAAAATTGCAGGCTCAGGCGGGCCTGTGAGGCGGAAGGACGGTCGCGGCGCGAAAGTGCCCAGTCGAGGCTGAAGCACAGGCCGACTCCGAGCGTCGTGCCCGCGAAGTCCCAGGTGAGATCTTTGAAGGACGCCGTGCCGTGCCCCGATGCATCGTAGAGCTCCTTGCCGACACCGGCTGCCAGCGCCAGCCCGGCCGATGAAATGACGCGCAGCGCGCGATCCTCGAACACGAGCGTGGACAGGCCGTAACCGGCGCCGCCGATCGCCGCGGAAACGCCGAAATGCAGCGCCTTGTCGCGGCCCCACCAGTCATCTTCGGCGAACGCCGAGCGCGCCACACTGAACAGCAGCGCGGCCGAGCTCGCGGCCAGGAGAACGGGTTTGCGGGGTGGGGTCATCGGGAGTTGCGCTATCATGGTACGGTATTTCGCGTTTCCTTTCATGCCGCCGTGCGGGGCCCCGCGTGCCGAGACTCGAGCGTTGGATTTCGATCGCCAGTTCTGTCGCCCTCAGCGCCTTCTTGCTCGGCGCGTGCGGTGACGAGCTTTCCGTGGGTCAGGATTTCGCGGCCGGTGGCGCGAGCGGAGCCGACGGCGCGAGCGGAGCCGGCGGCACGCTGGGCGGAGCGGGAGGGCTCCTCGGGGACGGCCAGGCCGACGTAGAACCGCCCGAGTGTAGCGTCGTCAAATGTCGAGATCAAATCTACCAGTGCGGTGATTGCCACGACAACGATGCGGACGAGCTCAAGGACGCTGCGGATCCGGAGTGTCTCGGCGCTTGCGACAACACTGAAGACTCGTTTCACGACGGCCGCACCGATCAGACAGGCACGCGCTGCCGGCAAGATTGTTACTTCGATCGTGATACCGGCGCGGGCAACGACGACTGCCACTGGACCCATCAATGTGATCCGAAGTCCGTGGCGGACGCCTATCCGCCGAGCGGTGACGCGGAGTGCGCCTACGACGCGAACGCGCGGATTCCTGGCGTCTTGGGAACCTGCGTCGATCACGCGAGCAGTCAATCCCAGACGTGCAAAGACATCTGTGGGCCGCTCACACCGAATGGCTGCGACTGCTTCGGCTGTTGCGAGCTGCCGGCGGGCAGCGGACGACACGTGTATCTCGGGTCGTCGCGCGATGGGCGTGGCAGCTGCGACCCGAGCGTGGTGGGTGATCCCGAGCGCTGCCGGCCCTGCACCTACGTCCCCGACTGCTACAACCCCTGCACGGAGTGTGAGTTCTGTGTCGGACGCGGAGCGCCGGCGCCGACGTGCACGAATGGCGGTAGCCGTTGCCCTCCCGGCGTCGTGGCGTGCGACCTCTCAGCGGGCATTGCCTGCGACGCGCGTCACTACTGCGTGACAGGCTGCTGCGCGCCGCTCGCCTTTTGATCGATTCTGGCACTCTTTCGTGCGGCAGGGTGCGGTACGCTCGCGGCCCTCATGAGCGCTCGCCGAATTCTGGTCACCAGCGGTTTGCCCTACGCCAACGGGCACATACACCTCGGTCATCTGGTCGAGTACATCCAGACCGACATCTGGGCGCGGTTCCAACGCCTGCAGGGGCGGCGCTGCATCTACATCTGCGGTGACGACACGCACGGCACCGCGATCATGATCCGCGCTCGCCAGGAAAACCGCTCGGAAGAAGCGCTGATCCAGGACATGAGCGAGGCGCATCAGCGCGACTTTCAGGGTTTCCAGGTCCAGTTCGACAACTACGGCAGCACGCACTCCGAGCACAATCGCGCGCTGTGTGCGGAATTTTGGAGCGCCTTGCGACGCGCGGGGCTGATCAGCGAGCGCGACGTGACGCAGCTGTTCGATCCGGTGCAGGGGGTCTTTCTCGCGGATCGTTTCGTGAAGGGCACCTGCCCGAATTGCCGCACTCCCGACCAGTACGGCGATAGCTGTGAAAAGTGTGGCGCAACGTACAGCGCGTCCGAGCTCATCGACCCTAAGAGCACGCTCAGCGGAGCGACCCCGGAGACGCGCAGCGCCAGTCATCTGTTCGTTCGAATCGAGGCGCTGCACGAGTTTCTGGAACAATGGACCGAGAGCGAGGCGCTCGAGCCGGAAGTGGCGAGGTTTTTGAAGAACCAGTTCCTGAGCAAGCCGCTCCGGGACTGGGACGTCTCACGGCCTGCTCCCTACTTCGGTTTCGAGATTCCGGACGCGCCCGGCCAATTCTGGTTCGTGTGGTTCGACGCGCCGATCGGTTACATGGCGAGCACCAAGGAGTGGTGCGAGAAGCATGGGGAGCGTTTCGACGACTGGTGGCGCGATGAAGCCACCGAGATTCACCACTTCATCGGCAAGGACATCACGTATTTTCATACGCTGTTCTGGCCCGCGATGCTGAAGGTCGCTGGCTACAGCCTGCCGCGTCGCGTACGGATTCACGGTTTCCTGACCGTCAACGGCGAGAAAATGTCCAAACGCCGCGGGACCTTCGTGATGGCCAGCACGTACCTGGAGCACCTCGATCCCGAATACCTGCGTTACTACTACGCGAGCAAGCTGGGCTCGAAGGCGGACGACCTGGATCTGAATCTGGACGAGCTCGTCGCGAAGGTGAACGCAGATCTGGTCGGCAATCTCGTCAACCTGGTTAGCCGCACGGCGCGCTTCGTGCGCGAGTCCGGCCTCTGCGCGAGTTATCCGGATGATGGTGGCCTGTTTCGAGCAGCAGCCGATGCCGGGGAGGAGATCGCGCAGGCTTACGAAAGCTGCGATTACAACAAAGCCATGCGCCTGGTGATGGCGCTGGCCGACCGCGCGAACCGCTACGTCGCCGATGCGGCGCCGTGGGACCTGAAGAAGCACGGAAACACCCAGCGCATGGTGGAAGTCTGCTCGGTGGCCGTGAACCTGTTTCGCCAGCTGGTCGTCTATCTCACGCCCGTGTTGCCTGGCCTCGCGGAGCGCACTGAAGCGCTGTTGCACGTGCCGATCCGCCACTGGGACGACGCGAAGACTCCGCTCACCGGGACGGCGGTCGGAGACTTCAAAGCCATGCTCGCGCGCGTCGACCCAAAGAAGGTGGAGGCAATGGTCGCGGCGAGCCGCGACATGAACGCCGAGGCCGTTGCGCCGGCGCCTGCTGCGTCAGCGAACGAAGCGAGGGGCGCCGCGCTCGAACCGCTCGCGCCCACCTGTACGATCGATGATTTTTCGAAGATCGATCTGCGTGTGGCGCGCGTGCTGACGGCCGAGGCGATTCCGGAAGCGGCGAAGTTGTTGAAGCTGACCGTGAGCCTCGGAGACGGAGAGCAGCGCACGGTGTTTGCGGGTATCAAGAGTGCGTACCAGCCCGCCGCGCTGGTGGGGAGACTGGTGGTCATGGTGGCAAATCTCGCACCCCGCAAGATGAAATTTGGTGTGAGCGAGGGCATGGTCATCGCTGCTGGTCCGGGCGGCTCCGACATCTTCCTGCTGAGCCCGGACGACGGCGCAACGCCGGGGCAGCGCGTTCACTGAGTCTTCATATTGATTGTCATGCCATGGTGCATTTTCGTCACATCCATTGTCTTGGCGCGTGTCGAAGGTTCGCGCTATGACTGAGGAAGTACTCGCTCATTCGACTGTTCTCCATGCCGTACTGGATTCGTTGGCAGCTGGGCGACATCCCGCTCGGCAGTGGCACCTTCTTCATCGGGCGGAGCCCGGCTGCTCACGTGGTCATCAACGATCCGCGTGTTTCTCGCAGCCATGCCAGCCTCACGGTCGACGATGGCGGCGTGATGCTCCGCGATTTGAACAGTCAGAACGGGGTTTATCTCAACGGTCGCCGTGTGACGGAAGGCGCTCTTTCCCCGGGAGATCGCGTATTGATCGGCGGCCAAGAGCTCGAGCTCGTGCAGCTGCAAGTGGACCCGGAGCGCCACCAGCGTGCCTCACGGCGCGAGTTTTCGACGACGCAACGCTTTCGCGACGAGCACCAGGAGCCGGAGGCCCCGACTGACGCCTCACTGCCGCCAGAACCCGAAGCGGAGCCGGATAGTGGGCTGTCCACCCGGCGCGCGGACCCGATCGAGCTCTTGGCGAGCGTGGCAGACAAGACACTGTCGCTCGGCCGCGCCGCTGATGCAGAGCGGATGATGCGCGCGCATTTGAAGAACGCGCTTTTGGCGGCGCGTCAGGGCCAGACCTTCACGCCCGAGCGCGCGGAGCGCATCGCGGGTTTAGCGCTGCGCTTGGCGGCAGCCGTGCGCAAGGCCGAGTGGGTGAACTACGTGTTCGAGCTGTACACGCACCTGCGCATGGTCGCTCCGGCCCCACTCGTCGAAACGCTGTACACGCTGGTCCGCCAGGTACCGGACGTGCATCTTGCGACCTTGCGCCAGTATGTGCAGGTGCTTCGTGCGCGCGCCAATGACTTCGGACCGACCGAGCGCTTTCAAGTGCAGCGCATCGAAGGGCTTGAGCGACTAGTAGCGTCGCTTTAGGGCGCGTCGCTGGTTCCGACACGAATTTTTGGCGGTGGCGGGGACATGCGCCGACGCGGCAGACACCAAATGACGGCGAGCAAGCTCGCTGGGAGGAAGGATTGCGTTGCTCGGCGAAGCGCGAGGCTTGTCGCGGCAAGCCATCGAGCAGCTGATCGCGCGCTGGTTGGCGTGTCAGTGAACGCCCCTTCCCGAAAATCTGGCGACCGTGGCCGAAACTTGGCGCCGTGGCGGTTAATGTTAATTCTGAACGCCGCGCGGAGCCTCGCACGCGCACCATTTTTTTGCCGCCACGGCGCCAAGAAGTCGCCAGGTTCGCCGCAGATTTTTTGGGGTTCAAAAACATCGACGACTTGCGCTGAATGGAGCGTCACCACAGGTTAGGGGCGCTTTACAGCCGCGGATCGGAGCTGAAGCAGCAGCGGAAGCCGGTGTCGAACAGTTTGAAGTTCGCGTCCACGGTGTAGAAGTCGAAGGTGCACGTGGCGCCTTGTTCCGACTGTGAAGCGAACGAGCCGCCCATCAGCGAGTACACGTTGCCGTTGCGGGTGATCTCACGCAGGTTGCCCTCGATGTCGCGGATGTTGTCGAATGGGGCGGACGCGCCGGTGTTGCCGGTGGTGCCGCTCCAGTCCGCCCAGCAGTTCGTGAGAGACGGATCGGCGGTGGGCAAGAGCGCGTTCTGCATACCGTTGCCGGGGTTCAGGTCGAAGTCGAACAGGCCCAGGTTGCAGGTTCGAGTACCGCCATTGAACGGCTGGCTGCAGGCGCTACTGCGCGGGGAGTACCCGTACGTGCAGTTGTTCGTGGCCTGACACGCGGTGGTCCAGGTCGCCATGGTGCACAACGTGCCGCCGCGCGCGACGCAGGTCTGCTGCGCTTCGTCGGGTGTGATGTTGAACCAGGGCAGCACGTTCGCGGCGGAACAGGCCTGCGTGCGCTGGAGCGGTGTGCCCGTGGGCGCGCTCGTCTGATAGCCGTTGCCGGTTCCTGGATCCGCCCCGGTCGCGCCTGGACGGCTGGCCTCGTACTGGAACATCCAGGTGCTGCCCACGCGCGTCACGGCCGGGCGGACGAAGTGGGTGGCGTTGGTGCCCTTGGCGTTGAACGGCTCGTCGATGGATCCGTCGCAGTCGTTGTCCGCGCCGTCGCAGGCTTCCGCGGCGACCCTGCTCTGGTCCTTGACGGCGTTGCAGGCCGTCGCCGTCGTGCCGCTGCACACGTACGCGCCCGACGCCTGACAAGCGCCGTGTTTGATCGGCGAGCCGTCGTCGCTGAAGCAGGGCTGTCCGATGTAGCGCTGGTTCAAGACGGGCGGCTTGAAGTTCTCGTCCGTGTTGCCGTTGCAGTTGTTGTCGCGGTTGTCGCACACGTCCGGCTGGCCCGTGCAGTAGTCGGGTGCGGCGCCGGTGCAGAAGCCGGCCGGGAATGCGCAGCGCCAGGTGCCCTGACTGCAGCTGACCGTGACGCCCGTGCAGGCTGGGTCGCTGGCAGCCGGCGAGACATCGCACACCTGCGTGGGATCGGGCGCGACGACGCCCTCGTCGATCTGGCAATCGCAGTCGTTGTCGATGCCGTCGCACTGTTCGGTGGCGGACGTGAACGTGCAGCTGCGCTCGCACGTGGCGGGGGTCCCGTCGCAATTGATGTAGCCCGGCTCGCAGCCCGTCGGCTGACAGGTGCGGGCCGAGCAGGTGAACAGCGCGTGTCCGCTGAGCGCGTTGCAGTCGTTGCCGCAGCTGCCGCAGTTGCGCACGTCATTGGCGAAATCCGGCTGATTGGTCAGCACGCCGTCACAGTTCGCGTCCACGCGGCACGTATCGACGGTGGACGACGGACGCACCGAGCCGATGCACGATCGAACGCCGCCCACGCACGCGAGCGTGCCCTTGCGACAGGGTGACGTTGCTCCGGCCGGTGCGGCCGGGGGTACGTCGCAGTCGACCGCTACGTCGGTCGGCGGCTGCACGCAAACGCGGTCGCTCGCACCGCCGCGGGGCAGACACACGCGGCCGCTAGTGCACTGTGCGTCCGAGGTGCACGCAGCGGGGGTCCCGACGATCGTCCCGTCGATGACGCCGTCGCAGTTGTCGTCCTGGCCGTTGCAGACTTCCGGCGTGGCGTTCGTCGTGCCGCGACACACGAGCGCGCCGCTTTCGCACACGAAGTTACCGGGCCGGCAGCTGCCGACCGAGCTGCCGCACGAGCCGCCGTCGTCCGAGGGGTTCTCGTCGTTCTGGCCGTTGCAGTTGTCGTCCCTGCCGTTGCAGAGCTCGAGCACCGCGCTCGGGTTGCGGATGACCTGGGGGCCGGTGTCGGCCTCGCAGCTGCCGTTGCGCAGACCCGCGCCGGTATTGCCCGAATCGCGGTCGCAGCACTCGATCTTGGCCGCGATGCACTTGTAAACGCCGGCATGAGCAGGCGTTGCGCATTCGCCGACCGGCGTCGTGCCGAGCGGGGCGTTGCAGGTGTCGCCGACGTTGGCGTCACCCGTCAAAATGTCCGGATCGGCGTTGTCGATGTTACCGTCGCAGTCATTGTCGATGCCGTCGCACTTTTCCGTCCCCGACGGCGTGCAGCGGTACTCGCAGCCGTTGGCCGGCGCCTTGTCGACGTCGTGCCAGCCGGCCGCGCAGGCTGACACCGCGCAGTGCGTGTTGGTCGGTGTGCAAGCGTCCGTGCCGGTGCGCGTCGTCCTGCAGGTGGACGTGGCGTTCGGCAGGTTGCACTTGAGCCCGCACTCGCCGCAATTGTTGGCGTCCGTGCAAGTGTTGACGTCCTCGTCGATCTGATTGTCGCAGTCGTCGTCCCTACCGCACAGGTCACCGCCCTGGTCGGTGGTGGCGTCGGCCGGCACCTTGGTGCAGCGCGCTTCGCAGCCGGGCACGTTGTCGTCGAAGTCGTAGAAACCGGGCAAGCACTCGTACTCGCAGGTCCCCGCTCGCGTGCCGTCGAGCACCGCGGGCGGGACGCACGAGTGTTCGGCCCGTTCTCCGTTCTCGACGTTGGTGCAGTCGTTGGCGCAGGTTCCGCAGGAGCGCACGTTGGTGAAGTCGATGCCGTCGTCGATCTGCCCGTCGCAGTCGTTGTCCTTGCCGTCGCAGATTTCTTTCCCGTCGAGAGCGGGCACGCAGGCGTCGCTCTGACCGGAATCCCCGCCGATCGGCGGCGCCCCGCCCCGGCCGCCGATGATGGTCACGTCCGCGCCGGCGTCTCGCAATCCGGCTGTCCCGCCCGCGCCGAGCTCATCGCAGTCCGCAAAGCAGAAGCTCTCCGTCTTGCAGGCGGGTGTGAAGAGGGCGGCGCTGGCGGTGGCGGCGAACAGGGCCGCGAAGACTTGCGCTTTCATCGTCCCGCCTCACTCACGCTCGGGGTCGTCCGGGCCGACCGCCGCCGTTTGCGTCTGAACGCGAGCACGGAAGCCGCGAGCGCGAACAGTACGCCGGCTTGCGAGAGCACGCTCTGTCCTGGCGCCGTGCGGCATGCGCAGCCGCCGCCGCCGGTTGCCAGACCCCACTGACCGCGCGGGTTGTTCTTTGGACCCGCGTTGCCGGAGCCCGAGGTCCCGGCGCTCGCGTCGTTGCCGGTGGTGCCGCCGCTCGGACCGGCGTCATTGCCGCCGTTTCCGCCGGTGCCGCCGGTGCCCGCTCCGCCCTCGGGGATCCAGAAGCATTCCCCGTTCGTGCATTGCTGGCCAGTTGGGCACGTGACGCCGGCGCACGGTTGGTTGCCGCCGCAGGTGCCGGTGACCGGATCGCAATACGAGCCGTCGGAGCAGGGGACGCGGCCTGCCGCGCACTTGCTCGGGCCGCACGCCGAGCCGGCGTCCGGGTTGTTCTGGCAGTACTGACCCGAGGGGCAGCCCTGCGGGCAACCCGTCGGCTCACACTCACCGTCCACGCAGGTTTGGCCCGCGCCGCAGGTCACGTTCGCGCAAGAAGGCACACAGCGTCTTTCGCCGACGGTATCGCTGGGCTTGCAGACCTCTCCTGCTGCGCACGGATTCGCGACGCAGGGGTCGGTCACGCACACGCCCTTGCTGCAGTAGGCGCCCGTTCGACAATCGAAGAAGTTGCAGTTGGTGCGCGGCTGGCATTCACCGGCGGCCGGTCCCTTGGGTACGCACTCCAGGCCGGTCGCGCATTCGCGCCCTTCACACGGGCTCTTGCAGGCGTTGTCCTTGCACACGCACTGCGGCACGTTGCCGGTGGGAGCGCACACGACGGTTGCGCCGTTCGTGACGGTCTTGGTGCTGCAATCGCCGCAGCGATCGACCACGCAGGCGTTGACCTGCGACGCTTGGCCGCTCAGCGGAACATTGCGACAGCTCGTGCCACCGCTGCACGGGAACTCGCCCGCGCTGCATGGTAGGGCGCACTGGCAGTTGCTGGCCGTGGCTTGCACGCAGCTGTAACCCGGCTGACAGAGCAGCGCCTCGCCGGCGTCACTGTCGTTCTGGTTGTCGACCGTGCCGTCGCAGTCGTTGTCTGCGCAGTCGCAGATTTCCGGCGAAGGCGGCACGCCGCCCTGGCAAAGGACCAGGGCGTTCTCGCACACGTAGCGACCCTGTTGGCATTCGCCCACGTCACTGCCGCAGGTGGCACCGAGCACTCGCGTGGGATCACGGGGGTCGGCCGAGCCGTCCACGCCGTCGGGGGCAGGGCCCGGCTCGTCGATCAAGCCGTCACAGTCGTTGTCGCGGCCGTCGCAAATCTCGGGGCTGGGTCCGACGCCGTTGCAGGCGCTGCCAGCCTCCGCGTTGCAGGCGAGCTGTCCAGGACGGCACTCGCCCTGCCTGCGCTCCCCGGGAAAGCGCGGGTCGCTGACCCAGCACTGGCCGCCGTTCTGGCCTTCGTCCACCAGGCCGTCGCAGTCGTTGTCCTTGCCGTCACAGATCTCTGTGCTTGGCGTGCCCTGGCCGACGCATTCAATCCGGCCAAGGTTGCACGTCTGCGTTCCGGATCCGCACACACCGTTGCCGCCGCAGGGAGTGCCCACGGGAGGGCCGAGATTGTCGTCGATGGACCGGTCGCAGTCGTTATCGACGCCGTCGCACACCTCGGCGCGCGGCAGAATTCCGCCCTGGCATTGCCAGCGGTTCGTCCCGGCGCACACCAGGGTTCCGGCCCGACAGGGCGTGCCCAGCGTGCCGATGCCCGTGCAAGTGCCGCCAGCGGGTGGACACCATTGCAGATTTTGATGACTGCAAGCCGGAGTGCAGGTGCCGGCCGGGTTCTGCCAGCAGCCAGTATTCGTCGGCGCGTCCGTCAGCGGCGCATCGTCCGTCGTGCCGTCGCAGTCGTCGTCGATCCCGTTGCACACTTCAGGCTGAGGAGCGCTGCCGCCGGTGCACACCAGCACGCCGCCGACACACGCGGTCCGGCCGCGCGTACAGCGACCCGTGGCGTTGCCGCATTCGACGCCCACACCGGGTACGTTGTCGTCCACGACGCCGTCGCAGTCGTTGTCGATGCCGTCGCAGACTTCGGTGCTCGGCCCCACCCAGCCGGTGCAGGTGCCGTTGCACGGACGCTGGCCGCGCACGCACTGACTCTGCGCGAATTGCCGCGGGGCGGAGTCCTTGTAATACAGGTTCGGCTGGCCGGGCACGTCGCAGGCGGTCGGGGCGATGCCGTCGTCGACGGTGCCGTCGCAGTCGTTGTCGACGCTGTCGCACACTTCCGTGAGCGGATTGTTCGAGCAATTGCTCCAGCGGCTGCGCGGGTAGCCGGGCAAGCACGCGCCCGCTGCTACGGTGCCCGGAGCGGCTGCGCACGTGCGCTGGCCAGCGCAGTTGGCCGGAGGCGTGAACCCGCAAGTGCCGGCGGGGATGTTGTCGTCCACGACGCCGTCGCAGTCGTTGTCGCAGCCGTCGCAAATTTCAGCGCTGGGAATGCAGCGCGCGCAGCCCGGCAAGCTGTACGGGATGCCGTTGCCCGGCGCGTTGTCGACGATGTTGTCGCAGTCGTCGTCCTGGCCGTTGCAGGTTTCGCCGCGTGGACAGGCGAGCGGATTGCCGCACTTGGTGACGCCCTCGTCCACCGTGGCGTTGCAGTTCGTATCGATGTCGTCGCAGACCTCTTTCGGGTCGTAGCAGAGCCAGTTCGCCGACTGAGTTTGCTGGGCGACGCTGGTGCAGGGCAGTAAATCGAGATTGCCGTTGGGGCTGCCGGTGGTGATCGAGTTGGTGTAGTTCGTCAGGCACGTGTTGCGCTGGGCGGTCGTGGTCCAGGCGCAGCACGTGGGGCGCCGATTGCAGTAATGCGCGTAGCCTTCGTCGACGCAGCCGTTGCAGTTGTCGTCCGCGTTGTTGCACACCTCCGGCCGAATCGCCGACGAGATGATGTTCGAGAGCGCGAGGCTGAGCTGAGACTCGTTCGCGGCGAACAGCGAGCGCGTGGTGCCGCCAGCCGCGGCGATGGCGTCGGTGGCGCCCTGGGACCCGCCCGCGAACTGGATGACGTGTGTTCTGACCCTGAAGTTGTTTCCACCGATCGTGACGCCGGTGTTGAACAACTGGCTGGCGGCGGTGGTCGCCGTGCCCTGACACGTCTCATCGCCATCCGTAACCAGGATGAAGTTGACGCTTCGGCACGCGCGGTCCTGAGCGGTCAGCGGCGTCGGGAAGGTGTAGGAAAGACCAGCGGGGCAGTACGTATTGTCGGTCCAGGCCGGATTCCAGCCTGCTGCAATGTACTGCTGAGCGGTGCGGAGGATGCCTTCTAGGGGCGTATTGCCGAGGGCGAACAGCTCCTTGCTTTCGTCAGTCCGGTTGTCGAACCATTTCAGCAGTTCGGGCACGTTGGAGGCGGGCTGAGTGGCGGCCCAGGTGGCGTCCTGCAGCATCGGCACCACGATGTTGCCGCCGTTGCGGAAGTCCTCGGGCAGGTTGGGCGGAGACGCGGGCCCGGGACCCGAGCAGTCGGGGCGGTTGCCGCACGTGGTCGTGCCATTCGGCGTGGGATCCGGGACCGCGTACCCTGCTACGTCGCAAGAACGGCCGTTATAGAACTCACCCTCCGTGCCGAGTGCGTTCGGAGGATTACAGTCGCTGCTGCGCGTGCTCGAATCACCGTCCGAGTCGCGGCTCGCGTTCGCGACGCAGCTGTCTGTCACCGTGCCAGTGTTGCAACCGGACATGCGCACCCCGAAGGTCGCCATCCCGAAGTTGACCTGACCGGAAAACGCTTGCACCGTCTGGCGCAGCGCGCACTTCGCGTCGTTGAGTCGAGTGGGCTCGAGGCCGCAGGAATTGGCGGTCGCACCGGCGGGACACGAATTGGGGAAGTCGGTGTTCCCGTTCGCCGGATTCGTGCAACTGATCATGCTGCCCGAAGTATCCACGAGCAGCATGAAGTACGGCTTGGTCGCGGGCGGCCAGCGCGCGGGATCCTTCGACGAGCAGTCGTACGTCGGAGCTTGCGCTTGCGTGGTAGCGGGCGAGAGCAAGAGCGCCAGCGCCGAAACCACACCGGGAATCGCACTGAGCAGAAGCCGGCGAGCGTGCCTCCGCGAATTCACCACCGCCATGGAACCTTCACCTTGCGCCTTTCACACGCACGATCGGCCTCGCGCGAGCACACTCGCCGAGCCGACCTCCTAAGCCATCAAACCGCTCGAGCCTGTTCGCGACCAAGCACGCGCGAACAGGGATCCATCACACCATCCAACAGCCGCGCGCTTCGTGATGCGCGCAGAGAGACCGCGCGGCAATCTCTCAACGTGGAAACTTATCACGACCACTACCTCCGTAAATCGAGATTTCGAAGATCTCGTCCGCCGGCCGAGCCAAGGCGCGAGACGGAACGCGACTCGCGAATGCGCCGCCATGCACGAATGAGCTCGGGCGGGAGTCTCCCCATGCTTTGCAGGCGCACCACACCGATAACCCGGAACGGCCCTGTGCGCGGCGAGCTTAAGAGCCACATTCTCGCGACAGGTTCCTTGACGCGCACGCGCTGAAGCGTGCCGCGGGATCTCGCGCTTTGCCTCGCCCACCTGTGCGCACCTCTCCACACGCGAACCGGCGCCGTGATCTTTCGCGATGCGGCTCGTTCCGCGCTCGCCCGCCGGAGCCGTCAGCGCGCCGCAGGCGTGTCGAGCGCGGCTCGCCGACTCGCGAAACATGCGAACCGCGCGAACCTCACCCGGACCTATCCTGCCATTTTTGCGCAGTTCCTCGTGAATCCGGCTTCGCGTCGCTCCCCGAGCTCGAGCAGTCGCGCAGCGACGGCTCAGGCCCATTTCGCCGAAGCGCGATTTTCAATAAGGAGAGGGTGTGGCGAAGGCAGGCGTCGGGAGACCCTTGGGTCGGTTCACTCAACATCGGCGGCTCGATCGCGCCCTCGAGCTCCTCGAGAAGCATCCGCGCGGTCTCTCCTTATATGAGCTCGCCGATGCGCTTGGCGTGACCCCGCGCTCCATGCGCCGCTACATGAAGGAGATCCAGCGCGAGTACGAGCTCGAGAGCACGCGAGCGCGCGGGGGGGGCGCGCTCCTGTGGCGGATCCGCGCTGGTGAGATCCCGCGCAAGGTCGAGCTGCGGCGTACGCAGGCGTACGCCATCCTCGCCGCGCGCCGCGTCTTCGAGCCCATGCGTGGCTCGGCCCTGTTCGAAGAAATCGACATGGCGATCAAGAAGCTGCTTGCTTTCGCGCAGCGCCCGGGTCGCGGGCCCAACGCGGGGCTGGCCGACGCGCGCCTCGAAGATCGCTTCCTGTACCTGCCGTTCGCGCCCAAGAACTACGCGGAGAAGACCGAGGAGCTCGACGACCTGTTCCAATCCGTGTCCGACCTGCGTCCACTGAGCTTGCGCTATCGCAGCGCTGGCAAAGCGGACGAAGAGCGCATCACGATCCACCCGTATGCGCTGGTGATGCACCGCGACTCCGTCTACTGCGTGGGCTACCACGTGCAGAAAAAGGAGATCCGCACCTTCGTGCTCGACCGCATGCGCGACACGCAATGCGGCTTCACCGAGCGCTTCGACCTGCCCAAGGATTTCGCGATCGATGACTACTTCCAGGGGGAGTTCGGGGTCTGGAAGGAGACCAAACGTCACAAGGTCGTGATCGACTTCGACGCTCAGGCCGCCGAGTACATCCGCATGCGGCGCGTGCATCCCACGCAAAAGCTCTCCGCGCTCGCGGGCGGCGGCGTGCGCTTGACCATGACCGTCGGCAGCTTGAACCAGCTGACGAGCTGGATCCTCGAATGGGGTCCGAGAGCACGCGTCGTGGAACCGGAGGAGCTCGTCGAGCGCGTCACGGCCGAGCTGGAAGCGGCGCTCGGCAACTACGCAGCGCGCAAGCGCACTGTCACCGTCAAACGTAAGCCGTAGCGACAGGCTCAGCGAGGGATGGCATGGCAAAACGGGAACGTCTGAAGCGACTCAAACGCTACGCCTCGAGGCGTCGGGTGTCCAAACCCGGCTTGCCGCCGGGCACGCTGATCGTCGATCCGACCGCACCGCGTCCTAGCATCAACCTGATCGGCTACGGCCCCGACACGCTGGTGGAACGCGAGATCGAGGATCTCGACGAGATAACGCGGGCGATGGCGGAATTCCCCGTGGTCTGGGTGAACGTCGTAGGCCTCGGCGACGTCGGCGTCATCGAGCGACTCGGCAAGCTGTTCAAGCTGCACCGGCTCACGCTCGAAGACGTCGTGAACGTGGATCAGCGCCCGAAGGTCGAACAGTACGACAATTGTCTGTTCATCGTGGCGCGCATGCCGATTCTGGACGAGCGGCTGAGCACCGAGCAATTCAGCATGTTCTTGGGGCCGAAGTTCGTGCTCACCTTCGACGAGCGCCCCGGCGATTGTCTCAAGCCCGTGCGCGAGCGCCTCCGCAGCAAGCGCGGCAGACTTCGCGACGCGGCGGCCGACTATCTCGCGTACGCGCTACTCGATACCATCGTCGACGCCTACTTCCCGATCATCGAAGCGTACGGCGAGCGGCTCGAGGTTCTGGAAGACGCCGTCGTGCGCGGTATGGGGCGGGACACGCCCGCACGCCTGTTGACGGTGCGGCACGATCTGTTGATGTTCCGTCGCGCCACCTGGCCACTACGCGACATGCTGAGCTCGCTCTACCGCGACGAGACGCCATTGATGAGCGCTGAAACGCGAGTCTATGTTCGGGATTGCTACGATCATTCGATACGCCTGCTCGACGTGATCGAGACGTACCGTGAGGTGACGACCGGTCTCATGGATCTCTACATGTCCGGCGTGAGCAATCGCATGAACGAAATCATGAAGGTGCTCACGATGATGTCGACGGTGTTCATCCCGTTGACGTTCATCGCCGGTATCTACGGCATGAACTTCCACACGCAGAAATCTCCGTGGAACATGCCGGAGCTCGAGTGGTACTGGGGCTACCCGGCGTGCTTACTGATCATGGCGGTCACGGCCGCGTTTCTTGGTTACTACTTCTATCGCAAGGGCTGGCTGACAGGCGACTCGCACAATTTTGCCGATGTAGCGAACAGGATGCAGAAGGAAGCGCGCAGGGCCGTCGACGCAGCGGATGTCAAGCGATGACGGTTCACGCGGCCGGTCGCGCTCCCGTCGACTGCTCCGGTGGCTCTCCACCGAGAGCGGGCATGGCGACGATGATGCGTCGCGCTTCCTGACGGAAGCCGGCCAAGCGGAGGCCGAACGCAAGGGCCGCCAGCATGCAGCAGATGCCGCCCATCATGACCGTCCAGGTCGCGCCCACGTGCTTGGCCAGCGTGCCCGAGAGCAGCGCGCCGAACGGGGCCATGCCCATGAACATCATCGAATACAGCGCCATCACGCGTCCGCGCATGGCGTCGGGGGACATGGTTTGCACGAGCGTATTCGAGGCCGACATCTGGATCATCATGCCGAGCCCTGCCGGGTAGAGCAGCGCCATCGAGAGCCACAGGTTTCGCGAGCACGAAAACGCCACCAGGCTCACGCCGAACAGGGCGCACGCGAGCGCGATCCAGCGGCTCAGGCCCTTCATGGAGCGTCGCGCGGCCAGCAGCAGCGCACCGGTCAGCGCGCCGGCGCCGGACGCGCCCATGAGCAGCCCGAGGGCGCGCGGCCCACCTTCGACGACGCGATCCGCGAAGATGGGCATGAGCACGGTGTACGGCATGCCCATCAAGCTCACGAAGCCGAGCAGGCCGAGCAGCTGCCGGATTGGACGGGTTCGGTAAGCAAAACGGAAGCCCTCGGCGATTTGCTGGAGCGGAGACGCCGCGGGCTTTGGGCGACGCGCGGGGAGATCACGCATCGAGAGCAAGCTGCTGAGCACGGCGATGTAGCTCAGGGCGTTGGCCAGAAAACACCAGCCTTCGCCGACGGCGGCGATCAGGACGCCGGCCAGCGCCGGGCCCACGATGCGCGCGCCGTTGACCATGGATGAGTTCAGGGCGATGCCGTTCAAGAGATCCTCGCGCTGGACGATCTCGGAGATGAACGATTGGCGCGCGGGGATGTCGAAGGCGTTGACCAGGCCGAACAGCGGCGCGAGCACGAAGACGTGCCACACCTGAATCACGCCGCTGAGCGTGAGCGTGGCCAGGACGAATGCCAGCGCCATAGAAGCCGTCTGTGTAACGAGCAGGACCCGATGGCGGCGCACACGGTCCGCCAGGGCGCCTCCGAACGGCGCCGCGATGAATACGGGAATTTGGCTCGAGAAGCCGACCAGCCCCAGGAGCACGGGCGAGCCGGTGAGCCGATAGACAAGCCACGCCTGAGCCGTGGATTGCATCCACGTGCCGATCAGCGAAACCAGCTGGCCCCTGAAGAACAGCCGATAGTTGCGATGCCGGAGCGCTCTGCCGATGCCGCCGGCCCTCGGAGCGCCCGGGGCTAGCGCCACTGCTCGCGCCGGAAACCTTCGTGACGCGGCCGCCAGTGTCGCGCCTGATGCTCGCGAATGTACTCGCGGCGCGCGAAGAGCTTCACCAGGACTAGACCCGCCACGAAGCCGCCGACGTGCGCCCAGAACGCGACTCCCGCGTCTGCTCCGCCGAGGCCGCCGATGACTTGCAGCACCATCCAGTATCCGAGCATCACCCAGGCGGGGAGCGCGAGCGAGGTGATGAAGAAGCCGAGCGGAATGAGCGTGAACACGCGCACGCGCGGGTACAGTACGATGTACGCGCCCATCACGCCGCTGATCGCGCCCGACGCGCCCACCATCGGCACGATCGAGCTCGGGTCTGCGAAGACCTGGGCGAGCGCGGCACCCAGGCCACAGAGTAGATAGAACGCGATGAAGCGGCCACGGCCCATGGAGTCCTCGACGTTGTTACCGAACAACCAGAGAAACCACATGTTGCCGATCAGGTGCATCCAGCCGCCATGCAGGAACATGGACGTGACGATGTGCTGCGGCGCGCGTCCCGCATCGACCAAACATGCCAGGCCCTCGCCCATCGGAAAGCCGTCTCCGGGGCGGGCCTGGAGCGTCAGCTCACCGGGGATGAGGCCGTAGTTGCACACCGACGCCGCGAGCGCTTGATCCATGCCGGCGCCCTGGATCAGGACCCAGACGAGCACGTTCAGCGCGATCAAAGCAAAGGTGATGACGGGGGTGCGAACGGTCGCGTTCTCGTCGCGGTAGGGAATCACCGCCCCAATCTAGGGTCCGTTGCTTCGGTGTCCAGCCAGGAAGCGGTGGTCGGCTCGGCCGGCCCGGCCCTTGGACATGTTCCGTCACTGAATCAGAGCAGCAGTGGCGGGCATGCGTCATGGCGCGAACAGGCTCGAGCACTCACGCTGGCGGAGGCCGAGGGCATCGATGCTCTCGAGCGCGCGGCGCAAGGCTTCGACGCCCGCGGGGATCGCGCGACAGCCCCCTGCGCTGCTGCACGCTGTGCCAATGTCGATGATTCTGCCGCCGACGTCGATGCGAAACACCGTGCCATCGACCGGACGCATGTCACGGCCGTAGAGCACGGGCGCGGCCTTCAATGCAGCCTGCACGTCGGCGTGCGCGAGCAGCCGCTGAATGTGCTCGGGACCAGCGCCTCCGTCGGTGCAGGGCAGCTCGGTCGTGCACGACACATCCGGAAGATCGGAGCGGTATTGAGTGCGCGTGCGACGGTACGTACGGCAGGGAGTCAGAGCGCTCGCGTCCTGCCAGGCGACGAGGCCGCCATTGTGCCCCCACGACAGCGCCGTGGACGTGCAGCCGCAGGTGCCGGAGTCCTGCCGACAGACGATGTTGTCGAAAGACGGCGGCGGGCATGCGCAGCACCCACTCTGGATGACGGGACCACCGCAGGAGTTCACGCATTCGATCGCGCGGAAGCAGGTGGTGATGTTGCAAGTCGGAACCTTGACGCAGCCGCAGCCGCACTCATCCGAGAAACCGATGCTGTCAGGCGGGCACGCATAGTCGATGAGCTGGCACTCCTTGGGATCGCGGCTGACGTAGCGCTTGTTCGGATCGAGCGCGCCGCTGCAGGACTCGCCCGCGTCGACGCACGCGCGCCGGGTGCACGCCCACTGTCCGCCCGCGCACGTGCACGTATTGCAGCCGTCGTTACAGCGCTCGCTCGACGTACAACCGCGCAGCGGCTGGCACGTTCCGGCGTCCGAGCTCGTCGAACCGCCACCTCCCGAAACTCCGCCGTCCTCGCCACCCGTGGCGCCGTTGCCACCCGTGCCGCCGGTCCCCGGTGGATCGAATTTACCGCCGCAGGCAGCGGACAGGACGAGCAGCGAAAGCACCGCGGGAATACGAGCGGCATTGCGCATGGTAAGAACTCCTTCTCGAGCAGCTGTCGTTAAGTAGACTCGAATTTTAGCCGAGTGGAACGCACTTGGCGAGTCTGGCAGGTCTGCCATACGTCGAACGACGTCGACCAGCGAGCGTTGCGCGGATTCTGCCCGCGCTGGAGTTCAACGCATGCGCTCAATCGTTCAGGATCTGGGCGCCCGCGCGCTGCGTCGCGAGATCATGCAGCCGGAGTAGTCGTATGTGCGCGCGTGCCGGTACACGGCCAGCGCGGGCACGGCGGTCCAGAGCAGGGGGCAGGCCCGGGGACGCCCGCTGAGACGGAACGCTCAGGCTGGAGACTTCAAGAGCTCGTAGCGGCGCAGTTTCCGGTAGAGACTCGTGCGCGGAATGCCGAGCGTGCGTGATACCTCGCACACGTTGTAGTTCGAGCGCACCAGCGCTTCGCGAATTGCCTCCGCCTCCGCACGCCGGAGCTCCGGGCGCGAGCGCGCCGAAAGCGCCGGCGCCGCAGCGCTGGGCAGATCGATGTCCTGGGCCGCGATCTCCGCGTTCTCGGAGAGCACGACGGCGCGGGCCAGCACGTTCTCGAGCTGGCGCACGTTACCAGGCCAGGCGTACCGGAGCAGCCGCCCCAGAGCAGCACGGCTCAAGCGCCGCGGCGCTTCGCCCTGGCGCTGCGCGATGCGTTCGAGCAGCGCCGCGCACAAGCTCGGCACGTCTTCGAGGCGCTCGCGGAGCGGCGGCACCACGATTTCGACGACGCTGACGCGGTAGAACAGATCCTCGCGGAACAGTCCGCGTGCCACTTCATCCGAAAGCTTGCGATTCGTGGCGAAGATCAGGCGCACGTCGTCGATCCGGACGCACTTATCCGACCCGACGGGCTGCACCTCGCGTTCTTGAATGACGCGCAGCAACTTGGCTTGTAGTGGCAAGGGAATCTCGCCGATCTCGTCCAAGAATAGCGTGCCCCCTTTGGCCGCCACGAACACGCCAGGGTGCTCGCGAACGGCGTCGGTGAATGCGCCCTTGCGATGTCCGAACAATTCGGACTCCAGGAGCGCATGGGGCAGGGCGGCGCAGTTGATGGCCAGGAACGGCTTTGCGCCGCACGCGCCCTGCCCGGCGATTGCTTTCGCCACCAGCTCTTTGCCGGTGCCACTTTCCCCCTGAATCAGCACGGGCAGCGCGCTCTGCGCGACTCGTCGGATCATCCCCCGGATGCGCGTCATGGCGGAGCTCGCGCCCACGATCCCCCCGAGCTCGTGCAGGCTGCCGAGGTGCTGGCGTTCGCGTTCGAGCTCGTCCGTGAGCTCGTCGATCTGTCGGGCTTGCGCCGCGACCAGCTCGCGGACGCGACCTTGCTCGCGCTCGAGTTGCTCGGTGCGCTGCTGAAGCTCCGCCCAGAGCCGGCCGTTGTGCAGCGCGATCGCGACCTGGTCGGCGAAAGCGGCGAGCACGACGATATCCGCTTCCCGGAAGCGGCCCTGTTGAAAACGGTTGTCGAGATACAGCGCGCCGAGCACACGCTCGTGCGCGCGGATCGGTACGCACACGACCGAGCGAAGCCGCATGGCGTGGATGGACACGCTGCTTTCGAAGCGCGGGTCGCTGCTGGCATCGATACTCAGCACGGGCTCGCCGCTGGCGAGGACGCGCTGCGCGATATCCTGGCTGAACTTGAAATGACTCTTGCCGAGCCGCTCGCGATCCAGGTTGCGCGCGACCGCGACCTGCAGAGCTCGCCGAGCGCGCGCGCCCTGGGACAGGAGCAAGAAGCCGCGCTCGGCGCCGGTCAGCTCGATCGCGGAGTCCATCGCGAGCTCGAGGATGGCAGGGACGTCGAGCGTCGAGCTCAGACGTCGATTGATCGCCAGGACTCGGAGCAGCGAGTTGTCGTGCGACAGTTGCTCCGCCACGGGCTCCGGCGAGCGGCGCCGCTCCGGGTGGCGATAGAAGACGTCGCGCAGCTCTTTCGGTAGCTTCAGCGATACCCGTTCCCACGCCGCTCGCGAGCTGCGCCGCGCTTGATCCGCGAGCTGGGACGCTCCCGTACGGCCGTAGAGATCGCTCATCAGCGCCTGCAATTCTGCACGGAGCGC
>DATDJP010000259.1:0-8167 GCA_036520475.1 Polyangiaceae bacterium | reverse complement strand
GCATCGAGAAATCCTTTCGCTCCGTCCGTACCAAGCAAGCGCCGTGCTATCTCGGAATACGCCGCGCAACGGCGCCCGTGCCCAACGCGGCGTGCCACAGTTGGCAGTAAGGTGACGGGTCTGGCGTGCCAATAAACGGTACTTCGGCGGGCAATTATGGCTGACGGGCGACCTGGGGCAGGGCAAAGGCGCGCCCATGCCCAGCCCGCTGGACGCGGCCGACGCGGGCGAGAATGGCGCGCTGAAAAAGTCGGGTGGCCGCTTCCCGGCGCGCTCAGCGGTTTGAACTTCTTTTTCAATCGCAGCGAGCAGGGTGAAGCGGGTCCGCTGCGGATCGACCTGTACGGCGCGAGCGTCGATGCGACCGGCAGCGCGTCGCGCGTGGTGCGCTTGCCAGCTCCGTTCAACGCGCCGCTCGGCAGCGTGCGCTCGAGCTACAGCGTGGCGTTCTCGCGCACGCACGCGTTCTGGACGGTCAACAACGACGGCTCGCTCGACGTGCACGCATTCAGCATGAAGCTCGACGGCGAGTGGATCCCGGCGGACATGTCGCTCGAGCTGCCGGGCGATTGTGTGCTGCATGAGTTCGAGTACGCCTTTTGGGCAGTGCCGTACGCGCCGCTACTCTTTTTCAGCGCCAAGGAACGCGACGCGAGCTGCAAGGTTCTGCCCGGCAGCCCGTCTGACGTGTTCGTCGTGAAGCTGAACGAGGCGGGCCTCCCTGAAGGCGTCCCGGTGCCCGTTGCCGGCGTGAGCCAACCGGGAAAGAGCGACGCGGAGCCGAGTCTATCACCCGATTCGTGCTGGCTCTATTTCGCATCGGAGCGCGACACGCCCGACAAGTTGCGGCTATTCCGCGCCCACCGCGTGGAGTGAAGAGAGCGCCGCTCTCGCCTTGCGACGCGGCCAAAGGCGCGCCACCATGCCGCCATGCGTCTCTCTCTCGGTTTTGCCATCGTGCTGCTCGTAGCGTTGGAGCCTCGCGAAGCGTCGAGTGAGCCCGCGCAGGAGCGTGAGTATCACCCCGAGCCGCGCGTCATCGTCAACGTGCTCTCGGTGCAAGGGCCGCACGAGCGCGAAGCCGTGCAACGTGCCGCGCGAAACGCCTGGGGACGCATCGTCAGCTGCTACAAGTCAGTCGGGCAGCGCAAGCGCGGCAGCGTCGAGCTGGAGCTGACGATTTCGGCCGACGGCAGAGTGCCGAGCGCGCGGCGCAGCGGCGGGTCGCTCGAGAACCCGGATCTTGCCGCCTGTCTGGCGGGGGTCATGAAGCGAGTCGAGATGCCCGCAGCGCGCGCGCGGTCCAGGGCGCTCACGGAGATCGAGCTCGGCCCTGGCGACGCGAGCTGAGCTGGGCGCCTGCGTGACAGCGCAGGCGTCGCTGTCAGTCGGCACGGCGGGTGTCTCCGTTGACGCTTGGGAGTGATCGCCGCGTCGCGGGGCGCAGCTCCCCCACAGCTGCGGCGGCCCTCGTCGAGGCACGCCGCAACAGCCAGCGGTTCCCTTCGATGCAATCTGGGCCTCGCGCGCGACAGCGTGCGGAGTTCGACGGCGAGTCGAGCTTGACGCCGTGTGACGCGGTAACCGCCATCAACTCAGTCGGCGCTTTAGGCGGTATTTTATGGCCATGCGCGAAGGGTACGCTGCTGTCTGAGTATGCTTTTTGCGCGGGCGCGTGCGCACTTTGCACGATAGGCTACCGGCGCAACCACGGGATGGGTGCTTAGGAGGCTCTCGCGTGATGAGGTATCGAACAGCAACTCGGGTCGCTCTTAACGGACTCTTCGTTTCGGGCATTGTCGGTGCCGGCCTCTTCGCGTGCAACGACGTTATCAAGGACACGCCGGTCGAGATGGGTCAGGGACCCATCGGCAGCGGCGGTAACGACGGCGGCGGAGCCGTGAGCGGCTGCAAGACTGCGTGCTGTCCGACCGAAGAGAAGTGCTACGTCAGCGGCAAAGACGGTCCCGGTTCGGAGTGTCTCGCAACTCGGGACAACACGAACGAGACCAAGATCCAGATCCGCCAGACCTGGGTGTACCCCACGACACCTGCCGGTTTGAAGACCGACGTCATCTACTCGGCGCTGAACGGCTCGACGGCGTGGCCTGCATGTCAAACCCCAACGGGTCTCGCGGGGTACATTCGCGTGATGGAAACCGATATGGAGAACGATATCTCCCGGGTCGGTTGGGCTCGCTACGTCGCTCCGGAACAGGCGGACGACGCCATCCAAAACGGGCTCTGCATGATGAAAGCCGCCACTGGCTGGATCGACTCGACGCGTGCGATTCCGGCGACTGAAATTTACCAGGCGGACTACCCACCCGGCTTGCCTCAGCCACTGGCCATGCCGTTCGCCATCCGGCCGACTCAGGCCCGGCGCGTCATGGAAGACTTCCAGCTCGAGCGCGATGGCACGGGCGGCCCGATTTCCGAGCTCAACCGCGGTGAGCTCACCGAAGCCGGTCAGGCCAAGCGCCGCGAGCTCCTCGCAAAGACTCTGGAAGACCAGAACAAGGCCGACGGCATCGACGGCTTCTACTACAT
The DNA here is from genome assembly GCA_036520475.1 of Polyangiaceae bacterium. Taxonomy (GTDB): domain Bacteria; phylum Myxococcota_A; class Polyangia; order Polyangiales; family Polyangiaceae; genus DATDJP01. Next base: position 5,617 of record DATDJP010000259.1, on the reverse strand, counting down.
GGATCCGGACGCGGGCACGGTGCACGGCTTTGCCACCGTCGCGTTCCAGGTCATCTACAACCTGGGCCAATTCGGCAAGTCGTACATCGTGGTGCCAATTCACGAGCCGGAGACCTACCAGAAGTACACGGACGCGAAGCAGCGTAACTGCGTCGGAGTGTATCGGGCCGGCCAGGTCCTCGGCCAAAACCCTGCGACCGCCGGAGAGGAGTGCACCGCGGCAAATACCAATGGGGGCAATCCGAACGATCCGAAGCTCGCGTCTTGGTCCGGCGTCGACACGAGCAAGCTCGGTGTTGGTGATGCGTGGACGAAGGGCTACTTCTTGACCGTCGAGCTCGAGCAGATTTGGGTCGAGCTGCTCAAGAACACGCTCTGCTATCAGTACCCTGGAGCGGGCGCCAACCTGAGCGAGTGGGCCACGACCGAAAACAAATCGTGCCGCGCGACGGGCAAGTGGAACCCGATGGACGCGGTGAATGGCATGCCGCCCGGGGACTGGTGCTCCGAGACCAACGGCCCGGCGACACGAGACTGCCACGACGCGTACCTCACGGTCGCCTATCACGCGTTTGCTGGTGCAAAGATCAAGGAAGGCACGTGCGATCCCTGATGTGAGTCGTTGATATCGACTCGCACGCGGGCGCTCGTCCACCGGTGGAATGAGCGCCCGCGACGCGTTTGCGGTCGTCTTTGTACCGCGAGCTTGCGACAGGCAAGCCGTACTGCGCGCGCGCCTGCTCGCTTCAGAAGCGGACGGTGCCGCCGAGCGTGAAGCTGTTCGCGTACTGGGTGACCTTGCCGCCGTTGATCGCAAACGGGGTGCGAAAGTCGACGCGGTCCTTGGCCGACGTGTTCGGACCGTCCACCAACTCGGTCTCGTTGCTAGTGGCGAGGATGGCACGCATGCGGCCATTGCCCTTGTTGTCGAGGCCGGAGGAGCCGTGATGCTGGAAGCCGATGGAGATGTCGATGAAGTCTTGCCGGAACACGATACCGCCGCCAACGCCGTAGCGCTGGGGTCCTGTCGGGAACACGTTCAGCCACTCGGGATCTTGCGCGCGGGTTTCCATCCAGCCGCCGACGCGCAGCCCGAGCTTGTCGCGAATGACGTTCCACTGCCCGCCGATGCGGACTCCGAACGAATCCCTGTAGCCGTTCCAGCGGTCGGCGTTCGGCGGCAGATTGACGCCTTCGGGCAGCGTTTGCAGGGTCTCGTTCAAGCGAACCTTGATCTCGTTGGCCGAAGTGTTCTTCGTGTAGCTGCCGTTCACTTCCACGTCGAACACGTCGTCGTGCAGCGGATCGCGAACGGGTAGCGCTCCTTCAGCGATCTCTTCGTCGCTGACGGGTTTGAAGTCCGCTCGGGGGTGGTGATAACGCACGCCGATGCGCGCCTCGGGGGCAATCGGGTAGTCGAACTCCTCGAGCGCGTTGTCGAACGGGTTCGGAAATGCGTCCGGACAGGAGACGTCGATCGTGCCGTCCGGTCCCGCGACGCAGACGTCGGTCTCACGAGCGTTCGTGTCGTACACGCGCGTGGTGACGTCGAGCTGGCCCTTGCTGGTGCGCACGCTGTCGATCCAGCGACCCCAGAGCGCAAAGTCGATACGATCGGTCACCGACCAGTGAATCGATGCGATCGCGCCGGGCATGAACAAATCCTGCGTGCGGAGATCGGAACGAGTGTCCTCGCGCGCGAAGTCGTAGGGATTGTTTTCCTGCGTGGAAGGACGCGTGATGTTCGTGATGGACGTGGTGATGGTGGCGATGCCCGAAATGAACGCCGCGCCGACCCGGAAGTTCTTGAAGAGCTCGTAGCCCACGCCGATCGTGGGAAAGATGATCAGCGATTGCTGATTCAGCGCCATGTACCGGTACGGAGATGGCACCGGACGCGTTTGGCCCGTGGCCCGATTGCGCCCTTCTGCCATGGGCGACAGCGCGTCCCTGGGGAAGCCGTAAGCCGCCGGTGGCACGAGCGCGAAGCCGAACCCCAGTTTGGCCGTGGCGCGCCACACGAAGGAAATCGAAGGAATCGTCGAGGGGAAGGAGGCGCGCTCGGAGCAGGATTCCGTGTACACGAGGTCGGGCTGCGTCTGTAGCGGGCCGATCTGCTGGTTGCCCGGCACGCGCCGGTCGAAGCACACGCGGTTGTAGTTCAGCTGCTGTTCGACCGAAAAGCCGGAGGGCTGAGTGGCGAGCGCCGCGGGGTTGTAGTGCGTGGCGATGGGCTCGTTCGCCGTCGCGAGCCAGGCGCCGCCGCGGGAGAACTGCGCAGCGCCGTTGTCCGGATACTCGAGCGGATTCGACGCACGAGCGGCCTGCGACGAAAGCACGCCGAGGCTGCCTGCCAGCCCGGTCAATAAGTAGCGTCGGAGGTTGCGCATCGTCATTCGCTCGACAATCAGAGGTCGATATCCACCATGTAAGCCACCAAGATCTGCAGTGGCTGGCGGAAGGTGTGGGTGCCGAACAGGTCGTTATCGAGGCCCCACGTCGTGTACGCACGGATCAGCAAAGTGTCGTTGCTGCTCACCCAGCTCGGCCGCGTGCCCGCGAGGATGCCGTACTGGAACTCGAACTCATAGGTGCCGATACAGCGAATGTTCTCGCCGGCCTGGCAGGAGCTGTCCGTGGGAACGATGACCCCGCTCTGAAGCGTGCGATCCGCCTCTGGTCCGCGAGCACGGTTGCGCTGTACGACCATCGCTCGAAAGGCCGGCCCGATGAAGCCGAGTTTCCTGCTGCGCAGCAGCGTGTAGGCTTCCCAGCGCAGATGCCAGCCGCCGTTGAGCACGGTGGCGTTGACCCAATCGTACGTTACGTCCGGTCGGTTTTCGTAGCGTAGCGCCAGGTTCGAGACGCCCATGAAGGGGTCAGCAGGCGCAACGAGGCCCCAGCGGCCCTCGTAGTACATCCACTTGTCGGTATCGATGTCCGTGTTCTTGTCTTTGACGGCGCGTGCGGTGCGGTGAAGGTCGAGATAGCCGGGGGTCGGATCTTCGGTCGCGGGTACCGGTACGCCCGAAGAGTCGTTGGTGACTTTGGGCTCCCCCGCGCGATCGCGGCCGGTTGCTGGATCGGGCTGGAATTGCAGCAGATGCCACTCATGGTGAAAGCCCACGCTCAACCCGAGGCTCAGCAGAAAGAAGCGCACGTCGACGTTGGCGCTGACTTCACTGAAGGGCAAAGCCACGTCCCCGATGAGCTGGGTACGCACCTCGCTCATGTCCTGCTCGATGGGGAAGCGATGATCGTAGTTGGCGCGGAAGCCCGGACCAATGAACGGCATCAAGGTGAGCCGCGGCCCGCCGAGCTGCGGGCTGATGAAGTCGTCCTTGGGTTTTCTCGCTTCGGCGGAGCGCCCGAGACAAAGGAATCCCGCAATGACCGCGATTCCCAACAGTGCGTTTCGGATGCTCATGACCTGGCCTGGTTCAGTGCACCACGCGCACCATCAGCGCGGTGAGCTTCCAACCGTTCTGGTAAAAGTCCGCATAAGCGGTGCGACTGTATTCGAAGCGTGGGCCGAACTTGATCGTGCGCGAACCGACCCGCAGGTCCGCGTATCCGCCGTAGATGAAGCTAGGGCGCGGGGCCTCCGGGATGTCGTACAACGTGGTGCCGATCGCGATCTTCGGACCGACATCGAGGTCGAGGTAGGGGATGGGGGAGAGCCGCACGAACAGATTGCCGTGAGCGATTTCCCACGAGGGATCGAGGCCCACGTCGCGAGTGTTCTTGTCGTCGCAGGGGCCGACGGCGTCCGAGCATTTCATCTGCGAGATTCGGTACAGCGCCGGCCCGATTCCGCCGCCTGCACCGAGGAACAGCGTACGCCCCGCGATGCTCCAGGCCTGTGTGATACCCACCGACACGAACGCGAACTCGTAGGTCGAGGGCATGTCGAACTTCAGATCAGGCTCGTCCTCCGGTCCAGCCGTTGCGGACTGCACCGTACCAAGGACGAACAGAGCCGCGAGTAGCGACGCGAGAGCGCGCCGAAAATGACGATCTGCGAGGTTTGGAATAGTCGCCCATTTTTTCGGCGCCACCAGGTCCCTCGCGTTCATCATCGAGCGGTCGTTCCTTGGTCGAATCGAGTATCCCAGACAGGCTCCGTGAGCAAGACGCTTCCGAAGGTGCAGGAGCGATCCGCGTGCGGATAGTCGTGTTCGAATCCTGCAAGCACCCGCATGCGGCGTCGCGCCGATTGCACGTGAATCCGAAGGTAGCTCGTCGCTCGGCATGGAATGGTGCGACGCCCTTTCAGCACGCCAATAAGAAAGCACTCCGAGAGGACTGAGTCGCCGCGCTCGAAATGTGACGCACTTTGTGCGGCGCTGGCGTGACGCGCGTTCGCGCGGACCGGCGAGCTAGCTCACGCTAGGACAATGGCGCAACTAACGCTTGACCTGGAGCGCCAAAGTCGCTTTGCAGCAGCGGGGTTCGAGCGGCACCGCCTGCGTCGAGCCCCATCGAAGGATGCTCACTCGTCGGCACACTGCGCGTGCGGCTGCATGTGTTCGCAGGCTGCCTCGGACGCGTCGCTGAGTATCACGCTCGTGCTTCGGCCGCTGCGTCGTTCAGTCTCGCGCCGTCTCGCGCTGGTGAGCTCGCTCGTGCCGAAGCGCGCTTCCACGGCGAGCGTCGGACCAGGCGCTCGCGGATTGGCAATCCAGATGCTGCACTCACGTGTTGCACGACATTCAGCAGTTAGAATTATCGGGCTGGCTCAGCGTGCCGCGGGTACGTGTACCGACATGGATGGCCGCGTCAGACTAACTGCGTCGCAGTGAGAATGTGCGGACGGCTTACCAAGGCGCGGCGACGACGCGACTCACGAGTCTCGGTCGTCGAGCGTGGAGTATTGGGTTCACTTTTCGGGCTTCAGGACGAACAGCGTGAGCGCGGACGTCCGCTCCTGCGTCGCCTGCTTCGCATCTGGAGCGAGGAGACGCTGCGCGCAGCGCGATCGGTCTGCCTGCAGCAGAACCTGTTACGGAGCTGAACGGTACGTGTATCCGGAACGGTTCCACTGAAAACATGTCAGGTGTTCCTGGAGCTGTGGCGTTCAAACCACAATCTCGCGATGTTTCCGCGGTAGCCGTTTGGCGCCCGGGAGCGAACGCGCGGCGAACTGTGAATGCCCGATCACGCTGCGACCGTCATGCACGTGGGCTGTGGAGTTTGAGACGCCCATCGCCCGGACGCTGTCGTTTGCGCCGCTGGTCACCGGCTTGTGCGGCGAGTTGTGCCGGATCTGCACAGCTTGTTCGTCCCGTGCACAAGCAATCCGGATGATGGAGGTCGTACAGGGTTCACCGAGGCTTCGCCGCGTCGGCCGGTTGGTACGTGTCTTGCGTAGGACGACACGCTGGGATGCTGCTTCTGACTTCGGATTTGCGTTCAGGTGGGCACGATCGAATCGCCCTACGCGTCGCATTGGAGCCGCACGAGACCGCAATAGCGGTAGCGGTGCAGCGCGTACTCCAGAACTCCGGTGAGTACAAAATCGCCTGGACTTCCACGACGGACCCGCGACCATCCCATTCCGCAGGGCCCGACGTCGTGCTGATTTTGGGCAGCACGGCGGGCGTCAGACTCCGGATAC